>DYCF01000030.1 GCA_019418225.1 Clostridiales bacterium | reverse complement strand
TGTCTTACCTATCTTATATGTCTTACCTATCTTATATGTCTTACCTATCTTATATGTCTTACCTATCTTATATGTCTTACCTATCTTATATAGATTTCACATGTATAAATTTTAGTTATTCATAATTTTGAGTCATGTGAAATCATTGAGAGAAACCTATTTACGTACATGTATATTTCAAGGTTTTAGTTGGTTTCTCTATATATAGATTTTACATTTATAAAACTTAGTTATTCATAGTTTTTAGAATGTGAAATCATGGGGAGAAACTAATTTACTTACATGTATATTTTAAGTTTTTAGCTAGCGTCTCTATATCTTATATATTTTATATTGATATCATGCTCACTTTCTTCTATTTCATTCACTGTATTTCTTCTTTAAGAGAAACCTATTTACCTACATGTATATTTCAAGGTTTTAGTTTGTTTCTCTATAAGCCTTAAAAATCGTAAATATTAAACGGCATTATCTATTTACTTTAATTTATGAAATCAACTTTTAAGAGAGTGTTACAAAACTAGTCAAATAGTTTTGTAACACTCCCTTTGTATTTTCAAAGTAACTTATTAACTTTTCTTTTTCTATCACTTAAGTTTCTATTACTTAAGTAGACTTTTACACTTCTTTTATAAATCAAATTCCTTTTTTGTATCACTCAGCGCCTCGTCCATACGGCTAATTACTTGATCGATATCTTCTTTTGTAATAACTGCTGCAGGCTCAAAGCGAATACATTTTGCGTTAACTAATGTTCCTGCTGTCATGACTCTTCTTGCAAAAAGACCTTTAGCCACTGAGTAACCTACTTCACATTTAACAAATTCTACTGCTAACATTAATCCTACACCTCTTACATCCTCAATAAGTGTTGGATATTTTTCAGCAAGTTTTTGTAAGCCTGCTTTTAAGTAATCCCCTTTTTCTTTGCATTGTCCTGGGATATCATTTTCAAGCATATATTTAATGGTTGCAATAGCTGCTGAACAACAAACCGGGTTACCACCAAAGGTAGGAGAACCTAATAGCCATGGATTATCAATAAGTTCCTGTGTCCACATTGGTGGTGTACAGATAATTCCTGTAATCGGCATAATACCACCTCCAAACGCTTTTCCAAAAGTCATAATGTCTGGTGTGACACCTTCTGCTTCACATCGCCACATTGTCCCTGTGCGACCCATGCCACATTGAATTTCATCAAAGATAAGGGCTACACCATATTCATCGCAAATTGCACGTACTTCTTTTAAATACCCTTCTGGTGGTACGATAACTCCAGCTTCACCTTGAATAGGCTCTAAGATTACAGCCGCTACCTTTTCGCCAACTGCTATCAAATTACGAATTGCCTTCCTCATATCTTCTGCATTGCCATATTCTACATGTTGAACTTGTTGAACCATTGGTGTATAAGGTGTACGATATGTGCTTTTTCCTCCCATAGAGATTGCACCCATTGATTTGCCATGAAATGCACCTACTGTTGAGATATACCATCTTCCACCTGTTGCAATTCTAGCAAGTTTTAATGCCATTTCTACTGCTTCTGCACCACCATTTGTAAAGAAACAGTGTCTTAAATCACCTGGCGTAATATCTGCCACTGCTTTTGCTAAGTAGCCACGGAGTGGATCTAATAATTCCTGTGAATGAAGAGCCTGATGGTCTAGCTGTGCTTTAACAGTATCTAATATTTCTTCATTTCTATGGCCACAAGTATAAATACCGAATCCACCTAAACAGTCAATGAATTTCTCTCCATATAACCCTTCACAATAGCTTCCCTCATCCGTCCATTCTACAACGGCTGCATTAGTAGAAACTGATTTTCTATATTTAAGCCAACCTGGACTTACATATTCATCAAAATATTCTACTGTTTGTTGTGTGATTATTTCTTTATCTGTATCTGATAATGTATCACTTTTAATATAACCGATTACTTTCTCTAACTCTGATATAACGTTTTCCTTATTTGACATATAACTCATCCTTTCTAAAATACAAAAAGGCGCATCTCTTTTTAATGAGATACGCCTTTGTATACTTAATCATTTATTTGTTTAATTTGTTATCTTTATTATAGAAGTTTTAAATGCCGCTTACAATTACCTAAGCAGAGTGTTCTTTCACCTCTTTAGGAGTATTTCTACTCCTTTTAAAGTAGAATGTGCCATGAAAATATGTTAAAATTCTAATTAAATAGAATATACCCAAAACTACTCAAGACTTATAGAGAAACCAGTCATAACTCTAAATGATATATCTCATAAGTAGGTCTTTCACACAGCTATAACATAATGATTAACTCAATTTTATAAATGTGAAATCTATATATACTAATTTTAATCTATATATACTAGCTTTAATCTATATATACTAGCTTTAATCTATATATACTAACTTTAAATAGAAGGAGCACTGTCATGCAAAAAAATGAATTTCTTCTTATTAATAATATAATTTATCAAATACACAGCCAAAATGACTTTTATGTTATGAAAACTAACTTTCTTTCATTACTCTCACATCTTATTCCTAATACATATGCCAGTATCCTTATGGCTAACCTTGAAGAATCAAATAACCTACTTTGTGATCCCCTTTGTGTCCCTACATCTTTCACAGATGTAGAGAAACTTTATCTTGGTTTGGAGGAAGATGATAGTACCCGCTGGATGATGCTTTCAAAACAAAGTATGATTGTAAGAGAAAGTGACTTAATCCCTGAGTCAATCCGCGTAGAAACAAATATTTATAAAAAATGCTATGCCCCTTTTGGCCTTCATTACTCTCTTCAGCTTCATCTCGTTTATAAAGATACTTTTTTAGGTGTTATTAGCCTTTATCGTACGAAAGAACAAGGGGATTTTTCGGATGATGAAATGTTTCTCCTTAATGCCTTTGAACCGCATCTTAGCCTACGCTTTTATAATGAACTCTTTAAAGATACAAAAAGCGAAAATACCACCTCTCAAAATATATTAGACCTTATTCAGCAGTATCATTTAACACCTAGAGAAAGTGAAGTACTTGAGCTTGTTTTCAATGAACTTGATAATACTCAAATTGCGGCGCAGTTATGTATTAGTCATTTCACTTTAAAGAAACACATTCAAAATTTATACAATAAATTAGGTGTCTCCTCTCGTTGGGACTTATTAAAATTTCGTAAAAACTAAAAAAGGTAATGCCACGAAATTTATTTCAGGGCATCACCTTTATTTTTTAACTTATTTAACTTGCTTATTTGTTTACTTACTTGTTTACTTATTTGTTTACTTATTTGTTTACTTATTTAACTTACTTACTTGCTTTTAGTGTTCATACCAACCTACAGTGCCCGGTGTGAGATTTATATTGATTTGTTTAACTTCTTGATATTCTTCTAAACCATGTATTCCTAATTCACGGCCTATGCCACTCATTTTATAGCCACCCCAAGGGGCTTCATTGAATGTTGGATTGTAACAGTTAATCCAGGTAATACCGGCACGGATTTCTTTGATGACGCGCATAGCTCTAGTGACATCTGAAGTGAAAACCGCACCTGCCAAACCATAATCCGTATCATTTGCCATAGCAATAGCTTGTTCTTCTGTCTCAAAGGTTTGAATAGTTACAACAGGGCCAAATATTTCTTCGCGAACAATTTTCATATCTGGTGTGCAGTTATCAAAGACTGTCGGTTTGATAAAGTAACCATTTTTGCATTCTCCTTCTATATAACGCTCACCACCACACCTTAAGGTTGCGCCTTCGTCTAGGCCGCTTTGAATATAGGCAAGTACTCTATTCATGTGATCTTCTGTGATCACTGGACCTAAGTCAGGATTTTCAAGAGGATTGCCAATAGTCATTGCGTTCGCACGTTCTACAAGGCGATTTACAAATGCTTCTTTAATAGAAGCTTCTATAATAATGCGAGAACCAGCTGAACATACTTCACCTTGGTTAAAGAATATCCCAATCATTGCCCATTCTACTGCTCCTTCTAAATCTGCATCTGCAAAAATGACATTAGGTGATTTACCCCCTAATTCCAAACCTATTTTTTTAACATTTGTAGCAGCTGCTTTCATAAGGCTTTGGCCTACTTTTGTGCTACCAGTGAAAGTAATCATATCTACATCTTTATTGCATCCCATTTCACTTCCCACTTCTGCATCGCCTTGTACAAGATTAACGCAGCCCTTTGGAAGTCCTACCTCTTCAAAAATCTCAAATAATTTAATAGTAGAAAGGGGGGCTTTGGGACTTGGTTTAAAGACAATACTATTACCTGCTGCCAGAGCTGGTGCCAGTTTCCAAACAGACATTAAAAATGGATAGTTCCAGGGTGTAATCTGTGCACATACGCCTACTGGTTCATGTACCGTGTATGAATGCATGCTCCCAAAGTTGCCATTTACATCATACACGCCGCCATAAGGCGCTTTAATAAGTCCTGCATAATAACGGAAAGTATGAATTCCATCGTCTATATCACCTTCCGCTTCACGAAGCGGTTTGCCATTATCTATACAATCTAGTCTGGCGAGTTCATCTTTATATTTCTCAATCGTATCTGCAATTGCTAATAACACATCTCCTCTAGCTTGTGAGTCCATATCTCGCCACTTACGTGTCACATAAAAAGATTCTTTAGCAGCTGCAATCGCTGCTTTTGTATCCGCCACACTACTTTCCGAAACGTAGGCAATAATCTCCCCTGTTGCTGGATTAATTACATTAATTACTTTGCCTGATGTCCCCTCTACCCATTCACCATTGATATAATTTTTCTTAATCTCCATTTTTTCATCCTCCAATCCACATTTTTAATTTCCTGCCTTACTTTTCCTATCTTATTTCATGCTACCGTCTAAACTTCTAATGCCTTAAGTCTTTTAACTTGCCTACTTGTATTAATGCAAATTACAACAATGGTTACAAACATAATAATCGTAGAAAGCGCATTAACTTCTGGTGTTACCCCTGTCTTAACCATAGACATAATCTTAATCGGAAAAGTTGTGCTATCTGGGCCACAGGTAAAGAAACTAATAACTACATCATCAATTGATAAGGCAAAAGCTAATGTCGCACCTGAAACTACTCCAGGCATTAAGATTGGCAAAGTAATTGTAAAAAATGTCTTTAGTCTGCTAGCACCTAAGTCCATAGCGGCTTCTTCTAAAGAATGATCAAGCCCTGCAAGTCTTGCTCTAACCGTTATAACTACAAACGGAATACTAAATGTAATATGTGCTAATGTAATACTCAATAAGCCTAATGGCACATTTAATATAGAAAAAACAGAAAGCAATGAAACACCTAAGATAATCTCTGGAATAACAATCGGAATATAAAGCAACTTATCAATGATTGCCTTTCCCTTGAAATCATATTTATAAAGCCCAATTGCACCCAATGTACCTATTACTGTAGAAACAATAGTACTAGAAACTGCAATAATCAATGTATTCCACAAAGATTCCATAAGGGGTGTATTCTGAAAGAAAGTACCATACCAACTTAAAGTAAATCCTTCCCAAACGATATTCATCTTTGAGGTGTTAAAAGAAAAGATGATTACCATTAATATAGGAATATATAAAAATGCAAATACTAGACCGATATAAAAATTTTTTAAGCCATTTCCTATTTTTTTCTTAGTTTGTCTTTTCATCTTCACCCCTCCTTATACACCCAGTTCATCCATATCGCCACCGGATTTTTGATAAAGCCATACCATAACCAATGTAATTAAAACTAAGAATATGGCAAGTGCTGCACCCATTGGCCAGTTTCTAGCTGTAATAAATTCATTTTTAATAATGTTTCCTACGAGTTGTGTTTTACTACCCCCTAATAAATCAGTGACATAATATAAACCTAATGCGGGAATAAATACTAAAATAGACCCTGCAAAAATTCCTGGCATCGTTAGTGGTAATGTCACCTTCATAAAAGTCGTAACTGGTTTTGCACCTAAATCACTACTTGCTTCCAAATAAGATCTGTTGAGCTTATCAATAGAGCTATATAAAGGTAAAATCATAAAAGGCAACAAAATATAAATAAGACCAATGATTGCACCGACTTCGTTATAAACTAATTGAAGCGGTTCTTTAATAATGCCTAAATTTATTAGGAAACTATTGATAATTCCATTCTTCCTTAATAAGTTAGTCCAGCTAAATAAGCGAATCAAAGAAGGAACTAGGAAAGGTACTGTCACCATTGCCATAAATACCGTCTTCTTAATTGTTGTTTTTTGAGCTATGAAATACGTAAAGGGATAGGCAATAAGGACGCAAATCACTGTGACCACTGCTGCTATAATGAACGATTCCCCAAATACCTTCATGTATAATGGATTAAATACCCCTTTATAATTCTCTAAAGTGAAACTTAATGTGACACCGCCATAAGTCCCCTTTTCTAAAAAACTAATTCCAAAAACATATATAAAAGGAATGGCTACTAAAAGAATCATCCATAATGAAACAGGTAATGTCATAATCAGCTTTTCTAAGCTTTTTTTCTTCTTCATAGAAATCCCTCCTTACATATTTGGAATAATAACATTGTTAGAAAAGTCAGGGTGTTCAATGGCATTAAAGATTGTTTGACTCTTAGACTTAATAACAACTGCATCTTCTAAATCCCAATATAAAAATACTTGACTGCCTACTTCTGGCACAAATTCCTTAGGTCTTGTATTCATCTTTAACTCAAAGCCTTCCTGCAACGTAATAATTGTTTTATTAACATTTCCAATATAAATATGCTCTTTGACCTCTCCCACTAACGTAAAACCATCTACTGGTGTACGTGAAATCTTGAGATTTTCTGGTCTTACTGATACAAATATAATCTCATCTTTTTTAAAGTCCCCACCGCTTACAATGGCATTTCCATTTTCTAATACGACAGTTGCCACCTCAGGTTTACTGCTACCAATCATGCCATAGAAAATATTAGATTCTCCAATGAAATCTGCTACAAACTTAGAAGCAGGTTGCTCATAAATTTCCTTAGGCGTCCCAATTTGCTCTAAATCACCTTTTGACATAATCGCAATGCGATCGCTCATGGTCAGAGCCTCTTCTTGGTCATGTGTAACATAAACAAAGGTAATTCCTAATTTCTTTTGTAAACGCTTTAACTCAAATTGCATTTGCTTTCTCAGCTTAAGGTCTAATGCTCCTAACGGTTCATCTAGCAATAGCACTTTAGGCCTATTAATTAAAGCTCTAGCAATAGCTACCCTTTGTTTTTGTCCACCAGATAACTGGTCCGGCTTTCTATTTTCATATCCTGTAAGCTGTACAAGGTCTAACATATGAAGAACACGTTCTTTAATTTCTGCCTTTGGTACCTTTTTGATTTTTAGACCATAGGCGATATTCTCGAAAATCGTCATATGTGGAAACAAAGCATAGCTTTGAAAAACTGTATTTACTTCCCTATCATAAGGTTCTGCATTTTGTACCTCTACACCTTCCACAAAAATATTACCTGATGTAGGAATTTCAAAACCTGCTATCATTCTGAGCGTTGTCGTCTTCCCACATCCTGAAGGGCCTAGTAAAGTAAGAAACTCTCCTTTTTGAATATCTAAATTTAAACATTTAACAACTTCATTATCCCCATAGGTTTTATTTACATTTTCTATTTTTACAATGGTCTCACCCATATATCATTCCTCCTTAAGTTCTCACTTCTAGAACTATACCTTCTTATAACTACCTTATTTCTTTCTACCCTTTGAACTTAGTCCATAAGTCTACAATTTTGCTTAGGTCATCACCTAAATCTGTAGTTGCTTTGCCTTTTACAATTTCTTCTTCAGGCATATTTTTCACATTATTGCTAAGGTAAGCTTCATCAAGATAGGCTTTCGCCCCTTCATTTGGCGTTACATATGGGAAGGCCTTTGCAATTTCTGCACCTACCTCAGCATCACAAAGGTAATTAATGAAGGTTTCTACATCATCTGGATTTTTTGCGTCCTTTGTTTTCATCATCATATCTGTTTCAAAATAGGTACCTTCCTCTGGGTAAATTCCTACAATAGATGGATTTTCATCCATTGCTAGGGCACATTCACCACCATAAATCAAACCAATTGCACATTCTTCATTTAACATTAATGTCTTAGGGCTATCCCCATTGAAAGCATGAATATTAGGCTTTAGTGCATTTAAGTATTCTTCTGCCGCAGCTAATGCTTCATCACTCGTATCATTAGGGTAATAACCTTTCGCTAAAAGTGCTATAGAAACCACTGTTCTTGAATCTTCAATAACAACCATGGAATCCTCATATTTAGAATCCAATAAATCCTCATAACTCTTAATATCATCTTGAACAAGATCTTTATTAACAGCTATAACGACTGTAGTATATAAATAAGGAATAGAATATTTGTTATCTGGGTCATTTAGTGTGCTTGTAAAAATAGGATTGATATTACTGTAGTTAGGAATCTTTGAATAATCCAGCTCTGCTAATAAGCCTTGTGAAGATAAAATGGCCGTATTAACACTTGTTCCAATAATCATGTCATAAGTACCCTTCGCACTGGATTGTACTTTAGCTAACATCTCATCTGATGCTGAGTAGGTCGTTACATTGACTTTAATACCTGTTTCTTTTTCAAAACCGTTTAATACTTCTTGTGGCAAATACTCCGACCAGCAGATAAGGTTGATTTCACGCTTGGGTGTACTGTTTCCACAACCATATAATCCCAAAGAAGATATACTTACTAAAAGCATACTTCCTATTACTTTTCTTAATTTTGTTCTATTTAACATAATGTTTCCCTCCTCTTTGCACTTAACATAATTCTTCTATCTAGGTAAAAAGAGACATAGACGATCTGATCTATGCCCCTTTGCATAATTTGTAACTTTTCTATAAAGCCTTCTTACCTCTCTCACCAGTACGAAGCCTCATGGCATCATCGATGCTACGAACAAAGATTTTACCATCACCAACATTGCCAGTACTTACTTTGTCTTTAATTGCCAACATAATGCTATCTACATCTTTGTCATCTACAACTGCTTCTACCTTAATTTTAGGAATAAGATTGATGCTTGTTTTAAAACCTTTGATTTCATTTACGATTTCAGTAGCGCCTCTTTGATTACCACATCCCATAACGCTAGAAATCGTCATTCCTTTACCATGCATGGTGTCTAAGACTTCTTTCACAAGTTCTAATTTTTCTGGTCTTATAATGATAATAAGTTCTTTCATAGTTTCAACTCCCCTTTATTGATTAATCACTGATTCACTTTCAATTCGTAACATTAACTTTGTAAAAATAACTTTGTAAAAATAACAAAAAGGGGCACATTGCCTTAGCAATGTGCCCCTTTGCACTTTTAATGATTAATCATATTTTATATCCTAGTTTATGCTTTTTCAAGTAGTCAATATAATACTATTTTAAGTAGCTCCTACTCCTTTTGAAGTAGCTTTTTGCATAACTATACATATTTTTCACTTATATACTTTAGACCTGAAATAATAAAATTCTAAATAACTGTAATTTTCTCCCTTATGACTTGCAATTTCTGCTCCTTCTAATTTCAATGTTTTCGTAATTTTTCTTGATATATATGTCTTTAAATACTAAAACTCGTCATTTCATTTTTTCTTTATGCAACTTTTATTTTATTAAACAGCATTCTAATTTCTATTATATATAACTTATTTCGACGTCTGGTTATGGTAATTTAAAACATTTTATGCATTTTTATAGATTTTTTTCCTTTTTTTATGTATAATGTAATTACTTAACATAAAAAAGGAGGTATTCCATGCAACTCATTGGTATTTTAGTCATCGTCGTTGGGTTTATCTTAAAATTAGATACTATCGCAGTTGTCCTTTCAGCGGGCGTTATCACTGGTTTACTTGGCGGCATGAGTATCGTAGATATTTTAGACACACTTGGTAGTACATTTACCACTCAGCGTTCAATGGCATTATTCCTACTCATCTTGCCGATTATCGGTCTTTGTGAAAGATATGGTCTTAAAGAACGTGCAACATATTTAATTCAAAAAATCAAAGGTATGTCTGCTGGACGTATCGCAACATTATACTTATTCATTCGTGAGATTGCTATTGCAGCTGGGGTGAAACTTGGACAGGCCGAATTCGTAAGACCACTTATTGAGCCAATGGCACAAGGGGCGGCTGTCAGTCAATATGGTGAAGTAGATGAAGAAACAGAAGAAGAAATTAAAGCTATGGCTGCTGCGGCAGATAACTTTGGTAACTTCTTTGCTCAAAATATTTTCGTAGCCAACTCGGGGGTACTTCTCATCGTAGGAACTTTAGAAGAACTTGGTTATAGTGTAGATGCATTAGGTGTCGTTAAGACTTCTATTCCTATTGCTATCGTAGCACTTATTTTCGGATATATTCAAAATAGACAAATCGACAAAAAAATTGCTAAGCGTTATGCTCAGAAAGGAGGTACTAAATAATGAGTAATCAAGCTTTACTTGAAATCTTCTATGTGTGCGTTGGTTTATTAATGTATTTAGTAGCCTTCAACATTATCAAAGATGCAAACAGCCCAGCACGTATTGGGACAACACTTTTCTGGGGAATTCTAGGAACTATCTTCACATTTGGTAGTTTATTACCTGGTACAATTGTAGGTGTTTTACTTGTCGTAATCGGTGTTTTAACAGCTACTAAACAAGTTAAAATGGGTAAAGTAAATAGCCCAGAAGCTAGTTTTTCATTAGAAAAAGCTAAATCATTAGGAAACAAGGTATTTATCCCTTCTATTACTATTGCTATTTTAGTTATTTGTATTGCTAAATTCACAAGCTATAGCGGAACAGTAGCAATCGGTATTGCTGCTTTCATTACAATCATTCTTACACTGCTTATCACAAAAGCTGATGGTAAAACTGTAGCTAATGATAGTAACCGTATGCTTCAGGCTGTAGGTGTAACCGCTATCTTACCTCAGCTTTTAGCTGCGCTTGGTTCACTCTTCACAGCTGCTGGCGTAGGTGATGTCATTGCAAATAATATTTCTGCCTTCATTCCAGAAGGAAACATCTTAATCGGTGTAATTGCTTACTGTGTAGGTATGGCACTCTTCACTATGATTATGGGTAATGCCTTTGCTGCTTTCTCTGTTATTACTGTAGGGATTGGGGTACCATTCGTATTTATGCAAGGTGGAGATATCGTTGTTTGTTCAGCACTAGCACTTACAGCTGGTTATTGCGGAACACTTCTTACACCTATGGCAGCTAACTTCAATATGCTCCCAGTAGCATTACTTAATATTAAAAATAAAAATGCAGTTATCAAACATCAAGCATATGTAGCGATTCCATTATTAATCGTTCACATTATCCTTATGTATATTTTAGGATTTTAATTTTTATCTGCACATTTAAATCACTACAAAATGAGGCTGTTATACTTAATTGTTAACAGCCCTTTTGCTTAAATTCATTTAGACAACATAAATGAACGAAATTAACATATTCTATGAATATAAAGGAGACTATTTAAATGAAAGTTTTAATTACAGGTTTTGACCCATTTGGTGGTGAAAGTATTAATCCAGCTTTAGAAGCTGTTATGGCACTTCCAAATTATATCGGTGAGACAGAAGTTATCAAATTAGAAATCCCAACTGTATTTGGCAAAAGCCTTGCTAAAATCCGTGAGGCTGTAGCAATTCATAAACCAGATGTTATCATCAGTGTTGGACAAGCTGGCGGACGTTTCGGCATTACACCTGAACGCGTGGCTATCAATGTAGATGATGCACGCATTAAAGATAACGAAGGCAACGAACCAGTGGATGTAGCTGTAGCTACTGATGGGCCTGCTGCTTACTTTAGCAACTTACCTATTAAAGCCATGACACAAGCAATGGTTAAAGCTGGTATTCCAGCATCTGTTTCAAATACAGCAGGTACTTTCGTATGCAACCACGTAATGTATGGTGTCCTTCATATGATTCATACTGAATTCCCTGAAATGCGTGGCGGATTCATTCACGTACCTTATGTACCAGCACAAGTAACATCTAAACCAAATCAACCTTCAATGTCAGCTGCAGATATTACAAGAGGACTTGCTCTTTGTATCGAAGCTGCTGCCACACACAAAGAAGACATTCACATTGCAGCAGGTGCTATCTGCTAATTCACTCTGACTGCGAAGTTAAACTAAATGCACTTGGCATTTAGCTTGATTACTCAACTTTAACTCAGAAAGAAGATTTATCATGGAAAAAATATTTGTATATGGTTCTCTACGTCAAGACTTCTGGAATCATGACAAAGTCTTTAAACATCGTATGCGTGGTCCTATTATAGAAGGCAAACTAGAAGGTTACGCTTTATACCACTTACCTGCTGGTTATCCTGCTATCGTCACTGGCGCCGATACTGTTTATGGTGAAATTTGTACCTTATCTCATACTAAGCATCTGAAAAGCATTGATTTATTAGAAGGATATACCGGTAATCCTAGTATTGACCTCTATACCCGAGAAAAAAGACCTATCATCTTAAAAGATGGCAGTGTTGAAATGTGTTGGGTATATTTATATCTTAATGAGGATTATGTACGCAGTAAGGGGCGTTATATTCCTCATGGAGACTGGAAAAAATTTATGATGAAGTCATCCAAACAGCGCTAATACTGTGGATGATTTCAATCAAAAAATATATTCTCTAAGCAGAGCTTCAGAAGTTACAACTTCTTTGCCTTAAACTTTTATATCTGTATTATAAAAAGGGTTGCTATGAAATTCTTAATTTCATGGCAACCCTTTCTGTTCTCTAAAAATATTTCTTTATTACCCTCTAATATCTGAAAGTACTTTTTGTATATCCTCAATAATGAGTTCTTCCGTTAAATGATATCTCGCATATAACTCGGCTACTGATACGCTGTCTGTAAATTCTTTAGTTGCACCGAAGTTTAAGACTCTCATATCTGTACTACCATAGAATCTTGAAATCTTTTCACCAAATCCGCCATCAAGGATACCGTCTTCTAATGTGATAACAAGTTTATGATTTTCTTGTAAGCTTGTTAATAAATCTTCATCTAGACCTGTGATAAATCTTGGGTTGATGAGTGTGGCATTGATACCTACTTCTTTTAACTTTTCCTTTACTTTCTTTCCTAAATGATAGAAAGTACCAAGACCAATAATGGCAACTTCACTACCTTCTTCTACTTTTTCATATTTATTTAAATCGCTAAAATCAGCTAGAACATTAACACCTGTTGCTATAACTTCCATATTCGGTACACGAATTGCTACAGGATGTGCCATTTGTTCAATCCCCCATTCCATCATGGCAAGGTATTCTTCTTTAGTCGTTGGTGCTAAATAAACCATGTTTGGAATATTAGAGATTAATGGAATATCAAATAAACCTAAATGTGTTACATCTTGACTACTAATACCGCCCCAATTTACAAGGATTAATGCTGGATTATTGTTAATAGCAAGGTCTTGTGAAATCTGGTCATAAGTTCTTTGGATAAATGTACTTAAGAAAGATACAACTGGTTTGCCACCTCTTTTTGCAATTCCTGAAGCAAGTGCGATAGCATGTTCTTCTGCAATTCCTACATCTACATATTGTTTTTCAAGTTCATGTCTTACTTTATTAACCCCTGTTATGCTTGGTGTAGCTGCATTGATTGCTACTACGCTTGGATCTTTTTTAGCCTTTTCTAATAGGAAATCTTCTGTTATCCCAAGATAATCTTCTCCTGCTGGGGATTCAAATAAAGGCTTTTTAGTCTCTAAATCAAATGGCATTACCCAGTGGAAGTCTTCTTTATTTACTTCAGCATCCTCATATCCTTTTCCCTTGATTGTATGCATATGCACAACTACTGGATGATCTGTATCTTTAACTTTTTCAAAGGTTTCTATTAACGCATCTACATTATGACCATCTTTTACAAAATGGTATTCAAAACCTAAGGCTTTAAAGAAGTTATCTTCTGCTTTTCCTTCTGTTTCACGAAGCTTAGCTAAGTTTTGGTATAAGCCACCATGATTTTCTGCAATAGACATATCATTGTCATTCACTAATATAATGATATTGCTTTTTAATGCTGCTGCATTATTTAAGCCTTCATAAGCTTCCCCACCACTTAAAGAACCATCACCAATAATCGCTACTATATTTTCATGCGCACCTTGAACATCTCTTCCTTTAGCAAGCCCACAAGCTAAACTGATTGATGTAGATGTATGACCTATTTTAAAGAAATCATGTTCACTTTCTTCTGGTGTTGTATAACCTGATACCGTTCCAAATTTTTCAGGATTGATAAAAGCTTCTTTTCTTCCTGTCAATATTTTGTGTGCATAAGATTGATGTGAAACATCATAGACAAATTTATCTACTGGAGAATTAAATACATAATGAAGTGCAATAGTAGCCTCTACCATTCCTAAGTTTGGTCCAAAATGCCCCCCTGTGGCACTCACCTTTTTAATGAGTACTTCCCTTACTTCATCTGCTAATACTCTGATTTCATCTCTTGATAACGTTTTTAAATCTTGTGGTACATTGACTTTATTAAGTATTGAATATGACATTGCTCTTCTCCTTTTATGAATCATACTAAAGAAAGTTAAACTTTCCTATTGGCTAACAATATAGAGAAACCCACTAAAAGCTTAAAATACACATTTAGGTAAATAGGTTTCTCTTAATGATTTCACATGACTCAAAACTATGAATAACTAAATTTTATAAATGTGAAATCTATAATAACTCTATAAATAAATTTCCCTGCTTTGTTATTATGTTTAAAGTATAATTCTTGGAGTTAACTCTAAGTCAAGGGGTTTTTAACTTTTATAAGCTTAAGATCTAATAAATGGCTCTTTTACTTCCTCATTTAATAATTCTCCATAGGCTTTAACCTTACGAAAAGTATTTCCCATCATCTCATGTGCTCTATAATAACGTAAGGCTTGCATATCAAATTCCGCAAAGAATAATCCTTCTGTCAATTCATCCGCTAATAAAAGCGTGTTATCCACACATTTTCCCTGTTCATCCCAACAAATTGGAGAAAAGGCACAAGAACAACCTGCATTAATCCCATTTGGATTCGCCATTACAACGCCTACCATATTTTCATATGCACGCGTTGAAAGTGCCTGTATTCTCGGCGCCATTGATTCACAGTCATTAGGCACTAATATAATTTCTGCACCCTTCATCATAAGAATCCTTGCACTCTCAGGATATTCTCTATCATAACAAATCATAATGCCCAACTTTATGCCATGGAAATCACATACTTTAAATTCGTTTCCACTCTCTAGGCAAGCTTCATCTGCAAAATCACAAGTATGCACTTTAGAATATTTCATGATAATCTTTCCATCCTTATCAATCACAAAAGCTGTATTGCGCGGCTTATCTTTACCTTTAGTCAATGCTGTAGCTACTACCCCTACACCATAACTTTTTACAGCATCACATATAGTTTGTAAATAAGGGCTTTCATCACTTAATGCTTCTTCATTACTAATCGGCAATTCATAACCTGTAATGAAACACTCTGGAAGCAATAAAATATCTGCATGCTGCTGTGCTGACTGCTGAATATATGAAACGATTGCCATAACATTTCTTTCAAAATCATATGGTGTTGAATGACTTTGTAAAACTGCAATCTTAAAGTTCACCTTTGTACCTCCTTTCTTGCTCTATAAAATGTGCCCTATTAGCTCTTCTAAGTCAGAAAACTTCTCTACAGTATATGTCTTTCTATCCACACTTCCAAATCCATAATCAGCTAAAATAAATGGAATTCCTGCTAAATCAGCCGCATCTAAGTCCCCTTGTGTATCTCCCATATATACTGCTTGTTCTAAATTATTTCTTTCCATAACGAGTTTGATATTCTCACCTTTGCATTTACCCGTTCTGCCTGCCATTTCATAGTCCTCAAAATAACTAGACATATGATGATATTCTAAAAATGCTTGTACATAGCTATCTTGCGAATTGCTTACTATATATAATCCATACTTGTCTTTTAATCTGCCTAAAACTTCTTCCAAATAAGGGTATAAAATCCCCCCATGTTTTAATAAGTATACTTGCTCCTCATCACAGCATTCATCTAAAATAGCAGCTCTTTTCTCTTCCGCCATATCAGGAAACATTAAAGCTGCAATCTGAGGCATTGTCTTTCCCATAAAGCCTTGTATTTCTTTCAGCGAAATCTGCTTCTTTAATTCCGGATGCTTAGCTAGTGCTCTATTCCAAGCCTCGACCACCTGTTTTGATGAATCCCATAGTGTGCCATCTAAATCAAATATTATACCTTTTTTCATACATATACTCCTCTTTTACCTTTTATACATTTTTAGTATTTTCTTAAACCCTTTTCCATAATATATTATATTTAATCCTTTCGACTACTTCTTCTACAGAAATACACTCTCCATATCATAAATATAATTAATGATATTTCTAAAAAAGCCATTATTAAACAAACCGGATAGAACCATGCTTCATTTATTAAAGCTGAAATAAATGCTATAAGTAGCATCATTTCATTAATAATAGATATAAGCTTAATGCTGCTTCTAGGGTGTTGTGTACTATACTTTATTAAATAAATAATTGTAAACACAATCTGAACGGGTATTAACTCAATAATAAAGAAAAAAGCACCCATCGTTAACGGTTCATACCAGGGAAGAATTTCTATGGTAGATGAAAATGCCAGAAAACTTCCCAATAAAATAAGTAGCTGCGCACACCCTAAAACTATACTGAAGATACCTTTTGCCTTTGTTCTTAACATTCAATTTTCTCCTTATTATTTAAAATCAACTATTTTTATTAATATATATCTTTAAAGCCTTAATACTTAACATACATAACCTAATAATAACAACAGCTACTATTATTAAAATAACCGTATTAATTCCTTGGATTGCTAAATCTACAAGTAATATAGTTTATTGCATGAGCTAATTGGCTGTCATCCAATCCACTATCACCTTTCATCCGTTATAATATGAACAATTTCCTTCTGTGGATTATGCAGATACTCCTTCAAAAAAGATGGAAATGTTTTATACCTGTCCAAATCTTTAATCGGAATCCAATACATTTCTTCTTTCACCCCAAAGGTATAACTGTTGCTATGCAGTTGCTGTGTCCCTCTAGGTTTCATTAGATAATATAACGCGATTTCATGACAATGCAATCCATCTAAAGTTCCTCCCACGCCATCAAAGAAGTTCTCATGAATGACAGCCAATCTCTCTACCTCATAATTAACGCCTGTTTCTTCAAACACTTCTCGCCGAACGGCATCTTCAGCTTTTTCATTCATATGTACGCCACCGCCAATAGAATAGTAATAATCCTCATGCTCATTCCCAGCAAAAAGCACACAATCATTCTCAACTATAATTGCACCAGCACGATATCTAAACCAATTATTTTCTTGCTTAAATCCACAGTCAACTGACACATCCCCATCTCCCTAAATTTATAATTCTAATTTCATATAGCGAAAACAACTAAAAACTTGAAATATATATGTAGGTAAATTAGTTTCTCCCAATGATTTCACATTGCTAAAGATTATGAATAACTAAATTTTATAAATGTGAAATCTATATATTTACCTTGGGACACACTACGCCCTAATAAGACCTTAAAGCTTTACATATGCGCCATATTCAATTCAATCTAGATTGATACTATCATTTTTTTCCAAGCATGCATAAATATATGTATCCCAATAAATCGGTCTTCCTTGTGCATCATTATGAAATGATACATTCTTCTTTAAATGAGCTTCTCGTTCCATCCCAATCTTCTCCATCGTCTTCCATGAGGCAATGTTATCTGGGCAAGTTTCTGCATAGATTCTATGAACACCTTGAGTAAAATAATAATCTACAACTGCTTTAGCGGCTTCACTGCCATATCCTTTTCTCTGATACTTTTCGTTAAGCACATACCCTAATTCTCTACTATTGAAATCCCTTTTGCCAATATAAATATTGCCTATTACCTTGTGATTGGACTTTAGCTCAATAGCCAAAAATTCGTCACTTTTAGAGCGAAACTCTATTTCCTGCCTGCTTTTTTCTGCTGTAAAATCAGGATAAGCTTCAAAATTTGCATTCACTCTTTGCAGCATATATTCGCATAAATCTGCTTCATCTTCTAATTTAAAATTTCTTATCATTAAATGCTTCGTTTCTATCTCCATATCTATTGCCCCCAAGTTTTTATCTTTTTATTCTAAATCAGCTATTCTTTTTAATATATATCCTCAGTGCCTTAATCCCTAACATACATAGCCAAATAATAAAAATAACAGCCACTATTAAAAGAGCCGTATTAATAAGCTGAATCACTAAATCTAAAATCAACTGATTATCAAAACCTATTACCTGTCCTGCACTTTCTGTTGCTGGTACCTTTGTAACATATGTTGATACTGTATTTGTTATCTCATTTAATTCCATCCATACTCTCCTATTTTTTTGTTTATTTTCACACTATATCCGTCCAAAACAAATGCTCTTAAGCAAATATCCTCTTTCATTGCATCAGGTTTTAACTCCTGCTCGCACAAAACTGCTCCTAGCCAAATCATACTCCCAAACTCAGGTGTTATCAGCAAAGAATGTCTGCCGATTTTTCTTAAGTATCTATCCTTGTTAACTGAACTAAAGATAGATTACGATAATTTAAATCTTCTCTTACGGTAAATCCTCTATGTTCCCAAAATTCATTGCCTATCTCATTCTTTTTAAAAGCCACTAAAGCTACTTTGGCGATTCCTTCTTCTCTCATGGCTGCCATAGCATGATCTACTAAAGCTTTGCCAATCCCCTTATTTCTTTCTGATACCGCAACTGCTGTATGACTTATATAGCCTCGTCTGCCATCATGCCCACTTAAAATTGCCCCTACAATCCTGTCTTGATCTAAAGCAACAAAACAAGTCGTCGGATTTCGTTTCAAGTACTTTTGGATTCCCTCTTTGGAATCATCAACATCATTTAAGCCCATTCCTGGCGTATTAAGCCATAAGTTATACACTGCCTCATAATCATCTATGGTCATGTTTCTTATGTTCACCCTTATCCCACCTTAATTCATCTGCTTTTTTCTGTCGTACCTTTTTATTTATTATTGAAAAGGGAATGCTTTCTTTCGTTTTTAACATCCTATCAAATACGATATGCTCTTTTTTCTTTTTTCCCATTCTCATCACCTCAATTCAAAATACTGATATCCTTCACTACTTGAATATGAGCCAAATTTCCATCTGCCTTTCCTCTCCGCTTAACGCTATAAATTTTAATCTCTTCTTCCAATATGGGAGGGATTTTTAGCATTAAATAAATGGTGCCTAACTTGTCTTCTGGGCGATCATGATTCATATATGCCCAGCTTAATCAAATTTATACTCGCTTATATCTAGATTATTTCTATATCCTAAAGCTTTCTTGCTAACTGTAAATCCATCGTATAATATACGGTAATAATTCCGCCGCTTTTATTGATTGCATGATGTATTGCATTAAAAAGTTTTTCTCTATTGGGCTGCTCAACTGCCATATGATCTGGATAGGTTCTTAATAATTCCATATACTCATCTGCTGTAAAATCTTTTGTGAAATGATATAGTTTGTACTGCGTATCAACAAAGCCATATTTCTTTGCAATCTCACTTAATCTTCTTGCATCCTCTCCACAATATTCTCTAGGTTCACTTTCGCAGTGCATATACTCCTTATAAAGTGCTTGTATTTCTGATGTAAGTGCTTTTCGCTGCTTATCTGAACCGGCGTGGTAAGCAAATCTGGCAAATGCCCCACCACTTTTTAGTAATTCATAAACTCTTTTGTAACCATATTCTTCCGGCACCCAATGAAATGCTGTCGCTGCATATATAAGGTCAAAAGAACCAGCAGGACATACATAGTCCTGTAGCGCCACATTATATAAAGAAAAATGAGGGTATGCTTGAAATTGCTCTCTTGAAAGATTTGCCAGGTGTTCTCCTGGTTCAATTGCAACTAAATGACAGTTTGTCTCAAGTACTGGCAGCGTCGCTTTTCCTGTCCCAATGCCAATTTCAAGTACCTTGCTACCAGAATGGATTTGTTTATACTTGAATAAATCATTATATAATTCTTTTCCGTACACAAGACGACTTCTATCATAATCCATTGCTGCATTATCAAAGGTTCTTTCAAAATCAACCATCTATTATCCTCCTACCAACTTAAAGTTATTTAGGGAACTATGTACTTCAATATCCATACCTTGCTTTATACCCATTTGCTGCAAACCTATCACAATATCTTCCTTATTTAATCCACTCATCATAACTTTCTCGTTCTCCCTAGCTTACTTTTATTCAATCACTACACGAAAACGGCACTTTTCAGCTCCTGATAATACAGTTTCTATTGTCTGCACTTCTATTTTCTTATCAGGCATCAATTCCTGCAAAACATAAAGGATACTTTGACGCGAACACTCGCAATGAACTGGTAAGTGTGCAAAGCCCGCATCAACCATGTAGCAAAGGCATCTTGGATACCCTATTTCATAAACATGCCCCTTTTCTATAACTTTTCCAAAGAAGTATTCTGAGTTACCATACCTTTCATACTGTAAATCCAAATCGCCATGACATTCTTCAAATTGTCTTTTCTGCTCTTTTAAAACAAAGCCCTTTGCACAATTAATCCCACAAGGTTTATACAGTTTTTCTTGTGTTTCAATAGGTAAGTCCTTAATGCTTTCTTCCATAACGCGATAATACTCTTTTACACTTTTTAAAGTCTCCTTATCCATAAACTCTAATCTCCCTTATCATGTGAAATATAATCTTACTTCTTTCCTTCAATCACTAAAGCTTTCTATATAAAGAGGCACCATCTAACGCCAAATTTATCAATAAAGTCTGTACATAAGGGACTAAAATCACAAGGCCCTAATAGCATTAAAATCTTACTGCCTTCTTGAAGCATCTTATATGCATGTCTTACTTTATCTTCTTCACCTTCTACATAATGTAAGCAAAACTGCATAGTATTTCCCGTCACGCTTTGCCCCTCATCTGTTTCAGCTACTGATAAAATATGCGCCTCAATATCATCTTACTTAGTAATCATTTGTCCCCTATGATTAACAAATTGCAGTTTTTCTGACTCTAGCTTATCTAATTCCTCGCAATCATGATTAATCATGGCCCCTCTTAGTCTTTCTTCATATACCTTAACGTTATTTGCCATAATGATTCCCCCTTGATTAAACTAGTCCTTCCAAATATGAGGCAGTAACTCTTTCAGTCTTACAACCTCATTATGTAATTGAACTTCTGTATTTAGATTCTCATGATTGATCTGATACATGAATTCTCTGCATCTTCCGCAAGGTGCCACTACGCCTTCCCCATCACATACAGATACAATCTTTTCAATCCTACTTTCTCCTGCTGTAATCATCGCAGCTATGGCTGCATGTTCTGCACAAAATCCCATGGAACTAGATGTATCAATGCATACGCCTTTATAGACATTTCCTTTATCCGTTATTAATGCTGCTGCCACAGAACCCGCATACGAACCCTCCGCTAAAGTTCTAGGATTTAAAGTTTGTGTTGCAATTTTTATTAACTCAATAAATTCCATGCGCTTCCTCCTGTACCACCTAAAATATTAAATATCTCTCTTATTAAACTGAGATTGAATAACTGTCCTTGCATATTTTTCTAATATCAACTTACTTCATTCCTGGCAAATAATTAACTTTACATATTCCATTGTTTGCTTTGCAATATTTTGTACATCTAAATACTCCACCACTTCGCCGCTATTAAAGCCTACACCCTCTACATATCCAGCCATTGAATAAAAGCCGTTTTATCAGTACAGTTATATCCAGCTTTCTTATAAAAATCTAATGTTTTCTGCTGCTTGGACCCTGTAAGCAACATCATTTTATAGCAATTATTTTCTTCTGCTATTTGTTTTGCAGCATTCAGGCACCCTGTTGCATAACCATTTCCTCTGTAATCCCTGTGTGTCACAACGTTTTCAATAAATGCATAGGTACGTATATTTCTAGTTAGATTCGGAATAACTACACATACACATGATGAAACAATCTTCCCATCAACTACATTTACCAACAAATGATGATTTTTATCCTTTATGATTTCATGCCATGTGTCTAATAAATAATTAGACGTTTCTGGAACTGATTCTTCATGTAAATACAAGTATAATTCTAATATTTCTTTTAAGTCATTCTGGTTTGCTTCTCGTACCATGCTCCTTCACCCCAATAATTTAAGCTTATTCTAATTTTGATGATCTCCTAATAGCTTAAGCTTATTCTAAATTTGACGATATCCTAACAACCTATCTGTAAGCTGATTAAAATCAGTGACCGTATCACCTTCAAATTGAACATGCCTGCTATTAAATAAAACGGTATGCATTCCCATTTTGCCCGCTGCTTCCAAATTTCCCTCTCTATCATCGATATATAAACACTCTTCTGCCTTACAGCCCAATTGTTCTATTGTCAACTGAAAGATGCGCTTATCTGGCTTTTCAATTTTTAAATCACCACTAATGCTAATCACATCAAAGTATTTATTAATATCAAATTTTTCTCGGAGATATTTACTCCATCTACTGGAATCATTTGAGATAATCGCCATCTTGTAGTGTTTGCTTACAGTGGCTGCAAAATCAAGAAAGCTCTCATTGAGCTCTATGGTATCTAAATAATCCTTTTCAATTTGCTCCAGATCCCCTTCAAATCCAAGACTTTTCCAAACTTCTAAAGATGTTATTTCTCCTGCATCAGCTTTAAACCAAGGTGTGTATATTTCTTCAGGCTTTAAATCAGGAAACGTCTGCTGAACATATGGCACAAAGTCATCACCCGTCTGCTTTACGATTACACCATACATATCTAATACTATAGCTTTCATAACACAATCCCCCTCTTGAAAATCCCATATTTATTTTTTCATAGCTTTATAGTATCCCAATTAAAAATCTGTTGCTCCAATCATTACACTCAGTATAACATATTCCGAATATTTTCAAAATAACATAACCACCCTAGCATTTTAATTTTGCTAGAGTGGCTATTCAAAAACTTAATCTCTTTAAAATTGATTTTAATTAAATTTTTCTTATTCAAGCTCAAGTCTTGGCACCAGATACCCTGCTGCTGCTAAATATTCGGCTGATAATACACCGCCGCCTGCAGCCCCTCTTAATGTATTATGTGACAAACACACAAACTTATAGTCAAATAGCGTATCTGCTCTTAATCTGCCAATCGTAATGCTCATCCCATGTCCAAACTCTCTATCTAATTTAGTTTGTGGCCTGTTTGCCTCTTCCATATAATATAGAAACTTCTCAGGTGCACTTGGTAAATCTTTTGCTATTGAATTCACTTTATAATGATTAATGGCGTCTAAAATTTCCTCTTTAGAAGGCTTTTTCTTGAAACTTACATACACTGCTGCTAAATGACCATCCGAAACGGGAACTCTAATGCACTGCGTTGTGATTAGTGGCGCCTTGGCATTCACTATCTTTCCTTCTGCCACATGTCCCCAGATTTTAAGGGGTTCCTGTTCACTTTTTTCTTCTTCTCCTGGAATAGAAGGTATTACATTATCTACGATTTCAGGACATTCTTTAAAGGATTTTCCTGAGCCTGATATTGCCTGATACGTACAAGCTAAAATCTTCTCTGGCTCAAAGTTCATCAAAGCTGAAATAGGCGGCACATAACTTTGAATCGAGCAATTTGGCTTCACAACGATGAATCCTCTCTTTGTTCCAAGGCGCTTCCTTTGTGCTTCAATCACTTCTATATGATTACCATTAATTTCAGGAATCAGCATAGGCACATCATTTTCATATCGGTTAGCCGAGTTATTTGAGATGACTGGAATCTCAGCTTTTGCATAAGCTTCTTCTAAGGCTTTCGTCTTAGATTTTTCTAAAGAAATAGCACAAAATACAAAATCCACTTGCTTACTTATAAACGCTACATCTTCCCCATCTTCTACAATCATCTTCTTATATTTTTCTGGAATAGGAACTGTCATTTTCCACCTATCTTTAACTGCTTTCTCATAACTTTGTCCTGCTGACTTCTTGCTGGCTGCTAAAACTTTTACTTCAAACCAAGGATGATTTTCTAAGAGTAAAAGAAAGCGTTGTCCAACCATACCTGTTGCCCCAATCACACCCACTTGGAATTTTCTTTTCATACCATTACCCCCTTAAAAATAATTGAATTTTCTTTTTTATTAGCATATGCTAAAACTAAGTATTAGTAAAATTGATAATATAGATAGCTTCATTCAATTATTTTGATAGGAGGTTTTGAAATGGATCTAAAGCAACTTACTACTTTCCTTACAATCAGTAAATTGCAAAGCTTTACTAAGGCTGCTGAAGAACTGAATTATGCCCAGTCTTCTATTACCACGCAGATTAAATTGTTAGAAGAAGAGTTGGGAGTGAAACTCTTTGAGCGCATGGGCAAAAATATTTTCTTAACGCATGAAGGTAAAAAACTTATCCCTTATGCTAGACAAATGTTACGCCTTTCAACCGATATCAAAAATAATATCAGTGAAGATACTACCCCTAAAGGACTTCTTACTATTGGGGTTGCTGAATCTCTCTGTGTCATTCGCCTACCTGAAATTATTAAAGAATATCGTCAGCTTTATCCGGAGGTAGAAATTTCATTGAAGTTTGGAAGCTGTGCTGACTTCAGACATTTTTTAAATGACAACCTTATAGATGTGGCATTTTCATTAGGGGCAAAAATAGAAAGCAGTGAATTCATTTCTGAAATTGAATCTGATGAACCTATGGTGCTCCTAGCCTATCCAGGGCATCCTTTATTACAAAAAGAAAAGATTCTCCCTCAAGATTTAGAAGGAGAATCCCTTATATTAACAGAAATCGGCTGTAGTTATCGTGCTGCCTTCGAACGTATTTTAAAAGATGCAGGTGTTACCCCTCATATCACACTAGAGTCAGGCAGTATTCATGCCATCAAACTCTTTACTATGAGTGGACTTGGGTTATGCCTGCTACCCAAAATTGCCGTTACAGATGAACTTGCCAGTGGCAAACTCCTCCCCCTAAACTGGTACGGCCCAGATTTTGAGATTATCTCCCAGGTCCTTTATCACAAAAGCAAATGGGTTTCCCCAGCTTTGCATGCCTTTATTGAACTTTGCAAAAAGCAGCTTCTTATTCAAATTTAAACCATTTGAAATTAAAATTACTGCCTGGCAAGAATACAAATGAAATATTCTGTAGACCTGTCATCTTCTTAATTTCATAAGTTCTAATGGCCTCACCTTCACTATATAAGAACTCCAACAATTGCTTTTCTTCTTCCTCTCCATTATTAGAACGGAGATGAATTGAGTTTTTATCAATTGGAGACTCCCCGCAAATCGTAAGCTTACTTACGCCTTTTTCTCCAAAGTCCATATTTTCAAAGGCAATAGTTACATTATTTCCAATCTCTCTTATCTCATCTTGGGTTACATTAAACTGATCGCCATAAATATGGTCACATTCATTAGCCCCCAGCTGCTCAAGGGCACGATTATACTTTTTAAATGAGAAGCCCTTGATATGCACTTTATCCTTAAGTACGAAACAAATGCTGCTAATCCCACGGATGCGTTTATTTAACTTATATGTTTCCTCTTGATAAACATTCCAGATAGAAGGCTTTTGATAAACAACCTGTGCAACCTTTTCACTGCTTTCTTCTCCTGGCATGCCCTCCCAAATTTCAATATCATAGGCTTTACTATCTAATGCAAAAATAGGGAGTGTTATTTCATCACTGCCATAGGCCCCAAAATCAATATTATGGAACCCTACTTCTGTCTGACCATCTCTTGCTGTCGCCACACCTTTTTCATTGCCACTCGTTACTTCACCTTTTGCAAAGTCATAGACACCCCCACTAATAAAGTCATACGGATCAAGATAGGCCTGACCTAATCCAGTAACTGTGAAGTCTAATTGAGAAATAAGGTGTACCTTCTCACAGCCATTTTTTGATAAACATCTGACTCTAAAGCTGCCATCACCTAAGGCTTTAAGTTTTGCTTTATGTCCTGCTTCAGGTTCTATTTGACTCCCTGCTGCCATATCATCCTCTACTTCTAATATTGCTAAATTAGATGGGATGCCGCTGTCATCTACCACTTGCCAGATTATATCCCTATAAGTTGCATAATCCGGATAAAGCTTAGCAGTGATTTCTACTTCTTGCAGATTTTCATTTAACTTATTGCCACTCGGACTTATAATCTCAATTTTTCTTACTGGAACTTCTTCTAAATTATTTATGGCCTCTACTTCTGTCGTCTCTACCACTTCTCTTTTTCCTGCTACTTGTTGTATTTCTTCTTGGGCTTCTCCTGCTACTAATTCCTGTGACTCATTTTGCAGTACCACCTGTTGTATGACTTGCAATTTAAGTTTTGTACTTGGCATATGTAACGCGCTAACTGTAACTTCTATATGCTCTCCTTGATAATTTTTATCTGCTGCAACGATTGCTAAAAGTTTGCCTGAGAATAAACGTCTACTGTTGCCTTTATAGGAATCCCAGTCTGTACTGTCCCCATTATCAAGGCCCATAAGTTTACCGCCGTTACTTACTGCCACTTGTACGCGGTTATTGGCATTTTCTACTGGATTACCATTTTCATCTACCATGCTGATTTCTATAAAGACTAAATCTTTACTGTCATTTAACAGCTGCATTTTATTAGGCTGCATTACAATACTTGCCGCTTCTCCAAAGGATTTCCTACATTCCCTTGCAATAATACGGCCTTCCTCATCATATGCTACCGCTTCTAGCACGCCTTCTTTGTAGGGAATCTGCCAATGGCCTAAAAGCTGTTTGCCCTTTTGATGGTCAATATCAAAAGTACCTTGACTCTCTCCATTAAAGAATAACGCAACCCTTGCTGCATTAGAACATACACGAATATCTATTAATTGCCCTTCATTAAAGTCCCAATAAGGGAAAACATGAACCATAGGTGCCTCTTTATAATCCGTCCATTCAGCCTGATAAATATAATAAGAATCTTTAGGGAAACCAGCAGTATCAATCTGCCCAAAGTAAGAGTTCTTTGTATGATAAGGTGTAGGCTCTCCTATATAATCAAATCCTGTCCAAATAAACTGACCACAAGAATACGCTGTATCTCTTTCATGAATAATACAAAATTCTGGAGAGGGTGCACCCCAGCTTGTTGTTGAATTACCTAATGCAGAGCACTGCTCATCATCATCTGAAAGTATAGCTTTGTTAAATGGGAAATGATAAATCCCACGGCTTTGTACAACGGAGGCTGTTTCACTGCCATAAATAATCCAATCCGGATATTTTTCACGATGTGCATCATAATATTTTTCCCCATAATTGTAGCCTGCCATTTTAACAATATCCGCACACTTCTGTGCATTTTCCCAAGGCATATAGTTCGAACCTATAGTCACAGGGGCATGATGCTTCGGATCATGTTTTCTTACTTCTTCTAAAAGGAACTTTGTGACAACCTGTCCCCTTTCACTCTCATGGGTATCATAAATCTCATTTCCAATGCTCCACATAATGACACTTGGATGATTACGGTCACGGCGAATCCAGCTTGCTACATCTTTTTTATACCAATCATTAAAGAATCTAGCATAATCATAGGTTGTCTTTGAACGCTCCCACATATCAAAGGCCTCTGCCACCACTAAAATCCCCATTTCATCTGCCAACATCATGACATTTTCAGCTGGCATATTATGTGAGGTTCTAAGAGCATTTACACCCATAGCCATTAAGGTCTCAAACTTCCTACGCATAGCTGACTCATAATACGCTGCACCTAAAGCGCCTAAATCATGATGCTCACACACGCCATTTAATTTCACATGTTTATGATTTAAATAAAAGCCGCTATCCGTCTTAAATGTAATCGTCCTAAAACCAAATTGAACATTTTCTTCTTGAAGGACTTCTTCGTTACACATTAAAGCTGCCTTTAAAATATAACACTGTGGATTTCCAATATCCCATAGATTAGGTGCACTTACATAAAAAGTACTTTGCACGTTTACCACGCCTTCTGC
Source organism: Clostridiales bacterium (assembly GCA_019418225.1). GTDB lineage: Bacteria > Bacillota > Clostridia > Lachnospirales > Cellulosilyticaceae > Cellulosilyticum. Next base: position 27,576 of record DYCF01000030.1, on the reverse strand, counting down.
TGGCAAAACCTTCATTGCAGCCGAACTGCTTTCAACCTGCCCTGCTGCTGCATTGCCTTTTGCCGCTAAGAGGCTAACTTCCTCACCTGAATTTTTATGTATAAGACGATAACATAAGGTCACTTCTTTTTTGCAGACTACCTCTGTATCTATTTCTACCTTCCATACTCCCCCTAATTCAGCTTCATCTTCTGGCGTAGCTGTAATATAAATGCCATCTGAAACCAAATGACTCTCTTCTACTTCCTTAAACCATACATCTCTATAAATTCCTGCCCCACTATACCATCTGCTATTAGGACTTTCATGCCTTACACTGACCTTAATCTCATTTTCTCCATCTTTAAGTGCAGCTGTTAAATCCACTTCAAAGGCAGAGTAGCCATACTTCCACTCCCCTACCTTTATATCATTGACATAGATTGTGCTATCCATATAAACACCATCAAAACGAAGTAAATAAATAGCTCCTTCCTTCTTTTTCAAACTAAAAACTTTTTTATACCAACCTGTGCTATTTTCATATAAATTATGTGTGTCCTCTATAAGCCAATCATGAGGTATGCTGACTGGTTTGAAACACGCTTGCCTGCCATTGATTTCTTGTAAACTCGTATCTAAAGGTTGTTTTGTAAACATCCAGCCTTCATTAAATAACATTCTACTTTTCATCTTTGCCCCCAAAAATTTATAAATTTTAATAAATAGCCTTTTTAACAGTTTAGCATATTAATTGATTATTTTTTATAGATTCCAAATATATTTATCTAATTTTTTATAAATTGTTTATATACCAAATTTTCATTTTCTCTAATATAATAAAATCAATGTTTATTGCCATTTTCTACACTTACTACTACTTATAAGGAGATTATCATTTAATGAAAATTCAGTTCCGCCAATATGCAAAAAAACTGCCACTAATAGGTATTCTACTTGTTGTCCTACTACTTATCTTTGGGTATAACAAACAACTAAACGGCCCCCATTTCTTTGAAAATATTATAAGTGATGGAAAATACACCTTTTATATTTCACCTACGCAAACCGCCTATCATACTTTTAGTGTCTCTAAGTTTCTTGTAAATGCAAATTATGAAGTTTATAATGTTAAAACTAATGAGTTAATTAATGAAGGATGCGTCGGTTTTAGATCTGAAGGATATTATCCATTTATTGAAATGGATTTAAAGAAAGGCAACATTTATAAGGTGACTCTAGATTTAGGAGATGAAAGACAATTTGGACTAGCTTACATTGATTTATACTTAGATTAATCTTAATTTCTATAACTAAAAACCACTCATCTGAGCGGAAGATCTGTTGTAAATTAAACTTTTGCATTTTATAAAGCTATTTAGGTGTTTCTTGGAGTGTGTGAAGAAAAGTCTGTAAATTTAAATTCTAGTACAGCTTTCTATGATAAAATAAATTCATAGAAGGCTGTTTTTTATGGGACGAAGGAAAAGAGAAAATTTAAGTGAAGGTAAAAAGAATATTATTAAGGGATTGATTAATGAGTATAACATTCAAAGTGCTCAAGATATTCAAGATGCACTTAAAGATTTACTGGGTGGTACGATTAAGGAAATGATGGAAACGGAAATGGATCATCATCTAGGCTATGAAGCTCATCAACGTTCTAATAATACCAACTCACGTAACGGCTATAAGCCTAAGGCTGTTAGAAGTCATTATGGTGAAGTACAACTTGAAGTACCTCAAGATCGTGAAAGTTCATTTGAACCACAGATTGTTCACAAGAGACAAAAGGATATTTCACAAATAGACGAAAAAATTATCGCTATGTATGCTAAAGGTCTTACAACCAGACAAATTTCAGAGCAAATTGAAGACATTTATGGCTTTGAAGTAAGTGAGGGCTTTGTATCTGATGTAACAGATAAGCTATTACCTGAGATTGAAGACTGGCAGCATCGTGCACTTGCATCTGTTTATCCTATTGTATTTATTGATGCTGTTCATTTCTCTGTTAAAGAGAATCATGTCATTCGTAAACTAGCAGCTTATGTTATTCTTGGTGTTACAATGGATGGGCATAAAGAGGTGCTTAGCATTCAGGTAGGCCAAAATGAAAGTAGTAAGTACTGGTTAGGTGTGCTTAATGAACTCAAAAATAGAGGTGTTAATGATATTTTAGTATTATGTGCGGATGGTCTTTCAGGCATAAAGGAATCCATTAACGTAGCTTTTCCAAACACTGAATACCAACGTTGCATTGTACATCAGGTTAGAAATACCTTAAAGTACGTTTCTGAGAAGGATAAGAAAGCTTTTGCAGCAGACTTAAAGAAAATCTATCATGCAGTAAGTGAGGAACAAGGCTATGCAGTGATGCAAGAAATAGCTGAAAAATGGCATGAACAGTATCCCTATGCCATGAAGAGTTGGGAAACGAACTGGGATGTTATTAGCCCCATCTTTAAGTTTTCTGCGGACGTAAGAAAGGTCATCTATACAACAAATGCTATAGAGAGCCTTAATAGTACCTACAGAAAACTTAATCGCCAGAGAAGCGTATTTCCAAGTGATACAGCCCTGCTCAAAGCACTGTATTTAGCGACCTTTGAGGCAACTAAGAAATGGTCTATGCCACTTCGAAACTGGGGTAAAGTATACGGTGAGCTGAGTATTATGTTCGAAGGTAGGCTACCATTGTAGTAGCCTTTCGAAAAAAGCATATCAAGGGTAAAATAAACACCCTCATACGAGGGTGCCCTTGACATGCTTATTTTCTACAGGCTATAGTATAGCCACGGCAGAAATGGTCAAGTATGCCATTTCTACCCTTATTCAATTATCATAGAAAGTATTTACAGAGATTTTTTCATAGGCCCGTTTCTTGCAGCACTGCCTTTACATAATTTACCTTAACCTTAACTTATAGTCTAGCTCCAATAAATTCGCTCTGACTTTCTTATCACGTACCCATACAATCTGCAAGGATGTTACAAATTGCTTATGGGGATTACCTTCTATTTTTATATAGCCCCTTCCTGCCATACACAATAAGCAATGTTTTGAGATAATGTGGTTCTAAAAAATTGTGTCGTGCCACCCGCCAAACATATGCTGAAATATTATCAATTTCATTTATAAGTAGCATGCGATATAACTTCAAAACTGTTTCCTGTACCAAATCCTCTGCATCTTGTAAATTTCCCGTCTTCTTAAGCATAAAGCCATAGATCTTCTTCAGATATTCACTTACTATTTGTTCTACTTGTTTTTTACCCATATTCTCCTCTATAAAGTGCTTTACACTTTAATAGACACTAAAGTTAAAAAAAGGTTGGGTTATATTTTATAATATTTCATTTTCTAGCTTTATTATATACTATAAATCAAAAGCACCCCATTGCAAGCTACTGATATTCAGTAATTTACAATGAGGTGCTTTATTTTAATGTTAAGGTACTGGAGTCAGAGTCCAGAGCCTTACCGCTTCAGTTACTTGGTGCTTGTACACCTTGAAATTATTAATTTGTCCGATCATATGCACTAGATTATTATATAATCTAGCTACTGGACTTAGTATAGCATTTTCTATTTTTATTTACAACCCTATGTAAACCTCTTTACTGTCCTATAATTGGTTTTATCTTTTCATATAAATCATTAGCTTGAGTTACTATTGCTGTTGCTGTTGCTATATTAGATGGCATATTACTTATAAACACCTTAATTCCTGCTAATGCCTTTTTTAATTTAGTTTTAACCTTTCCAGAGTCTCCAGAAGTATTATTAATTTGTTCCTGAATAGTATCTATATCATCTACTACACTTTCTTTGTCTTCTTGACTAAAATCACCACTGTTAATTAGGTTTCTAAGATTCTCTAACACTGTATTAATGTCTTCTTTACTACCTTGAGTTGTATAATTAGTAGATACAATGCTTCCTGCTGCCATATTAGCTGTTCCACTATTATTAGCTATATTTTGAGACATACTAATTCCCATTTTTTCTGATTCCATCATAATATCTCCTCCTGCAATTGTAATAAATATATTATTACCGCTTGATTTTTGAATTAACTTATTTAATTCAACAAGTGATAGCATATCATTATTACTTGCAGTATCTAATGTTCTTCTATTAGACACTACTTTTTTTTTACACACCTCTTATATTCTTCATCTATACGAAATATAGGATATAAATTATTATACGTAACTTCTATCCTTTCTCCACATATTTCACAAGTTAACTCCTTACCTATTATTGCTTTACACTCTTCAACTGTTGTTAAAGTATTAAGATCCTCTAAACATTTTACTTCATACTGTAAATGTATTCTTCCCCCTTGATTGCTTAATGTCATCAGTTGTGCCCATACAATATCTATAGGAATATTTAATTTTCTACTAATAGTTTGTGGATAAAATGCCTTTATTCTATCTTTCTTTGCCATCTCTCTTATATACTCTTCTATTTCAACTGCATTAGTATTGAACCCTGACATAAGCCTTCCTCCTTTTCATTAAATTTATAAAACTTTATCTCTAATATAAGAAATAACTTCCTCCGTAACAGATGTTCTAAAAACTATATTTTTTGTATTTAACCCTAATTGCATAGTATAAAGTGCCCCATTAGGTTCTATTGAAAATCTAATATAACTACTATCTTCAATTAAATGATCTTTTAATACTGTATATAATGATTGTTCACTCATATCTACTATACTGTCATTTCTTAGTTTTACGCCCATATTATCAATTCCAGCTAAAAGTATAGAAACTAAAGATAATCCTTCTATATCAAGTGATATAGTCTGTAATCTCTCTAATAACTTATTACCATCATTGTCATTAAAATATTCATCAATTGAATTTATTATTTTTACCATAGCAATTCCATCATCCTGCGTCAATTCTATCACTTCAGATGGCATAGCCTTATAGTGTAGGTAAAATCCATTATATAAACTATTTTTAAATTCATTTACATCATTATGATAGTTAGATAACAATTCAACTTCTTTCAGTTCTTTTAAACCAACCTTTTCACTAAGAATCTGTTCAATTCTTTTACACTGGTTGTTCTTAGCTCTAATTTCTACCCAACATTCATCTATATTAATATTTACCACTACATCTCTAATAAATAATTCTTTTCTTGATTCTAACCCATTATTAATCCTTTTATACCCATCTTGTATAAATATCTTTATAATATATTGTGTTCCTTCTTTAATTATGCTAACTATGTTATCTATATTATCTTGTTGTCCTCTTTGATTAATATTTGCATTGAATCCTATATCTACTGATTCTAATTTTTCTTTTAACACTTCTTTTGAAAATTCATCATTATATTCGTATTTAAACCATTTTACAGTACATTGACCTGCCAAAAGCTTTTTTGAAATAATCTCATCAACTTCTGGATTTTGCTCCAATGTATTCATATTATCATAAAGATACTTATATATATCTTCTTCATCTTCTAAATTTAAATCTAGGTGTTCTTGTATCATTACTATATCTTCATTAGTTAAACTTAAGAAATTTGCTTGTGTATATAGTTGTTTTAGCATAAACTTCTCCTTACATATTGTAAAGTACATAACACTATATTAATTCATTTTTATAATATTGTAAATATTTATTATATTTAAAATTAATACAACTTACCTATTCCTTCTATTCTCTCTAATTAACGTGCTTTTACTAATCTTTGTCATTTTTTCAACTTCTGCATAACTATTCTCTTTTAATAATTGCAACGCATGTGCTAATTGTTCTTGTGTAAATTTCTTAGGTCTCCCCTCTTTAAATCCACTCTTTGTCTTAGCAATAGCTTTACCTTCCTGTGTTCGCTCAACAATCATATCTCTTTCAAATTCTGCAAATGCAAAAAATATATTTCTAATAAGCTTAGAAGCAGGAGTATTATCCATTACACCAATATTCAAAATGTGTACTCGTATCCCTTTTTCAATTAACTTTGTTACTAGCTCACTCCCCTGTGTCATGCTTCTTGCAATTCTATCAAGTTTAGTTACGATCAATGTATCTCCTTCTGAAAGCTTTTCTAATAACTTATCTAGTTCTGGTCTATCCATCTTTGTTCCTGTAAAACTATCAGAACAAATCTCTACTGCTCCTGCTTCTCTTAACTGTTGTTCTTGGCTCTCTAAACTATTTCCATCCTTAGCTTGTCCTTTTGTACTTACTCTTGCATATCCATAAATCATATATTTTTCTCCTATACTTTTGATACTATGTATTGACACCGTTAATGTATTGATTATACGTTTCAACAAAATAAGTGTCAATACTCTTAAGTTTTGACACTGCATTTATAAAATGAATCCTACAGTAAGTTTACTTGAAAATTCTATTTTAGCGTATCTTTGTTTTTACTCTTAACTACTCTAGAAGTATGTTTTCTCATGAATAAATTCGTTCCACATTATCTCGCAAAGCAATGTATTGGGAAACTTTAAATATCTAAGCCACCTATTTGAACGAAAGATTGCAATTTTTATTTTTTTCAATATATTGACTATTTTCTAAAAATATTGCATAATAGATTTTGGATTAGTGTAAGAAAAAACAAATAATTAGGAGGTTTTTTATGAATAAAAACATTTTAAAAAGTATTATCGGATGTGCAATATTAACAATATCTAGCGTAGGAACTTTTGCATCTCAAATGCCACAAACTGATACTTCAGGTGTTAGTCCTATAGAGATCTATAAATCACAACAATTAAAACGTTTAAAAGATGATGACTACAAAATAATTCCTGGCGGGAAAGGGACATTATATTCCAACTCATGGAGATCTACATCACCTACATCATCTGGTAACATCTATAAATGGGATTACCAAGTATCTGCTGTTTATGAAGGAGACCGTGCAGTTGAATGGATCAGAACCACATGGCAAGGCAGTGCATCATTAAGAAATTCAGCAAGTATTTCACTAGGTATCAGTGATAGTGAAGTATCAGTTGGAGCTTCATCATCTTGGCAAACTGCAAATACTGTATCTAAATACTGGGAAAACACAAAAGGTCAAAAAATAGCTGACTATGGTTCTAACATGATTGTTACTCCAAGCAAAGATTACAGAACTGGTACAATTTCAATCGCAAATACAGCTAAAGTAAAACTTGTGGATGATGCTAAAACATATGAAATAACATCTGGAGTTTAATATAATTGTTTAAAAAAGTCATATTTACAACTCTACTAGTCTTAACATGCTTAACCGGATGTGCTTTCAATACCCCAGCAACACCTAACACCGAAACAACAGCTTGGAATCTTGACAATGGGGAACTGCTTGCTTATGACCACTTCTCACAAAAGTTTGTCAAGTATAATGCAATTAAAAACACAGGTTTACCAATTGAGCCTTATACTGGAACTGGCATAATTCAATATGCATTTAACACTCCCAGTTCATACTATACATCTGGGGATAGTTACAATAATCACTTCAGCATATTAGAATATAATGAAGGAAATATAACTGAAGTCTATAAGCTAGAGGACGAAGTGAATTCCGCAATTTTTCCCTTAGCTACAGATGAATTGAATTATTTCTTCATAAAAGCCAACTATGCTGATGTAAATAAAACAGAGTCTGTAATAGTGAAATATTCCGACAACCAGCTATATGAATACACACATACTAATGGTGCAATTCTCTCTGGTGCCTTAATAGACAATATCTTGTATTACATATCATATAATTATGCTACGAGTACTTATACACTCTATGCATTAAACATATCTGATTATAATAATAAACCTAACATTATTAAAACAGGTCTTGTTTCAAGCCAAATCGTGGTACTTAATGGACAAGTATACTGCACTAATAATGACACTATATACTCAGATACTGATGAGTTTGAAAAGAAGTCTATAAATTTATCAGATCCTGTTAGCAATACATTAATCCAGATAAATGCTTCAGCTGATTTAAGCCAACTACAATTAACTATTACTGATGGCAAAAGCAAAGAAATTCTAGCATCTGTTGACAATATAATTGGTATAGATTTAAAAAAATCACTATTAACAATATATACTCAGGGGGCAATAAAAGTCATTGATCTGCAACAATTAAAGAATAAGAACTAATACTTAAAAAAATAAAATAAGCACTAAATAAAGTATAAAAATGATACATGCTTTAGCGTAACAAAACCCCTAGTTTTGCTAGGGGTAGGTAAGGGAACTTTAGTATATAAACCCTTCTATTATAATGGAATGTATATTTGACGACCGCATTACTACTATAATAGGAGGGTTTTTGATGAAAAACTAAATAAAGACAACAGCTCATTCTGCGTATAGATGTGAATATCATATAGTATTTCCTCTAAGTCATAGGCGGAAAGTTATATACAACGAATTAAAAGCAGATATTGGTCAGATATTGCGAAAGTTATGTGGATAACGTATAGAAGCTGAGGCATGTCCAGATTATATACACATGCTTGTGAGTATTTCACCATATTTAAATCCCAAAAGCGTGGTCTAACTCCATCTCCTTTAGAAGGTATACGCTTTTAGCCTTCGTGTTCACTGGCAATACTATTGCTAGAGGTGATAGTATTGATAAATATAATAAAAGATAAAATGAACTAATATAACTTTAAATGAAGGTATGGATAATCTAATTTGTCTATGCCTTCATTTAAAGTTATATGTGCGGGGGTATTTATAAAGTTATTTTCAATAGAAAACAATAGAAATTTTTAATAGCTATATGTCCTGCTATTATTTAGTTTAATCATAGATTAGTTGCTTACTAATTAAGATTCACTTGTTGTACCAATAATAACTGCTTCAGTTTATTTGACACTTTTTGGACCTTTATAGATCTTATGCATTGAAGATTATATCAATTTTAGATGTCTTACTTAATAAGTGTTTTATTAGACACTTATTATTTTAATACTATAAAGTCATGATGTCAAAGTGTTAATGTTCTTTTAAGGTGATTCACCTGAATAAGTATACTTTTGTAAGCTGTTTAAGCATATAAGATGTGAGCATTTTGCTTCTATATTTTTCACGTTCATAACTCTTAAGTTTTGAACTGATGACATTAATTTTTTTACACTAAGTACTTATTCGACATTATTCATTCTTATTTAAGTGTATAATTTTCTTAGATATTGAAAGGAGGAAGTATTAATGAGATTAATGATTAATCGTATGCTTAATAATGATAATGTATTTTTTCTAAGGATACAGGTACAAAGTGCTGATTTAAGAATTTTTGATTCAAAATACAGCATTTGGGATGAAGATAACAATATTTTAAGTGATAATTTCATCAAAATATCTGATCTTCCAAATGACTTGAATGAAATGATAACTATTAGAGAAGATGTCTTTTCAGATGGACATGGAAACACCAAAATAGATGCTATCTGTATCTCTCTAGATTCACTTAACCCACAAGATTTTATTGACGCTGAAATATTTATAGAAAAAATCAAGCAAGTTATTTCAAAGAACTACCATACATATAATCTAAAAAATCTATACACAACTAAAACTTTGCTTGATGCTGAACTTAGTCCCGATGAAGAATATCTTCTAGACAAAGATTTTTACTTTAAGAGAAAAATAACAGCAGTACCTAATTAAATCCATAATAAATGCAAAAAGGCACAGATAATCTGTGCCCCTCTTATTATTAACCAGATCGAATATGTCATCCCCCATTCTTTGTTACTCACAATATCTTTTCAATACTTCTGCTACTGCTCCTATACCGCCATTGAGTGCTTTAAAGTATTCTTCTACTCTCTCACCCAATCCTACTTCATATAAATTCATGCCAAATAGAGCTTTATTAGATAATATCTGCTCTAGTTTTTCATGGATCCCTTCATTGCTGCCTAGCTCAACTACTTTCATGATTTCTTGCATTTCGGTTGCTAGCGGATCTGGGCCTACTTCATAAACCTTGCCTGTGTCATCTATTCCTATAAGATATCTGCACCATCCTGCAAAAACTAATGGAATATATTTAAGTGTTTTAAGTTGCTCTGGCTTATCCTTTGCATAGCTTTTTAATGTTTCACCAAAACGGATTGGCAGCTTCTGTGAAGTATCTGCAATGATGCGCCATGGGCTGTCTGGAATAAATGGATTAGGCAGCCTATCATTGATAACTTCATCAATAAACATTTTAGGCTCTATAATCTTAGGATTTACTACGACTGGCAAGCCTTCTTCATACCCAATTTTTTTGATTAAATTTAGGAGATGAGGATTACGCATTTCTTCGTAAATACGTTCATAACCTAGTAAGCAGCCAAATATTGCAAGCGCTGTATGTAATGGATTAAGGCAAGTGCCCACTTTCATCTTCTCTACCTTATTCACTGTTTCTCTATCTGTAAATTGTACCCCCACCGCTTCTAAAGCGGGTCTGCCATTAGGGAATGTATCTTCTATGACAAGATATTGTTTTTCCTCTGCATTCACAAATGGCGCAATCCATGTGTTTTTATCTGTCTTAATAATCGTCATATTGGCCATGCCATCTTGTGCTAATAACTCACTTACTTCCTTATTAGGTTGAGGTGTAATCTTATCAATCATTGACCAAGGAAAAGCCACTTTATTTTCTAAGTAATCTATAAATCCTGTGTCCAACTTACCTTGTTGAATCCATTTTGTAGCAAAAGCTTTAATCGCATCATAAAGCTTCTCTCCATTTTTTGAACAGTTATCTAAACTTACTAATGCAATAGGATAAGCTCCCCTTTGATAACGTAAATAGCATAAATAAGTGAGTTGTCCCATTAAGGTCTCACTTAAAGCTGGTGCCTTCTCAAAATCCTTCTCATTTTCTGATACCCTATAACCCTTTTCTGTAATTGTAAAACTAACCATTTGTAAAGAAGGTGCTGCAAAATATTGTTTCAGCTTAGCGTCCATTCCCTTTAAAGATTCCACAACACTTCCTACCACTTTCTTCTCCAAGTCTCCATTAGCCTTTAATGTCACATCAATGCTTAAATTCTCAAAGGGTGCATAAACTTTATCGATAATTTCTGTGTCATAAGTCTCACATACAATAATGCCTTTATTCTCTAAACCTCTTTCTAATAACTCATCCTGAAGTACAGCTGGAAATCCCCTAAAAATATTCCCAGCCCCAAAGTGTATCCAAATAGGTGCCTCCAAAGTTCTCTCCCTTACAGCCGCCCAGTCATACCCATACACCTTATATCCCTTTGCTTCCAACATCACTTTATGCTCTTCAATATCCCTGCTCCTCAATTCCACTTTCCATCCTCCTCCTCATTTACACCCTCACCTTATTCAAACTCTTCCTCTCATATTTTTAATGCCTATCTACGCTTATCTTTCAGTTTTCACTGCTCTTCTCGATTGCTTCCCAAAGCCCATTCAAATATGTAGCCCCTAGTGCTCTATCATATAAACCATAACCAGGCATTGCAACTTCTCCCCAAATCATACGTCCATGATCTGGTCTAATAGGCCCCTCAAAGCCTATTTCATATAGGGCCTTCATGATCTCATACATATCCATAGACCCATCTCTTGATAAATGAGCGGCTTCTTCAAACTTGCCTTCTGATTCATATTTTAAATTTCTTACATGTGCAAAATGAATACGTCCTTTTAATTTTCTAATGATACCAGACAAATCACTTTTAGGATTAGAACCTAATGAACCTGTGCATAATGTAATCCCATTGCAAGGGCTGTCTACCTCATTTAAAAATCTTAAAATCTGTGCTTCATTAGTGACAATGCGAGGTAAATTAAATACGGGCCATGCTGGATCATCCGGATGAATTGCCATTTTAATATCATACTTTTCACAAGTTGGCATAATGGCTTTTAAGAAATAAATGAAGTTATTAAACAGTCTCTCCTCATCCACCTCTTTATACATTTCAAAGAGTGCCTTAATATGTGCCATACGTTCTGGTTCCCAGCCAGGAAGAATGAAACCATTCGATTTGCTATCTAAGGCTTCAAACATATTTTCTGGATTAATTTGATCAATTACTTTTTGGTCATAGGCTAAAACAGTAGAACCATCTGGTCTTACCTTCGCTAAATCTGTACGCGTCCAGTCAAAAACAGGCATGAAATTATAACACACCATATGAATATCTTCCTCGCCTAATGCTTCTAACGACTTAATATAATTTTCAATATAACAGTCTCGCTCACTGCTTCCCACTTTAATAGCATCATGGATATTCACACTTTCTATCCCGCATAATTTGAGACCTGTCCCCTCTATTTCTGCTTTTAATGCTTTGACACGCTCCCTCTCCCATGCCTCTCCTGCTGGCATATCATAAAGCGTAGAAATTACCCCATTTACACCAGGAATTTGTCTGATTTGTTTTAATGTTACACTGTCAAATTGACTGCCATACCATCTTAAAGTCATTTCCATCTGCTTTTCCCCATTTCTCTTTATTTTATAAAATCTTTATTTTATAGACTCTTTATTTTATAAGACTTTTATTTTATATCATTCTTTTGTTTTTATAAGACCTTTTTATGTCTATTGCCTAGGAAATCTTTATTGCAAAAGGTGCCGCAGGTAACCCTTCCAAACTATATAAATTGGCACCGACTGGATTATCTGCCCAAGCATACCTTATCTCTATTGGCTTTTTCATTTGATTATGCCAAACAATCACCTCATTATTTCTAAGTGCTGCCTGTGCCTTATAGAAATGAACCCCATCCTCTGAAATTATAAACTGATTAAGTCTCTTGCCTTTTACCATCAATCCGCCGCCTACATGTCTGAAGGTTATCACCACTTTGCCATCTTCTACGCTTGCCTTTTCCGCCAATGGACTGCTATACGCAATGTCCTCGTCATAAGCAATAGCCCTTGCCGCCCTTGCCAACCTTTGACCTATATCCTTCTTATTTAAAGGATGTAAATCATTCCATTCCCCAGTATCTAATGCAACTACCATGGCTGTATGAGGTATTTCTAATGTTTCAAGCTGTGCCTGTCTTAGCATAGCCCAACCACCATTAATATCCGCTTCTCTTATAAGTTCAAAATCTTGTGCATTACCTAAGTCTTGGGGACAAGTAACTTCTTCCCCCTCCTTATCCTCTTCTTGTTGCCAGTTTCTCGCGTCATAATAGTCTTCGCTTACTGTTGCAAATCCTGGAAGCTGTACATACAAAAAAGGAAGTTCTGGCCTTTGCCATAGCCTACGCCAATCTTTAATTAATCCTTCAAATAAGGCTTTATAGTCTTCAGGCTTATGGGTATTTGATTCCCCTTGATACCATATAACACCTTTTAATCCCATATCTTTAAGTGGATAAAGCATACCCTTATATAAACTTGTAGGCTCATATTGTAAAAAGGTTTGTGGCATAAGTGCCTCCATCTTTGCACCTATTTTGTACTGCCATGCACCTGCTAAATCAATGAATTCTCCATCTACTTCTAACCCACATCGTTTACCTGGTGTAAGCCCCACTTCCTTTCGTTCAAAACCAACACGTACCACAATGCTATTTTTTCCTTTTTTTAATACCCCTTCCGACACGCTATAAATCCTAGGTGGATATCTATATGGTGTAGTCCCCACTTGTATGCCATTAATATACGCTATATCATTGTCCACAATCGTACCAAGTAAAAGCCTTCCTGCCTTTCCTGCCATAGACTCTGGCACTTCAATTTCCTTTCTAAACCATATAAAACCGCCCTCTGATAACTCTGGATCAACTAAAAAGTTAGGCATCTGATAAGTCTTCCAATCCCTTACCTCATAAGCCGTATCATACCAACTGATGCTGCCATCCTCTTCTGCTAATCCTAAGTCTAATTCATTGGCCCTATCGTACCATTGGCTTATCCTAGCCGCATCTTCTTCAAGCACTCTTTTGACACACACATCCTCTTTATACTTCGCCATCTGCTCCAAGTATACAGGGAATTCTTCCAATGCCTCTTCACTCATCCAAGTCTGAACAAGTGTCCCCCCAATAGCGCAGTGAATAAGCCCAATGGGTACACTATACTTTTCAAAAAGCGCCTTTGCAAAGAAATAGCCTACTGCATTGAAATCCTGTACATTCCTTTGGTCTAAAGTTTGCCATTTGCCTTCTTCAAAGTCTTCAATAGGCGTATTAAACTCATATTTCATAGGCACATGGAACATTCTAATCATAGGGTTTTCATAGCTTAAAACTTCTTCCTTGTATCGTTCCATTACCCGATTTACAGGGAGTTCCATATTAGATTGTCCCCCGCAAAGCCATAAGTCCCCCACTAAAATATCTTTAAGAACAATCTTACTATCCCCTTTATGATCAGCCTCAAATATCATTTCATAAGGTCCACCTGCTTCTTGTGGTGGTATGTTAATCTCCCATTTCCCCTTTGCATCCCCTATAGCAGAATAGGTACATCCTTGAAAAGTAATACTTACACTTTTGCCTTCCTGTATAAAGCCCCATATCTTAATAGCCTGATTTCTTTGTAGCACCATGCCATCAGATATTAGTTTCGGTAACTTAAACGTCTCATCTACTATGTTTCCTTGTTTCATAGCATACACCTCTCTATAACTTCTCTATTTCTATCATTTATCCATGCACATACCCTAGTTAAATCTTTAATTTTACCAAATACGATAATTACCACTTAAAGCTAAAAATGCAAATAGGTATAAACAGTTATCGTAATATCTTCTTACGCCCTTTCGAAGTGGTGTATTCCAGAACTTCCTTACACATAAGTCACTGTATTTCCCCCTAGCTGCTAATGAGCCCATTGCATTCGTTGCAACAATTGCTACTGGATGCAGGGCAGACTCCTCTATAATCGTTCCATCAATGGTATAAATCTTATATGCATCATCCCTCACATTTTCATTAAAAAAGGTTTGAATCTTATTTGCACATTCACTATTCCATTTAAAAGGCCCAAACCATTCACTATCTAAGCCTAAGTTAGCAATCACACGATACGCATCACTATAATAATTGCCATGCCCTTCCTCAAATCTTGGGACCCCATCATAGGATGTATATTCAGCTGTTAGCCCCGTTATAGGATGTGCTGCCTTTGCTAAAAATGCACGACTTGCCTTAGCGGCTTCTTTCCAAAATCCTCTATCTTCCTCACTTGCCCATAGGGCAAAAAGCTCATAAAAATGGGGTAAATGATAAGATGGGTCTGTAAACTCTACGCCAGGTACAAATTTGATGAGCTTATTTCCTAGATGCCACATAGCATCTCCTATCCCATCTTCTCCTTTATGAATGCACTCATGTAGTATTGCTCTCGCTTCCTTTTCATAAGCAAATATGCCTTCACCCTCCCCCCATCTATGAGATGCAAAAAATAATGCCATAGCAAAATATTCCTCACCATCTGGCGCCGGCCCATTAGAATTTTTTTCTCCCGTAGGAAGTACTGACCATGCAAAATACCCTTTATGCCATCCCGTCTCTAGCCACATATAAGTTTTAACCCACTTCCATAAACGGTCAAACTCAACTTTCATATCCCTCTGTACACACATCATCATGGCATAAGACATTCCTTCAGTACGTACATCATTATTTCCTGTGTCTAGTACATAGGCCATATCTTCCCCGAACTCATGATAAATTTTTTCCTCTTCTGGGCCAAAAAAAAATGTATGATAAATCTCTGATAGTCTCTTTTCTATTTCTTTTTCATCATATCCTAATAACTTAAAATAATTGGTATAGGTTTTATCTTTTTGCAGCATCATATATTCACCCTTTTATCCCTTCTATACACTTTCTATATTTTTTCTATGTTTTTGCTATATCCCGCTATATTCAAACCACTTAAAATCTGCAACATTCTGTGTTATTTCACCATTACTACTTGCATACATGCCTATACAAGTCCCTACAAAACCACCTGCTTTATCCGTACTTAGGGTTGTGGCATCTACATCCCCAGCCAATTTTGTAACCTTTCCTGGTGTACTTCCATAGTAAAAATCAAGATGTTGCCCTCTTGCCACAACCTTCATATAAACTTTTGTCCCCCCAAAAGCTACCCTATTAATTATTTCATCTTCTCCCTCTTCACATCTTGTAAGCTGTAAATACGTCTTCTCTGCTTCCATGACATACTCATATCTAAAGTGGTATCTCTCATTTTGAATCAGTACAAGTCCTGCTGTTTCACCTGCTTTATGAGGTTCAAACATCATCATTGTATTAACATTGAAATCTTTATGCTGCTGCCTACGCCCCACAAAGCTTGGGATGCCTAATTCCTTAATGCACTCTGGTCTAAGTTTTAATCTTAAATATCCTTCTCTTTCCTTTAAACTGCAAAATACTTCTTTAGGCCCCCTTAAAGAAACCCATTTATAATCTAATGTTTCATTCATGAAATGCTGACAGATATCATCCGGTACAATTGCAAATTCAGGCAAGTTAGGTGCCTTGCTTACTTCCTCTACAATTCCTTTGCCTTCATTTACAACAGGCCATCCATCTTCCCAAGTCACTGGCACCAAAAATGTTTCACGGCCTAAGTTATAATAGCCTTCATAAGGCCTACAACCCAATAGCACCATCCACCATTCGCCATTTTGTGTTTCTACTAAATCACCATGTCCTGTATTTGTAATTGGACTATTTTTTCCTAAATGGCGATGTGTCAAAATAGGATTACACAAATTAGCTTCATAAGGTCCTGTAATACACTTACTTCTTGCAATCGTGATAGAATGCTCATGTGCTGTACCGCCTTCTGCAATCATTACATAATAATAACCATCTTTTTTATAAAGATGAGGCCCCTCTGCCCATACAGACTCCTTGAATGCACCTTCCCATAACACATGTGTTTCTCCTACTAATTTCCCTTGCTCAAGATCTAATTCCCTAAGATAAATCACATTATCTCCCCAGTATTTAGAGACCTTTTCATCTTTTCCTACTGTCCCAATATAATAAGCCTTACCATCATCATCAAAAAATAAGCTCGGATCAATACCGCCAGCTTCTTCTAATATAATTGGCTCAGACCATGGCCCTGCTGGATTTGTAGCCGTTACATAAAAATTTCCTATCCCAGACACATTGGTTGTTACCATATAAAAAGTTCCTTCATGATATCTGATAGTTGGGGCATAAATTCCTCCTGACTGAGGTGAACCTCCTAGTGGCAGTTGACTTTCTCTCTCTAAGACATGCCCTATCTGCTCCCAATGTACTAAATCCTTGCTATGGAAGATAGGCACTCCAGGATAATAGCTAAAGCTAGAATTCACAAGGTAATAATCATCACCTACTCTGCATATAGAAGGGTCTGGATAAAATCCAGGTAAAATTGGATTATGAAATGTTCTCATAGATTTTCTCCTTTATTTATCTTTAAATATTTATCTTTAAATTCTCTTATGTGATATTTTAGGAGTAGCAAAGTTTTTCTTTACTACTCCTAAAATACATTCTTATTTCATTAACTCAATTTCTCTCGTAATATGTGCTTTTCCTGTAAGCTTCTGACTTCTTTCATCTGGGGCAGATGTCCCGATGAAAAGTTTAAATTTATCACTATCAATGAAACGTCTACCTTTTTCATCTACTACAGTAAAGGCGCTTTCTTTTATCTCTAAAATAACCGTCTTACTTTCGCCGCCTTTTAAATACACAGATTTGAAGCTGCATAAACTAAAGTTCGGTACTGCATAGCTAGATGCCATATCCTTAATATAAATTTGAATCGTTTCATATCCATCACAGTGCCCATTATTTGCAAGCGCTACTTTTACTTCATACTTCATTTCTTCTACTTGGTTTGTAACCTTATCTGCTACGTCTTCCCTTTTTGTCACAGTTGTAACCTTCGTAATCTCAGCATCCTTGACACTTATATCTGCATAGCTTAAACCATAACCAAAGGGATATAAGGCTTCATTTTCCATATAACGATAAGTACGTCCCTTCATTGCATAGTCCGTAAAATCTGGTAATTCTTCTGTTGTTTTATAGAAAGTAACAGGTAACTTACCACTTGGTGAGTATTCTCCAAATAACAACTGTGCTAAAGCCTTGCCGCCTTCTGCACCTGGATACCATGTTTCAAAAATACCGTTGCAATGTTCCTCTGCATAATTGATGGCCATAGCACTTCCTGTACTTAGAACTAATATAGTTGGTTTCCCTACCGCTACAACTTTTTCAAGTAAATGCTGCTGTTTGCCAATTAAATTTAAACTTACTTTATCTCCACCTGCAAAAGCATTTCCTGTATCCCCTTGTTCTCCCTCAATGGTTGAATCAAGCCCTAAGCATAACACTACCACATCACTTTGTTCGGCAACGATTAAAGCTTCTGCTAAACGGTCATCTTCCCAAGACAAGCTAGACATAGCATTCTTAAATAAATGGCAGCCTTCTGAGTAATATACTCTCACCTTATCACCTACATAATCTTGAATGCCTTCTACAAATGTTGTATATCTAGAAGCTGTTCCATTGTAATTGCCTTCTAAAACTGTACGGCTATTGGCAGTTGGCCCGATTACACCAATGCATTTTAGCTGATTCATATCAAGTGGTAAGATACCATCATTTTTAAGCATGACCATACTTCTTCTAGCTGCCTCAAGGGCTACCTCATGATGTGCCTTGCAATCATTAATTTCATAAGGGATTTCATTGTACTTACAATTTTTATCAAATAAACCAAGCTGCATACGAATAGCTAATAACTTTTCTGCTGCGGCTGTAATTGTCTCCTCTTTTACTAGGCCTTCTTCATAAGCTTCTAGCATATGTAAGTAAGTATTGCCACAGTTCAACTCACAGCCATTATTAATCGCTAAGGCTGCTGATTCAGTTGCTGTATGCGTGACCATATGTTCTGTATGGAAATCACGAATCGCCCAACAATCAGATACGATATAACCCTCAAAGCCCCACTCCTTCTTTAAAATATCTACAAGAAGCGTTTTACTGCCACAAGCAGGTTCCCCGTTTACGCGGTTGTAAGCCCCCATCACGCCTACTACATGTGCTTCTTTGACGGCTGCCTCAAAGGCTGGCAAATATGTTTCATATAAATCTTTCTTTGAAACAATTGCATCAAAGTGATGTCTTTCTTCCTCTGGCCCAGAATGTACTGCAAAATGTTTGGCACACGCTGCTGCTTTTAAATATTCCTCATTTTCATCTCCCTGTAATCCCTTAATGAAGGCAACCCCTAATCTTGAGGTTAAATAAGGATCTTCGCCATAAGTCTCATGACCCCTTCCCCATCTAGGGTCCCTAAAGATATTAATATTAGGTGCCCAGAACGTCATGCCTTTATAAATATCCCGATCTCCCTTCTCGGAAAACTGATTGTATTTCGCACGTCCTTCTACTGCAATAATATCTGCAATTTCACCTAACTTCTCTTCATCAAACATAGCTGCAAGTCCGATAGCTTGTGGAAATATAGTTGCTGTACCCGCCCTTGCTACACCATGCAATGCTTCATTCCACCAATTATAAGTAGGAATTCCTAATCGCTTAATTGCCGGTGCATCATATCTAAGCTGGGATGCCTTCTCAAGTAAATCCATCTGCCCTACTAATGCTCTAGCCTCTGCTTTAAAATCTCTCATCCACTACCTCTCCTTTTCCCCTCTTATTACTCACTTTAATGCTCTATTTTTCTCTTATATTAAGCCAAATCTCTTCTATTATCCATGTACTTTATTATGTATTTTTTGAATTATTTTATATCTTATTCTTTAACCCCACCAATGGTCATTCCTGTTACAAAGTATTTCTGTAAGAATGGATATAAGCATACAATTGGAAGTGCTGTAATTACAGTTGTTGCTGCACGCATTGTAAGCGGTGAAATGGTGTTAGCTGCATTCTTCATTGTCTCTGCATTTCCCCCTTGATTCATAACTGAAGAAAGAAGCTTCATCAATTCATATTGCAGTGTTGTTAAATTAGATGCTGTACGGTTATAAAGCATTGCATCAAACCATGAATTCCATTGACTTACAGCGATAAATAATGCCACTGTCGCAAGTACTGGCTTACACAAAGGTAAAACGATTTTCATGAAAATGGTGAAATGACCTGCTCCATCTACTTGTGCTGATTCTACCAAACTATCTGGAAGACCATTCATAAATGTTCTAATAACAATCATATTAAAGGCACTTACCATACCTGGAAGAATATAGACCCAGAAGCTATTTGTAAGACCCATATTTTTAAATAAAACGAATGTAGGAATAAGCCCGCCACTTACATACATTGTTAACACATAAATAAATGAAACCTGTTTTCTAAAGAGAAATTCCTTACGACTTAAAATATAAGCTAATAAAGAAGTAACAAAAAGTTGTGATACCGTGGCAATAACTGTTCTTAAAACAGAAATCTTAGTCGCCGTCCATAATAACTCTTTACCAAATACCATTTGGTAGTTCTTAAGCGAAAACTTTCTAGGCCAAAAATAAATTCCGCCCCTTAAAGCATCTGTTCCATCATTAAATGAATAAGCAACTGTATTGATAATGGGATATAAAATAGCTACTGTAAATAATCCTAAAATCAACGTATTTACAATAACGAAAATAATATCTGCTGGCTTTTTATTTTTTAATGATTTTGTTTTCATGTACGCTCCCCCTTAGAATAATCTTTCTTCACCCATAGCCTTAGCAATTCTATTGGCTATGAAAATTAATGTCACACTAATAACACTCTTGAAGATACCTGCTGCTGTAGCTAATGAATAATCTGCTAAACTAATACCATATTTAAGAACATAAATATCAATTGTTTGAGAAACACTCTGTACTAAACCATTGGTTAATAAATATTGCATATCAAATCCTGCATTTAAGATATTCCCAATATTAATAATTAAGAGAATGCAGATCGTTGATTTAATCCCTGGTAATGTGACATAACGCATTTTCTTAAAGCGTCCTGCCCCATCAATTTCAGCGGCTTCATAGAGTTCCGGATTGATAGAAGTAATAGCTGCTAAATAAATAATGCTTCCCCAACCAACTTCTTTCCATACATTAGTCACACCAACAATTCCCCAATAATACTTAGGAATAGATAAGAAGTTAATCGGTGCATCAATGATATGAAGTGCTAATAAAACTTGATTTAAAATACCTGTATCCATTGAAAGTACTTGGAATACGAGACCTACTACGATAACCCAAGATAAGAAGTGAGGTAAATATGATATTGTCTGCACAAACTTCTTACCAAAAACGCTTTTTACTTCATTTAATAAAAGTGCAAGACCTATTGAACATACAAAACCTAAAACTAAATTGATAATGCTCATAGCTAACGTATTTCTTAAAACACCCAAGAAAACATCATTCGTAAAAAGTTGTTGGAACTTTGCAAGCCCTACCCACTTTTGCTCAAAGAACCCTTTAGCTGGCTTATAATTTTGAAATGCCATTACCCAGCCAAATAAGGGAAGATAGTTAAAAATAAAAACATAAATCAAGAAAGGAAGCGTTAATAAAATAAGTTCTTTTTGTTTCACGATTTCTTTCCACGTAATCTTTTTAGATACCTCTTTTTCTACATATGCCTTAGGTTTTCTAACCTTCTTTCCTGATATAGCAGCCATCACCTTGCTCATATATTATTCCTCCTTCTAGGTTATTTTCAGATAATAAGGGGGCCTCTTTCTGATACAAGTTATCTGAAATAGAGGTCCCCTTAAACTATGAAATGTATTTTATTTTATCCTTCTATTCGTTGGTAGTTTCGCCTTTTGCTACTGCAACCCTTCTTTGAACTTCTTCTGTTAATGCATTTTCATAAGCTTCTACATCAACACGTTCATTGAATACTTTCATATATTGGTCCCAAGCACTTTCAAAATCACCTGCCATAACTACCTTTGGTAACCACTCATGTTTTACCTCATCCATATTAACTTTAGCAAGGCCATAATCTGTATCTGCTGTCCAAGTATTTGTATATGACCACATTGGATACCAGTCAGAGTTTTCTTGTGATGGATTTAAGAATTCTGTAAAAGTCTTAAGTCCATAAGCATCAAGTACCTTTTTCTTAGCTGCTGTTTGGCTTGCATAATATTCACTAGGTTGTTGTGCTGGTGAACCTGCATTAATACCATCTAAACTCATACCTGAATGGTATGGGAAATAAGTATATTGACATAACTCATTGATTTGGAAGTCTTTATCTAAGGCTTTCTTTCTTTGTTCCTCTGTTCTATAGAATACGCCATCATCACCTACCTCATAGTCAATGCCTTCCATCCCCCACATACGTAAAGTTTGGATTTCTAGTGATAACATATCATCTATCATCTTCATAGCACCCTCAACATCTTTGCAGCTTGTTGTGATACTTAAACCATTTGATACGTCTAAAGCTGGTGCACTATGATATCTTTCAATTGTGCCATCTTTAAGGACTACACCAACTGGTACATATGTACAATCATCAAGACCTTGAGAAATAAGAGATCTTTCTGCATCTTGGAAGTTCCAGAATTGATCAACCATACCACATACACGACCTGTTGAAAGTTTAGCAATGTATTGGTCGTAGTTTATTGTAAATGTTTCTGGGTCAATAATACCTTTTGCATATTCTTCATTTAATTTCTTGAAGTATGCTTTTGCTGTATCTGTTGTATTGTAGTTATGTGCTGTTAATGTTTCTGGATCTACGAAGCAGCATCCATCATTTGGATAACCATCTAAGAATAATGGTGGATTTTCTAAGCAGTAATAACGCCAGTCATCACTTAAGATTTCATAACCTATATTTTCAAGACCATCATCCATTGTTGGATTTGCTTCTATGTAACGCTCGATAAGGTCGAAGTATTCATCTAATGTATTGATTTTTGGATAATTAGCCCATTCTAGTACACGTATTTGAATCCAAAAAGCTTCATCATTGTGATAGGTTTGCATATCTTTTTCATTTACGGTACCAAATTGAGGAATAAGATACACATGTCCATCCTCAGCCCTTATTTTATTCCAGTCACTTTCTGATAAGAAGTTTTTAACATTTGGATAGTTATCCCAATACTCATCAATTGGAATAAGTGCTCCTGCATCTACAAGTAGAGAAGTCCCATCTGACCCTACGATAAAGTCTGTATAGTCGCCACCAGCAACCATTGTTCCTATGCTCTCTTTAGCTGTTTGACCTGTAAGATAAGTCATCTTAGCTTTTGCACCAATGCGTTTTGTAATTTCGTTATACACCCTATTATCTTCAGGTGTTTCTGTTCCTGGCATTGCAATATACATGGAAAACTCTTTAATCTCATCTGTTTGTTCTGCTGAATCTGTACTTTTCGTTTCACTACCACTTGAACTTGTCTGAGTTGCCTGACCACATCCTACTCCTAAAGATGCCACTAAACTCATTGCCCCTAGAAGTGCTATCATAGATTTTACTTTTCTCATATAATCCCCTCACTTTAATTTAATGGTAGACCCCTTATTGCTTATCCCGATGTCTTGTCTTATTTATAATTAAATTCTATCAATTCCAACTCCTTATCTCAACCTAACAAACTATATAAAAAGTATAAAAAACTATACATTTTATATATAGAATCTTCAGCATGTTATATTTTTTTAATCATTTTATACATGAATAGTTTCTTTTACTTTTTAACCTATATATTTTTTATACAATTCCTATACACATAACAAAGAAGTGCGGCGAAACTATTTAATGCGTTTCACAACACTTCCTCGTTATGTTCAAAGTAACTTATTAACTTCTCTTTTCCCTACGTATTCGAAATAGTACTAGACACTTGAGCCCTATTTTAAAAACTGTTTACGGTATTGTAATGGCGTCTTTCCTTTTAAACGTACAAACTTATTAATAAAATAATCAAGGTTATTATATCCTACCGATTCTGCAATATAACATACTTTGTGATTCGTCCTTATGAGTAGCTCACTTGCTTTTTCTAACCGATAGTTATTCAGATAATCTTTAAATGGCACCCCATATTTTTTCCTAAAAAGCTGCCCCAGGTAAGCACTATTGATGTAGTATTTCTCACTTAGATATTTCAAACTTAGGTTCTCCATATAATGCTGCTCAATTTCTCTTTCTACATCCTTAAGCACGCCATGTGAATTGCTCTGTCTAAGCTGTGATAGATAACCTGCAAATTCTTTTACAAATGTCTTGAAATGCTTCGCACTTCCTCTCGCTGCAAATTGTTCAAAGGCACATTCACTAATATAGCGAAGAACCTCCTCCTGATCTACTTCCGCATCCAAGTCCTTTGCTAAATATAAAAACTGACAAAGTAAATAATCAATATTAATATTAATAATCTTAGAGTCTACATTATGCACATCAAAACTGGCATAGATTTTATCAATACACTTATCAATTTCTTCTTCCTTGTTCTCTTCCGTAAGGCGTACCAGTTCATCCATATATTCTTTTTTTATGCCATATGCATTGCTTTTAATAGCAGAGGTTTCTTCATAATAAGTGATATCCCTATCATGCTTATAGTTTTGAAAGGACCTAGCAATAATTGCTGACTTAAAAGAGTTACTTAGTAAACTAATATCCTCTACCATTTCACCTATATAATAATAAAAGTTATAAGGACAATCCTCTTTCATTGTTTCTTGTAGCTTCTTAATATATTCTTTTTCACTAATTCCTTTTTCCCTTGAAAATTGCCTTGAATAAATGAAACCTACACCATATGCTTCATTTCGCTTATCTATATCTAAAAGGACATATTCTCCAAATGGTGCGGTACATTCTTGAAGCTGCTTATGAAATCCACTAATCACTTCGCCCTTTTCTTCCTCAGATAACTTAATAAAATTTTCATCCCCTAAGTCAACTTCTATCATAATATACCTAAGTTCACGATAATACGGTAATTTTTCCTTTACATAGCTTATATCATGCGCGTCATAAATACCTGAACATAATGCATTCAAATGTCTTTCTAATACAATCTTATCCGTATGTAATTTCTTTTCCTGGCGCGCTGCTTCCTTTCGATATTCTTCCTTAAATTCAATAAGCACACGAACCAGTTCCTCCTTTTGTATAGGCTTCAAAATATAATCTGATACATTATACTTAATAGCTTGTTTTGCATACTCAAATTCATAATAGCCACTTAACACGATAACTTTAATATCTTTGTTTTTTCCCCTTCTTATTGCTTCAATAAGCTCAATGCCATTCATATGTGGCATCTTAATATCTGTAATAATTAAATCATATTGATTTTTTTCTAGTAGCTCTAGGGCTTCCTTTCCATCTGCTGCTTCATCTGCAATATTAAATCCATATTCCTTCCAATCTATTAAGATTTTTACCCCCTGACGAATAAATGGCTCATCATCAACAATTAGTACATTAATCATGACTCTTCCCCCTCTATACTTATCTTAGCTTATCTTATCTAATGGCATTTGAAGCATAATGTCTGTGCCTTGACCTAATTCACTATCGATTTGAAACTGTAAATTCCCCTCACAATATAAATTCATTCTTATAAGTGCATTGAGCATCCCTGTACTTTTTGATTCACTTAACTTATTAATATCAAGTGATTCTAAACGCGCTCTTATCTCCTGCAATTCTTGCTCATTCATTCCACAGCCAGAATCACTAATCTCAATATATAAATTTTCCTCATCTTTAGACACAGCCACAAAAACATTTCCACTGCTTGATATTTCCTCAATACCATGGACACATGCATTTTCTACAAATGTTAATATACTTAGCTTAGGAATCCTAAGCTTACTACATTCAGGCATAATATAAGTACCGAAGCTTAGTTTCTCACCAAACCGGTATTTTTGAATGTTAGTATATTGTTTTACAAAAGTCATTTCTTCTTCTACAGAAATATTGTCATCCTTCCAAGATAATGACTTCCTTAAAATAATAGAAAGTTGACCTATAATTTCTGCTGTCTCATTTTCGTTTTTTAAAAGACTTCTCATACGTATACTCTCTAGTGTATTAAACATAAAATGTGGATTAACTTGACTCTGTAGCGCCTTTAATTCCGCATTCTTTCTTGCTAGTTCCAACGCTTGCTTTTCTGCATTTTTCCTAATAATAGTCTCAATAAGGTCCTTAATCTTAGTTACCATTAAGTTGTAGCTCTTAATAAGTGCCCCTATCTCGTCATTGCCGCCACTCTCAGTGATGACTTCAAATTCTTCTCTCTTTACTTTATCTAAGTATTCCTCAATCAGCTTAATCCTTCCAGTAAATGATTTAGATACAATTGAAATAATACAAGTTGGCAATAAGAGATTAATGATAATAAGTAGCCATACCATTCCCCTTGAATCTTGTAGCATTGGCCATACTTCAGCTGCTTCCGGCATAATATAAATAGTCCATTCATCCTCACCTACATTAAAGGTTTCCTTATATGTTAGCGCCTTACTTGGAAGCTCGTCTCTAGACTTAAACGGTTTTAAACTATTTTCACTTGTCTTATTTGAAAATAATATGTATTCATCATTACAAATATAAATTTCTCCATCTACCTTTTCATTAAGGATGTCATTAAATATTCCGTTATATTCTAAATCGATTTTAACAAATCGCTCTCTGCCCTTACTCCCATTATAATTCAACTTGGAAATAAGACTAATTATACGATTCATCCTAGAAGTAAACTTATTTTGCTCACTATAATACGTGACCCATAATGTATCTTGTCCACTTTCTTTAAATTTTTTATACCACTGACTTTCTTTTATATCCTCTACCTTCCAGAAGTTTCCCCCATTTATAATTGTAGGATTATCTGCATAAAGCATAATATTATTAATCCGCTGAGAGTTATAATAATACTTCAGCATATTATTCTGTATGAGCTGCTTATACCTCTCATAATATTCTAGATTTGATTGATGATCCGTACTTAGGAACTTATTGATTGTCTCATCTGTATACAAATTACTAGCTATTGAAGTACATCCAGCCATATCTGCTCTAATATTATACTTAATACGCTCCATCATATTCTCCATAGTAATAGCCTGTCGTTCCAAGGCATCATTTTTAATAGAAAGTACAATAACACTATCTGTCACAAGCATTGGAATGCACACACAAAAGATATATATAATGACTAACTTATGCTTTATCTTACAACTATTCAATATCTCTAATCGCTTCATCCGTTAACCTCTTTTATATTTACTCTTCCTGCTAACTACTTTCCATCCTCCACTTTTTACTATTTTCCACGAGTTACCTAAATCATATCATTATTTTTTATAATTTTCTATAATATTTACATATTTTATAACTATTCTTGCAGTGTTTTTATTTATTTTTATTATAGATTTCATATTTATGTAGATTTCACATTTATAAAATTTAGTTATTCATAGTTTTTGGTCATGTGAAATCATTGGGAGAAACTGATTTACGTACATGTATATTGCAAGTTTTTAGTTGGTTTCTCTCTATAAAAAAGTGGCTCCGCCACGTTCAGCAACTTATAGCCTACTTATCACAC
>DYCF01000003.1 GCA_019418225.1 Clostridiales bacterium | reverse complement strand
TTTAGTACGGCTATCTTATTTTAACAATACGTCTGATTATTGTACGCTTACTATAAAACTAGTAAAAATACTGATTAATAAACCTTTTAATCTCAGCCCAAGCTAATTTACTTTCAGGTAACTCAGGTAAAATTTCTTGGAAACAGTGGAACATACCGTAGTAACTTGAGAAAGTAACATCTACGCCAGCTTTTTCAGCTTTTTCTACGACTCTTGTGGCATCGTCATAAAGCATTTCATAAGTGCCGACTTGAACGAGCAAAGCTGGGAAGTTAGAATAGTCACCATGGAGTGGAGAAAGATAAGGGGTTCTGTAGTCTGTATTTGCACGATAAAATTGTTTTTTGCCTTGAGTGGCGATAGAACAGCCATTTTGACCAAGAATAATATCCTTGGTGTAGTTAATGCGGTGTGAAGGGGCAATGTCGTTTAATTCGGTCCAAGGAGAAATGGCAATAATACCTTTAGGTAGTGGTAAGCTATGGTCTTTAAGATAGAGTGTAAGAGCTAATACTAAGCCACCGCCTGCAGATTCACCTATCAGTAGAATATCTTCACCTTTATAGCCTAAATCTAAAAGAGCTTTGTAGGCAATTACACAGTCTTCAAGGGCAGCTGGGTAAACATATGTGGGAGCAATGCGATAATCTACATTAACGACCTCAGCACCTTGGGTGAGTTGTGATAAAACGACAGCAAGCTCTCTGTTAGAATCCATAAGAGGCCAAACGTAGGCACCGCCATGGAGCATTAAAATGGCTTTGCCATTGCTACCGTTTTCGGGGATTAAGCGTTCGATAGGGACATCCTTTACCGTTGCTTTTTCTAAGGTATAACCTACAGGTGGGCACCAGTTAGAAGGGCATCTTTGGCCAAGGGGAAAATCAAGAGTAGCAAGAGGGCCAAGCATTTCTTTAGTAATAGGTGTAGCTGTTTCTGCAGAACCTATTACATTTCTTAAATTTAAACTTTCCATATGTATCCTCCTTGTATTGGCATACTAAATAAAAGTATTACTTAGTAGCAATATGATATATGTATTACACTATAACTAGTGTAATACATATAAAAGAATAAATAAAGTTATAGTATTTAGAAAATAATTAAAGATAAAAAGGTAGGTAACTTTTATCGTAAGGATGAAAGTTACCTACCTTTTAGTCAAAGTCATATGAATAGTGCCGCTGGTCGGACTCGAACCGACACGTACAAGGTACGCTTGATTTTGAGTCAAGTGCGTCTGCCATTCCGCCACAGCGGCTTAAAAAATATTACTTAAGACAAGTATTATATTACCATAATCTTCATACCATAGCAAGTGGAAAATTAATTTTATCTAAAAAATATAGCATTAATAAGAATATAGAGAAACAAACTATAAAATTGAAATATATATCTTATAAAGTCATTTCTCTATGTAAAAAGATTGCATTAAGTAGGTTGTATACCTTAAAATAAGAAGGCAAATGACTGAGAAGGGGGAAGTATAAGTGACAGAAAACAAAGCATTAATACAGGCAGCTCAAAATGGCGATCTTGAAGCATTTGAAAGACTTATAAGTCTTTATGAAAATAATATTTATAAGCTTTGTCTAAAAATGCTACAAAATGAAGAAGAAGCAGCAGATGCCTTTCAAGAAGTTTGTCTTAAAGTATGGAAACAGCTTAAACATTATAAAGGTGATGCAAAGCTTAGTACGTGGATTTATCGCTTAACAACAAATCAGTGTATTGATTTATTACGTAAAAATAAAAAGCATATTACGCATATTTCTATTTTCCAAAGAAATGAAAAAGATGAGGAATGGTTAATAGATGAAGTTTCAAAAGAAGATGTAGTAGGGCAGGTTGAAGCAAAGGCACTTAAGGAAGTTATTCAGATTGGTTTAAGTGAGTTAAAACCAGAATATCGGGCAATTATTGTGCTAAAAGATGTGGAAGATTATTCATATGATGAAATTGCAGAAATACTGCAGATTTCTTTAGGAACAGTAAAATCTAGACTTTCTAGAGCAAGGGGAGCACTAAAAAAAGTTTTAGAGCAAAATAAGGAACCCTACAAATCTTTTTTTCGTCAAAAGGGATATTAAGGAGTGTGCACTATGAAATGTAATGAATGTCGAGAAGCATTATCAGCTTATTATGATAAAATACTAGATGAAAAACAAAAAGCAGAAATAGCAGATCATTTAAAGCAGTGTACAAGCTGTAGAAATGAATATGCACAGTTAAAGCAAATGCTAAGTCATTTAAAAGAAACAGCTGATGAAGAGACTGTGGTGCCACCCCTTTTACATAAACAGATGCTAGAGAGGGTGGCAAAAGAAACACAAAAAGGTAAGGTGAAATCACTTTGGCCGCAGCGTATAGGTGGGATGGTAGCAGCTTTATTAGTCGGTGTGATTTTAATAAAAGTACATCCTTTAGAATTAAATGAGATGGATAGTAGAGAGGAGAGTTATGCGGTAACAGCTAAAGACTCAGCACAAAAGTTGACAGAGTCAATCGGAGATGAAGTGCAGCCGACGCAAACAGAAGCCTCTGATAAGATGGCGGCATCTAGTGGCGTAGCACAAGCAAGGATAGCACCAGAAGAACAAGCATCAGCAGTACCTAATATAGCTAATCAAGCAGATGAAAATTCAAATGTAGTAGAAGATAAAGTTACTGTACAAAGTGAAACTAGCCTAACAAATGAAATAAGTCAGGGTAAAGAAGTATTATCAAATACACGAAAAGTACAAGATGAACAAATCTGGGAAATAGAGGCTGAGCATATAGATTTGTTAACGAGTTACTTAGAGACATATGCCAAAGAAAGCGGTGCGACTCTTACAAGACAAGATGAAGCAGAGTCAATAAGTTTTATCTTATATGATATAGCTGATTCTAAGGGCTTATTTAAAGCTTTGCAAACTCAAAGTTTTACAAAAAGTTTAATAGTCGTAGAAGAAACGGGAAAAAATATAAAGATTATTGTAAAAGCCTAAAAACCCACTTGACAGTTTAGGGGGTTTTTGATACATTAAATCGTAAGAAAAGCTATATTTTTTACGATGAAAAAGAAAAGTAGTAAGAAGTTAAGGCTATCAGCGAGACTGGGAGAGTGGGAGCCAGTTAGAACACTTTTTATGAAGGCACTTTGGAGTAAGCTTTAAGTAAAAGAGGAATGCAATGAAGATCATTGAATTCAATAAGGGTGGAACCGCGGAAGATAACCTTTCGTCCCTTGCTTTAGAGGGATGAAGGTTTTTTTTTATTTTTCACCTTCTCCCATATATATTAAGCTATTTTTTAATTTTAAGGAGGAACTAAAATGCAAGAAAAAAGCATGCAACAAATCGTAGCAGTAGCTAAATCTAGAGGATTCGTATATCCAGGTTCAGAGATCTATGGTGGTCTTGCGAATACTTGGGATTATGGTCCACTTGGTGTAGAATTCAAAAATAACGTAAAAAAAGCTTGGTGGAAAAAATTCATCCAAGAAAGTCCATATAATGTAGGGGTTGACTGTGCAATTCTTATGAATCCACAAGTATGGGTAGCTTCAGGACACGTAGGTGGTTTCAATGACCCACTTATGGACTGTAAAGCATGTAAAGAACGTTTCAGAGCAGACAAAATCATCGAAGATTACTTAGATGAACAAGGAACACCAGAAGTAGTAGATGGATGGTCAAATGAACAAATGCAAAACTTCATCAAAGATAAAGCAATTGCTTGTCCAACATGTGGTGCACACGATTTCACAGATATCCGTCAATTCAATCTTATGTTCAAAACTTTCCAAGGTGTAACGGAAGACTCTAAAAACACTGTTTACTTAAGACCAGAAACAGCACAAGGTATCTTTGTTAACTTTAAAAATGTACAAAGAACAAGCCGTAAAAAAGTACCATTTGGTATCGGTCAAATTGGTAAGTCATTCAGAAATGAGATTACACCAGGTAACTTTATCTTTAGAACAAGAGAATTCGAACAAATGGAAATGGAATTCTTCTGTAAACCAGGTACAGAACTTGAATGGTTCGACTACTGGAGAAGCTACTGTAAAAACTTCTTATTAAGCCTTGGTGTAAACGAAGATAACATGAGACTTCGTGACCATTCACCAGAAGAACTTTCTCACTACAGTAATGCAACAACAGATATCGAATTCAAATTCCCATTTGGTTGGGGAGAACTTTGGGGTATTGCATCTCGTACAGACTTTGACCTTACAAGACACCAAGAAACATCTGGTCAAGATATGACATACTTTGACCCTACAACAAATGAAAAGTACATTCCATATGTTATTGAACCTTCACTTGGTGCAGATCGTGTAACACTTGCATTCTTATGTGAAGCATATGATGAAGAAACATTAGAAGATGGCGACACAAGAACAATCTTTAGATTCCACCCAGCCTTAGCACCAGTTAAAGCAGCTGTTCTTCCACTTTCTAAAAAATTATCAGAAGATGCAATTAAAGTATTTGAATTACTTGCTAAAGAATTCAATGTAGAATATGATGAAGCCGGTTCAATCGGTAAACGTTATAGAAGACAAGATGAAATCGGAACACCATTCTGTATTACATTTGACTTTGATTCATTAGAAGATAAAAAAGTAACAGTACGTGACCGTGATACAATGGCACAAGAACGTGTTGCAATTGAAGATTTAGTAGCATACATCCAAGAACGTATGGCGTTCTAATATATAAAAAGAGCTATCCTTATAGGGATAGCCTTTTTTTATGGAACAAAATCTATAAAAATTGTTAAAAAAGTAGCAGAATAAAAGAGGGGGTTGACATGAAAAGACTTTAAAAAAGTAGTCACTTAAAAATAAATACAGCAAAATAAGAAGAAAAGAATGAATAAATAGATAATTTTTGATTATTAGAATGAAACAAAAAGAAATTTGTAAAAATTGATAATACATATAAAAAACATTATAAAAATAGTGAAATGATGATATAAATTTAACAATGTTTTTATTGAAAATGTATAAAAGTTTTTAAAATTATAATATTGTATATTCAAAGATGAATTTTGTGTTATAATGTAGGGGAAATAAAGAGGACAAGACTTTCGGAGATACCGCCAAATCCCGGAAAGCTTAGATACTTTATTATGTGAAGAATTAGGAGGGAATGTTCAATATGGCAACCAAATGGGTATATTTGTTTAAAGAAGGTAACGCTGACATGAGAAATCTTCTCGGAGGTAAAGGTGCTAACTTAGCAGAAATGACAAATCTTGGTCTTCCTGTACCACAAGGTTTCACAATTACAACTGAGGCTTGTACGCAATACTATGAAGATGGCAAAAAGATTAATGATGAAATCCAAGGCCAAATCATGGAATATATTGCTAAAATCGAAGAAATTAATGGAAAGAAATTTGGAGATAAAGAAAATCCACTTTTAGTATCTGTTCGTTCAGGAGCAAGAGCTTCAATGCCAGGTATGATGGATACAATTCTTAACCTTGGTTTAAATGAAGATGTTGTGGAAGTATTAGCTAAAAAATCTGGTAATCCACGTTGGGCTTGGGATTGCTACAGAAGATTTATTCAAATGTTCTCTGATGTAGTTATGGAAGTTGGTAAAAAATACTTCGAAGAACTTATTGATCAAATGAAAGCTAAAAAAGGTGTTACACAAGACGTTGAACTTGATGCAGATGATTTAAGAGAACTTGCTAATCAGTTCAAAGCTGAATATAAAGCTAAAATCGGTGCAGATTTCCCAGATGATCCAAAAGAACAATTAATGGAAGCTATCAAAGCAGTATTCCGTTCATGGGATAACCCAAGAGCAAATGTTTATCGTCGTGACAATGATATCCCATATTCATGGGGAACAGCTGTTAACGTACAACCAATGGCATTTGGTAACATGGGTGAAACATCAGGTACAGGTGTTGCCTTTACACGTGACCCTGCAACAGGTGAGAAGAAACTTATGGGTGAGTTCTTAATGAATGCACAAGGTGAAGACGTTGTTGCTGGCGTTAGAACACCTCAAAAGATTGAACAATTAGCTGAGGTTATGCCAGAAGTATTTGAACAATTCAAAGGTGTATGTGAAAAACTTGAAAACCACTATCGCGATATGCAAGATATGGAATTCACTATTGAAGATAGACACCTTTATATGTTACAAACACGTAATGGTAAAAGAACAGCTCAAGCTGCTTTAAAAATTGCTTGTGACCTTGTAGATGAAGGTATGAGAACACCAGAAGAAGCAGTTGCAATGATTGATCCTAGAAACTTAGATACATTATTACATCCACAATTTGATGCAAAAGCATTAAAAGCTGCTGAGCCAGTTGGTAAAGCACTTGGCGCATCTCCAGGAGCTGCTTGTGGTAAAATCGTCTTCACAGCAGATGATGCTAAAGAATGGAATGCAAGTGGAGAAAAGGTTGTTCTCGTTCGTCTTGAAACTTCACCAGAAGATATTGAAGGTATGAAGGCCGCTCAAGGTATCTTAACAGTACGTGGTGGTATGACATCACATGCAGCCGTTGTTGCACGTGGTATGGGTACATGCTGTGTATCAGGTTGTGGCGATATTAAAATGGATGAAGCTAATAAGAAATTTGAACTTGGTGGCAAAACATATCATGAAGGAGATTACATTTCACTTGATGGTTCAACAGGTAATATCTACGATGGACTTATTCCAACTGTTGATGCAACTATTGCAGGTGAATTTGGCAGAATTATGGGATGGGCTGACCAGTTCAGAAAGCTTAAAGTTCGTACAAATGCAGATACACCAGCAGATGCTAAAAAAGCACGTGAACTTGGTGCAGAAGGTATCGGTCTTTGCCGTACAGAACATATGTTCTTTGAGGCAGATAGAATTGCTGCATTCCGTGAAATGATTTGTGCAGATACTGTAGAAGAAAGAGAGACAGCACTTGATAAAATCCTTCCATATCAACAAGGAGACTTCGAAAAATTATATGAAGCACTTGAAGGATGTCCAGTTACAATTCGTTTCTTAGATCCACCTCTTCATGAGTTCGTACCAACAGAAGAAGAAGATATTGAGAAACTAGCTAAGGCTCAAAATAAATCAGTAGCTGATATTAAAGCACTTATTGATTCATTACATGAGTTCAATCCAATGATGGGGCATAGAGGGTGCCGTCTTGCTGTAACTTATCCAGAAATTGCAAAAATGCAAACCAAAGCTGTTATCCGTGCGGCAATCAATGTTCAGAAACAACATGCAGATTGGACAGTTAAACCAGAAATCATGATTCCACTTATTTGCGATATCAAAGAACTTAAATTCGTTAAGAAAGTAGTTGTAGAAACAGCAGATGCTGAAATTGCTGCTGCTGGCGTTAACCTTGAGTATGAAGTGGGTACTATGATTGAAATCCCAAGAGCAGCACTTACTGCTGATGAGATTGCAAAAGAAGCTGATTTCTTCTGCTTTGGTACAAATGACTTAACACAAATGACATTTGGCTTCTCTCGTGATGATGCTGGTAAATTCTTAGATGCTTACTATGATACTAAGATTTTTGAAAATGATCCATTTGCTAAACTTGATCAAACAGGTGTTGGTAAGTTAATGGAAATGTCTATTAAGCTTGGAAAACCAGTTAATAATAAATTACATATTGGTATTTGTGGTGAACATGGTGGAGATCCTTCTTCAGTTGAATTCTGCCATAAGATTGGTCTTGACTATGTATCTTGCTCACCATTTAGAGTACCAATTGCAAGACTTGCAGCAGCTCAAGCAGCTATTGCAGATAAATAAAAAGATAAAGCATGCATTAACAATTAAGGCCATATTAGGAAATAGATTTACTGCAGAAGTCCATTTTCTCATATGGCTTTTTTTATAAAGGTAAAATAGAAACGAGAGCAATCAAACTATAAAATATAAAAGACTAAGGAGTCCAGATGACGATGAAAAATATGGGGAAGTTAAGACACTTTTTTAGAAAAAGTAAATGCGTACAATTCTAAAGGGGTGTAAATATGGAAATTAATAAGCAAATGATGACAATAGAAACTAGAAAATTTTTAAAAACAATATTTAGTTTGCCAGAAATAGAGAAAGTTGCAATCAAAGATATAGTTATTGAATCATTAGAAGATAAAGTACATATCGAAGAAGGCTTAGAAAAGTGTTTTCATGATAAGTTTAGTGATGTGGATTTCAATTTATGGGTAAAATTGAGCCGAGAGGATTTTGAGGAACAGACTCCTATTTATAAGAGATATTTTCCACGACTTGGCTTAAAAGATAAGATATTTGGGGTTGTCTTTCAAGAAAGAATGAAGGGAGAAACTTGTAAGGAAGGATTGCGAATTTGCTTGAAATCTGGCTTTCGTATGGATGTGACATGCTTTACGCGATATGATGAAAGGGTATTAACTTTGCCGCAAAGTGATTTGCGAGAGCATATTGTGCTAAAGCAAGAGAAAGATTTTTGGGAAGACTGGGATTTAGATAAAATAAACGAATTTTGGTTTATTTCTATTCAAGCATTAGGTAAGCTGATGCGTAAAGATTATCTTATAGCAGATCACCTGGCTTATATGTTGCTTATGGAGGGAATAGTAGTTCAAATGGTGATGAGAGATAATCAGTATGGGACGAATGTACATCGTTATGGCTATGGGGAAGAATTAGCTTATTTAAATGTAGATATGAAGGGGGCGGAAGTCTTCAAGACAAAAAATGATAAAGTTTATAACGCCATTGTAGAGCACTTATATGCAGCAGTTGTGAGCTATGATCAGTTAGTACAAAAAGTCAATCCATTATATATGAGTCGGAAAGATGTTTTCTTTGAAATATGGCGTACTTATATCAAAAAGAGTTAACTATTGAATAGGTATTAAAGAAAAGTAGCTTTTGAATTTATGAATAGAAGGAAGAGATGTGCAATGAGTAAGAAGTGTTGGGGGGCTATGATAGTTATAGGGATTACATTAGGCTTGTTAAGTGGTTGTGGTAGTAAAAATGTAACAATAGATACTAACAGGGAAAACGTAGAAAATAAAAAAGATGAAGAGCAAGTAGAGTACACCACAGAAGTGGCAGAGATTACAGTGCCAGATGTAGAAGTTCAGAAATTTGAAATACCCGAAAATGAAGCATTGACTTTTGTTAAAGAAATGAAAATAGGTTGGAATTTAGGAAACACGTTTGATGCCAATACAGAGACAAATCAGTTTGAGGATGAAATGAAGTATGAGACGATTTGGTGTGGTGTACCAACAACAAAGGAAATGATTGATACTGTAAAAGCAGCAGGATTTAATACTGTACGTATTCCTGTATCTTGGCATAATCATTTAACAGATGATAATTTTACAATTAGTCAGGTGTGGCTAGATCGGGTACAAGAAGTAGTGGACTATGTAATGGCAAATGATATGTATGCCATTATTAATATTCATCATGATATAAGTAAAGCGTATTATTATCCAAGTAATGAGTGCTTAGAGAATAGCACAAAATATATGACAAGTATATGGGGACAAATTAGTGAACGTTTTAAGGATTATGATGCACATTTAATTTTTGAAAGTGTCAATGAACCGCGTCTTGTAGGTGATGAAAATGAGTGGTGGTTTCAAGGGGATAAGGCCAACTGCAAGGAGGCTGTATTATGTATTAATACTTTAAATCAAGTGTTTGTAGACACTGTTAGGAAGAGCCAAGGAAAAAATGAAACCCGCTACTTAATGGTACCAGGGTATGATGCCGCCGTAGATTCAGTCTTATATGAAGGCTTTAAATTACCAACAGATAGTCAGGAAAATAAGATTATTGTATCTGTTCATGCCTATGTGCCATATGCTTTTGCATTGCAAAGTAGTAGTGAATCAGGAAGTACAGATGTGTGGGATATGACAAAGACAAAGGACCAACAAGCAATCACAGATTTTATGGATGGTTTATATAATAAATTTATTGTAAATGGAACGCCGGTATTGATTGGAGAATTTGGGGCGAGAGATAAAAATAATAATTTACAAGCACGTGTAGACTTTACAACGTATTATATTGCTGCAGCTAGAGCACGTGGTATGTCTTGTCTTTGGTGGGATAATAATAGTTTTGTAGGAAGTGGTGAAAACTTTGGACTTCTAGAACGTAGGAACAATACATGGCAGTATGAAGCACTTTTAGAAGGACTTATGAAATATGCTAATTAAATTAAAAAAGATTGGCATAAGTAGACAAGTAGTTTCTAAAAAGTAAAAAATATCCCTTAAATGGAGGTAGTTTAAGAAATAAAGAAATACCCCGTTTAAGGGGTATCAGGCTGTAGACAATTAACTTTTCCATAGTATTTTACTAGTCTAGAAATAGAAAACAGAGGTAAAAATGGACCTAAACTGCTCTTTTTACCCCTATTTTAATAGATTTTCTTGAATAATCCTCACTTAATTTGTGAGTTTATTTTGGGAAAATTCATTTGTCAACAATCTGAAATACCCCGTTTAAGGGGTATTTCTTTGCTTTTAAGAAAAAATATATAAAATAGGTATACTTAGACTGTAATGTGCGTAAAGTAGAAAGTAAAGGTAAAAATAAGAGTTGTTATAATGCATAAAAAAAGCTTGTGTTAAATGTATAAATTAACTAGTTTTAACAAAAATATAATTTTATAAAGGAAATATGTATTTTGTGTCGTATTTATATAATATGTGGGGTGATGCATATGTGCTATAGACAAGAGCAAGAAAAAATTGAAGAGATGTTACTTAGTAAAGTAGCCATGCAAAGTATACACTCTAGAGGAAGAGTTGTAGAAGAAGCACCTTGTGAAATTCGTACGGCTTTTCAAAGAGACCGTGATCGCATATTACACTCAAAGACTTTTAGAAGACTTGCACAGAAAACACAGGTTTTTATATTGCCAGAAGGTGATCACTACAGAACAAGGCTTACCCATACACTAGAGGTTTCTCAAATAGCAAGAACAATTGCAAGAGCCCTTCGTTTAAATGAAGATTTAACAGAAGCAATTGCTTTAGGACATGACTTAGGACATACACCTTTTGGTCATACAGGTGAGCATAGTTTACAAGAAGTAACAAATGGTGAATTTGTACATAACAAACAAAGTTTACGTGTTGTGGAGCGACTTGAAAACAATGGACAAGGACTAAATTTGACTTTTGAGGTCAGAGATGGTATTCTAAATCACCCAACAAAAGGAAAGCCTTCAACTGTAGAAGGAAAAGTAGTCCAATTGGCTGATAAAATTGCTTATATTAACCATGATATTGATGATGCTATTCGTGGCAGGGTATTAAAGTTAGAAGATATTCCTAAAATATATACGGATATATTAGGAGAGACTTCAAG
Organism: Clostridiales bacterium; assembly: GCA_019418225.1. GTDB lineage: Bacteria > Bacillota > Clostridia > Lachnospirales > Cellulosilyticaceae > Cellulosilyticum. Next base: position 145,369 of record DYCF01000003.1, on the reverse strand, counting down.
TGAGCGTATTTATACGTTGATTACAGATATTGTTACCCAGAGCAGGGAAAAATCAGAAATTATTATGAGTGATGAAGTCAGAAAGGCCTTTTATGCCTTGAGGGCATTCTTGTTTGAACGGGTTTATATTGGTTCATCAGCTAAAGAACAAGAAGACAAGGCAAAGCAAGTTGTATATAGATTGTATGAGTATTATATCAAAAATCTTGATAAATTACCTCCGTTATATAAGCAGCAGCTTAAGAAGGGGGATTTGGAAATACAAATCGTCTGTGATTATATTGCTGGAATGACGGATCGTTATGCCATTCATCAGTATATGGATTTGTTTTTCCCAAAATCATGGCAAGTCTATTAAAATCTGTTTAAAAACAAGTATAGAAAGAAGGAGAGTAGATGTTATATCCAGAACATGTCATAGAAGAAATTAGAGAAAAAAGCGATATTGTATCTATTATCTCCGAATACACAACCTTAACTAAGAAGGGCAGTTCTTATACAGGATTATGCCCTTTTCACAATGAAAAAACACCTTCTTTTTCTGTAAGTGAAGATAAACAGCTTTATTATTGTTTTGGTTGTGGGGCAGGAGGCAATGTCATTACTTTTGTGATGCAAAAAGAAAATATGACTTTCGTAGAAGCTTTAAAATATTTAGCAGAAAGAGAGCATATTAAATTAGATGAAGAATATTTATCTGAAGAGGAAATGGCAAAGAATCATAAACGTGTACAACTTTTAGAAGTTCTAAAAGAAAGTGCAAGGTTCTTTCATTATACATTAAGAGATGAAAGCCATAAAGAAGTCTTAGAATACTTGACAGGTCGTGGGCTTTCTATGGAGACTATTAAGCAATTTGGATTAGGTTACTCACCTAATGCATATACTAGCCTATACCATTATCTAAGTCAAAAAGGCTATAGCGATGAATTGCTGCTAGAATCTGGACTTGTTTTAAAAAGTAAAAATCAAGGCATGATTTATGACCGATTTGCAGGTAGAGTAATATTTCCTATCTTTGATGCCAGCAAAAAAGTGATTGCTTTCGGCGGACGTGTAATGGATGGAAGTATGCCAAAGTATTTGAACTCTCCAGAAAATGTTTTGTTTAATAAGAGTAATACGCTTTATGGATTACATGTGGCAAAAGCTACAAAAAGTGATTACTTTATTTTGGTAGAAGGTTATATGGATGTTATTGCCATGCATCAAGCAGGCTTTGACCAAACAGTTGCCTCCCTCGGGACAGCATTTACGCCACTTCATGCTAAAATATTAAAACGTTATACAAAACAAGTGGTCATTTTATATGACAGTGACAATGCAGGTAAGAATGCAGCATTACGCGCAATTCCAATTTTGCGTGGGGCTGGTCTTAAGGTAAAAGTCCTTCAACTACAAGGTGGTAAAGACCCCGATGAATATTTAAAGCAACATACAAAAGAAGAAGTGGAAAATTTAATTAGTGAAGCACCTTCAGATATTTGGTTTAAAGTAACCTATATTGAGGCACAGCATGATTTAAATCAACCAGAAGAACGTGTGAAATTTTTCCAAGAAGTCGCGTTAATGTTATCGGAAGCTGGTAGTAGTATAGAACAGTCTATTTATATGGAAGAGATTTGTAAGCAATATAATATAGATGAAGAAGCATTTAAGGCAGAGATGAATCAACATTATAAGAAGATTGTGCGCCCTAAGGTGCAGCTTCAAGAAGAAAAAACCCCTACTCATGTACAAAATGTTTTAAATAATGAAGTACTATTTTTAGCAACCCTTTATCATTACCCACAGATTGGGAAACGTGCGGCGGAGTTTATACAACCTGATATGTTTGAAGGACAGTTGCTACAAGATTTAGCAAAGGCTGTGTTTGAAGCATTGAAGAGTGGTGTGGATATTGATATGAATTATTTCACAACAAAATATCCAGAAGCAACAGATCAAAATATTATTTCCCACGTGGTTATTTTTAAAGATAAGCGCTATGAAGAGATTTCAGTCCTTCAAAAGATGGTAGCTGAGAATATTAAACGCCTAAGTAGTGGGTATATTGAGAAAAGACTAAAAACAACAACAGACCCAAACGAGTTACAAAATCTACTATTTCAAAAAAAGGAACTTGACAAGTTGTATATTGATTTTATAAATGGTTAGAATAGTAGACAGGAGAAAGGATTGATAATAGTGAAAGATATAGCAGAACAGAAGCTAGCATTTAAGGCGAAGCTCGATCAACTTATAAATATTGCTAAAGAGAAAAAAGGTGTTTTAGAGCAGGATGATATTAATGACGTTTTCTCAGATATGGAGCTTGAACCTAGCAAAATAGAACAAATTTATGATTATCTTGAAACACAGAATATTGATGTAATTGGTAATTTAAATGAAATCGAAGTTGATGATACAGATATCGATTTTAGTAATTTACCAGATGGTATCAGCATTGATGACCCTGTACGTATGTACCTTAAGGAAATCGGTAAAGTACCACTTCTTTCTGCGGAAGAAGAAATCGTCCTTGCTCAAAGAATGCAAGAAGGCGACCAAGAAGCTAAGAAAAAATTAGCTGAAGCCAACCTTAGACTTGTTGTAAGTATTGCAAAACGTTATGTAGGACGTGGCATGCTGTTCTTAGACCTTATTCAAGAAGGAAATTTAGGTTTAATTAAAGCCGTTGAAAAATTTGACTATACAAAAGGATTTAAATTCAGTACTTATGCAACATGGTGGATTCGCCAAGCTATTACGAGAGCTATTGCCGATCAAGCACGTACGATTCGTATTCCAGTCCACATGGTGGAAACAATTAATAAATTAATGCGTGTTTCACGTCAACTTCTCCAAGAATTAGGTCGTGACCCACAACCAGAAGAAATTGCAAAACGTATGGAAATGCCAGTTTCTAAAGTACGTGAGATTATGAAAATTTCTCAAGAACCAGTTTCACTTGAAACACCTATTGGTGAAGAAGAAGATAGCCACTTAGGTGACTTTATTCCAGATGAAGATATTCCAGTACCAGCAGAAGCGGCTGCATTCACTTTATTAAAAGAACAACTTATTGAAGTATTAGATACATTAACAGAGAGAGAACAAAAAGTATTACGTTTACGTTTTGGTCTTGATGATGGTCGTGCACGTACACTTGAAGAAGTAGGTAAAGAGTTTAGTGTAACAAGAGAGCGTATTCGTCAAATTGAAGCGAAAGCGCTTAGAAAGCTTAGACATCCAAGTCGTAGTAAAAAACTCAAAGACTATTTAGAATAAGAATAAATATTATGATAGAAGTTGTCTTTATAGCCAACTTCTATTGTTGTCTATAAGGATATTATAAAAGGCTACATAGCCGCTTAGAAAGATTTAAGTATAACAAGAGGTGAAACATGCAATTATCAAATCGTTTAGCAACACTTACAAAATATGTGCCACAAGGTAGCAGTGTGATTGATGTAGGAACAGATCATGCCTATGTACCTATTTATTTAATTAAAAATAATATAGTAACAAGCTGTATGGCAACGGATATTAATAAAGGGCCTCTTGTAAAGGCACAGCAAAATATAGACAAGTACCGTATTTCGAATATTAGACTTAAGCAAACAAGTGGTCTTCAAGGTATTACAGAAGAAGATGGTAATGTGATTATGATTTCAGGAATGGGTGGTTATCTCATTATTGATATTTTAAAAGCGGCTATGCCAGTCGTAAAAGCCGCTGAGCGTCTTATTTTACAGCCTCAACAGGATATTGATCAGGTAAGAAAATTTTTACATGACAATGATTTTAAAATTGTAACAGAAGATTTTGCCAAAGATGATGATAAATACTATACAATTTTAGTTGTAGAAAAAGGCAAAGAAGCTTATGATAAAGAATATGAATATCTTTTTGGTAAATGTCTTATTGAAAAGAAATTACCATTATTTAAAGAATGGCTTACAAAGAAAATGAAAAAACTTGAAGAGATTAAAAGTCATTTAAAAGAAAAGCAAGGTGAACAACCAGCAGCTAGAATGATAGAATTAGAGAAAGAAATCGCACAAATAAAAGAGGTGATTGGATGCCTAAGTTAAAAGAAATTATAAAGGTGCTAGAAACACTGGCACCATGTAACTTAGCTGAAAGCTGGGATAATGTAGGACTTATGGTAGGCAGTCGTGAAGTAGAAGTAGAAAAAGTACTATGTGCTTTAGATGTAAATGAAGAAGTTGTAGATGAAGCTATAAAACAAGGTGCAAAGTGTATTGTAAGCCATCATCCATTTTTCTTTGCACCTATGAAAAATTTAAATTTAGATAGCAGCAAAGGGAAGATGATTAAGAAACTCATTCAAAATGACATTGCAGTCTATAGTATGCATACGAATTATGATATTGCAAAAGGTGGCCTAAATGATTATCTCTGTGAGCTTCTTGGACTTGAAAATTTGGAAATACTTGCTGTGACAGGCAGTCGCAGTTTTTGTAAGGTGGCCATTTATGTACCAGTGACACATTTAGAAGCTGTACGTCGAGAGATTGTAGCAGTAAATAGTTGTAAAATAGGTGATTACAAAGGATGTACCTTTAGTAGCAATGGTGAAGGGACATTTATGCCATTAGAAGGAAGTAAACCATTTATAGGTACACAGGGAGTACTTGAAAAGGTCGCTGAAAATAAAATCGAATTTATGGCCTATAAAGATGAAGTAAGTACATTGATGGAAAAAATTAAGGTTGTGCACCCTTATGAAGAAGTTGCCTATGATGTATATGACCTAGTTCATCTGAGTGAACCTTATGGTGTAGGGAGAGTAGGGTGCTGTAAGGAAGCTATAAGCTTTGAAGATTTCATAAGTGAAATTAAAAAGGTATTTCAAATCCCTTATGTGCGTATTACTGAGCAGTATCAGAAACCTATTCGTAGGGTAGCAATTTGTTCAGGAAGTGGCAGTGAGTATATCAAAGTAGCAGCTCGTAAGGCCGATGTATATATTACAGGTGATATGCAATTTCATAAAGGTCAGATGGCAAAGGAAATGGGCATTCCAGTAATTGACATAGGGCACTATGCTTCTGAAAATATTGCTATGCAGCATATCAGTAGTTATTTAAAAGAAAATCTAAAGACATTAGAAGTAGTTTGTTCAAATGTAAATGGAGAAACTTTAATGATTAAATAATGTAGGGGGAATTTCAAATGACAAAGGTAAAAGTGCAGTTTAAAAGCGGTGAGGTATTAGAAGTTCAAAAAGGTACTACTTTAGGAGAAGTTGCAGATAAGATGCAAAGTCAATATGCTTATCCTATCATGTTAGGAGAAGCAGGACATAATCTAAAAGAACTTTCTTCTAAAGTAGAGACAGACTTAAATAATTTTAGATTCATTGATTTAAGTGAAAAAGATGGGATGCGTGTCTATCAACGCAGTACGACGTTTTTGCTTATTGCAGCAGCTAAACGTATTGTACCAGAGTGCCACATTTTAGTTAATCACCATATTACAGGTGGGTATTTCTGTGAATTTACAAATGAAAGTTATTGTACAGAAGACAATATTAAAGCAATTGAATTTGAAATGAAAAAAATGGTAGCTCAAGAATTACCAATTGAAAAGTCAATTATGAGCATTGCCGAGGCGATGCCGTACTTTAAGGCTCATGGTCAAGAAGATAAGATTAAGCTTTTTAAATACCGTCGAACTTCTACAATTAATATGTATACGCTAGATGGGGTAAAAGATTATTTTTATGGTTATATGCTACGTAATACGAGAGATATTAAACTTTTTAAACTGATTCCTTATGCCTATGGATTTATTTTACAATTCCCAGATGAAAAGAATCCAAATGTATTGCCAGAATTCAAATCACAGCCTAAGCTTTCAAATATTTTTAGAGAATCAGAAAAATGGGCACGTATTCTAGGTGTAGATATGGTGGGTGCATTAAATGATGTGATTGCATCAGGTAAAACAGATGAACTCATTAAGATTTCAGAAGCACTTCATGAGAAGAAAATTGCGAGCATTGCGGATAAGATTGCTGAAAAAGGTGCTGTAAAGTTGGTGCTTATTGCTGGACCTTCATCTTCTGGTAAAACTACGTTTGCTAAAAGACTTTGTGTACAGCTTCGCGTTAACGGAATGAAACCACATTTGATATCTATAGATGACTATTTTGTAGATCGTGAGCATACGCCAAGAGATGAAGAGGGAAAATACGATTTTGAGGCATTAGAAGCAATAGATATCGATTTATTCAATGAACATATGAAGAAGCTTATTGCAGGTGAGACGGTAGAAATTCCTACATTTAATTTTGTGTTAGGACAAAGAGAATACAAAGGCAATAAAATGCATTTAGGTGAAGAAGATATTCTTGTAATAGAAGGCATTCATGGTTTAAATGAGAAGCTGAGTTATGCTATTCCAAAGGAAAATAAATATAAAGTTTATGTAAGTTGTTTAACGCAGCTCAACATAGATGAACACAATCGTATTCCTACAACAGATACAAGGCTGATTAGACGTATGGTGAGGGATAATGCCTATCGCGGGACTTCGCCAGAAGTAACATTAGAGCGTTGGGCTTCTGTAAGACGAGGAGAGGAAAAAAATATTTTTCCATTTCAAGAAGAAGCAGATGTCATGTTTAATACCGTACTTATATATGAATTAGCGGCCTTAAAAGCTAAAGCAGAACCACTTTTGTTTAGAGTAGGATACGATTCACCTTATTATACAGAGGCAAAGCGTATTTTAAAATTCTTTGAATACTTTTTAGTGATGGATAGTTCAGAGATTCCTACAAATTCATTATTGCGAGAGTTTGTAGGAGGCAGTTCTTTTGAATAAGCCCTAGTTGACAAGAATCTAAAAATAAATTATACTAAATGAGCTGTTAAGTAAATCAGACAGTCGCACGTATCAGTTCGAAAGAAGATACTTGAGGAACGTCCGGGCTCCGCAGAGCAAGGTGCTGGGTAATACCCAGTGGAGGCAACTCTAAGGATAGTGCAACAGAAATAAACCACCTACCGCATAGGTAGGTAAGGGTGGAAAGGCGAGGTAAGAGCTCACCGTCCCCTAGGTGACTAGGGGAGCCATGTAAACCCCACCTGGAGCAAGACCGTATAGAAAGACGCTAATAGTGGCTCGCTAGTCTTTGGGTAGGTCGCTAGAGTCAATAGGTAACTATTGGCGTAGATAGATGACTGTTTAATACAGAACCCGGCTTATAGATTTGGTTAACACAAAAAAGCTTAAGGCATATGCCTTAAGCTTTTTTAATATACAAATTAAATTTTATTATTTGTTTAGAAGTTAATTAGATTGCTTTTGCATATAAAGTGTTTGAGTAGGAAAGGCAATTGTAACACCTAATTCTTCACAAAGCTTGAGAATTTCTAGGTTAATACGTTCCTTTACTTCTAAATAAGGTGCATAACTTGTATGCATAGAAAAATAAAGAATTTGGATATTAAGGGCATAATCGCCGAAGTTTTCAAAAGCAACAATATAAGTTTCATTTTCTACATCAGGATCTTTTTTGAGAATTTCTTTAATTCTTGACATACATAAGTTTAAATCTTTAATAGAAGTATTATAGTCAATGCCTAAGTCGAATTTAACACGACGTTTTTCCATACGCGTCCAGTTAATAAGGTTTGCATTACTGATTTGCGCATTAGGAATAACAACTTGACCTTGGGTAAAAGTACGTAGTCTTGTACTCCTAAAGCTGATATCTTCAACAACACCTTCAAGACCAATAATTTCAATCCAGTCACCAATTACAAAAGGTTTATCGAGCATAAGTAATAAGCCGGAGAAAATATTTGAGAGGGCATCTTTAGAAACATAGGCTACTGCAACCCCTCCAATTCCTACACCTGTGAGAACGGTAGGAAGTTTGTCAAAGATAAAGCTAAGAGAAATAAAACCACCTATGATTACAATGGCTGCACGTGTCATACGACAAGTAAAACGAAGAAATAAAGAGTTATCTATAAATGGTAACTTGAGATTTAAACTATTAAGAAATTCTTCGTAGATATGTGCTAGAAGATATAAAATCCAGGTGATAAATGCAACTGTCAGTGCAGCATAAAGTTTAGTAAGCATTTTAAAAGGAATAATGCTAATAGGAATGCTAATAAACCAAAAAGACTCTACTGTAATGCTGTTGTAAATTACAAGTGGAGAAATTGCTAACGCAATATAAAGACCTGTAGTCAAAAATAAATAATTAAAAGGTTTTTGTAACTTATCAAAATGACTGGAATCAATACGTGTACTTTTAATTTCAATGCGTGAAACTAATCGGACCATTAAACGGCTTAGTAAGCGATGGCAGATTAAAAAAGCAATAAGTAAGAAAAGGCTAGCAGCCAGTCTAATATACAATGAGTTATGTGAGAAGTTAGTGAAAAAATCGTTTATAGTTAATCCTTCTGTCATAGTTAATCCTTTCTATTTTTTGAATATAGATTTAGTAGTTATAAAAATAACCTCATGTTATTATATACGTAAGTAGAAGAAAATAAAAGGTAAATTTCAAGCAAAAAAAAATATAATATGGTATAATATAACAAGTTACTGTGAATAGTATAAAAGTAAAATAATTAAGGAAAAGGCATGCCAATGAGAATATCAAAGTATATATGGATTGATGAAAAAGTAAAATGGAATAAATGGCAGACGATGCGCCTTAAACTTTATAATAAGTGCAGTGTAGATGGCTATATCATTTGTACTGGGAGTAAGAAGCAGTGGTTATTTGAAATATTAGAACCACATCAAATAAAACAGCAACATGAAAAGTGCTATGCGGTGGGTATAGCGCACTCAAAAAAAGCTGCAGTAGCTCAAGTAGCAGTGCTGATTGATGCCATTTATAATCAAAAAGCGCAAGATTATGAAAGCCTAAAAACATAAGAGAAGAGGTGTATAATGAGTATTTTATGGCTAATAATAAAAATAATCCTTGTTGTACTCTTAGCACTTCTCATCCTACTTATTTTAGGGTTACTTATTATACTTATATGCCCTATTTCATATGAAGTGTATCTAGAAAAATATGATGAACTTATATATGATATTAAGTTCACGTATTTAGGTTTGATTCGTGGACGCTTTTGTCTAGAAAAAGATTATAAAAAACATGAAATTAAGGCTTTTGGAAAGCTGCTTTATGAAGGTGAGATTGAAGAAGCTGAGAAAGAACAAGCCTCTACAAGGAAGCATCCTAAAGCGCATGAAACAAATAAAGGCCCAAAGGATGAAATTTCTAAAAAGGCATTACAGCCTATGAAGAAGCAAGCACAAAAGAGTATGCAGGAAAAAACAAAAGTTAAGCAAACTAGGCCTAGTCATGACGTAAATGAAGAAGAAATTGATACGCCAGTGATGGAAGATATCCAGGAAACTAGTGAAGAAGCAGTTCATAAGGTTACAAATGAGACAAAAAGTTTTGCTAAGAATTTAGATAGACACCAAATTAAAGAACTTCTTTTTGAAAAAAATTTTTGGAGGCTTATAAAGGAAGTTTGGTATGTTGTAAAAAGCATTATCAAATATATTTTACCCAGAGAGTGGTCATATGAAGTAATCATAGGTGGCCAGGACCCTGCACAGACAGGAGAGTTAATTGCAAAACTTACAATGTTATATCCGCTATATTATAAGCATGGTATTGTAAAAGGTGATTTTGAAAGAAACGGCATATGGGGAGGCTTTTTAGCAAAGGGGAAATTTAACCTTTTTGGCATTTTAAAGCGTATTGTAATTTTCTTGTGCCGACCAGTAGTAAGAGAGTATATAAGACTTATATTAAGGATAAGAAAGGAAGAGAAAGATGGAAAATAAGATTAATAAAGATTTAAATGGATTAATGAGTCAACTAGAAAATTTTATTACAACAAAAACAGTAGTAGGAGAACCTATTCATATTGATAATACGATCTTAGTACCACTTGTAGATGTAAGTTTTGCAGCGGCTACAGGTTCTACAGAAAGTAATAATTTTACTGAACGTAGAAAAGAACGTGAAAAAAATGTAGAAGGTGGAAGTGGCGCTGGAGCTGGTGGTGTAGGTGCTAAAATTACACCTAGTGCAATGCTTGTTATTCAAAATGGTACAACACAACTTATTAATACAAGATCTCAAGATAGTATTACAAAGCTTATTGATATGATTCCAGGTCTTGTATCTAAAGCACCAGAGTTTGTATCACGTTTTACAGATCACAAAGGGACACAGAGCAAAGGACATAAGACAGAAAAAGCCTCTGCAGAGACTGAAGAAAAATATCATCAAATGGAAGACTAATAAAAAATGCTACTTCGTTTAATAGAGAAGTAGCATTTTTTATGATATCTTTAAGTGATTTTTATACGTTAAATCTGAAGAGAATGATATCACCATCTTGAACAACATATTCTTTACCTTCAAGACGAACAAGGCCTTTTTCTTTGGCAGCAGTGTAAGAACCACAAGCAACAAGGTCATCAAAGTTAACAACTTCTGCACGGATAAATCCTCTTTCAAAGTCAGAGTGGATTTTACCAGCAGCACCTGGTGCTTTAGTTCCTTTTGTAATTGTCCAAGCACGAACTTCTTGTGGACCAGCTGTAAGATAACTGATAAGACCAAGAAGCTTGTAGCTTGCTGCTACTAAACGATCAAAGCCTGTTGAATCAAGACCTAAATCTTGTAAGAAGATTGCTTTTTCTTCTTCATCAAGTTCAGAGAGTTCTTGTTCGATCTTAGCACAAATTACAAATGTTTCAGAACCTTCTGTAGCAGAAAATTCACGTACACGTTTTACATATTCATTTTCAATACCACCGATTAAATCATCTTCAGAGATATTTGCTGCATAAAGCATTGGTTTTGCAGTGATAAGACCAAGAGATGTGATAAAGGCATCTTTTTCTTCATCTTCACCTAAGAGTGTACGTGCAGCTTTACCAGATTCAAGTACACTATAGATTTCTTGTAAAATAGCAACTTCTGCAGCAACTGTTTTATCAGCTTTTGCAGCTTTAGCTGATTTTGCAATACGGCGTTCTAAAACGTCCATATCAGCGAAAGCAAGTTCTAAGTTGATTGTTTCGATATCACGGATTGGATCAACTACTTTATCAACATGAACAATATTTTCATCTTCGAAGCAACGTACAACTTGTACAATAGCATCTACTTCACGAATATGTGATAAGAATTGGTTTCCGAGACCTTCACCTTTACTAGCCCCTTTGATAAGACCAGCGATATCAACGAATTCTATAGCAGCAGGTAATACGCGTTGTGAGTTATTCATTTCACGTAATACTTCTAATCTTTTATCAGGTACAGCAACAACCCCTACGTTAGGTTCGATTGTACAGAATGGATAGTTTGCAGATTCTGCACCTGCTTTTGTAAGGGCATTAAATAAAGTACTTTTTCCTACGTTAGGAAGCCCTACGATTCCGAGTTTCATATGTTTCATCCTTCCTCATTTATTATTTCTTAAAATAATAAGTGGCTTTGATATGTTAGTTTTTTTAACATCCATAGTATAGTTTATCGCATAATAAATAAAACTGCAATAAAATGCAGTTTTATTTATTATGCGATAAACATAATCCTATTAAAAGTCCGATAAAAGTAGCAAGCCCTGTAATAACGGCTAGAGCAGTGTAGTCTAAACAAACAGGATAAAGTTCATCTATGTTTTCTGCTTCTTTTTGGCGTTGCACTGCGCGATAATGTCGTGCCTTTTGGCGCATCTTAACACCTCCTTTTAAGAGTAGTATAAGTGAAAATGAAAGATTTATACCTCATTTACATCAGGAGGCAAATGGCATATAATGAGAAAAAACAAAAGGAGGAGAATTATGCCAAATATATATTTTCCACATCTTAATTTATCATTTAATATTTCCCCTATAGCATTTAAGGTTTTTGGGGTGTCTATTTATTGGTATGGCATTATCATTACTTCTGGAATTATATTGGGAACCTTAATGGCAGTTTATATTGCAAAGAAAGAAAATGTAGATCCTGAAATTATGACAGATTTTGTACTGTATGATATTATTTTCGCATTGATAGGCGCAAGAGCTTATTATGTGCTATTTAATTGGGAGTATTATAGTACAAACCCTAAGCAAATTTTTAATATTAGACAAGGTGGTATTGCTATTTATGGTGCAATCATAATGTCATTAATTGTAGCTGTCATCTATACGAAATATAAGAAGATTTCATTTTGGAAGTTTACAGATATAGCAGTTTATGGATTGCTTGTAGGACAAATTATAGGACGCTATGGTAACTTTGTAAATAAAGAGGCTTTTGGCGGTTATACAGAAAATCCTTTAGCAATGCGTATTTTACAAAGTGAAGCGAAACTCCCTATTTCACAGGATGTATTAAATCATCTACAAACAGCATTTGGACAAACATATATTCAAGTACATCCAACATTCTTTTATGAATCATGCTGGAATATAGGCGTACTTATTTTGTTATTTGTCTACCGCAAATATCGTAAAGCATCAGGTGAATTATTTTTCCTTTATTTAGCGGGATATGGTGTGGGGCGTTTTTGGATTGAAGGTTTACGTACGGATCAATTAATTGTACCTGTAATTAACTTCCCAATTTCTCAAATAATCGCCATATTATCAGTAATTATGGGAATAATTGGTATGATGATTTGTCGAAGAAGGAAAAAAGTATAAATTTTCATACAAATTATACAAATAAATGTTGTTTTCTTCCATGTTATGTTTTATAATACCTCTATAGAGAAAAAATAAAAATATTTAAAATGTTTTGTTTTATTATTAAGGGGGATTAATATGAATAACAGAAAGAATAGCATTGCAGCTATGCAAGAAGCCTTAAATCGGCTCCTTGTAACATCAGGGCCTAAAGGGTGCAGAAGTGGTGCAGCTTATAAACTTAGTGTCCAGTTAGATAAAGAAATTGTAAAGTATTACAAAAATATGTCTAATCATTAGGCATGTCACATGTAGTATAAAATAATAAAGAAGCATTTATTAAGCATCTATTAAATGAAAGATTATACATTTAATGGGTGCTTTTTTGTATAGAAATAATGTGTAGCCTAGTAAAATGAACATTTGTTTAAATTTAACTTGAAATTTTATCCATAAAGTCATAAAATATAAGAAAATGGGTATCACTATACCCTTTTTGTTTAAAAGCTAAAAATGCTTCTAAATACTTGATTTATTTTGCCTTATATCTCAAGGTATATTCTTAGATTGAAAAAGACATAGTATTTATAGACATGAAAAATCGTATAGAAGTTGGGAGCAAAAGGAGATTAGTTATAATAAGGCAGCTTAAGGTGTCAACTAAGTAAATGGAATAGTTAGGAATTTAAGGTGATGAAATGAAGTTTGAACATGTATCAGTTTTATTGAATGAATGTATTGAAGGTTTAGCAATTAAACCTAATGGTACTTATGTAGATGGCACATTAGGTGGTGCTGGACATGCAAGTGTTGTATGTAGTCATTTATCAGAAGAAGGCCATTTTATTGGGATTGATCAAGATAACAATGCACTAGCAGTTTCTAGAGAGAGACTAAAAGATGTAAAAGCTAAAGTAAGTATTGTGAAAAGCAATTTTGAACAAACAGCAAGTGTATTAGAGTCTTTAGGTGTAGAGAAGATTGATGGTATGCTTATTGACCTTGGTGTATCTTCACATCAGTTAGATGAAGCAGACCGCGGTTTTTCATATATGCACGATGCACCACTTGATATGCGTATGAATCAAGATAGCAAATATAGTGCATATGATGTTGTTAATGAAATGCCAGAAGAAGAATTGTACCGTATTATTAAAGAATATGGTGAGGAACGTTGGGCAAAACGCGTGGCACAGTTTATAGTAGAAGAAAGAGCTAAGAAGCCTATTGTGACAACTTATGAACTTGTTGATGTTATCAAAAAAGCTATTCCTCAAGGTGCAAGAAAAGATGGTCCACATCCTGCAAAACGTACTTTCCAAGCTATTCGGATTGCAGTAAATCGCGAGCTTGAGATTATTGCGCCAACTATTGAAGATGTAGTTAGCAAGTTAGCATCAGGGGGAAGGCTATGTATTATTACTTTCCATTCATTAGAAGATCGTATTGTAAAACAAGCTTTTAGAAGATTAGAAAATCCATGTACTTGTGCAAAGGAATTTCCAGTTTGTGTTTGTGGCAAGCTGCCACAGGTAAAGGTCATTACACGTAAACCGATTTTACCTTTAGATGAGGAAATAGAGGTTAACCCACGTTCTAGAAGTGCAAAACTAAGGATTGTGGAAAAAATATAATTTTGAAGGGCCATCAATAAAGGGGGAGTGAATGATGGAAGAGAAGCTCAAAGGAAGTTATGGCTATCAATATGGTAGTACAGCACATGATTATGATGTACAATCGCCTTTGCAAACGCCTTCGCGTACACCTTCACGTAGAAATAAGCATGTAAAAAAAATAGATGTTGGATTTGCGTTGCACGTTTCTTTATGTGGACTCTTAGTTTTCTTAGGTTCATTTTTTTATATTCATCAATATGCTGAGTTTAGCGCAAGACAAAAAGAGTTAAGAGTTATTAAAAATGAAATTAGAGATACTAAAAGTAAAATTAGTTTAACAGAAGCTAAGATGTCTGAAAAACTTAATTTAGATTATATACGAGAGCGTGCGTCAAAGGAACTTGGTATGAGTGAGCCAATGGCACATCAAATCGTGTATATTGAATTACAAAAAGATAGTTATGTTGTATACGATCATTAGAAGTAGGTAAAAGTATGAAGAGACATAAGAAAAGAAAAAAGACTACCTTACCAGCTAGACCACGTATGAATGGTAGAATTCTTGTAATAGGTCTTTGTTTTATTTTTTGCATGTGCTTTTTATTTGGTAGGGTGGCGTATATACAAGCAGTGCATGGAGAAGAGTATAAAAAGGTTATTGCAAATCGTATGATTAATGGTGAGACAGATGTAGAGGCGCAACGTGGTGCGATTGTAGACCGTAATAATAAGACATTGGCAACAAGTGTCCTTGCTTATAACGTTATTTTAAGTCCTAAAGATGTTTTAACCATTACAGATGAAAATAAACGTCAAGAAATTTATGAAAAGTTAGCACCAGTAGTTGGAAAAACTGCTGAGGAGATTAAAAAGTTAGTAGAGGCAAATCCTACTTCAGGTTATAAAGTGTTGGCTAAAAATATTGACACTGAAGTAGGTGAGACAATTGGAGAATTAGGTGGGGTAAGTTTGGTGAAAACTTATATCCGCAAGTATCCAAAGGAAACATTAGCAGCACAGCTTCTTGGTTTTTATAATAAAGATGGTGTGGGACAATATGGTATTGAACAGCAGTATGAAACGTATTTAGCTGGTGTACCAGGACGTATCTTTTCTCAATATCAGGACTCTAAGATTGTAACGAAGGAAACACAAGAAGGTAAAGCCGGGGCAACGGTTAAGCTTACCGTAGATGAAATTATTCAGCAATATGTGCAAACAACTATGCGTAAGTATATTGAAGAATATGGTGCAGCAAATGCTTCTGCAACCATTATGAATCCGAATACAGGTGAAGTGTATGCGATGTATTCTTATCCTGAGTTTGATCCGAATCATTATAATGACTTAAGTATGCAGTTAGGTGAAGAGACTTGGGACAAGCTAACTGGTGAGCAGCAATATGAGAAACTTAATGCAGCATGGATTAATCGTGGGATTCAATATACATATGAGCCAGGTTCTACCTTTAAACCAATATTTGTAGCAGCAGCTTTGGATGAGGGTATTATAGATGGCACAGAAACTTATAATTGTACAGGTGCTATTACAGTAGCAGATACAAGGATTCCTTGCTGGAAAGCAGGTGGACATGGGGTACAAACGATAGAAGATGTACTCGCCAATTCTTGTAATGTAGGTATGATTGAAATCAGTAAAAAGATGGATTCAGAAGTTGTGCTTAATTATATCAAACGTTATGGCTTCGGAGCGAAAACATCTGTTAACTTGCCAGGTGATAATGCAGGTTTATTACATAGTAAGTTAGGTCCAGTTGAAAAGGCAACATATTCAATGGGACAAGGATTTACAGCAACACCCCTTCAACTTATTAATGCTTTTTCAGCAGTTGTTAATGGTGGATATCTTGTAGAACCTTATGTAGTATCAGAAATAAGGGATACCGATAATACAGTTTTATATGAACATGAAAGACGTGTGCGTGCACAGGTGATTTCTACAGAAACTTCTAAGAAAGTAGCTGCGTATATGAAGAAAGTAGTAGATACTGGAACAGGTAATGCAGCAGCTGTAAATGGCTATGATATTGGTGGTAAAACTGGTACGGCTCAAAAGTTAGGTCGTATAGAGGGGGATTATGTACTCTCTTTCATTGGTTATGCCCCAATTAATAATCCTCAAGTAGTAGGACTTATTACACTTGATAATATTCCAGAAGGAACAGGTGCACCAGCTAAAGCATTTAGTGAGATGATGGAAAATATTTTACCTTATCTTGAAATTGAACTTAGTGACAATGCGACAACAGATGAGGTGAAAACAAGTAGTATTCCAGATGTAAGTAACAAAGATATTTATACAGCAATCAATACGCTATTTGGTTCAGAATTAGACTATGAAGTTGTAGGTGTTGGAAATACAGTAACTTCTCAATACCCTAAAGCAGGAGAAACAGCTGTTAAGGGGGCGAAGATTAAGATATATGTTGAAACCCAAGATACTAAAAATGTGTTGGCTGTACCCAATATTATGGGAATGACCATAGAGGAAGCTAAAGCAGCACTGGGCGAGGACTTTGTACTTCAGGGCTCAGGTAGTGGCAAAATCACTAGTCAGATTCCACGTAGTGGAACTAAGATAGAAAAAAATAGCCAAGTTATTGTTAAAACAACTGAATAATGTCATAATGACCCCTCCTTTAAAATAAACTTTAGGTAAGACAACTTTTAAAGGAGGGGTTTTTGTATGTATAAAGGCATCTCAGTTTTACTGAAAAAAAGAATTCTTATTGTAATGGGCTGCTTTGCGTTAGGTTTTGTGGGCATGTCTATTCGCTTAGGGTATGTGCAAATAGCAGAGGGTAAAATGTTGGATGATAAAGCTTCAGAACAGCAAACAAGAGACCGTACCATTGCACCTACTAGAGGGATTATTTATGATAGAAATTTGGAGGTGCTTGCAAAGAGTGCTTCTGTTGCTACCATTGGTGTGGTACATGCCCAAATTGAAGACCCAGAGATGGTGGCAAAAGCTTTATCTGAACGTTTAGAGATGGACTATGATAAAGTTTACAAGAAGGTAACAAAGAAAGTAGCATTTGAAAGAATAGCAACGAAGGTAGACAAGAAAATAGCAGATGAAATAAGAGAACTTAATTTGCCAGGAGTTAAGGTTGATGAAGACTCTAAGAGGTATTATCCCTATAATACATTAGCATCTCAAACCCTTGGTTTTGTTGGAAAGGATAATCAGGGGATTATAGGTCTAGAGGTAAAATATGATAGCTATTTAAAAGGAACACCAGGAAAAATATTAATGGAGACAAACGGTAGTGGTGAAAGGAGAGAAGATGAAGCAGAGGTTAGGATTGATCCTAAGAATGGGGAGCATCTTGTGACAACGCTGGATATTACACTACAGGAATATGCCGAACAAGCTTTGGAACGTGTAGTGGCCATGAAGAATGCCAAACGTGGTGCGATTATTATGATGAATCCACAAAATGGTGAAATATATGCTTTAGCTGTAAAACCAGATTTTGACTTAAATGATCCTTTTACAATTAATAATGAAGAGCTTAAAAATAATTGGAGTATGTATACACAGAAGGAACAACAAGAATATCTTAATCAGATGTGGCGTAACTTTACGATTAATGATACATATGAACCAGGTTCAACCTTTAAAATTTTTACAGCGACGATGGGACTTGAAGAAAATGTAGTTGATGAAAATAGTAAATTCGTTTGTACAGGTAGCAAGGTGGTGGCAGGACGTACGATTAAATGTTGGCGTAGTCCGCGTTCACATGGTGATGAAACTTTTGTACAAGGTGTTCAAAATTCTTGCAATCCAGTTTTTATGGAAGTAGCAGAACGTATTGGGGCAAGTAAATTTTATGACTATATGATAAAGTTTGGATTCAAATCTAAGACCAATATTGACTTGCCTGGTGAAGCTATAGGTATTTTACATAGTAAGAGTAATATTGGGCCGGTAGAACTTGCCACAATGTCTTTCGGTCAATCTTTTCAAATCACACCTATGCAACTTTTAAGAGGTGCTTCGGCAGCTATTAATGGGGGGTATACTATTACACCTCATGTGGGAAAAGAAATAATTAATGATGCAGGAGAAGTGATAGAAACTTTTGATTATGGAAAAGGTGAACAAATTATTTCTACTGAAACTAGTGAAAGAATGAAGAAGATACTAGAAACTGTTGTTTCTGAAGGCGGCGGTAAGAAGGCGTATATTCCAGGTTATCGTATAGGTGGGAAGACCGCAACTTCTCAAAAATTACCTCGTGGTTCCGGCAAGTATACAGCATCATTTTTAGCATTTGCACCTGCAGAGGACCCACAAATCTTAGCACTTGTTATTATTGATGAGCCACAAGGTACTTACTATGGCGGTGTAATCGCAGGACCTGTTATGAATGAAATACTTTCTAACGCACTACCATACATAGGTATTGAACCTGTTTATAATGAAACAGAAAGTCAGCTAGAAGAAGTACAAACAATAACAGCACCTAACTTTGTAGGGCTTACATTAAAAGATGCAAAGGAACTTGCAAAGGAGCAGAGTATAACTATTGATGTAAATGGTGAAGGAGAAGAAGTTGGGGCACAATTTCCACTTGAAGGAGAAACAATGAATAAAACAAGTAAAATTATCCTTTATACCCATTAAGATGACTTTTTTATCACGTCAAGTCGTGCTATAATAACTAAGATATTTAAATAAGGAGGCTTAACATGAAACTAAAAGAGCTAATGAATGGAATCAGCTTTGAATGCGTACAAGGTAACATGGAACAAGAAATTGACCATATTATTTATGACTCACGCATCAAAACAAAGAGTGGATTGTTTATTGCAATAGAAGGATTTAAAACAGATGGGCATGCATTTATTGACACAGCCATTGAGAATGGCGCAAAAGCAATACTTGTACAAAAGGATGTTGTCCCTCATGTAGAAGGAATTACAATCCTTAAAACAGTAAATACAAGAAGCGCTATGGCGCAAATTGCGAATAATGCATATCACAATCCTTCAGAGAAGTTTGAACTTGTCGGTGTAACAGGAACAAACGGAAAAACAAGTATTACATTCCTACTTGGTCAAATACTAGAAGCATACAATAAAAAAATTGGTATTATTGGAACGATTGAAAACCGTATTGGGGATTGCATTCTTAAAGCAGAGCGTACAACACCTGAGTCAGTAGATTTACAAGCATTATTCCAAAAAATGGTGGAAAGTGATGTAGACTGTGCCTTAATGGAAGTTTCATCTCATGCACTAGAATTAAACCGTGTAGATGGTTCAAATTTTGAAATTGGTATTTTTACTAATCTAACACAAGATCACTTAGATTTTCATCACACAATGGAAAACTATGCAAAAGCAAAAGCAAAGTTATTTAAAAAATGTAAAGTTGGTATTATCAACAAAGATGCGGATTATGTAGATCTTATTTGTGAAGGTGCGACTTGTAAGCTCTTAACTTATGGTATTGAGCATGAAGCAGACTATCATGCAACAAATATCCACATACATGCAGCGGGTGTTGAATATACTTTAACATGCCCACAAGGGACATTCCAAGTTGAAGTACCTATTCCAGGTAAATTTACAGTATATAATACACTTGCTATTATTGCGGCAGCAGCAAACTTAAATATTCCAATGGCACATATTATTAAAACATTAAAAACGGTAAAAGGTGTACCAGGTCGTGTGCAAGCTTTTAAATCAACACACGGTTACAGCGTACTTGTTGATTATGCCCATACACCAGATGGACTTGAAAATGTACTTGAAACAATCAAAGAATTTGTAAAAGGCAGAGTTATTACTGTATTTGGTTGCGGTGGCGACAGAGATAAGACAAAACGTCCGATTATGGGAAGTATTGCAGCGAAGTACTCAGATGAGGTGCTTATTACATCAGATAATCCAAGAACTGAAAATCCACTTCTAATTTTAGATGAAGTAGAAGCTGGTGTTAAAGATCATGGCGTACCTTACGTAAAAATTGAAGATCGTAAAGAAGCTATTTTAACTGCATTAAAGAAGGCGCAAAAAGATGATGTCATTTTAATTGCAGGTAAAGGGCATGAAAATTATCAAATCTTAAAAGACCGTATTATTCACTTTGATGATTCAGAAATAGTAGCGGCTTATTTACAGGGGGAAGTTTAATGAAACTCTGTTTAGAAGATATTTTACAAGCAGTTAATGGAAAGTGCTTAAATCCAGACACACTAAAAGGGGAAAAACAAATAAATGATATTGTAACAGACTCTAGAGCGATTACAAAAGCTAGTTTATTTGTACCTCTTAAGGGGGAAAACTTTGATGGGCATGTTTTTATTAAAGATGTTTATGATAAAGGAAGTATTGCAACACTTACAATGAATGAAGAAGTGGTAGACCCTCGTCTTTGTACAATTTTAGTTCAGGATACAGGTAAAGCACTTTTAGACCTCGGACATTTTTATCGTAAAAAGTTTAATATTCCTGTGATTGGGATTACTGGAAGTGTGGGAAAAACAAGCACAAAAGAAATTATAGCTGCTATTTTAAGTGGACATTATAAGGTACACAAAACAGAAGGAAATTATAACAATGAAATTGGTGTGCCATTGACACTTTTTAAATTAAGAGCTGAACATGAAGTTGCAGTTATAGAAATGGGAATGAATCATTTTGGTGAAATTCATAATCTAAGCTATGCAGCATCTCCAACAATGGGTGTTATTACAAACATTGGGACTTCTCATATTGAAAATTTAGGAAGTCGTGAAGGCATTTTAAAGGCTAAACTTGAAATATTAGATGGTATGACTGAAGATGGTAAATTGATTGTTTGTGGTGATAATGATTTATTAGGTAAGCTCTCTCCTCAAAAGGTAGACGTTGTTTTCTATGGCTTTACAGCGGATAAACCTTATAAAGCAGAACATATTGTGAGCGAAGGAGAGTATACAAGAGCACATATTACTACACCTTCTGCTAGTTATGAAATTGAAATTAAGGCCCTTGGTGAACATATGATTTACAATGTACTTGCAGGCATTGCAGTGGCAGAAAATTGTGGTCTTACAGAAGAAGAGATTAAACGTGGTCTTCAGACTTATGCACCAACAAAAATGCGAATGCATATTACAAAAGGCATGAATAACATGACTTTAATTGACGATACTTATAATGCAAGTCCAGAGTCTATGAAAGCAGCTTTAAAGGTTTTAAAGGACTTTGATAGTAAAGGCAGAAAAGTAGCTGTTTTAGGAGATATGTTAGAACAAGGGGAATTTGCACAGGTACTTCATGAAAGTGTAGGAGAAGCGGCAGCTCAGTTAGGCATTGATCTTTTATGTGCAGTAGGACCACTAGCACGACATATTTATGAAGGTGCTAAAAAAGTAGGTAATATCACAGTTATCTACTATGAAACAAAAGAAGCTTGGATGCAAAACAAGGATCAGTTTTTACAAGCTGAGGACACCATATTATTCAAAGCTTCTAGAGGTATGCATTTCGAAGAAATGCTAGAAGGATTAGGAAAGGTGAAATCAGATGGAAAATAAAGCACTTTATGCAGTTTTAATTGCATTCTTTTTAAGTATATTACTTAGTCCGTTTGTGATTCCAATGCTCCATAGATTAAAGTTTGGACAAAATGTAAGATCAGATGGACCAAATAGTCATTTAAAAAAAGCAGGAACACCAACAATGGGTGGTGTTATTATTTTAGCAAGTATGATCATTACAAGTTTATTCTTTATGAAGGGAAACAGAGAAGTTCAGCTTATTTTACTTGTAACAGTAGGCTTTGGAATTATTGGGTTCCTAGATGATTATATTAAAGTTGTTAAGAAACGTTCATTAGGACTGACACCAATGCAAAAGATTGTAGGTCAACTCATTGTAACAGTTGCTTTTGCCTATTTATTAAAGACATATTTGGGGCTCAATACAGAGATTATTATTCCATTTACAGGCGGAAAAGTATGGAATATGGGAATTTTATACTGGCCATTTTTAGTGTTTGCAGTATTAGCTGTAGTTAATGCTGTTAACTTAACAGATGGGCTAGATGGGCTTGCATCTAGTGTAACTGTACTAGTGGCAACATATTTCGCAGCAATTGCCTTAGGTATAGGTAGTGGGGCTTTTCCTATTGCAGGAGCAGCAGTAGGAAGTTTATTAGGCTTCTTACTTTTTAACACTTATCCAGCAAAAGTTTTTATGGGAGATACAGGTTCACTGGCACTTGGTGGCTTTGTTATTGCAACAGCATTTGTGATGAAAATGCCACTATTCATTTTAATTGTTGGTCTTATTTATGTGATTGAGAATGTATCTGTTATTTTACAAGTAGTTTATTTCAAGAAAACAAAGAAAAGATTATTTAGAATGGCACCTATTCATCATCATTTTGAACTAGGTGGTTGGCCAGAGACAAAAGTTGTTGCAGTATTTAGCATTGTAACAGCTATTATGTGTCTAGTTGGATTAATCGCAAGATAAAATCGCAAGAAAGCGAGGGAGGAAAAACATGAGTATGGAAGGGAAGAAAGTATTAGTTATAGGGAATGCACGTAGTGGAATTGGTGCTGCAAAGCTTGCACATGCTCATAAGGCTGACGTTTATATTTATGATGGAAAGCCATATGAAAAATGGGATGATAAAGCAAAAGCTCAGATTGAAGCACTTAAAGCAGAAGGTATTCACTATATTTTAGGGGAAGATGTTAATGTAAAAGACTATGATCTTTTCATTACAAGTCCAGGTATTTCACTTGAGATTGACCTTATTAAAGCGGCATATGCAGAAGGCAAAAAGGTAACTGGAGAGTTTGAATTTGCTTCTACATTCTGCAAGGCACCTATTGTAGCTATTACAGGAACTAATGGAAAAACAACGACAACAACCCTTGTTGGAGAAATTATGAAAGCCTATAATCCACAAACATTTGTAGTAGGTAATATTGGGCGTGCTTTTAGTGAAGAAGTAGAGCATATTCCAGCAGAAGGAATTGTTGTAGCAGAGGTAAGCAGTTTCCAACTTGAAACAGCAGAAACTTTCCATCCAAAAGTAAGTAGTGTTTTAAATATCACACCAGACCATTTGAATAGACACCATACAATGGAAAACTATTGTCAGTGTAAATATAACATCTTTAAAAATCAAACAGCTGATGAGTATTGTATTTTAAATACAAGAGATGAATATTATGAGGAAGCTAAGAAACTTCTTCCATGTAAAGAAATTGCTTTTTCTGTAAATGAAGTGCCGACATGTGGTGCTTACTTAAAAGATAACATGCTTGTAGAAAATATTAATGGGCAGGAAGTTACAGTATGTAGCAGTGAAGAATTAATCATCAAAGGCACACATAACATTGAAAATGCTTTAGCAGCTATTGCAATGACAACAGCATTTGGTGTACCTACGTCTATCATTCGTGATGTCCTTGTAAATTTTAAGGGGGTAGAACATCGTACAGAGTTTGTTATGAGTAAAGGTGGTGTGGACTTCTTCAATGATTCAAAAGCAACAAATACAGATGCTGCAAGAGCAGGACTTGTAGGGCTTAGTGTCCTTAAGAAACCTATTCGTCTTATTGCAGGGGGAATGGATAAGCAAATTAGCTTTAAAGATTGGATTGCTTTATTTGAAGGCCTTGTAGAAAAGGTTTATATTATTGGTGAAACCAAAGCACAGATCGTAAAAGAATGTGCCGAGGCAGGATATTATAATGTAGCAACTTTTGATACTTTTGAAGCAGCTATAAAAAATGCTTATGTAGAAAGTCATGAAGGAGATTGTATTTTATTATCACCAGCTTGTGCAAGTTGGGATATGTTTGAGAGCTACGAACAAAGAGGAGAAATCTTTAAGGAAATTGTACGTAATTTGGAAGGGTGAAATAAATGGCAGTAGAACAATCATCAAACCAAGTACAGAAGAAAAAGAAGAAAACATTAGGTACACCTGATTATATTATGATGGCAGTTATTTTACTTATTTTTGCCTTTGGGGTTGTTATGGTTTATAGTGCAAGTTTCTATTATTGTGTTAATAATGGGAAGGCACCAGCTAGTTTAGCACTTAAGCAACTTGCAATCGGTTCGGTAGGTATTATAGCGATGTTATGGCTTACTTATAAATTTGATTATCATTTATTTTCTATGAAAGCTATTTCTTGGGGATTATATATAGTAAGTATTTGCCTTTCTATACTTGTAATGTTTGTTGGAAAAGAGGTTAATGGTGCAAAAAGATGGATTGCCATAGGGTCTATTCAGTTCCAACCTTCAGAAATAGCAAAAGTGGCGGTTATTGTCATGTTGGCCTCTTATATAGTAAGAAATCGAAAGAAATTTAATCAGCTTAAATATCGAATTGGTGCATGGCTTATATTTTTAATACCAGCAGGTATTGTTATGCTTGAGAACTTAAGTTCAGCTATTGTTATTGGCGGTATTGGATTTATTATGTGCTTTATTTCAATGCCAAAGGTAAAGATATACATATTTATGGTGATTTTGGGATTTGGTGCGGTATTTGGAGCCTATTCACTGGCTATGTCTACACCAGAAGGTCAAGACCCATCAAACTTTATTTTGAAAAAGGTATTACCTGCCTATAGACTAGAGCGTATTCAAGTTTGGCTAGATCCTTGGATTGATCCTCGTGATTCTGGATATCAGCCTATACAGGCTTTATATGCAGTAGGTTCAGGGGGGTTATTTGGTAAAGGGCTTGGTAATTCAGTACAAAAGCAAAGCTTCTTGCCAGAACCTTATAATGATATTATTTTTGCTGTTATATGTGAAGAATTAGGACTTGTTGGTGCATTAGTATTGATTTTAGGCTATGCAATATTAATTATAAGGGGACTCATTGTGGCCATGCGGTCGCCTGATTACTTTGGTTCGTTGGTAGCGGCGGGTATATCAACGATGGTAGCTATACAGGTTATCATAAATATTGCAGTTAATACAAATACAATTCCTACAACAGGGATGCAACTTTCACTTGTAAGCTATGGTGGTACAGCAGTAGCAGTACTTTTAGCGACGTTAGGTATACTTCTTAATGTTTCTAAATCAGCAAACATTCAAAAAGTAAAAAAATAAATGTGGTACCTTTTTGCAGTTTCTGGCATAAATTGGTTGTATAGAAGCTTACCTATTTTAGGAGGTGCTCTTAAATGAGTGAAATTGTTATCCAAGGAGGTAGGCGTCTAGAAGGTGAATTGCATATTGCTGGCAGCAAGAATGCAATTCTTCCTATTATTGCTGCAACTTTACTTTGTAGAAGTACAACTTATCTATATAACTGTCCTAGGATTTCAGATGTTGAATTAATGATAAAGATACTTAAACAGTTGGGTTGTAAGATAATGTGGGATGAAAAAGTATTAATGATTGATACAAGTACTTTAGACAGTTGTGACGTACCTGCAGATTTAGTAAATCAAATGCGCTCATCTATTATATTATTAGGTGCCATTCTAGGTCGCTGTAAAGAGGCTAAGATTGGTATGCCAGGTGGGTGTCAATTAGGTAAAAGACCTATTGACCTCCACTTAGACGCATTACGTAAGATGCAGGTAGATATATCGCAGCAGGAAGACTTTATTCATTGCAAGACTTTAAACCTTCAAGGCGCTCATATTAATCTAACGTTACCAAGTGTAGGTGCAACAGAGAATATTATGTTAGCTGGAGCATGCGCAAAGGGAACAACGACTATTGATAATGCTGCACGAGAACCGGAAATTGTTGATTTACAAAACTTTTTAAATGCATGTGGTGCTAAAATATCAGGTGCAGGAACAAAACAAATTATTATTCACGGCGTAGAAGCATTAAATGGTACAAATTATCGTGTGATTCCGGATCGTATTGTAGCAGGTACCTATTTAGTAGCAGGTGCAATTACGAGAGGAAATGTAGTTTTAAATGATGTGTACAATAGACATTTAGGTGCTACAATTAATAAATTAAGGGCAATTGGTTGTAATGTAAGAGAAGAAAAGAATAAAGTAATTCTTACAGTCGCCAAACCTCTAAAGGGTATAGTATTAAAAACAGAGGTGTACCCGGGATTTCCAACAGATATGCAGTCACAATTTGTAACACTGCTTACAACGTGCAATGGCATAAGTCATGTAAAAGAAAATATATTTGAATCCAGATTTAAGGCCGCGAATGAGCTTCGTAAATTAGGAGCACATATTATCGTAAATGAGGAAACACAAATCGCGACGATTCATCCAACGCCTTATTTAAAAGGTACAGAAGTTGACGCCACAGACTTAAGAGGTGGAGCAGCATTGGTGCTTGCAGGTCTTATAGCAGAAGGAACAACGGTTGTTAAAAATGCCCACCATATACAACGAGGTTATGAAGATATTGTAAGGGACCTAAGTATATTAGGGGCAGATGTAACGTACAAGTAGGAGAGGAAGTAGTTATATTTGAACAAATATAATATAAAAAAACCAAAGAAGAAAATATATATTGGTATGATAATAGGGCTTATTTTAATAGCCCTATTATCATTGCCTGTTTGGAAAATACAAAAGATTACAGTAGTTAATAATGGCTATTATTCAAAGGAAGAAGTTATAAATGTATCAGGACTTGAAGGCGGAAATTTATTAGACTTATCTTTTAATAAGGCTAAGAAAGGATTACTTGCACTGCCATATATACAAGAGGTAAATATTACCTATCATTTTCCAGGAAATGTTACTATTGATTTAGTAGAGAACGCACCATTTATGTATGTACCATTTTCGGGAAGCTATTTATGCTTAAATGAGCAAGGACAAGTTATAGAACAAACTAGTAATTTGAGTGTGGCCATACCAGTTGTAGATGGTTTGAGTTTTTCAGAGTTTAAAATAGGAGAAATGTTAGGTATTCAAAATGACGATGCATTTCTTGCAGTAAGAGATATGATTAATGTCTTAAAGGAATATGAGTATGTGGATAAGGTAAAAGAAATAGATGTTTATAACCTTGAAGAAATTCACTTGTATGTTGATAATTTAGATGTTATAATGGGTGAGATAGGAGATTTTGACAAAAAGCTTCAATGGCTCATTGCAACGCATGAAACATACGACATGGGTATACTAGATTTATCTCAGGTGGTAAAAAGTGGACAAGCGTCGCTTAGGCCCATTACATAGAAAAATACACAATAAATAAATATACTTCAGATGAAGGGGGAGTCTACTTTGCTCGAAATATGGGAAAATGAATTACAAGGCGCACAAATAAAAGTTATCGGTGTAGGCGGTGGGGGTAATAACGCTGTAGATCGAATGATTGAAAAAGGATTAGACGGGGTAGAGTTTATTACTGTTAATACAGACCACCAAGCACTTGCACGTTCAGGTGCGCCAAGTAAAATTCAAATTGGTGAAAAAATGACTCGTGGATTAGGCGCAGGCGCTAATCCTGAAATTGGAACAAAATCAGCAGAGGAAAGCCGTGAAGAAATTCTGCAAGCGATTAAAGGTGCTGATATGCTATTTATTACTGCTGGTATGGGCGGTGGAACAGGAACAGGTGCTGCTCCTGTTATTGCAAGTATAGCAAAGGAACAAGGCATTTTAACAGTAGGCGTTGTTACAAAACCTTTTAGTTTTGAAGGTAGAAAACGTATGTTAAATGCTGAAAAAGGTATTAATGAATTAAAACAAAATGTAGATACACTTGTTGTGATTCCAAATGATAAGATTTTACAAGTTATTGATAAAAAAACAACAATGGTAGATGCATTCAGTAAGGCAGATGATGTTCTCCAACAAGGTGTACAAGGTATTACAGACCTTATTTCTAATCCTGGTATCATCAACCTTGACTTTGCCGATGTTAGAACAATTATGAATAATAAAGGTGTTGCACACATGGGTATTGGACGTGCAACAGGTGAAAACCGTGCAGAAGAAGCTGTTAAGTATGCAATCAGCAGTCCACTTCTTGATACAAGTATTAATGGGGCACGTTGTGTACTTGTTAACATGTGTGGTGGTGAAACATTAGGACTTATGGAAGCAAATGTGGGTATGGGACTTATTAGAGAAGCAGTTGACCCAGATGCTGAAATTATCTTCGGTACATCTATTAATGAAGACTTAGGTGAAGAAATCATTATTACAGTTATTGCAACAGATTTCCAAAATCAAGATGTAAGCTTAAATACATTTAAACCAGTACAAGCTGTAAAAGAAGAAGCACCAAGACAAACACAAGCTGCACCTTCTAGACCAGCTATGCAGCCAGCTGAAGAGGAAAGGTTTACACCTATTAAAGAAATTCAAGTGGAAATACCACAGTTTTTAAGAAGAAATCGCTAATAAGAAAAAAAAGATACGATGATGTCGTATCTTTTTTTTTATGCCATCCATTATTTTTACAAAATTTGTAAGCAAAATTAGATACAATAAGAATGGCAAGGGAAAGGAAGAGGTGACAAGGTGTATGTTCTTTATATGGATATATTATTTTTAATTAATTTTGTGATGGACATTATAATATTTATAATTACAACCATGATACTTAATAAGCCATTACACTTAAAGAAGCTTCTTATAGGTGGCATAATTGCGGCTTTGTTATATTGTATGCTACTTATTTATCCAGTATTACAGCGTTTACCGTATAGCGTATATACTTTACTTGTACCTGTCATTCCTATTTTGTATTTATATCATCCTGTACGTCTTAAAGATTTTGCAAAGTACTATTTGTTAAGTACAGGAGTTGCGGCATTAATTGGTGGTGCAAGCTTTACCTTATGGTATCAACTTCAATATTATGTACCGGGCTATAAACCAACGTTAGAATTTATATTTCTAATAGGTATAGGTGTGGGTTTTATAGTATATTTTTCATTTTATGCAATTAGAAAACGATTGGTCATGCCTCATTTTGAATACGATTTAGAGATACATTATGATGGAAGGATGGAAAGGGTACCAGCTCTTTTAGATACAGGAAATATGTTATATACACCAATTGGTCATCAACCGGTTCTGGTTGTGACATATGATGCAATTAAGAAGATACTAGAGGATGAAGAGTGTAAAGCAATTGAAAGTTGCCATAATGATGTAGAAAAGATGATGGAATTGGATAAAGGTCCTAGGTATATTATTCCCTTTCACAGCATGGGCTGTGAAAATGGATTACTATGGGGCGTGATGAGTGAATGCATAGTGCTTCATAAAGGTGGATTTGAAAAGCAAATTCCAAAATGTATTATTGGCATTGCTTTTGGAAACTTGTGCAGTGATAGAACATATAAAGCATTAATTCATCCGGACTTTATCGTGAGTGAGGGGGAATAAGTTATGATTAAAAAGTGGATTGGTTACTTAAAAAAAATAAGCCGCCATTTTAGATATCGTTACATAAGAAAAAGAGCACAAGCAATTGATTATATTGGTGGAAGTGAAGTCCTACCACCACCACTTACAAGAGAAGAAGAAGAAGAACTTATTGCAAAGATGGCTGCGTCTGAGGGAGATGAGGCAGCACTTAAGGAAATAAAAACAATTCTTATTGAACGTAATTTAAGACTGGTTGTATATATTGCAAGAAAGTTTGAGAATACAGGTATTCATATGGAAGATTTGATTTCTATAGGAACAATAGGACTTATTAAATCTATCAATACATTTAATCCAAGCAAAAAAATAAAACTTGCCACCTATGCATCTAGATGTATTGAAAATGAAATTTTAATGTTTTTACGACGTACAAATAAGTTAAAAACAGAAGTGTCAATTGATGAGCCATTAAATGTAGACTGGGATGGTAATGAATTATTATTATCAGATATACTAGGAACAGAGCCTGATATTATTTATCGTAATATTGAAGAAGAAGTGGATAAGAAGCTTTTAAAACAAGCGTTATTAAAACTAACAGATAGAGAGCGTGAAATTGTAGAACTACGTTTTGGATTTACAACGCAAGGTAAGGAAAAAACACAAAAAGAAGTAGCAGATCTTTTAGGTATTTCACAGTCTTATATATCTCGACTTGAGAAAAAAATAATACTAAGATTAAAAAAGGAAATTAATAGAATGAGCTGATATCCTGAATAAATAATTAGATTATGGAGAAGCTTATTTATAGACTTAACTTATGCTGGAATAGTATGCTAGGAGGCAAGAGATATGGCTATAAATAAGGTAGAAATATGCGGGGTAAATACAGCAAAGCTTCCCATTTTAACAAATGAACAAAAAGAAATATTGTTTAAATTAATTGAACAAGGCGATAATGCAGCGAGAGAAGCTTATATAAGGGGGAATTTAAGACTTGTTCTAAGTGTTATTCAGCGCTTTAATAATCGAGGGGAACATGTAGATGACTTGTTTCAAGTAGGGTGTATAGGACTTATTAAAGCAATAGATAACTTTGATGTTACACAAAATGTAAGGTTTTCTACTTATGCAGTTCCTATGATTATAGGAGAAATTAGAAGGTACTTAAGGGACAACAATGCCATTCGCGTAAGTCGTTCGTTAAGAGACACAGCATACAAAGCTTTACAAGCAAAAGAGCAGCTTACACGAAAAAATGCCAAGGAACCAACTATTCAAGAAATTGCAGATGAGCTAGGTGTTAAGAAAGAGGATGTTGTATTTGCATTAGATGCAATTCAAGATCCGATTTCTTTGTATGAACCAGTTTATCATGATGAAAGTGATACACTTTATATTATGGATCAAGTAAGTGATGAAAAGAGTCAAGATGATATTTGGCTTGAAAATATTGCTTTAAAAGAGGCGATGAAACGCATTAATGAAAGAGAAAAACAAATATTAATGCTAAGATTTTTTGCAGGTAAAACGCAAATGGAAGTAGCAAATGAAATAGGTATTTCACAAGCGCAAGTTTCAAGATTAGAAAAAACAGCATTAAAGCATATGAAAAAGTATATATAATATTATGACGTGAAAGGTGAAGCTTATCCATATTCAATTAATCTATAAAGGGTACGATGAAATGCATTGTACCTTTTATAGGTATTGACTTTTATCTGAAAAATATGGTACGCTTATGGATAATAAAAGCTAGGAGGATATGGTGAATGAAATGCCCTTACTGCGGATATGGTACTTCCAAGGTACTAAACTCTAGACCCGTCAATGAAAATGAAATGATTCGAAGAAGAAGGCAATGTGAAAAGTGTGATAAGCGATTTACTACATATGAGAAGATAGAAACCATTCCTATTATAGTAATCAAACGTAATATGACAAGGGAGCCTTTTGAACGCGAAAAGTTATTTAAAGGAATTTTAAGATCATGTAATAAACGAAGTATTAGTTTAGAGCAAATAGAAGAACTTGTAGATGGTATTGAAAATTATATTAGTAGTTTAGAAACAAAAGAAATTTCTTCTACAACATTAGGTGAGATTACAATGCAGCGACTTAAAGCACTAGATGAAGTATCTTACATTCGTTTTGCTTCTGTATATAAACAATTTACTTCTATTGATGAGTTTATTATAGAATTAGAGAATATAAAAAAATGTAAAAAATAAAAGACGTTTTCACTTTTAGTGAGGCGTCTTTTATTTTTTATTAGTGCCACAAGTTGTGGTCTAGCAAGCGGTATTGAATAGCTTCGGCTATATGAATAGTATCTATAGTGATGCTGTCACTTAAGTCGGCAATAGTACGTGCAATACGTAAAATCTTATCATAGGAACGAACGCTAGAAGAAGAAGTTGTAAACCACTTATCTAACATTGTTTTAGCTTCTTTAGTCAGTTGGCAGTATTTTTTTAAATCACATGTGGGAATTTGACTGTTGTAGTGTAGAGAAGTACCAGAAAAACGTTCTTTTTGATAGTTGATAGCCTTTTGAACTTGTGCATACATTTCTTCTGAGGAAAGTGAATTTACTGAGTTTAAATCAGTTAATGTGGGTGATTTGGTTTCTAGTTGAAGGTCGATGCGGTCTAAAAGTGGTCCTGAAAGTTTGGACATATATTTTTTGACACTATTTAAAGAACAGCTACATTTTTGTGTGTTAGGATAGTAACCACAAGGGCAAGGGTTTGTAGAAGCAATGAGTAAAAAGTCAGCAGGATAAGTTAAGGTGATATTAGCACGTGATAAAGTGATTTGATGCTCTTCTAATGGTTGCCTTAGAACTTCTAAGGTATGGCGATTAAACTCTAAAAGTTCATCTAAAAAAAGAACACCTAAATGGGCTAAACTAATTTCACCAGGTTTAGGATGATGTCCGCCGCCAGCAAGGCCTAAGGTTGTGATAGTGTGATGAGGAGCTCTAAAAGGACGCGTATGCATAATAGTATGATTAGGTAATTTATCTGCTAAACTATAAAGTTTAGTAAGGTCGATGCATTCTGATTCTGTCAGAGGTGGTAATATAGAAATAAGACGTTTAGCTAGCATTGTTTTTCCGGAACCAGGAGGTCCCATTAATAAGGCGTTATGAAAACCGGAAGCGCAAATGATAAGTCCGCGTTTAACAGACTCTTGGCCTTTTACATCAGCAAAATCTAGGATTTTGGGAGGGGCAGGAGGAGAAGTTGTAGGCGCGCATTGAGTAAGGTAGCTTTGGTGATGGATAAAAGCAATGACTTCAGATAGATTATGGGCTAAACGTATGTTAATCCCCTGTATAAGACTAGCTTCTCTTGCATTACTAGTAGGAATAACACAGGTTGTATGTTCTGTAGAAGGAAGTGTACATAAAAGGGGTAAAAGTCCACGTACACTACGAAGAGAACCGTCTAGAGCAAGTTCACCTATGAAGAGTGTTTGACGTAATGATTCTAAAGGGAGTTCGCCTGAGCAACATAAAATACCTAAAGCAATAGGCAGATCATAGAGACTACCTTCTTTTTTAATATCTGCAGGGGCTAGATTGACTGTAATGCGGCGAATTGGAAATTTAAAACCGCTATTTTTGATGGCACTTCTAACACGTTCTCTAGCCTCTTTTACAGAACTATCAGGTAGGCCTACAATATCAAACCCAGGTAGACCATCGTTAATATCAATTTCAACCTCAATGGGAATGGCGTCTATACCATTTAAAGAATAACTGTTTAATTTACAGAACATTGGGCTATCCTTTCTATTAAATAAATTTATTTTGTTGAAGTATGGTCATTTCTGAGAAGAAATAAACAATTATGTATAAAGAGTTTATAAATTCCATAAAATGAGGTGTAGAAATGCAAAAGATATATTATCTATGGTTACATCAAGTAAAGTTAAGTGAAACAATAAAATTAGGTTTATTAGAAAGATTTAAAACACCTGAAGCTATTTATAAAATGAATAGTTATCCTGGTATTGCAATGCAGATTGTAGAAAAAATTAAGGCAGCTAAGCCTTATTTGGATGTAGCCAAAGCAGAATATGAGCGGTGTGAAAAACAAGGTGTTACGTTAATTAGCTTAGAAGATGAGATGTATCCTAAATTATTGAAAAGGATTCCTGATGCACCACTTGTATTGTATGTAAAAGGTGAGATAAATATTTTAAATACCCCTACGTTTGCTATAGTGGGGGCAAGGGATTGTTTGGAATATGGTTATGGGATGACAGTTAGGATTGCAGAGGAATTAGCTGCATATGGCATTACTGTAGTTAGTGGTATGGCTAAAGGAATAGATGGTGCTGCACATGAAGGGGCTCTAAGAAGTGGAAAGACTATAGCCGTACTTGGAACGGGCGTAGATGTATGTTATCCAGCATGTAATCGCAATTTATATTGCCGTATCCCTGAAGAGGGTGCAATTATATCAGAATATCCTTTAAATACGCCAGCACGGCCTTATCAATTTCCAAAACGTAATCGCCTTATTAGTGGATTGTCTTTAGGTGTATTAGTGAGTGAGGCAGATTATAGAAGTGGTTCATTAATCACAGCTACCTTGGCTTTAGAATATAATAGAGATGTGTTTGCAATACCTGGGGATTTGGGGCGTCGTATGAGTCTTGGAACCAACGAATTAATTAAGAATGGTGCTAAATGTGTAACCTGTGTAAGGGATATTTTAGAGGAACTTCCGTTGGAAATACAAGCTGCTTTACAGCCTTCAAGTAAAAATACTTCAAAAAATCCCAATAATCAACTTGCACAAGAAGAAAGGATGGTATATGCTTATGTAAGTTGGAATCCTATTTTTTTAAATGAATTACTAACAAGTACCAAGCTTTCCTATGAAGCTATTTATAGAGATTTAACTCAATTAGAGCTGAAGGGATATATAAAAAAATTACCAGGGGAAAGATATGTACGTTCTTAATGAGGAGGTAAATATGGCTGATAATTTAGTGATCGTGGAATCAGCAGCTAAAGTTAATACAATAAGTCGATTTTTAGGCAAAAATTATAAGGTGGAAGCATCTATTGGACATGTAAGGGATTTACCTAAAAGTCAATTAGGTATCGATACAGAGAATAATTATGAACCTAAATATATTACGATTCGCGGTAAGGGTGAGTTACTACAAAAAATGCGCAAAGATGTAAAAAACGCTAAATGTGTTTATCTTGCAACTGACCCCGATAGAGAAGGGGAAGCTATTTCGTGGCATTTATATCACTCACTTAAATTACAAGATAAAAAAGTATGTCGTATTACATTTAATGAAATTACGGAACAAGCTGTAAAAGAAGCGATTAAACATCCAAGAGATATTAATATGGATTTAGTAGATGCTCAACAAGCAAGACGTGTACTTGATCGTCTTGTGGGATACAAGATAAGTCCGATTCTTTGGAAGAAAATTCGTAAAGGATTAAGTGCTGGACGTGTACAATCTGTAACATTACGCTTAATAAGTGATCGTGATAAGCAGATTAAAGAGTTCGTAGAAGAAGAATACTGGACTATCGAAGTGAATTTACGACACGGTAAGAGTAAAGCTTTTGAAGCACGTCTTGATAGCAAAGATGATGTTAAAGTAGAGATTAGAAATGAAGAAGAGGCAAGGAGAATTATCAAAGAGTGTGAAACAGGACAGTTTGAAGTAGTG
The DNA here is from genome assembly GCA_019418225.1 of Clostridiales bacterium. Classification (GTDB taxonomy): domain Bacteria; phylum Bacillota; class Clostridia; order Lachnospirales; family Cellulosilyticaceae; genus Cellulosilyticum. The sequence goes on along the minus strand of DYCF01000003.1, from coordinate 110,011 downwards.
GAAACTAAAAAGGGAACACGTGTTAAAAATACAGTACTTCCATTTACTACAAGTACACTACAACAAGAAGCTGCAAAACATCTTGGCTTTTCCACACAAAAAACAATGAATATTGCACAACAACTTTATGAAGGTATAAAAGTTGGCAAGAAAGAAGTGGGGATTGTAACTTATATACGTACAGACTCTGTACGTATTGCAGATAAAGCTAAAGAAGAAGCAACTGAATATATTAAAACTAAATATGGTGAAAAATATTTAGGTGAAGTAAAAGCAGTACAAGGTAAAGCTAAAAAAGCCAATATCCAAGATGCCCATGAGGCAATTAGACCGACTTATATGGAGTATGAACCACAAGAGATTAAAGAATACTTATCAAGAGATCAATATAAACTTTATAATATGATTTGGAATAGATTTGTAGCAAGTCAAATGGCACCAGCACAATATGAAACATATAGTATGAAAATTAAAAATGGGGCATATCAATTTAGAGCATCCTATTCAAATCAGCTTTTTGATGGCTTTACAAAGGTATATAATTTAGGTGAAGAAAAAGCTAAAAAGGCAACAGCATTTGATGTGGCAAAAGGTGAAATGCTTGAGATGGCGAGTATTATTCCAAGTCAACATTTTACACAAGCACCAGCACATTTCTCAGAAGCAACTTTAGTTAAAGCATTAGAAGAAAATGGCGTGGGTAGACCAAGTACCTATGCACCGACACTTACAACACTTCTTGCAAGAGGATATATTGTTAAAGAAAATAAGAATCTTTACATTACTGAACTTGGAGAAGTTGTAAATCAAATTATGTTACAGTACTTTGATGAAATTGTAGATGTAGAATTTACAGCTAATATGGAAAGAATCTTAGATGAGATTGCAGCAGGTAATGTGGAATGGAAAGAGATTATTAAATCTTTCTACCCTAATTTTAAACATTGTCTTGAAGTGGCAGAAAACGAGATTGAAAATATTGACCTTACAGAAACGACAGATATCCCCTGTGAGAAATGTGGGGCGCATATGATTGTACGTTATGGTAAATATGGTAAATTCTTAGGATGCCCTAATTTCCCAGAATGCAATGGTACAAAGGCTTGGTATGAAGAAATTGGTGTTAATTGTCCGCAGTGTGGAGGCAAAGTCCTTCTTAAAAAGACAAAAAAAGGAAGAACATATTATGGATGTGAACACAACGGAGATAGTTGTGAATTCATGTCTTGGGACAAACCTACAGGAGAAAAGTGTCCAGTATGTGGCGACGCTCTTGTTGAAAAAGGCAGTAGCAAGAATAAAAAAGTAGTTTGTCGCAATTCAAAGTGTAACTACGGCAAACAAAATAAGCGATAGTTTACAATTTGTTAAAATTTTTAGGCATTAATGTTTACAATTATATATTGAGTTTTTTGTCAAATCATGTTAAGATTTGTTTGTACAAGACAAAGTTGTATCGCAACTTTGTCTTTTTAAATGATAAAGTGTATATTTTTAAATTTTTAGAACATACTAAAGTATATAAAACCTTTAGATTATAAAAGTACAAACTAACTTAACAAAATTATTTAAGGAGGACATATTATGTCTCAAGAATTATTACTCAAAATGCGAAAAGTAAATAGATTATTACAAAGATTTGGCTCAGACCGTGTAATCTTTGCTGATATCTGTGAAGTAATCAGCGATGTTGTAAAAGCTAATGCTGTTGTTGTAAGTACAAAAAGCAAAGTTTTAGGTGTAAATAGCTCAATTCCTCACAACTTTGCAAATGAAGATAATTATATCGAATACTCAGTAAACGATGAATTTTTAGCAATTATGGATATTAAAGAAAATGTTTCTTTAGATACAATCTTTGCTGAAGTACCAAATAGTGCAAACTACACAACATGTATCATTCCAATCATTGCAGCTGGTCAAAGGTTAGGTACATTCTTACTTTACAAAGAAAAGAGCGCAGGTAACTTTACAACAGAAGACCTTATTTTAGCTGAATATGGTGCAACTATCGTAGCAGTAGAAATTTTAGGCTCATTAAAAGAAGAAAGTGATGAAGAAGAACGTCGTATTGCAATCGTTAAATCTGCTATTGCAACATTATCTTATTCAGAACTTGAAGCTATTTTCCATATCTTTGAAAAATTAGATGGTAGCGAAGGTTTATTAATTGCAAGTAAAATTGCTGATAAAGTAGGTATCACACGTTCAGTAATCGTTAATGCACTTCGTAAATTTGAAAGTGCTGGTGTAATTGAATCAAGATCATTAGGTATGAAAGGAACTTACATTAAAGTTCTTAATGGTGCACTTTTAGAAGAACTTGATAAATTACGTAAATAATTAGATTTATAAGTAATTATATTTATAGTATAGAAAAAAGATGGTAGCTCAGCTGCCATCTTTTTTTGCCATTTGTTTAGAGTAGAAAAATTTAATTTTTAACTTTTCTACTCTAAACTCAAAATTTGGGTTACTAATACGACGTTAGTCGCTTTATTTATGTAGTAATATAGATTTCACATTTATAAATTTTAGTTATTCATAGTTTTTAGTCATGTGAAATCATTGGGAGAAAACAATTTACGTACATGTATATTTCAAGTTTTTAGTTGGTTTCTCTATAATAATGAAACATAGGTTTATTAATTTTTATAAACAACTTCATGTAAGGATGTTTTCTTATTTGTATAGTTTTTGATAATGATGTAAATTACAGGAAGAAATAGAAGCGTAGTGATTAACCAAGTAAATGAAATTTGAAGATTTGTTCCTTGTGTATACATAGAGAACAGAGGATAAAGTGTACAAGTTAGTAAGAAACTTAAAGTTGCTTGGAGAAGTTTACAAAGTAAATAAGGTTTTGTAGAAAAAGGAATATCGCCAAGTACATAAAGTGTTTGGAAATAAACACAGAAACCACCAAAGTTAATGCTAAAAGCGAGTAAGGCTAAGGGATACATAGAAGGATTGGAGAGATAGCTTTTAGAAAGTGCACCTACACCATTCGATAACTCTAAAATACCAGTTAAGATACCTTGAGCCATGTTATTGGGTAGAAGTTTAAGAGGTGGTAGGTTAAGCAGTGCTTCAAAGACCATAGAACTCGTTAGAATCTTTGTTAAAACAGAGAAAAATATAATATAGCCACCTACGCATACGATAGTATCCATACCATTTTCAACGGCTTTGGTGAAAGCTGGAGCAAATTGAAAGTCTGAAGCACTGCGTGTTAGATGAGACTGAGGCGGTAAAGCCGTGACTTTATAGCCGCTTAAGAGTAAACTCAGTAGTGTGGCAGATAAGATATGAATAAATAGTAAGAAGTAGCCAATAGCAGTGTTTTCTAGTAGCATGGTACCTACAGTGCCAATGATAAAGAGTGGGCCGCAGTTATTGCAAAAGCAAAGCGCTTTTTCACCTTGACTAAGCGAAATAGACTTTTCTGCCACTAATTGTTTAATGATTTTTGCGCCCATAGGATAGCCTGCAACAAGCCCCATAAGAAAAGTAAAGCCTATGCTACCGGGTAAGTCCCAGAGTCTTCTTGTAATAGGGGAGAGGCGTTTACTAAGAGGTTCTAGCATATTTAAACCAACGAGTAAGTTAATAAGAATAATAAAAGGAAGTAAAGAAGGAAGCACTTTATTAAACCATAGTAAAAGCCCTTCTGCTGCCGCACTTATGCAAAGTGAAGGGGCAATTAACAGAGTAATGATAATAAGTACAATACCTATCAAAATAAGTTTTTTGTGTGTCATTGCATTATTAAACCTCCTTATAAAGTATAAAATAGTATATGAACTTGTCTTATAAATAATAACAAAAAGGCATAAAGTATTAGGATGAAAGAAGGTATTGTTTAAAATAAGCAAGTAAAATAAAGCGATTAGCGTTACCTAAAAAGCAGGTAAGGCTAATCGCTTTATTGTGTTTGCTTAGTAGAGATAAGCTATTTTAAAAAGTGCATAGCTTAAAGTTTAATAAAGGACTGGGTGAAATCTTGCTTATAGTTTTCACTATTAGAAATTAAGTTATAATAAAGAGCAGTAGCTTTTAATTCATAGTCTAAAAGGCATTTTTGTGAGGAATTAAGTGTATTATAACTTTTACCTACGTTAGTGATAATAGGACAAGAGGCAGCTTTACTCAGTGTGCTTAAAAGTGGCAAAGCTTCTTTACGGCAGCCAAGAACACGAATATAAGGTGACCAGTCCAAATTCATAAGGGTTAGCATATCTTTTTCAGTAATGTGAAGAAGAATGCGAAGTAAACTACGTTGGACAGTAGCTCTGGTATAAGTTTTAGAAGTGACTTTGTTAATTAAATCACTTAAATGACTACAAGAAGGAAAGTAGTTTAAGATAGAGTGAATCAGTTCTTTAGGAATATCCCATAAAGAATATAAATCTTCTTTGCTGGACATGATAAGTTTGTAATTTAAAAAGGAGTAAAGCTTTTCTTCACTATATGTGTAATGAAGAAATGGTGCTAAATACTCAAAGGAAGTTGTTGGCATACAAGTTTTAATTGTTGCAAGATCTTCTTTGGTTGCAAGATGACGAATGGCCGTAGCAGAAGATATTTCTCCTGTAACGTTAGTGTCATGATAACCAGCTTGTATCCTTTTTATGGTAAAAGGTTTAATGTGTGAATTATATTTCTTCAGTGCCTTAATATATTCAATACCTAAGATGTTATTCGGGTTATTAATGATAGGACTATAGACACCGAGGCTATCTGGCGTATTTTCTAAAGTATCTATAAGTGCAATCTCTCTCGCTCTAGGAAAGCTCAATCCACTGCGTAAATATTCTTTGAGTTTTGTAGAAAATAATGTTGGTGGGTCTAGAAGTGTATCAGCCACCTTTGTTAAGGCATCTATATCACCACATTCACTACCAAAACAAATTGTATCTACAATGCCGGATTTATGGAGGAGTGAGACGGCTGCTTCAGAGAAACGCTCAGCGCTAGCAGAGGCAAAGGGAACAGGAAGTTCAATGACCATATCGATGCCAGAAGCAAGTGCCATTTTTGTACGTACGAATTTGTCTGCAATAGTAGGAAGACCACGTTGTGAGAAGTTTCCGCTCATAACAGCAATGACAAAATTTGTGTTCGTTTCGGCTTTTAGTGTTTTTATTTGATAAGCATGTCCATTATGAAATGGATTATACTCAGCAACAATACCTGCAATATGCATTGTAAGTCTCCAATCTTTTTATAATACGTGCTTATTTTAGCTTAAAATTGGGTAAAAATAAAGGGAGGAAAAAATAAATTCGCATAAAATTCCAATTCGGACTTGTATACACGAGATACATTGAATATAATAGTAAATGAGGGCGAATTGAAAGTATAAATTGAAAGGGGTTCTTTTTAATGTCTTTTATTGAAAATATTAAAGCAAGAGCAAAAAGCGATAAAAAAACTATCGTTTTACCAGAAACATCTGATATCAGAACACTTAAAGCAGCTCATCAAGTTTTAGCAGAAGGCATTGCAAATGTCATCTTAATCGGTGATGAAGCAGCTATTAATGATAAAGCTGAAGGATTAGATTTAAGCGGTGCTAAAATTGTAAATCCCGCTACATTTGAAGAAATGGATACTTACATTGCAGAGCTTGTAAAACTTCGTGAGAAAAAAGGTATGACAGCAGAAAAAGCAAGTCAATTACTTCACAAAGATGAATTATTCTTAGGTGTAATGATGGTTAAACAAGGTATGGCAGACGGTATGGTAGCAGGTGCTATTCATGCAACAGCTGATGTACTTAGACCTTCACTTCAAATCTTAAAAACTGCACCTGGGACAAAACTTGTTTCGGCATTCTTCGTAATGGTAGTACCAAACTGCGAATACGGTGCAAATGGTACCTTCGTATTCTCTGATGCAGGACTTAACCAAAACCCAACATCAGAAGAACTTGCTGCAATTGCTCAAAGTTCAGCGAAAAGCTTTGAACAATTAGTAGGAGAAGAACCAATCGTAGCTATGCTTTCACATTCTACATATGGCAGTGCAAAACATGCTGACGTAGATAAAGTTGTTGAAGCAACACGTATTGCAAAAGAAGAAGCACCAGAACTTAAAGTAGACGGTGAATTACAATTAGATGCTGCAATCGTACCATCTGTAGGTTCAGCAAAAGCACCATCAAGTGATGTAGCTGGAAAAGCTAACACACTTATTTTCCCAGACTTAGATGCTGGTAATATTGGTTATAAACTTGTTCAAAGACTTGCTAAAGCAGAAGCTTACGGTCCAGTAACACAAGGTATTGCAAAACCAGTTAATGATTTATCAAGAGGTTGCAGTGCAGAAGACATCGTAGGTGTTGTTGCAATTACAGCTGTTCAAGCTCAAAATAACTAAGAGACAAAGAATCAAGAGGAGTGTAAAAATATAATGAACGTATTAGTAGTAAACTGTGGTAGTTCTTCATTAAAATATCAATTATTAAACATGGAGACAGAAACTGAAATCGCAAAAGGTATTTGTGAGAGAATTGGAATTGATGGATCATTCATCAAACACACAACAGAAGGACAAGATTCAGTTAAAGTTATGGTTGATTTCCCAGACCATAAAGTAGCTTTAACAAAAATGCTTTCTATGCTTACAGAAGGTGAAACAGCTTGTGTTAAACCAGAAGAAATTAATGCAGTAGGTCACCGCGTTGTTCACGGTGGAGAAAAATTCAATGAATCAGTAATCATTACACCAGAAGTAGAAAAAGCTATTGAAGAATGTTGTGAACTTGCACCACTTCACAATCCAGCTAACTTACTTGGTATTGATGCTTGTCGTGAGCTTATGCCAAATGTACCAATGGTAGCAGTGTTTGATACAGCATTCCACCAAACAATGCCAAAACATGCTTATATGTATGCTATTCCACAAGAATACTACAACAAATATGGTGTTCGTAAATATGGTTTCCACGGTACATCACACAAATATGTATCTCAAAGAGCTGCTGAAATGCTTGGTAAACCAGTAGAAGAAACAAAAATCATTGTTTGTCACTTAGGAAATGGTGCAAGTGTATGTGCTGTGGATGGTGGTAAATCAGTAGAAACATCTATGGGATTCACACCACTTGCAGGTCTTATCATGGGTACTCGTTCAGGTGATATCGATCCAGCTATCGTAACATTCTTAATGGAAAAAGAAGGTTTATCAGCTAAAGAAATCGACGCAATCTTAAATAAAAAATCAGGTGTTGATGCATTATCAGGATTATCAAGTGACTTCCGTGAAATCGAAGACGGTGTAGTTGCAGGAGATTCAGCATGTAGATTTACAATGGATGCTTACCAACACAGAGTAGTATCATACATTGGTGCTTATGCAGCAATTATGAACGGATGTGACGCTATTTGTTTCGCTGGTGGCCTTGGTGAAAACAATGCAATCATGCGTGAAGAAATTGCTAACATGCTTACATGGTTAGGCGTAGAAATCGATCCAGAGAAAAATAAATGCCGTGGTGTTGAAAGAGATTTAACAAAAGAAAGCTCAAAAATCAAAATGCTTTTAATTCCAACAAACGAAGAACTTATGATTGCAAGAGACGCTGTAAGATTAGTTACAAAATAAGTGATTGACAAATACATGTGAAATATGTATAATTACAGAAGTGTTACTTAATGGAGTGAAAAAATGAAACTTAATATCCAGGAACTTAGAAAAAAGTCCGAAGTAACTTTCAAAGGAAAGCAGCAGGTGTCACTTAAAGGTATTAGCCCTGTGCACAAAGTACAAGTCTGTGACGCAGACGTAGAGGGAACTTTGCAAAAAGTTGATGGCCGCTACATTGTAGAAGGACAAGTCTCTGTGATCGTTAAACGTTTATGTGATCGCTGTAGTGAAGAATTTGATTGTTTTGTTGAAGGAGAGCTCTTCCAAGAGTACTCATCGGAGCCAATAGGTGAAGATCAAGAAGACATTATTCAAATATCTGATACAATTGATTTAGAAGATGCTGTAGCAGAAACGATTTATCTTAATTTGCCTATGCATTGGGTACATGATGAAAATTGTAAAGGCATCTGTAAAATTTGTGGGCAGAATCTAAATAAACACAGTTGTAACTGTGCGCAAGAAGAAATTGATCCACGACTTGAAGGTTTGAAGAATATTTTTCACCCTCAAAGTGAAGAGTAGTAATAAGAGGAGGTGTAGAAATGGCAGTACCAAAAAGAAAGACTTCTAAAGCCAGAAGAAACCAAAGACAAGCGAATTGGAAACTTTCTCCACTTAACTTAGTGAAATGTCAAAAATGTGGTGAATTAATGATGCCACATAGAGTATGTAAAGCTTGCGGTTCTTATGCAAACCGTGTTGTAGTAAAAGTAGATTAATACTATAAAAAAGACAGCTTTTAGCTGTCTTTTTGTATATTTAATTTCAATATAGAGAAAGATAGAGGTGATGCATATGTCAAAAATAGCAATAGATGTAATGGGTGGCGACAATGCACCAGATGAAATTATTAAAGGTTGTATAAAAGCAAGCAAGGAAGTTGATTCTACATTAGTGCTAGTAGGACCAGAAGTACTCATTAAAGAAAAGTTATCTGCATTTACATATGAACCATCCAAGATAGAAATTGTAGATGCAGAAGAAGTGATTGAAATGGAAGAATCACCGACTTTAGCAATTAGACAAAAAAAGAAGTCATCTATGGTAATTGGTCTCAAACTTTTAAAGGAGGGGCAAGTAGATGGATTTATGAGTGCGGGAAGTACAGGGGCACTTTTAACAGGTGCGACACTAATTGTAGGACGTATTAAGGGCGTAGAACGTCCAGCCTTAGCCCCATTTATCCCCACACAAAAAGGATGTTCTCTTCTTATAGATTGTGGTGCTAATGTTGATGCAAAACCAAGCTATCTTGCACAGTTTGCACGTATGGGAACAGTATATATGCAACAGTGTATGGCAGTTCCTAATCCAAAAGTAGGACTTATTAATATTGGAGTTGAAGCAGAAAAGGGTAATCAACTTGTGAAAGATGCTTATAAGTTACTTTCTGCTGATGAAAGTATTAACTTTTTAGGTAATATTGAAGCAAGAGATATTCCAAAAGGCGAAGCAGATATTTTAGTTTGTGATGGCTTTGTGGGAAATGTTGTCTTAAAGTTCATGGAAGGCTTTGCAAAATGGATTTTAGGTATGTTAAAAATAGAATTCTTTAGAAATCTAAAGACAAAAGTTGCGGCTCTTTTACTTAAAAAAGGAGTCTATAATATCAAAGGAAAATTTGATTATGCGACAAAAGGTGGCGCTCCTTTTTTAGGCGTAAATGGGCTCGTTGTGAAGACTCATGGTAGCTCAAAGGCAGAAGAAGTTTACAGCACTATTATTCAAACAGAAGGATTTATTAAGAGTCAATTGGTTGAAAAGATAAAAATGAACTTTACAGAAACTGCAAATTAATATTGACTATCAATGAGGTATATAATATCATCAAAATATAAATCTTTATACGAGGTGTTGAAACATGGTATTTGATAAAGTAAGACAGATTATTAGTGAGCAATTTAACATTTCAGAGGATGAAATTACTTTATTAACATCATTTGTCGATGATTTAAATGCAGATTCATTAGATGTCTTTCAAGTGATTATGGCAATTGAAGAAGAGTTTGAAATGGAAATTTCAAATGACGAAGCAGAGAAAGTATCTACTGTGGGGGATGTTGTCGATTACATCAAAGAACAAAAAGGATTAGATTAATAAAAAGCCTCGCTTAGCGGGGCTTTTCCTATATTAAGCTTAAGGCATAGTAAATGCGGTTAAATATGGGGAGTAAAGACAAAAAGGAGAAGAAAAATGGCTAAAAAAATAGATAAAGCTTCTAGAGCTATGGCGGTAGAAGCTATGCAAAGAGTAATTGGCTATGAATTTAAAAATCCACTTATTTTAGAAGAAGCATTAACACATAGTTCTTATGCCAATGAACATAGAAGTATTTCTGTAAAGGATAATGAAAGATTAGAATTTCTAGGAGATGCTATTTTAGATTTAGTAATTAGTGAGTATTTATTTAAGAAACATCCAGAAATGCCAGAAGGAGATTTGTCAAAGTTACGCGCTAGCATTGTATGTGAGGGATCGTTAGCTAAGACGGCTAAAAACATTCATCTCGGTGAGCATATTTTGCTTGGTAAAGGCGAAGAGATGACAGGTGGTAGAGAGCGTGCTTCTATTTTGGCAGATGGATTTGAGGCCATCACAGGTGCCCTATTCCTAGAAGGAAGTTTTGATCTTTCAAAAAGTTTTTTAACAAAAACGTTAATTAGACAAGTGGAAGGAATGACTTCTTTAGAGGACCTTTATACAGATTATAAAACGCTTTTACAAGAGAGTATTCAAAAGGAAAGCAGTGTACCAATTCACTATGAGGTAGTAGGTGAAGAGGGACCAGATCATGATAAACATTTTTATGTAGAAGTATATCATGGTGAAGAAGTGCTTGGTAAAGGCTGTGGTAAGAGTAAAAAAGAAGCAGAACAAGATGCAGCTAAAAAAGCTTTAGATAAATTAGAAAATTGAGGTGAATTATGTATCTAGATAAGGTTGAGATACATGGCTTTAAATCATTTGGAGATGCAGTAAAGTTAAGCATTCCTCAAGGTATTACAGGCGTTATAGGACCAAATGGTAGTGGTAAGAGTAACGTTTCAGATGCGATTAGATGGGTGCTTGGAGAACAAAGTGCCAAAAGCTTACGTGGTAGTAATATGCAAGATATTATTTTTGCAGGAACTGAAAAGCGAAAGTCTTTAGGTTATGCTGAGGTTGCCTTAACCATTAAAAATCCAGATCAAGCAGTGCCTATTGCCTATACTGAAATAGTGGTAAAAAGACGTGTATATCGTTCTGGAGAAAGTGAGTACTTTATTAATGGAAGTACTTGTAGGTTAAAAGATGTTCAAGAACTTTTCATGGATACTGGAATAGGTAAAGATGGTTATTCCATTATAGGACAAGGACAGATTGATAGAGTACTTAGTTCTAAACCAGAAGAGAGAAGAACATTATTTGAAGAAGCAGCAGGGATTTATAAATATAAGGTACGACGCCTTGAAGCAGAACGTAAGCTAGAAAAGCAACGTGATAATTTGGTGCGTATTCAAGATATTATTTTAGAAATTGAAGGCCGTTTAGAGCCACTTTCTATAGAAGCTGAAAAGACAACTCAGTTTTTAAAATTAAAGGAAAGCTTAAAAGAAGTTGATGTAAATATTTTTATCTTTGAAATAGAACGTATTGAAAAAGAACTTGCAGCATTAAACGAGCTCATTACTTCTATTGAGCTGCAGATTAAAGAAGCACAAGAAGAAGAAAACAGCTTTAAACAAAGGCAAGCTGAATGCAAACAAAAGAAAGATGGACTATATACTGATATTGAGACTTTAATTAGTGAAATTTCTAATTTAGAGAAACAGCAAGAGAAAAGACAAAGTCAAATAACTATTAATGAAGAAAAGGTTATTAATATTGAAACACTTCTAGAGCAAGTTATAGAAGATCAAAAGGCACAAGAACTTGATAATCAAAATAAGAAAGAGCGCCTTTCGCTTCTTGAAACAAAGCGTACGGCTTTAGAAATTGAACATGCATCTAAAATGACGATTATTGAACAAGAGGAAACAAGAGTCAATGCACTAATTAAAGCCTTAAATGATTTAGAAGGTACAATTGATAGTTCAAAGGCAGAATTGCATCAAAAGATGCGTGAGATTGACTTGTTTGAAGCAGAGCTTCAAAAGAATGACGGTATGGAAGCCCAACTTGAATATCGCAAGTCTCAAATTAGTGAACAAATTTCCCTATTGAATAGTGAAATTCAACATCAAGAAGTAAGTGGTAAGCTTTTAGAAAAGCAAAAAGGTGAAGCGCTTACAAAGTTAGAATCTTTAAGAGCTAATCTAAATGAAGTCCAAGCTTCTAGGATGCACTTAGAAAAAGACAAGCTGGCTAAAGAAAAAACACTTAACAATATGACGCAGAATATGATTCAAACAGAGCGTCAAGCAAAATGGCTAGAACAAATTAAGGAAGAACATGAAGGCTATTATGGTAGTGTTAAGCAAGTTTTAAAAGTTGCCAAAAGTGAAGGGCAAAGATGGCAAGGCATTATAGGTGTCGTGGGAGAACTTGTAGAAGTACCTAGACAATATGAAACAGCTATCGTTACAGCTCTAGGAGGAGCAATTCAAAATATTGTAACTCGTAGTGAAAAAGATGCTAAGGATATGATTACTGTGATGAAACAACGTGGTATTTCAAGAGTAACATTCTTACCTCAAGATACCGTCCGTAGTAGCAGTGTGATTAATGAGAATGGCTTAAAGACAGAACCAGGTTTCTTAGGATTTGGTAATGAGCTTATTAAATATCCAGCAGAATATAGCAATATCATTTCTTCATTATTAGGGCGTATACTGATTATTGATAATATGGAAAATGCCTCACGCATTGCACGTAAGTATCAATATAAATATAAGCTTGTAACTTTAGAAGGTGAAGTCTTCAATAGCGGCGGGTCTCTAAGTGGAGGAAGTACAAAAAATCAAAATAATAATATTTTCTCTCGTGCAAGAGAGCTTAAAGAAGCCAAAGAGAAATATGCATATTATAAAGAGGAAGTAGCTGCACAGCAATCTGCCCTAAAAACACTTTCAGATGCACTTGCAGAGCAGCTGAAAGCTGAAGAAGCATTACAACTGGAAATTGGTACTTTAGATATGAATGCTAAGAATTTCAGCTTAGAATGGGATAAAACAGAACATGCCTTAAAACTTACAAAAGCAAATCAACTTCAACTTTTAACAGAACGTAATAATATTGAAGATAATATGGAACAAATTAAATCAGGTAGAGAAAGTGTTAAAGTGCGTTTAGAAGATCTGAAGTCAGCTATTGGTGATGATGAAGAGGCATTAGAGGCACTAGAAAAACAACTTACAGATTTAAAACTAGAAAAAGATAAAGCAAATGAAAAGCTGACTGAAAAGAAAATTAGTTTATCAAATACTGAGCAAAATATGAAGTATATGATGGAACAAATGCATGAGTTAGAGGAAGCTTTAAATGGACAAGGTGAAAAGAGCGATCAGCTTGCTGAAAAGATGGCCAAGTTTGAACAAGAAAAGCAAAGTCTAGTAGAAGAAAATAAACATATTGAACTAGAAATTGAAGAGGGCAAACATACTATTGAATTAGCACTTGAAAAAAGAAGACAGTATGATGTGCAGAAGGTATCGTTAGAGCAAGAAGAAGTAAAATTAGTTGAAATCATTAGCAAGTCAAATGAAAAGCTTAATAACTTAAAAGAAGAGCGTTATCGCCTTGAAAATAAAAAAGAAAACAGTGCACTTCAAAAACAAAACTGGGGAAATACGATGTGGGAACAATATGAACTCACATATAATCGTGCTTTAGAATATAAGATGGAAGAGTGTTCTATTACAGATTTAAAGAAACGCTCTGTAGATATGCGTGCACAGATTAAGCAAATTGGTAATGTTAATGTTAATGCAGTGGAAGAGTATAAAGAAACTAAAACGCGTTATGAATTTTTAACTGGTCAAAAAGAAGATATGGAAAAGGCAGAAGCGGCATTAATTGAAATGATTGATGAGCTTATGAGCCAGATGAAAGAAATCTTTAAGACTCAATTTGCAATTATTGCAGAAAACTTTACAGAAGTGTTTAAAGAGTTATTCGGTGGTGGAGAAGCATATCTTCAGCTCATAGATGAAGAAAACATTTTAGAATCAGGTATTGAAATTATTGCTAAACCACCAGGCAAAAAACTTCAAAATATGACGTTGCTTTCAGGTGGTGAGCGTACACTTACAGCGATTTCATTGATCTTTGGTATTTTAAAGCTAAAACCTTCTCCATTCTGTGTGCTAGATGAGATTGAGGCGGCATTAGATGATGCCAATGTTTTAAGATTTGCAGATTATCTAGAAAAGCTTTCAAAAGAAACGCAGTTCATTGTAATTACCCATAGAAAAGGAACAATGGAGCGCGCGCATACACTATATGGTGTAACTATGCAGGAGAGAGGGGTTTCTACAATCCTTTCTATTGAACTTGAAGATGCAAATAATTATATTGATCAGAAAAAGAGCAGTTAGGAGGACATAAGAATGAGTTTTTTTAAAAAGTTATTTGGTAAAAAGTCGGTACAAGAAGCCCAGGAGGTAAAAGAAGAAGCAGTTCTTCACGAAGAACAAAGTATAAATCATGAAGAAAATGTGCATGAAGAAAATAGACATGAAGAGGTAGCTTGTAAATCAGAAGATGAAAAGGAAGAGGTTATAGAAGAAAAGTTTATGACGGCTTCTAAAGAAATGAACACACAAGTTGTACATGAACTACAAAAGGAAGAAGCTAAACAAGTAGAGGAAGCTATAGCACCAGTAGAAGAAACCGTTTCAGAAGCGGTAGTGGCACCGGTACATGAAACTGTAGAGATATCAGTACCGCAAGATGAAACAAATGCAGAAGAAGTAGCACAAATAGAAGATGAAGTGTTTATAGAAGAGGAGAAAGAAGAGTCAGAAGGGGGCCCAGCGAAAGAAAAGAAAAAAGGCTTTATGAAGCGTTTGTTTAGTGGACTTACAAAGACAAGAGATAACTTCTTAAAAGGTGTAGAAGATGTTTTAAGTAATTTTAAACATATTGACGAAGATTTATATGAAGAGTTAGAAGAAGCCCTTATTATGGCAGACTTTGGTGTAGATACAACACTTAAAATCATGGATGAACTACGTCATAAAGTAAAAACAGACAAAATTACAGATCCACAAGCTTTAAAAGTAGCACTTCAAGAAATTATTACAACTATTTTGACAAAGACACCAACGGAAAGTATTTTAAATCCAGATGGCCCTACGGTTATTTTAGTCATTGGTGTAAATGGTGTAGGTAAAACAACTTCTATTGGTAAAATGTCACATCTTTATAAAACTGAAGGCAAAAAGGTACTTGTGGCAGCAGCTGATACATTTAGAGCAGCAGCTATAGAGCAGCTTCAAGTATGGTGTGAACGTGCTGGGGTAGAAATTATTAAGCATGAAGAGGGTACAGATGCAGCAGCCGTTGTATTTGATGCCATTGCAGCAGCTAAATCACGTAAGAGCGATGTACTTATTTGTGATACAGCAGGTCGTCTTCAAAATAAGACGAACCTTATGAAAGAACTAGAAAAAATTTCTCGTATCATTGCAAGGGAATATCCAGAAGCTAAAAAGGAAATTCTAATTGCATTGGATGCGACAACAGGTCAAAATGCTATTCAACAAGTGAAGCTCTTTAAAGAAGTAGCAGATATCAGTGGAATTATTTTAACAAAGTTAGATGGGACAGCTAAAGGTGGAGCTATTGTAGGTATTTATGAAAACTTTGAAGTACCTGTTAAATTCATTGGGGTTGGTGAAAAAATAGATGACCTTCAACCTTTTGATGCTGAGGCATTTGCGACAGCACTTTTCCAGACTGAACAATAAGTTTAAAAATTACAGTTGACAAATAACAAGGTTTTCATTATAATCATTTAGTGTAAAGCAAAAAGGACTGACAGTAAGTCGGGGTGTAACATGGAAAAGTTTGTTGTGATAACCTATTTATTTGACTTTTATCAGGAATTGCTCACTGATAAACAACGAGATTTATTAAGAGAATATTACTTTGAGGATTTATCTCTAGGAGAGCTTTCTGAGCAACATCAAATTAGTAGACAAAGTGTCTTTGACACGATTAAAAAAGCTGAAGGTAAGCTCCTAGATTACGAAAATAAGTTGCAGCTCTTTGCAAAATTCCAAAAGCAGCAACAAGTACTCGTTAAAATAAAAAATCATTGTGATAATGTGAGTAAAAGTCTAGAGGGTGAACAAGCAAATTGCATACAAGAGGTCATTGCTCTAGTAGATGAATTAATTAATAAAATGTAGGAGGACTCATGTATGCCTTTTGATCAATTATCAACGAAATTACAAGATGTTTTCAAACAGCTTAAAGGCAAAGGTAAGTTAACTGAAAAAGATGTTAAAGCAGCACTTCGTGAAGTTAAGCTTGCACTCTTAGAAGCTGATGTTAACTTTAAGGTTGTTAAGAATTTTATCAAGACTATTGAAGAACGTGCAGTTGGACAAGAAGTCATGGAAAGTTTAACACCGGGACAACATGTTATTAAAATCGTAAATGAAGAACTTATTAATTTAATGGGTTCTACACAAAGTAAAATTACATTCGCACCAAGAGGTATTACGGTCATTATGATGGTAGGGCTTCAAGGAGCTGGTAAAACAACAACAAGTGCAAAACTAAGTAGTCTTATAAAATCCCAAGGGAAGAGACCTCTTTTAGTGGCCTGTGACGTGTACAGACCGGCAGCGATTGATCAATTAATTAAAGTTGGAAAACAAGTTAATGTTCCTGTTTTCTCTATGGGAAATCAGGCAAATCCAGTAGACATTGCAAAAGCAGGTCTTGAGCATGCAAAAGAAAATAATCTTGATGTTGTCATCATAGATACAGCGGGTCGTTTACATATCGACGAAGTACTTATGGATGAGCTGAAGAATATTAAAGCAGCGCTTAAGCCACAAGAGATATTACTTGTAGTCGATGCAATGACAGGACAAGATGCCGTAAACGTTGCTGAATCCTTCGATAATACTTTAGGACTTGACGGTGTAGTCATGACTAAACTTGATGGTGACAGTAGAGGTGGGGCAGCCTTATCTGTAAAAGCTGTAACAAATAAGCCTATTAAATATGTTGGTATGGGTGAAAAGATGGCAGATTTACAGCCATTCCATCCAGAACGTATTGCATCTCGTATTTTAGGGATGGGAGATGTTCTAACACTTATTGAAAAGGCACAACAAAATATTGATGAACAAAAAGCTAAAGAGCTAGAAGCTAAATTTAGAAAAGCAGAATTTAACTTTGAGGATTTCCTAGATCAAATGCAGCAAGTTAAAAATATGGGACCTATCAGTCAGTTGATCGGTATGATTCCAGGAATCAATACTGCTAAACTTGGAGATATTCAAGTAGATGACAAGCAAATGGGGCACATTGAAGCAATTATTCTTTCTATGACAAAAGAAGAACGCCTTAACCCAAGCATTTTAAATATGCAACGTAAAAAACGTATTGCAAAAGGTTCTGGTCGTGACCTTCAAGAGGTGAACAGACTTATTAAACAGTTTGAACAAATGCAGGTCATGATGAAACAATTCTCAGGTATGATGAAAGGCAAAAAGGGTAATAAATTTAAACTACCTTTTATGTAAATATATAGCACAATTATAAGGAGGTGAAATTAAGATGGCAGTTAAAATTCGTTTAAAAAGAATGGGTCAAAAAAAGGCTCCTTTCTATAGAATCGTTGTTGCTGATTCACGTTCTCCAAGAGATGGTAGATTCATCGAAGAAATCGGTTACTACAATCCTTGTCAAGAACCAAATGAATTAAGCATTAACACAGAAGCAGCTCAAAAATGGCTTGCTAATGGTGCTCAACCAACAGATACAGTTAAAGATTTACTTAAAAAATCAGGTGTTGAAATGTAATTTATTTCAGGGGAGGAATTTCCGATGAAAGACTTATTACAGATGTTAGCAACACAACTTGTTGGTAATCCCGAACAAGTTTCTGTGTCACAAAAAGAGGATGATGATAAGATTATTTTAGAGCTACGTGTAGCCCCAGAAGATATGGGTAAAATAATCGGTAAGCAAGGTAGAATTGCTAAGTCAATCCGCACAATAATGAAAGCTGCAACAGCCAATGTGCATAAAAAAGTTGTAGTGGAAATCATAGAGTAGGTTAGGGCTTCCCTAGCCTACTTGTGCTATCTAAATCTATATTGAAGAAAATATTTATATATTTTCACAAAGGATAATAAACCTCATTTATTATCTTTCATGAAGCTGTTACTATCCTTTATGAAAGGGTATAAATTTAAGCAAAGGATGATACAAATGGAAACAATGTTTACAGTAGGAAAAATCGTAAATACACACGGCGTTAAAGGTGAACTTAAAATCGTTCCAACGACAGATGATCCTAAACGTTTTAAAAAGTTAAAGGAAATTTTCGTGGAAAGAAAAGAACTTAAGAAATATAATATTGAAGCTGTACGCTTCCATAAGGACTTTGTACTTCTTAAATTGGAAGGTATTGATGATATGAATGCAGCAGAACTTTTAAAAGGAAGTACGCTTAAAATTAATCGTAAGGATAGCTTACCACTTAAGAAAGATGAATATTATATTAGTGATTTATATGATCTTGGTGTATATACAGAAGAAGATAATCGTTATTTAGGTGATATTGTAGATATTATCTATACAGGTAGCAATGATGTCTATGTTGTTAAAAATCCAGAAACAGGTAAAGAAATTCTTTTGCCAGCGATTAAACAGGTTGTAAAAGTAGTAGATATTGAAGCCGGTAAAATGAGCGTACATCTTTTAGAAGGGCTTGAGGATCTATGAAAATAACAATTATGACCCTTTTTAAAGAAACGATTGACCAAATACTGAATTATAGTATTATGGGACGTGCTAAAAAAAGTAATCAAATTGAATTAGAGGCTATTGATATTCGTCCTTTTGCAGCTAATAAGCATCATCAAGTGGATGATTATCCTTATGGTGGCGGTGCAGGTATGTTGATGATGGCACAGCCTATTTATGATTGCTATGAACATGTCAAAAATGAGATGCCAGATGTAAAGCCTCGTGTCCTTTATATGACACCACAGGGCAAAGTATGGAATCAACAAATGGCAGAAGAATTTGCAAAAGAAGAGCATATTATCATTTTATGTGGTCACTATGAAGGTGTAGATCAACGTGTCATTGATGAAATTGTAACAGATGAGATTTCCATTGGTGATTACGTTTTAACAGGAGGGGAACTGCCTGCTGTTATTATTGCAGATAGTATTATGCGTCTTAAACCAGGCGTGCTTGGAAAGAAAGAATCCTTCGAAGAAGAATCCTTTAGTGATGGGCTTTTAGAATATCCACATTATACAAGACCGGCTGAATTTAGAGGACGTACAGTGCCAGCTGAACTTCTTTCTGGAAATCATAAGAAAATTGAGGAATTTAGACGAGAGCAATCGCTTATTAATACGTATAATAAGCGCTCAGATTTATTAGAAAAGGCTAATTTGACGGCGAAAGACAAGAAGTTCCTTGAAAATTACGCAAAAAATCATTGCAAATAAAATCAAGACGTGCTATACTATGTACTGTTATTACGGGTGTTCCGCTGGCAACATTTTGTGTTAAGAACATCTTAGAAAAAAGGAGAATTTATTATGAACCCAATTATTAGAGAAATTGAAAACGCTCAACTTAAAGCAGAAGTACCAGCATTCAACGTTGGTGACACAATCCGTGTACACGCTAAAATCAAAGAAGGTCAAAGAGAACGTATCCAAATGTTCGAAGGTATCGTTTTAAAAAGACAAAACGGTGGCGTTCGTGAAACATTTACAGTAAGAAGAATTTCTTACGGTGTAGGTGTAGAAAAAACTTGGGCACTTCACTCACCAAACATTGAAAAAATCGAAGTTGTTCGTTTAGGTAAAGTTAGAAGAGCTAAACTTAACTACTTACGTGAACGTGTTGGTAAAAACGCTAAAGTTAAAGAATTAATTAAATAATAAACAAAAGGACTTTTTAAGTCCTTTTTTTATTATAATTTATTGAGTATTTTGAGAGTTTTGTCATATAATAAAGACATGCGGACAGTTTTGATTGCTACATAATCAAATTTGTTAACTGATAAAAATAAAGATAAAGGTGACTAGAAATGAATATACAATGGTATCCAGGTCATATGACCAAAACAAAACGTTTAATTGAAGAGAATATTAAGTTAGTCGATATTGTAATCGAACTTTTAGATGCACGTGCACCTTATAGTACAAAAAATCCAGATATTGATAAGTTAGCTGGCAATAAAATGCGTATTATCATTTTAAATAAAGCGGACTTAGCAGATGAAAATGTCACAAAAGCTTGGATAGATTGGTATAGTGCACATAATGTAAAGGTAGTACCTATTATTGCAACAAGCGGTAAAGGGATTAAAGAGGTTGTTAAGATTGCTGAGGACCTTTTAAAAGAAAAAATTGAGAGAGATAAGGCAAGAGGCCGTATTTATCGTCCAATACGTGCGATGATTGTAGGGATTCCTAATGTAGGTAAGTCTACTTTCATCAATGCCTTAGTAGGTAAAAGTTCTACAAAAACAGGAGATAAACCAGGGGTTACAAGAGGTAAGCAATGGGTTAAAATTAGAAAAGGCTTTGAGCTTCTTGATATGCCAGGTATTTTATGGCCTAAATTTGAAGACCAAACAGTAGCACAGCACTTAGCATTTATTGGGTCAATTAATGATAATATTTTAGATAATAGACAGCTTGCTATTAACTTACTTGAGTTAGGACTTAAAGAGTTTAAAGGAAAGCTAGAGGCAAGATATAAGGTAGAACTTCCTGATGATGGTTATGAAGCGTTTAAATCCATTGGGACTAAACGTGGGCTTATTGTAGCTGGGGGGGCACTCGATGAACTTCGTATTGCACAAATGATTTTAGATGAATTTAGAGGTGGTAAATGGGGACATATTACCGTTGAACATCCTAAAAATATAGAATAGATATGGAAAGAAGTGGGAATATGGGTAGTGCAGTAAATTTTGCAAAACGTAGTATTGAGTTTGTAAAAGAACTCATTTTGGCAGTACTGATGGCATTGCTATTTACAACTTTTATAGTGAGCCATAATAAGATTCCAACACCATCTATGGTGAGTACAATTAATGTTAATGATCATATTTTAACAGCCATGGTGCCATATTATTATCGTGATCCAAATTACGGAGAGATTGTTGTCTTTAAGAATGGAGAAGATAGCTGGGTGAAGCGTGTGATTGGTTTACCTGGGGATGTCATAGATATTCGTGAAGGCAATGTATATGTAAATGATGTGAAAATTGATGAATCAGCTTATTTGGCTAGCGAAGGGATTTCAGATCCATATGCAGGTAGTGATCATGTAAGTTTTCCATATACAGTACCAGAAGATAGCTATTTTTTAATGGGAGATAATCGCACACAAAGTCAAGATAGCCGTTATATTGGTGCAGTAAGTAGAGATAGAATTTATGGGAAGGCATGGATTAAAATTTATCCATTTAATCAGATTGGACCTTTAAAATAAATGTATGGGGGCGTATAGGATGAGCACAGGAAAAAATAGACTAAAGATGGTTTTAGAATATATAAAGGGGCTTACGATATTAGGATTATCATTGACATTGTTTTTAACTTTTATTATGAGTCATAATCGAATTCCTTCTGGATCGATGATTAGTACAATTAATATTGGAGACCATATTATTGTTAATAATTTGCCTTATTATTATAGAGCACCTCGGAAGGGGGAAATTGTTGTTTTCCATAAGGGAAAGGAATTATGGGTGAAACGTTTAATAGGCTATCCTGGCGATGAAATAGATATTCGCCAAGGAAATGTTTATGTCAATGGTGTACGATTAGATGAGTCCGACTATTTAAGTAATGAAGGCTCTTCTACGCCTATTATCCAGCCCGGTGCCACCCCTATTACATTTCCTATCATAGTGCCGGAGGGAACATATTTCTTTATGGGTGATAACCGTTTAGGTAGTTTAGATTGCCGTTTTCAAGAAGTGGGAACCATTCCAGTAGATGATGTTGTAGGAAAAGCATGGATAAAGATTTATCCATTTAATCAAATAGGCATACTTCATTAACAAAGAAACAATAGATAGAAATGAGTGAGGACAATGCGTAAAGAAAGACTGCATATGAAGAGCCTAATTGAAAAAATCAAGGAACCTGTTTTAGCAGTGTTAAGTGCACTCTTGATTTCTAGCTTTATTATTAGTCACACAAAGGTGCCAACGGCATCAATGATGACAACAATTAATCCTGGTGACCATTTGATTGTGAATCGTATGCCATATTATTATCGTGATCCGGAAAGAGGTGAAATTGCCGTTTTTCAATTTGAAGGTGATCATCTTATAAAACGTGTGATAGGTGTACCAGGCGATGAAATTAATATTGAATCGGGTAAGGTATACGTTAATGGTGAGATGCTTCAGGAGGATTATTTAGATCATAAGGAAAATACCTATTTATATGCGGGCTCAAAAATTAAATTTCCATATACAATACCAGAAGGCTATTATTTTATGATGGGTGATAACCGAAGTAATAGTAAAGATAGTAGAGTGTTTGGTCCTATAGCAAGAACACAAATTATTGCAAAGGCAGGATTATGTATATATCCGTTTGATCGCATAGGTATATTAAAATAAGGTGAAAAGATGAATATAAAAGAAATAGATGCATATTTAAAAACAGTGCCTAAGGCACAATTAAATGAAGTGATAGTGCCTTTCAAATTAGATGAAAGAGCTGGTGTCAAAAAAGTAGTAGAAAAATATGAAAAACAGTATAAGGCTTATGAACAAGCATGTAATGAGTGGACTTTAAAGTGTGAGTTTGATAATGTTTTTCATGAGAAACAAAAAATATTAGTTGGCATTGACGAAGTAGGAAGAGGACCATTAGCTGGGCCTGTAGTAGCTGCTGCAGTCATTTTACCTTATGAGACGCGTTTGATTGGCCTTAAGGATTCTAAGAAGCTCACAGAAGCTAAAAGAGAAGCCTTATATGATGAAATTAAAAAAGTAGCATTAGGGATAGGAATAGGGATTGCAGAAGCACCAGTAATTGATGAAATTAATATTTTACAAGCTACTTTTAAAGCAATGCGAGAGGCACTATCACAGCTTGATACACCTGCTCAGGTTATTTTAGTTGACGGTGATCATATAATTCCAGGTGTAGAGATTACACAACATGCAGTAATTGGTGGCGATAATAAAAGTGCTAGTATTGCAGCTGCAAGTGTCATTGCGAAGGTAACTAGAGACCGCATGATGGTAGATTATGCTAAGACTTACCC
Organism: Clostridiales bacterium; assembly: GCA_019418225.1. Taxonomy (GTDB): domain Bacteria; phylum Bacillota; class Clostridia; order Lachnospirales; family Cellulosilyticaceae; genus Cellulosilyticum. The sequence continues at coordinate 86,925 of DYCF01000003.1, read as the reverse complement.
AAACTATGATTGGGAAAGCAATAAAGGATATGGTAGCCAAAGGCATTATGATGGTATTAGAGAAAAAGGACTTACACCACTACATCGCAGAAGCTTTTTAAAAAATTTAATTTAAAGTGAGGGATTTGCGTGATTGAATCCGTAGGCGTAGGTTTTAAGGAACAAATAAAAGGAGGACAAAAGCTGACAAGTAAAGGTAGTCAGCTTCTTTCTGATATAAAAATTGGGGATGTATTAAAAGGGTCATTAACTAAGTTAGGAGATGGACAAATTGTACTTTTAAGTGAAGGCAATGGACCAATTCCAGTAAGACTTCAGGGTATGGCCATTTTTAATGAAGGAATCTCTTTACAGGTTCTTCAAAAGGATGAGGGGCAAATGGTATTAAAATTGTTGCAAGGTGAAAGTTTATCGCATGACATCTTACAAGATAAGATTATAAGTGAATTAGGTCTTCCTAAAACAGATGCTATGCGTCAACTCATAGAAACATTTTTAGCTAAACAAATGCCACTTCAAAAGGATAGTTTATTAAAGAATTATCATATGCATCAAAGTTTTCAAATTCCAACGGAAGTACTTACTAATTTAAGTGAAAAGACAGGGACTATTAGTTTGCAAGAAGCAAAAGGCTTTTTTGAAATGAAACAAACTAATATGGAGCAAGTACTAACAGGTATTGAAGATATAGTAAGCAAGGTCCAAAATGGAAAATTAGTGCAAGATATTTTTAATATATTGGAAAAATATTTAGATGGAAATATGAGTGAAGAGTTGTTTAAAAATATTTTAAAAGACAATCTCATTGAAAAAAATACTTATTTAAATATAGCCAATGTAAAGGGCTCTGAACAAGAAGAAGTAGTGCACTTAATGCAAGCAAGCCTAGAACAAGCAGCTGTAGAAGGCCAAATGGGTAGCAATGAAGAAGAATTAACTCTTATTAAACAAGTTGGTAGCACTAATCATAAGCAAGGTGAGCAGAGTAAGAGCTATGTTAATATAGAAGAGCTGTTAGATGAGCTTACAACAGGAGATTGGAAAAAATTAGGAAAGCTTACAAAGACACTTATTTTAAAATCTTTAACTGTAGATGCGAATAAGTTACAAGAGGGCTTAGAAGAAAGTAAACATATTGAAAATACGAATAAGGTCTTAAAAGAAATTTTAAAGACTTTAGAGGAGGCACATTTACCTGAAAAATATCATGGAACGCTTAAACAACTAGAGGATATGACACAAATTGTGAACAAATTTAATACGCAGGGAGAATACTATTTCTTTCCTTTAAATTTGCCACAAGGTGAAGCTAAAGGCGAACTTTATTTCTTTAAACCTAAAAAAAGAGGAAAAAGTGATCAAAATCATTTATATATCGTCTTAGCCTTAGAGTTACCAAAACTTAAAAATATTGAAATACATATGAGACAAGAGAATAAAAGTTTACTGTTACATTTTAAGGTAAAAGAGGAACGTATGTTACAGCTGCTTGAATCACATGTCAAAGCGTTAAAGAAAGTTATGGGACAGATACAATTTAATTTAGATGAAATTGAATTTTCATTGTTAGAAGAAAAAAGAGTTCAAACATTTGACACATCTGAAGAAAGTATGTTAAGTCATATGGACTTTAGAATATAGGAGGTTAAAATGAAAAAACAACCTATTAAAAAGGCTGTCGCACTTTCGTATAATACAGATATGAATGCGCCTACCATCGTAGCAAGTGGACAGGGAAAAGTTGCGGAAAATATTATAGAAGCTGCAAAAAAAAGTGAAGTGCCTGTTTATGAAGATCAAAAGATGGCCACAATCTTAACAAAGTTACAAGTAGGTGATCAGATTCCAGAGGAATTATATGAAGCGGTCGCGAAAGTACTATTATTTGTTAAAGATATGGATGAACTTTATGGAAAAACAAAATAAAAAAGCAGTAGGAAAGGCGTATGAAGACTTGGCTACTGCATATCTTATAGATAAAGGTTATAGTATAGTAGAAAAGAACTATCGCTGCAAGCTGGGTGAAATAGACATTATTGCTAAAGATTACGATATGCTGGTGTTTATTGAGGTTAAATATCGTAAGACGGTGGCGTTTGGCTCACCAGGTGAAGCTGTGACGTATTATAAAAAGCAGCGTATTTTACGTAGTGCAAAATGGTATTTAAGGCAGCATTATTATTCAGAAATTAACTGTAGATTTGATGTGATTGAGATATTAGATGAAAAGCTTTCCCATGTGGAAGCTGCTTTTTAGGAGGAAATAGAGATGGAAAGCTCAATTAAATTTATTACAAAAGGGGATTTAACTTATTTAGTTTTTACAAACTGGGAAGAAGATGCCCATTTAGCGCATTGTTTTACAACAAAATTTGGGGGTGTCAGTAAAGGGCATTTAGAAAGTCTTAATCTAGGATTTAACCGTGGCGATGAGACTCAAAATGTTATTCAAAATTACAAAAATGTCTGTGAAGTACTAGAAGTGCCTTTTGAAAGCATTGTGCTCTCAAAGCAGGTACATGAGACGAATATTGCCAAGGTAACGGTTAAGGAAAAAGGCAATGGAATAATAACGCCAAATCAGTGGGAAAGTATAGATGGGATTTATACAAATGAAAAAGGCATTACACTTGTGACACATTATGCAGATTGTGTCCCTCTGTTTTTTTATGCGCCTAAATATGGTATGATAGGAATGGCACATGCTGGATGGCGTGGTACCGTAGGTAAAATTGGGAAAAAGATGATAGAGATCTGGCATGAAGAAGAAAATATTCCATTAGAAGAAATACAAGTAGCAATTGGACCATCTATTGGAGCATGTTGCTTTGAAGTAGGTCCTGAAGTGGCGGAGGTATTTTTAGATACTTTCGGTCAAACTGATTTTATTTGTAAAGATGAAATCGGTGAAAAATATCATATTGATTTATGGGCATGTAATAAAGCCGTTTTAATGGAAAGTGGTATTTTAGAGCAAAATGTTACGATAGCAGGTGTTTGTACATGTTGCCATGATAAAATTTTCTTCTCACATCGTAAGACACAAGGAAATAGAGGGACTTTAGGTGCCTTTATGACATTAAGAGACTAAGGAGTTGTAGAAGTTGAAATATAAAGAACATAAAATTGTGGAGGTAGAACCCGGAAGCATTGCAGAAGAATTAGAAATTGAAGCGGGTGATACGCTCCTTTGGATTAATAAAGAAAATATACAAGATGTATTTGATTATCGTTATTTAATGGCAGATGAAGCTATTGATGTATGTATTCGTAAGGCAGATGGTGAAGAATGGGTATTAGAGATTGATAAAGATTATGGTGAAGATTTAGGCTTAGTATTTGAAACAAGTTTGATGGATGATCTTATTAAATGTCGCAATAAGTGTAAATTCTGCTTTATTGATCAGCTACCTCCTAATATGCGTGAAACCGTATATTTTAAAGATGACGACTGGCGTATGTCATTTTTAAATGGAAACTATATTACACTTACCAATATGAGTCAGCATGATATTGATAGACTTGTGAAATATCGTCTATCACCGATTAATATATCTATTCATGCAACCAATCCAGATGTTCGTAAGGATTTATTAAATAATCGTTTTGCCGGTAAAATCTTAGAACAAATTAAGCAGCTTGTAGATGCCGGTATAGAGGTAAACGGTCAAATTGTACTCTGCAAAGGTTTAAATGATGGAGATGTACTTGACCAGACTGTTAGAGACTTAAGCCAGTTTATCCCACATATTTTATCTTTAACGGTGGTACCAGTAGGTATTTCTAAGTTTAGAAATGGCCTTGCACAGCTTGAAGGCTTTGATGAAGAGTCGGCAAGAGGAGTTGTAGAGGTTGTAGAAAAGTGGCAAAAATATTATTTAGAAAAAATGGGTACTCGTTTTATCTTTGCCGCAGATGAATTTTATGTGACAGGTAAGAAGCCACTTTTAAGTTATGAGGAATATGAAAATTTCCCAGTATTAGATAATGGTGTTGGCATGCTTACAAAGTTCCAGTATGAATTAAAAAGCGCACTTGAAAAAATGGAACCTAGCAAAGAAAGTTTTGAAATTTCATTAGTTACCGGATGCATTACAGATGCTTATATGAAAAACTGTGTAGCCCTTGTAAATAAAAAGTTTCCAAACTATAAAATACATGTTTATCCAGTCGTTAACCACTTCTTTGGTGAAAATATCACTGTAACAGGACTCTTGACAGGACAGGATATTATCAGTACATTAAAACAAGACGTACCATTAGGCAAGGTATTATGTTTTGCTGAAAATATGCTAAAAAGTGGAGAACCTATTTTATTAGATGACTATACAGTTGATCAGATTTCTAAGGAATTAGGCATTCCAATTGAAATATTACCAAATGAGGGTAATGAATGGGTTCAAAAAATTATTGAATTAAAGGAGAAGTATTAATGAGTAAACCAATTGTGGCGGTAATAGGGAGACCTAATGTAGGGAAGTCTACCTTATTTAATAGATTAACAAAGACGAAAACGTCAATTGTAGATGATACACCTGGTGTAACAAGAGACCGTATTTATGGAGAGGTAGAATGGCTGAATCATAAATTTACATTAATTGATACAGGTGGTATTGAACCAGATAGCAAAGATATTATTTTAAGTCAAATGAGAAGACAGGCTGAAGCAGCTATTGAATCAGCAGATGTTATTATCTTCCTTGTAGACGTTAAGACAGGTCTTACAGATGCAGATACACACGTTGCAAATATGCTTCGTAAATCTCATAAACCAGTTGTACTTGTTGTTAATAAAGTAGATGATATGGTACATCAAACAATGGGTGTTTATGAATTCTACAACTTAGGACTTGGCGAACCAATTCCTATTTCATCAGGACAAGCTTTAAATATGGGAGATATGCTAGATGAGGTTGTAAGTCACTTCCCACAAGCCAATGAAGAGGAAGAAGAAGATGATAAAATCCGAGTAGCGATTATCGGTAAACCAAATGTAGGGAAATCTTCATTAGTAAATAGAATTGTAGGCGAAGAACGTGTTATTGTAAGTGATATCGCAGGAACAACACGTGATAGCGTAGATACAGAAGTAACAATTAATGGACAAGATTATGTGTTAATTGATACAGCAGGGATTAGAAGAAAAAGCAAAATCAAAGAAAATATTGAAAGATATAGTATCATTCGTACCCTTGCAGCAATTGAGCGTGCAGATGTTGTGCTTATCGTTATTAGTGCAGAAGAAGGTGTAACTGAACAAGATACTAAAATTGCAGGGATGGCACACGAGGCAGGAAAAGGCTGTATCCTTGTTGTAAACAAATGGGATGCTATTGAAAAAAATGATAAAACAATGAATCAATATGCAAAAGAACTGACAAATGAACTTGCTTATATGCAATATGCACCACAAATGTTTATTTCAGCGTTAACAGGACAACGTGTACCAAAATTATTTGAAACAATCTTTGCAATTCATCAAAACCAAAGCCAACGTATTAGTACAGGTATCCTTAACGATGTACTTTACGAAGCAATGGCAATGAATCAGCCACCAAGTGATAAAGGAAAACCACTTAAAATCTTCTACATGACACAAGTAAGTATTAAACCACCTACTTTTGTTATCTTTGTAAATGATAAAGAATTAATGCATTTTTCTTACCAACGTTATATTGAAAATCAAATGCGTGAAGCCTTTGGATTTAAAGGGACACCAGTTAGATTCATCATTAGAGAAAAAGGGGCGAAAGAATAACAATGTATCGATTAGGGGCGTTAGTAATTGGATATCTTTTAGGCGGTGTACAGTCAGCTATATTATTAGGTAAGTTAAAAGGTATTGATATTCGCTTGCAAGGTAGTGGGAATGCAGGAACAACTAATACAGTCCGTGTATTAGGAAAAAAAGCTGGAGCCATGGTGCTTCTTATGGATATTGCAAAAACACTTATTGCAATGCTGATAGCAAGGTTATTATTTAACGGTGATAACATCCCTAGTATTGTGGTTTCTTTATATGCAGGTATAGGTGTTATTTTAGGACATAGCTATCCAATTTTCTTTGGTTTTCGAGGAGGAAAGGGAATTGCAGCTACAGCTGGACTTATTATTGGAATTGGAAATCCACTGTTGTTTTTAATTTTAGCTGCTACTTTCTTCACATGCTTTGGTATTACAAAAATAGTTTCTTTAAGTTCATTATTAGTAACAGGTACATTCCCATTTTGGCTGATTTTATTTTATTGTGGTCAGCCAGGTGGGATTGAAGCAATGGTACTTGGTTTTGTGATTATGGCAATTACTTATTATAGACATAAAGATAATATTAAACGCTTACTAACAGGTACTGAGTCAAAATTAAATCTAACAAGTAAAAAATAAGGTTGGAGGGTAGCACATGAAAAATATTGCAGTGATAGGTGCAGGTGGCTGGGGACTTGCCCTAGGATTATTATTAAATGATGAAGGTCACAAGGTGACATTCTGGTGCTATGATGAAAGAGAAAAAAATGATATATTACAACATCGTGAAAATAAACGTTGCTTACCAGGAATTAAAATTCCATTAGAGGTAGCCTTTACAACAGATATGGGACAAGCTTTAGAATCAGCGGATGTAGCTATTATTGCTGTACCATCTAAAGCTATTCGTACAACTGCTAAGGCTATGGCACCTTTTATTCCTGAAAAAGCTATTGTAGTAAATGTTTCTAAAGGGATTGAAGAAGAAAGCCTTATGCGACTTTCACAGGTTATAGAGGATGTACTTCCAAATAATGTTGTCGTGCTTTCAGGACCTAGCCATGCAGAAGAAGTAGCAAGACATATTCCAACAACTGTGGTTGTAAGTAGTAATCACATGGAAAGTGCAGTTGAAATTCAAGACTTATTTATGAATAAATACTTCCGTGTTTATACAAATGAAGATTTAATTGGAATTGAGCTTGGTGGTGCATTAAAAAATGTCATAGCATTAGCAGCAGGTATTGTAGAAGGGATTGGATATGGTGATAATACTATGGCAGCCCTTATTACAAGAGGTATGACTGAAATAGCACGTTTAGGTATTGCCATGGGTGGCAAGCCAAGTACTTTTGCAGGGCTTACAGGTATTGGTGATCTTATTGTAACATGTACAAGTGGTCATAGCCGTAATCGCCGTGCAGGAGAATTACTTGGTCAAGGCTATACAATTGAAGAGGCTATGGAAAAAGTCAATATGGTTGTAGAAGGTGTACCAACGACTAAAGCAGGTTATGCTTTAATGAAAAAGTACGATGTTGAAATGCCAATACTTAATGCAATTTATGCAGCCTTATTTGAAAAAGCATCAGTAGCAGAAACAATTGATGCACTCATGATGCGTGATAAAAAGAATGAATAAAAAGAATAGTGCAAGGATAAAAATCCTTGCACTATTTTTTTTGAAAAATAGCCCGCACTACGCATATATGTATGGGTTTCACAATATATATAAATGTACCCATACATTTATAGGGAAGAGGAGGGCTTTGAAATGGAATATTTTGATATTTACAAAGATATTTCTGAGAGGACGAATGGGGATATCTACATAGGAGTTGTAGGTCCAGTCCGTACCGGCAAGTCAACATTTATTAAAAGATTCATGGAAACACTGGTTATTCCTAATATTAAAAATGAACATAGCAAAGAACGTACACAAGATGAGTTGCCACAGAGTGGCGATGGGAAGATGATTACAACAACGGAACCTAAGTTTATTCCTAATGAAGCAGTTGCAATTACCGTGGGCGGAGACTTTGAAGTAAAGGTAAGAATGATTGATTGCGTCGGCTATATTATCCCAGAGGCAGAAGGACACTTTTATAACAATGCACCACGTATGGTAAAAACACCATGGTTTGATGAAGAAATTCCATTTGCACAAGCTGCAGAAGTAGGTACAAAAAAAGTTATTACAGATCATTCTACAATAGGTATTGTTGTCACAACGGATGGTTCTATCACGGGTATTTCACGTAATAGTTATATAGAAGGAGAAACACGAGCAGTTAATGAACTTAAAAAGTTAGGTAAGCCTTTTATTATTGTGTATAATACTAAAAAGCCATTTGATAGTGAAGTTATTGAAGAAACAACTAATCTTTCTAGAGAATATGATGTCCCTGTTATACCTATGGATGTTGCACAAATGAAAACAGAAGACATTCATACTTTACTTGAAAAAATTCTTTATGAATTCCCAGTTAATGAAATTCAGTTTATGCTTCCTAAATGGGTAGAAACACTAGATAATGAGCACTGGGTTAAGAAAGCTTGGATTGATTGCGTAAAAGAACATGTTTATGATCTTGAAAACATTAGGCAAGTAAAAAATGTAATTAGTGACTTTAGAGAATTAGACTTTATTAAAAATGTTTATCTTGAAAAGATTCAACTTGGCGAAGGAGTAGTAAAAGTAGATGTAGCAACAACAGATGAGTTATTCTACCGTGTACTTTCTGAGGCTACGGGTATAGAAATTCATGGTGATTATGAATTGATGAGTCTGATTAAAGAATTAGCAAGCACAAAGAAAGAGTATGATAAGGTTGCTTATGCCATGAATGAAGTCAAAGAGAAAGGCTATGGTGTTGTCAGCCCAATCTTTGAAGAACTTAAATTGGAAGAACCTGAAATTATTAAACAGGGTAATCGTTTTGGTGTGAAATTAAAGGCGAGTGCACCAAGTTATCATATTATAAGAGCCAATATTCAAACAGAGGTTTCACCTATTGTGGGGACAGAAAAGCAAAGTGAAGATTTAATTACGAATCTATTAAATGACTTTGCTACTGACCCAACTAAACTTTGGGAATCTAATATTTTTGGCAAGTCACTTCATGAACTTGTTAATGAAGGTTTACAAAACAAATTATATCGTATGCCAGAAGATGCACAGCAGAAATTGCAAGAAACGTTACAGAAGATTATTAATGAAGGTAATGGCGGTTTGATTTGTATTTTACTTTAAAAAGGCACAGTAGTGCCTTTTTTTTATGAAATTTATGGGGGATAGACTTGCAAGATTATTTATTCCATTATATTATGATAAAGATAAGTAATCTTACTAATTACAAGCTATAGAAAAACCAATTGTAAAATTAAAATATACATATCACAAATTGGTTTCTCTTAATGATTTCGCATTATTGAAACATAATGAATAACTAAATTGTATAAATGTGAAATCTATGAAAATAAGCTCAAGAGGAAAGAGTTGGAAGTGACAATATGAAAAAAACTAAAGAGACAAAAGTGGTGAGCAAAAAACAAACCTCTACTTATTTCAATCCCTATGCAGACGTAGGAAATACTACACCTAAAAAGAAAAAATCTACATATGCGGGAAGTAGTAAAAAGACTTCAACAGCAAAAGAAGTAGCACCTAAAAAGGTCTCAAAAAAGCAGACAACTTCTAAAAAGGCTTATGTGAAGAAAAAAACATACAATGACTATGGTGCTTATGAGGAGGGGTATACATCGTCACCTGATGCACGTAGAAAGCAGTTACAGCATCGTAATAAACTTTCTAAATCACAAATTGAAAGAAATCGAAAAAGAAGACAAAAGCGTTTTAGAAGAAAGCTGATTTTAGTTATGCTGATGACAACAATATGTGTATGGGGGATTTTAAAGATCAAAGAAGTTTTTACGAAACCAGAAGTTTCAACACAGATTGTTAATACTGGGACATTGGATATGTCTGAAGACTATGAAGGGATTGTGATACGTACTGAGAAGGTTTATAACAGTGAGGTAACAGGTACAATTCAGTATAACATGGCAGAAGGGGAGAAAATTAAAAAAGAAGGGATTGTATATGCTGTTGTATCAGATGAAACACATTTAGCAGAAGCAGAAACAGAGAAAGAACAAGTTGACTCACAGATTTTTAATGCTGCAGATAAGCGAAAGGATATTTCCTACTATCAGGATGAAGCTTCTGTGTTAGCTGATGACTTTGAAAGTAAGATGGAAGAGTATTATAAGAATATTAATGCACTTACAACAGACTACATTTATACTTTAAGAGGACAATTAGATGATAATGTCAAGGATTTGACGGCATTATACACTAAAGAACAAGATGCATTGAATACAAGTGTGGGTGAAAAAGCGAATAATATTGCAAGTAATTTAGAAAAATATAAGAGTGTCCAGAAAACACCAGAATCTGGTATCATTTCATATAAGATGGATGGTCAAGAGGCATTAAATTATGAGGCGATTGAGACCTTAGATTATAGTACTTATAATAAGATTTTCAAGAAAACATCTTCAGAAAATTTAGTAACCACTTATGTTGAAAAAGATGATCCCGTCTATAAACTTGTTTTAGATAATACATGGTATATCGTAAGTTATGTAGATCTTAAAAAAGGAGAGGCATTTACGGAAGGACAAAACTATGCTTTAAGTTTTGAAACATTAAATGAGGGTGAGATTAATTTTACTTTAGTATCTAAGGTAGAAGAAAATAATAGATTACGTCTAGTGTTCAAGACACAGGAGCAAATAGGACAGTTCCTTACAATGCGTCAAGTTCAATTTAGCATTGGTAACAAAAATGAGAGTGGCTTAAAGATACCACTTCAAGCTATTGTAGAACAGCGTTTACTTAAAATTCCTGTAGAATATAAGATTGAAAAGGATAATAAAGTAGGTGTACAACGCAAAAATGGTGAGGTGGTCGAGTTTATAGAAATAAAACCACAAAGTGAACAACAAGATATGATGTATATTTTACAGGATGTAGGAAATCTAAGTGGACTGACTGTAGGAAGTAAACTAATTAATCCTGTAAGTGGTGGTATTTATACGATAGAAGAATTTGAGACTGCGCAAGGTGTTTATGTTATTAATGGTAAGATTGCACAATTTAAAAAGATAGATATTTATGTACAAAATGAAGATTATGCACTTATAAGAAATAATGGTAGCAGTCAGCTTAAAGAAAAAGATAAGATTATTTCAAATCCAAAAAATATTAAGATGGATCAGCTTCTAGAAGATATGACTATTAAAAATGAGTAGGTGATAAATAATGATGAAGGAAAACTTAGAAAATATTCGTATGCGTATTGCAGAGGCAGCAAAAAGAGCGGGGAGAGAGCCAGAGGATGTAACATTAATTGCTGTTTCAAAAACTTATCCAGCAAGTGATATTGAAAAAGCTATAAGCTATGGATGTACAGATTTTGGTGAAAATAAGGTGCAGGAATTAATGGGAAAAGTTGAAGTGATTGAGTCACCAGTTAATTGGCATCTTATTGGTCATCTGCAAACAAATAAAGTTAAATATGTTGTAGGCAAAACAAAACTTATTCATTCTGTAGACAGTTTAAAACTTGCCCAGGAAATTGAGAAGCAATCAGCTAAACATAATGTGGTGACAAAAATTTTACTTGAAGTTAATGTAGGAGAAGAAGTTTCAAAACATGGATTGCACATAGATGAAGTACTACCACTTGTTTCAGAGATTTCTAAGCTTCCTCATGTAAAGGTAGAAGGCTTGATGACGGTAGCGCCTTTTGTGGAAGATGCTGAAGAAAATAGAACCATATTTAGGAAACTTTATGATTTATCAGTTGACATACAAAAGCAAAAGTTTGATAATATAAGTATGAACGTCTTATCAATGGGCATGAGTAACGACTTCGAGGTAGCGGTTGAAGAGGGTGCAACACATGTGCGTATCGGGACAGCTATTTTTGGTTATAGAGACTATACAAAAAGATAAAAATTTGAGGAGGCAATTTTATGAGTAATTTTATGTCCAAATTTAAAAACATGTTTTCACCGGAAGATGAATATGATGAAGAAGAAATGGAGGAGATGGAAGAGGTAGAGAGAAAACACGAGCCTGCAAGTAGACCCGTTGTACATCCTACACCACTTCCACAACCTAAAGTTGTAAGTTTAGGGGCAGTTAATAAAATGGAACTATTAAATTTCACAATGCTAAGCTATGATATGACAGGAGAAATCTGTGGCTATATCAAAAACAAAAAACCAATTATTGTCAACATGGAAAAATTAGTACCTCATGAAATGCAAAGAGCAGTAGACTTTTTAACAGGTGCTTGTTGTGCATTAAATGGAACAGTAGAAAAGGTAACAGATAATATCTTTATCTTTGCACCAGAACATGTAAATGTAAATCCAGAAAAGCTTAAACAAAGAAGCGTATTTCCACCTACTATCTAAGATGAGCCGAAATATAGTCACTTCTGACATGCAAGAGAAGCTTTTTATGAAAAGCTTCTTTGAATACTTGCATAAAGCAGAACATCAAAATAGAGCTTTTTTTACGGATTTTTATAATAAAGATTGGATGGCACAAATGCTCAAGCAATATGGAGGATTTGTGCCAAACCATATGATTTTTTACTTTGGTGGCTACGAAGGTGCCGAGAGACAGATGATGGGCATTACACCTTATGAACTTGCAAGAGAAGAATGGCCCATGAGATGTCTTAAAATCGAAGTGAAGACAGGTATTGGTAAAGCACTTACGCATAGAGATTTTTTAGGGGCACTTTTGGGGTTAGGTATAGTAAGAGAATCAATTGGCGATATTATTTTAGCCCCTTTTGGGGCTTATGTGATTTTAGAGGCACAAATGGCAGATTATGTTAGTTGTACGCTAGTAAGTATAGGCCGTTATCAAAATATTATGCTTTCAGAAATTAGTTTTGATGAAATTGTGCCAGAATCACCGAATATAAAAACATTACAGGTTACAGTTGCATCTTTAAGGTTAGATACCATTATTGCAGCAGGCTTTGGTATTTCTAGAACTACGGCGGCAAAATTGATTGCTGCTGATAAGGCTAAATGCAATGGTGTAAGCGTATCAGCCAGTTATTCAGTAAAAGAAGGCGATAGTGTCACCCTAAGAGGGTATGGGAAAATCAAAATAGGCCCTACACTTGGAATGAGTAAAAAAGAGAAACTACGCGTTGTAATTGATAAGTATATATAGGGGGGACTAGGACATGTTATCACCAGTCGACATTCAAAATAAAGAATTTAAAAAAAGCAAATTAGGCGGATATAATATTGATGAAGTAAATGAGTTCTTAGATTTAATTTTACAATCATATCAAGAACTTATTAATGAAAATTATACACTTAAAGATAAAGTGAATGTACTTAACGAGAGTGTACAATATTACCGTACAATGGAATCTACAATTCAAAATGTACTTGTACTAGCTGATAAAACAGCACAAGAGACAAAAACAAATGCCCATGAAAAAGCAGAACAACTTAAACGTGATGCTGAAGCACGTGCAGAAAAAATGACAGCCCTTGCAGAAGAAAGGGTAAGTCGTATTATTGAACAAGGTAGACAAGAAGCTTTTGAACTAGGTCAAAAAAGTGATGAGTTAAGAAGACAGTATTTAGCATACAAAGGTCAATTTAAACAATTATTACAATCTCAAATGGAACTTTTAGAACAAGGCGATAATCAAATGAAACCTTTTAATGAAGAAATGCTTAAAGCATTTGATCATATCGAAGATGAGCCAGAGATGAGTGCAGATGAGTTTAAGCCATTAGAAGGTGAAGAAAAAGAAAGGGAATATACGAAAGAGTATGTTCCTGTAAAAGAAGAGGAACTTGCATGAGACAAATAGATGCTGTTACAAATAGACCTTATAAAATCTTACTCCATCAAAATTTTGATTTGTTAGAAGAAGAAATAAAAGCAGTTTGTAAACCTAGTCAGATTTGTATTATTACAGATACAAATGTAGAAGCATTATATTTAAACGAAGTACAAAATATATGCATGCGTATAGCAAATACTTTTGTACATGCATATAAAGCAGGAGAAGCCTCTAAAAATCTTACGACAATTACACAGATTTATGACACATTAGTCGCACATAATATGGATCGAAGTGGTCTAATTGTTGCATTAGGTGGCGGCGTTGTAGGAGATATGGCAGGCTTTGTAGCGTCTAGCTATATGAGGGGTATTAAGTTTGTTCAAGTACCAACAACGACTGTATCACAAAATGACAGTAGTATGGGAGGAAAAACAGGTGTTGATTATTTAGCGCATAAAAATATGGTAGGTGCTTTTTATAATCCATTACTTGTTTATAGTAATTTAACTACTTTAAGGTCCTTACCTGAAAGTGAATTTACAGGTGGCCTTGCAGAAGTTATTAAGCATGGTCTTATCAGAAGTGAAAGGCTTTTTGATTTACTTGAACAAAATGTAGATAAGCTTTTAAATAAAGAGGATGAAATACTTGAAGAGATGACCTATGAATCTTGTCTTGTCAAATGCAGCGTAATTGAAGCTGATTTAAAAGAATTGGGACTTAGAAAGATTTTAAATTTAGGCCATACAATAGGACATAGTATTGAGACATTAAGTGACTTTACATTGTCTCATGGCCAATGTGTAGCATATGGCTCATGTATGGCAGCTTATATAAGCTATCAAAGAGGTTATATTACAGAGCAAACAGTAGAACGTATTGTAAATGTTTTTAGAAGCTATAAATTATTATCACCTATACCACATTTTGATATAAATGCAGTATGGGAACAAATGAGTTATGATAAAAAGATGGCTTATGGTAAAATTTCATTTATTTTATTAAAGGCTATTGGTGATGCAACGATTGTAACAGATGTTACAAAAGAAGAAGTTATAAATGCTATATTATTTATAGAAAAAACGTGCCTATAGCACGTTTTTTCTAAGTTTATCAAATAAAGGAGTACGAATAATGTATATTATAATTGGACTTATTGTGCTTGGACTTATCGGGCTTGATCAAATAACAAAGGTTTGGGCAACGGCAGCACTCAGTGGCGGCAGAGATATTCCTATTTGGAACGGTGTGTTTCATTTACAATATGTAAAAAATACAGGTGCTGCTTTTGGCATGTTAGGCGGTAAGCAAGTCTTTCTTATTGTGATTACAACACTAATCATTATTGGGATGTTAGTTTACTATCGTAAATTGCCAAAGACTTTTTGGGGAAACTGGAGCAAAGTTTCTTTTGTACTGATTATAAGCGGTGCAATTGGGAATCTTATAGATAGAGTCTTCTTAAATTATGTAAGAGACTTTTTGTATTTTAAGTTAATTAATTTCCCTGTATTTAATGTAGCAGATATTTTAGTTGTAGTAGGTGTATGTCTTTTAGTTATAGCTATGATATTTGGTGAGTTAGAAGAAGAGAGAAAGAAAGAGAAGGCATAAATGGAAGAACAAATGACAATTGTAGTGCAAGATGAAATAGGCACACGTTTAGATAAATACTTAGCAGCAAGTTTAACAGAATATACAAGATCCTTTATTCAAAAACAAATTGAAAATGGTGCTGTATTAGTAAATGGTAAAGTGGTTAATAATAAGTATCAGGTAAAGCAAGGAGATGAAATTGAAATCACTATTGCAGCACCTGTAGAAGTAGATATTGTAGCCGAAAACATCCCTATAGATATTGTTTATGAAGATAAAGATTTACTTATTGTGAATAAGCCACAAAATATGGTAGTTCATCCTGCACCAGGTAATTATACAGGTACACTTGTAAATGCGCTTTTATATCATTGTAAAGAAGGGCTTTCAGGCATTAATGGTGAGATTAGGCCAGGTATTGTACATCGTATTGATAAAGATACATCAGGTCTTTTAATGATTGCTAAAAATGATCGCGCTTATTTAGGATTATCGGAACTTTTAAAAGACCATCATATTACCAGAAAGTATCAAGCTATTGTATATGGTAAATTAAAGCAGGAACATGGCTTTATTGAACAGCCTATTGCAAGATCGCCTCAAGATCGTAAAAAGATGGCTATTGTACAAGGTGGACGTTATGCAAAGACAGAGTATCGCGTGCTTGAAACTTTTAAAAACTTTTCCCTTGTGGAACTTACACTTTATACAGGGCGTACCCATCAAATTCGTGTGCATATGAAACATATTGGGCATCCTTTATTAGGAGATCCTGTATATGGTCCAGCTAAAACCATGTTTGGTTTAACAGGTCAAATGTTACATGCTAAGGTACTAGGTTTTAAACATCCTATTACAGGAGAGGAAATGTACTTTGAAAGTGAACTACCACCTTATTTTCAGACTGTAATTGACAAACTTCGCAAACTATGAGATAATAAATGAAACTATGTTCCTTTAAAGTAGTCCGAGAGGCTAGTAAGGATATACAACGGCTTAAAATAAATAGTTATAGCATTTATTTTTAGTCCATCTGACTTAGGATGGCTTTAAATGTATGTAAGCATTTATAACTGATTATATAACAATGTATATCTAAGGCTTCTGCACTGCAGAAGCCTTTTTTTGTTAGGAAATAAAATAGGAAGGTGAAAAGATGAGTGAAATAAAAGTGTTATTAGATGAAGCAGCTATTAATCGTGCGTTAACACGTATAGCCCATGAGATTATCGAAGCTAATAAAGGTGCAATGGATATGGTACTTGTGGGAATTGAGACAAGAGGTGTGCCTCTTGCACATAGATTAGCTGAAAAAATCAAAATGATTGAGAACGTAGAAGTACCTGTAGAGAAAATTAATATTACATTTTATCGTGATGATTTAGAAAAGAAATTTGAGCAACCTGTCATGGGAGACCCAAAGCTGAATACAATTATTAATGGAAAAAGTGTGGTTCTAGTAGATGATGTAATTTATACAGGGCGTACAGTAAGAGCGGCTATGGATGCTTTAATGGATATTGGTAGACCAAGTCATATTAAGCTCGCAGCACTTATTGACCGTGGGCATAGAGAAGTGCCTATTCGTCCAGACTTTGTGGGGAAAAATATCCCAACGTCAAAAAGAGAAATTGTGCGTGTGCATATTGAAGAAACAGATGGAGAGAATATCGTATTACTAGAAATGAAAGAAGGAAATTAGTATGACAGAGATTACAACTGGTAAGAAGCTTATTTTAGGCCTTCAACATGTATTAGCCATGTTTGGAGCAACTGTACTTGTGCCACTTTTAACAGGCATGGACCCAGGGATTGCATTACTTTGTGCAGGGATAGGAACGCTTTTATTTCATAGTGTAACGAAAGGTATCGTGCCAGTATTTTTAGGTTCAAGCTTTGCTTTTATTACAGCTATTAGTATGTCGCTAAGTGCACATGGCATTGGTGCAGTAAAGGGCGGAATAATTGCTACTGGTATGGTCTATATGTGTATTGCACTCGTTATTAAATTCGTAGGCGTAGAGGTCATTGAATCCTTTTTCCCGCCTATTATCGTAGGACCGATTATTATGGTGATTGGTCTTCGCTTAAGTCCAACAGCTTTACAGATGATTGGTTATGCGCCAATTATGTCAGAAGACCCTAATGCAGCACAAATGGTAAGTCTTTTAAGTGCAAATGGCTATAATGTGGCAGCAGATACTTTCCAAACAGCAACAGGGATGTATCAAATAAACTTAAAGTGGCTTTTGATTGCAGCAGTAGTAGTGATTACAATGATTGTTGTTTCTATTTTTGCAAAAGGGTTCTTTAAAATGGTACCTATTTTAGTAGCTGTATTTGTGGGTTATGTTGTGGCATTTTTACTAGGAGAGGTAGATACAACAGCTATTCGTGAAGCTTCATGGATTGGTTTTTCACCACTAGGTCAAAAAACATTACTTACAATGCCGACATTCTCGTGGGAAGCTATTATAGGGATTGCACCAATTGCTTTAGTAGTATTTATTGAGCATATAGGAGATATTACAACAAATGGTGCAGTAGTAGGTAAGAATTTCTTTGAAAACCCAGGTATACATCGTACACTTCTAGGCGATGGTGTAGCAACAGCAGTAGCTGGTTTAATAGGGGGTCCTGCTAATACTACATATGGTGAAAATACAGGCGTATTAGCAGTAACTAAGGTATATAATCCTCAGATTATTCGTATCGCAGCTTGTTTTGCAATTTTACTCAGTTTATGTGGTAAGTTTACAGCTGCTATTCAAACAATCCCGGATCCTATTAAAGGTGGCGTGAGTATTATTCTTTTCGGAATGATTTCTAGTGTAGGAGTAAGAACGTTAGTAGATGCTAAGTTAGACTTCTCACATAGTCGTAATTTAATGATTGCAGCTATTATTCTTGTAGTAGGGATTGGTGTGGACAGTATTGCTATTGTTGGTAGTATTACAATATCAGGTTTAGCTATTGCAGCGTTAATTGGCATTGTACTTAATAAGGTATTACCACAAGAAATATAGAATAAAAAACAGTACATCTAAAATGATTAGATGTACTGTTTTTTATTGGAAAAAATATTAAGATATTCAAAATAAACTGGTTTTATGTATTGGAAATATTCATGAAATATATTATAATTATAAAGTAATTTGAAAAGTAAAATAATTATTAGGGGGGATTTTCTATGGAGACTTTACCAAAATTATCACCACGCCAACGTCTAAAAATGGTATTGGATGATGGAAGGTATGTAGAATTATATAAAGATATTACAACTAAAAATCCATTAGACTTTCAGGGGTATGAAGAAAAGATAAAGAATTATGAAGAGAAAACGCATGAGAAAGAAGCGGTAGTAGTAGCAAAAGGGAATATTGAAGGTGAAGAAGCTATTGTAATGGTAATGGATGCTCGTTTTATGATGGGGAGTATGGGAAGTGTTGTAGGTGAAAAGATTACATCTGGTATTGAATATGCAACGCAACATAAATTACCAGTTATTATTTTTACCGCTTCAGGTGGTGCTAGAATGCAAGAAGGTATTTTTTCACTAATGCAGATGGCAAAAACAAGTGCAGCATTAGCTAGACATAATGAAGCTAAGCTTTTATATATAAGTGTGCTTACGGACCCTACAACAGGAGGGGTAACAGCTAGTTTCGCCACATTAGGTGATATTATTTTAGCAGAGCCGGGCGCATTAATTGGTTTTGCAGGAAGGCGTGTTATTGAGCAAACTATAGGAGAAAAGCTTCCAGATACATTTCAACATGCAGAATTTTTATTAGAACATGGCATGATTGATAAAATTGTAGGAAGAGAAGAATTGAAGGCAACTCTAGCACAAATATTAAAATTACACCATACGCAAAAGGTTTCATTAGGAGAAAGTGTTAGAGGGAAGCTACAAAGTATTATGGGTGAAAAACAAAGTAAGCTTATTCCAGCAATTCGTAGTAAGGAATCAGCTTGGGAACGTGTTAAAATTGCAAGAAAAATTGAAAGGCCACGTAGCCGTTATTATATTGATAGTTTTGTAACAGATTTTATTGAATTACATGGGGACAGATTATATAGAGATGATCCGGCCTTGATTGGAGGTATTGGCAAAATTGGTGGAATGGAAGTCACAATTATTGCACATAATAAAGGTAGCAATTTGCAAGAAAATGTTGATTGTAACTTTGGAATGACTCACCCAGAGGGATATCGCAAAGCATTACGTTTAATGAAACAAGCAGAGAAGTTTAATAGGCCAATTGTATGTTTTATTGATACACCAGGAGCCTATTGTGGCGTAGGGGCTGAAGAGCGTGGACAAGGGACAGCCATAGCTGTAAATCTAATGGAAATGGCAAGTCTGAAGGTACCTATTATTGCGGGTGTTATTGGTGAAGGTGGAAGTGGTGGTGCACTAGCAATTGGTGTAGCTGACCGAGTTTTTATGCAACAAAATACAACTTATTCTATTTTATCACCTGAAGGCTTTGCAAGTATTCTTTGGAAAGATAGTTCTCGTGCAGAAGAAGCGGCAGAAACGATGAAACTTACAGCTACAGACCTCCGTCGCTATGGTGTAATTGATGCCATAATTGATGAACCTGGTGGAGGCGCTCATAAAGAAAAAGAATTAGCTGCAGAAAACTTGGAGGAATATCTCATTGAAGAAATTAAGTTATTAAAGACGAAAAGTAAGGAAACTTTAGTGAAGGAACGTTATGCACGTTTTAGGCAGTTTGGTAGATAAATAATCATAAGAGTGAATAAAAATACATATTTAACTTATTTGACTAAAAATCCATAGGTAAACTTACCAAAATCATCTTTAAATACGGGATAAGATTTTGATAAAAATACAAAAAAGTATATAAAAATGAAATAATATAGACATGAAAAGTCATTTTAGTTATAATATAATCAATATAAATTTTAGCAATATTATGTCGGTTTAAAAAGGGGAATTGTTATGGAGGAGTATATTACATCATTTTTATATTACTTAGAACATGTGAAGCGTGCTTCTAGCAATACAATTCAATCTTATGAGAGGGACTTAAGATATTTTGAGAAATATATGGAAGAAGAAAAAAGTACCCAAGTTTCTATGCTCACAGATAAGAAGATTGATGCTTATTTAAATCAATTGAAGGAAAAAGGCAAGTCAACTGCAACAATATCCCGAACGCTTGCTTCTATTCGTGCTTTTTGTCAGTATCTTGTTAAAGAGGAGTTACTTGTTCAAAATCCAGCACGTATGATTGCACTACCTAAGATTGAAAAGAAACCACCTAAGGTTTTAAGTCAAACTCAGATTTGTACTTTATTAGAACAACCTAATGTTCATGATACAAAGGGTATTCGTGACCGTGCTATGTTAGAGCTATTATATGCTACAGGCATTAGGGTATCGGAACTCATATCACTACGTGTCACAGATATTAATCTTCAACAAGGTTATATTATATGTCGTGATGAGCAGCATGAGAGAACAATCCCTATTGGGAAGTCAGCTGTATCAGCACTTCACAATTATTTGGCAAATGTACGCCATATACTTGTCAGAAATATTGCAGATCAAACGTTGTTTGTAAACTGTAATGGTTATCCTATGACAAGACAAGGTTTCTGGAAGATACTTAAAACTTATGCAAAGAACGCAAATATTCAAGGTGAAATTACACCACATATGCTTAGACATTCTTTTGCAGCACATCTTGTTCAAAATGGTGCAAATCTTAAGTCTGTACAGCAGATGTTAGGACATTCAGATATTTCTACAACGCAGATGTATATGCATCTTAATGAAGAAACTGAAGAGCTTATTAATGTATATAATAAAGCACATCCTAGAGCATAACTCAAAAATAAGTGACACAGGCGGTCACTTATTTTTTTGTTTTTATAGGCTTTTTATGAGGCGGTTTCAGAGAGAAAAAATACTTCATAGAGAGTGAATGAATAGAAGATGATAGCTGTGACATACTTATAGGGATAATAGAAAATAATTAGTTAACATAAACTACAAATCATTATGAAATATTTGCTAGATTATGGTACAATAAGTATAAGCGTAAAGCTACTTATTGAAACATCAGGATCTATAAGCATATAAATTTTATGAATTAGGAAGGTGTAAAAGATGAAAAGAGCAATATGGATAGTCTTAGACAGCGTAGGAATTGGAGCAATGCCTGATTCAAATGCATTTGGAGATGGAGCGGTAAATACTTTATCTCACACATATACACATTGTAAGTCATTAGATCTTACTAATATGGTAAGCTTCGGGCTTGGTAATATTGATGGTATTGAAGTACTTCCAAAAAGTGAGAAACCACAAGGTGCTTTTGCAAGACTTGGAGAACTTTCACAAGGAAAAGATACAACAACAGGGCACTGGGAAATGGTAGGTGTTTATACAAAAGAAGCCTTTCCTACTTATCCAAATGGTTTTCCAGAAGAAATTATGAAACCTTTTGAAGAACAAATCGGCAGAAAAACACTTGGAAATTGTCCAGCATCAGGAACAGCTATTTTAGATGAGCTTGGTGAGGAACATATGAAAACAGGATATCCTATCATTTATACATCTGCAGATAGTGTATTCCAAATTGCGGCACATGAAGAAATTATTTCTGTAGAAGAATTATATAAAATGTGTGAAATTGCAAGGGCATTATTAACAGGTAGACATGAAGTGGCACGTGTTATTGCAAGACCATTCTTAGGAACACCTGGTAATTTTGCGCGTACAGCAAATCGTCGTGATTATGCAATTGCCCCACCAGCACCAAACTTACTCACATACTGCAAGGAAAAAGGCGTACCAGTTTATGCAGTCGGTAAAATTGAAGACATTTTCAATGGTCAGGGAATTACAGAAGCTATTCATACAAAAGACAATATGAATGGTGTAGATGTTACATTAGACTTTATGAAAAAGCACTCAGAAGGACTTATTTTCACTAATTTAGTAGACTTTGATATGAAATGGGGACACCGCAGAGATCCACAAAGCTACGGTGAAGGGTTAGAAGCTTTTGACAAACGTTTAAAAGATATTGTAGATGCTATGACAGAAGATGATGTATTAATCATTACAGCAGATCATGGATGTGATCCAACAGCTCCAGGTAGTGACCATACAAGAGAATATGTACCACTTCTTGTGATTGGCGATAAAGTAAAAGCAGGTGTGAATTTAGGCACACGTGATAGCTTTGCAGATATTGGCCAAACACTTTGTGAAATGTTTGAGCTTCCAAAACTTCCAATTGGGACAAGTTTTTTACAAGCAGTTACGAAATAAGTAGTAAGATGGATAGGAGAATTGGGCTATGAGAATGTATGATATTATCGAACACAAAAAAAGAGGAAAGACTTTAACAAAACAAGAGATTGATTTTGTAGTGAATGGTTATACAGCAGGAGAAATTCCAGACTATCAGGTGTCTGCTCTTTTGATGGCGATTTATTTTCAAGGTATGAGCCTTGAAGAAACAGCACAGTTTACAATGGCAATGGCTAATAGTGGGGATACTATTGACTTATCAGGTATTGAAGGTATAAAGGTAGATAAACACAGTACAGGAGGTGTGGGAGACAAAACAACAATCGTACTTGCACCTCTTGTAGCAGCAGCTGGTGTAAAGGTTGCAAAGATGTCAGGTCGTGGGCTTGGTCATACAGGTGGAACAGTAGATAAACTTGAATCTTTTGATGGCTTTAAAGTAGAACTTTCAGAAGAACAATTTATGGATAATGTCAATAAACATGGTATTGCTGTAGTAGGTCAAAGTGGAGATTTAGCACCAGCGGATAAGAAGCTTTATGCTTTAAGAGATGTTACAGCTACAGTAGACCATATTGCTCTTATTGCAAGTTCTATTATGTCTAAGAAGATAGCATCAGGAGCAGAAGCTATCGTATTAGATGTTAAGTGTGGTAGTGGTGCCTTTATGAAAAATCTTGAAGATGCTAAAGCATTAGGTAAAGCAATGGTTGATATCGGTAAACATGTTGGTAGAAATACAGTTGCTGTAGTTTCTGATATGAGTCAACCACTTGGATTTGCAGTAGGAAATGCTTTGGAGATTATTGAAGCAATTGAGACACTTAAAGGAAATGGACCTGAAGATTTAACACAGCTTACAATTACTTTAGGTAGTCGTATGCTTGTACTTGCTAAAGTATGCGATACAATAGCAGAAGCTGAAGATAGGATTAAAGAAATGTTTGCAAATGGTAAAGCAGTAGAAAAGCTAAAAGAATGGATTGGATTACAAGGTGGAAATATTGCAGCAATCGATGATTATAGTTTATTACCAGGTTCAGCACATACAAGACCCATTTATTTAAAACAAACGGGTTATGTAAAGACTATTGATGCAGAAGAAGTAGGTAAGACAGCTTTACTTCTTGGAGCAGGTCGTGAAACAAAAGAAAGTAGCATTGATTTAGGTGTAGGGCTTATTATTCATAAGAAGATCGGCGATACAGTTACACCAAATGAACCAGTGGCAACACTTTATTACAATGATGACCGTCGCTTAGAAGAAGCTACACGTACACTTGTGGAAGCTTATACAGTGAGCACAGAGGTAGTTTCTAAAAATACACTTATATATGACTTAATTGACTAATGAAATAATATATGACTAAACGACCTTTTCATAATAATCGTTCGAAGTATAATTTGCCTCAAATAACAAATACTAGAAGCAAAAGATACAAGGAGGAGACTTATGAGAAGGTCGTTACTTATTTGGGTATTAACTGTGCTTCTTGTCTTTTCTCAGGTTTTTGCAGCACCTGCAAGTAGTGAGCAAAAAACAAGTAGCACAATGGCTGAAACAGCAAGAAGTTATATATTGATGGAAGAGTCTAGCGGAAAGGTATTACTTGAAAAGGAAGCAGATACCCCTTATCCACCAGCTAGTATTACAAAAATTATGACCTTATTGCTTATTAATGAGGCTATTGCACAAGGTAAAATTAACTGGGATGATACAGTTACAATTAGTGAGCATGCAGCTCATATGGGTGGCTCACAGGTATTTATGGAACCAGGAGAAGAACAGACGGTTCGTGATCTTGTTAAATGTATTTGTATAGCTTCTGCTAATGATGCAGCTGTTGCTATGAGTGAATATGTAGCAGGAAGTGAAGAACAATTTGTTCAGATGATGAATGATAAGGCTAAAGAGCTCGGTATGAATAATACTGTCTTTAAAAATGCCTGTGGTTTACATGTAGAAGGACATGTATCTACAGCAAGAGACATTGCTATCATGTCAAGAGAACTTGTAAAGAATTATCCTGAGATAACAAAGGTTGTAACTACTTGGATGGACTCTATTGTGCATCGTACAAGACGGGGTGAATCTGAGTTTGTACTTTCTAATACCAATAAAATGCTTAAATGGTACAGTGGTATTACAGGTCTTAAGACAGGTTACACACCAGAAGCTAAGCACTGTGTAAGTGCTACAGCCACGAGGGATAATATGGGGCTTATTGCTGTTATCATGGGCGCCCAAGATGGTAAAATTCGTTTTAGAGAAGCGGCGCAGCTACTAGATTATGGTTTTGCTAACTATAAAGTGAAAATGGGACCAGAAATGGGAACAATTATTGGTAGTGTCCCAATTAAAAAAGGTACAGCAGAAACATTGGATGTAGCTACAGATGAGACTAAAGGATTCGTAGTACCTAAAGGTGGTAGTAATGCAGAACTTACCTACGAAATTGCTTATACAAGAAATCCTGTGATTGCACCCGTTAAAAAAGGTGATGTAGTGGGTAGTGTTACTTATTATTTAGGAGGAGAAACAGTAGGTGAAGGTAATATTGTAGCAGCCAGTGATATGGATAAAGCAACACTTAAACAAATGTTACCATATATGGCAAAACGATTCTTTAGAGTGTCTAAAGAAAAGAATTAAATATAGTATCATAAATTAAATGAGTCTGTCAAAAGTTAATTTTGTGATAGGCTCATTTACATACAGACTTCGTGGAGATGACTTATAAAAAGACAATCTCTAACAATATATCCATAAATACTTGCATAAATTCTAGTAAGCGGATACACTTATATATATATCATTTGACAGGAGGGAGAAAATGTCTGTAACTTTTAAATTACAAGACTTTGAGGGCCCGCTGGATTTATTGCTACACTTAATTGAAAAAAATAAGATGAGTATTTATGATATTGAAATATCATCTATTACGGATCAATATATGGCATATTTAGAAGATGCTAAAGAAGTTGAAATGGAACAAATGAGTGAGTTTATAGTGATGGCGGCAACGCTTTTATATATTAAGTCGAGGATGTTACTACCTAAGCATCCTAAAGCAGAGGAAGAAGAGGAAGATCCACGAGAAGAATTAGTAAGAAAACTTATTGAATATAAAAAGGTAAAGTATGTATCTGAAAAACTTAGTGAATGTCAAGTGGATACAGATCGTTACTGTTTTAGAAACCGCATGGCACATCTGGATTTACCAGATTATGAGCCAGATTACAGTGGTATTTTAGATAGGCTTACCCTTAATCAGCTTTATGATACCTTTAATGAACTTATGAGGCAAAAAGAGTGGGAAAATAAGACGAAGTCTGAACGTAAAATTGACCATAATATTTTAAAGAAAGATACGTATACCATTGAGCAGAAGAGTATATATATCACTAATTTAATTGCTTTAAATGGCAGAACCACTTTCTTTACAATTTGTTCGAAAAATATGCCTAAGATTGAGCTTATTGTAACATTTATGGCGCTTTTAGAACTTATTCATAAAAAGCAAGTAATGATTACACAGGAGGACCCAAAGGGGGACATTATTATTGTAGGAGGACCAGAGGGTGATTAAAACAGATCTTGAAAGTAGCATTGAGGCGCTACTCTTTTATTCAGGAGACATTATTCCTTTAAGAAGGCTTTGTGAACTTTGTGATGTGGAAGAGATTAATATTAATCTAGCAGTTCATAGGCTCAATGAGAGTTACAAAGAAAGTAACGGCGGACTTGAAATTATAGAAGTAGATGATGGCTACCAAATGTGTACTGCACCAAAGCACTTAAATATTATTCAGCAGTTTAGGCAAAAGCCTGTAAGGCATTTATTGACACAAGCCTTAATTGAAACATTAGCAATTGTTGCGTATTCGCAGCCGATTACAAGAACGCAAATTGAAGATATTAGAGGGGTAAGGTGTGAACATGCCATAAGCCGTCTATTAGAATATGGACTTATTGAGGAAGTTGGTAGGCTTAATGTTATTGGAAGGCCTATATTATTTGGCACAACAAATGACTTCTTAAGACACTTTGGTTTTAGAAACTTAGATGAGATGCCTAAAGTTAAAGAAGAACTTTTAGAGAAGTTTAAAGAAGAGGTTAAACAAGAAATTAATTATTATGAAGATCTTCCGGGAGAACAAACAACATTATTAGACCATGAAATGCCGGATGACAATGAATAGTTAATGAAATTCACAAAAAATGTATAAAACCACTTCATATGAGGGAAGATTTCTGTTATAGAATGAATCTTGAATTGAGGAGTGGCAGTATGAAAAGAAAAGGAATTGCCTTAGTCATGGCACTTTTTATGTGTATAAGTCAAATTGTACTTGGAAGTGAACTTCCTGATGTAAAAGCTAAGGGTGCATTACTTATGGAAGTAGAAAGTGGCCGTGTATTATTTGAAAAGAATGGTTATGAGCCCTTGCCTATGGCGAGTACAACGAAGATTATGACGTGTATTGTAGCCTTGGAAAATGGCAATTTAGATGATATTGTAACAGCTTCAAAGAGAGCCTGTTGTGCTCCACCTGTTAAGCTAAAGTTACAAATTGGAGAGAAGCAGCGTTTGGGTGATTTATTATATTCTCTTATGTTGGAATCTCATAATGATACTGCAGTAGCTATTGCGGAACATGTGGGTGGCTCTGTAGAACATTTTTGTGAGATGATGACAGATAAGGCAAGAGAAATAGGTGCCCAGAATGCTACCTTTAAAACACCAAATGGTTTAGATGCAGAAGGTCATCATGCATCTGCTTATGATATGGCAATTATAGCGAGCTATGCTGTACAAAATCCAGAATTCGTCAAGATTGTGACGACAGAGCTTATTAGTATTCCAACTAAGGAAGTACCAGGCAGTAGACGCCATGATTTACAATGTAAGAATCGTTTTTTATACAGTTATACAGGGGCGAATGGTATGAAAACTGGATTTACTAATAAAGCTGGACATTGTTTTGTAGGAAGTGCTAACCGCGATGATATGCAGCTTGTAGGTGTTGCATTAGCTTCAGGATGGGGAAAGGCTGGCAAAACAAGGAAATACACAGATGTTATAAATATGATGAATTATGGCTTTAAGAATTATGAAAAAGTACAGGTGCTTTCACCAAGCCGTAGCTATATAAATGTACCTGTGACGAAGGCTATTGTAAAAAGTATAGATTTAGCTTGTGATGAAGAAATTGTATTGCCTTTAACAGCAGTAGAAAAGGAAAACTTAGTTTTGAAAAAGATTGTACCACCTAGCGTACAAGCGCCTATTGCAGAAGGTGACACTGTTGGAGAAGTACAGGTATTATGTGGTGGCACTGTTTTAGCTAGTGCACCGCTTACAGCCAAAGAAAACATTAAGAAGGCAAATGTATTTGATTACATTAAAAATTGGATAAAAAATAAATAAAGGGGATCGTATGAGATTACAAAAATATTTAGCGACTTGTGGCGTCGCATCAAGACGTAAATGTGAAGCCTATATATTAGATGGCTTAGTAAGTGTCAATGGTGAAATTGTTACAACACTTGGTACATGTGTAGAAGAAGGAGATGAAGTACGTTTTAACGGTGAAGTTATTACTTTAGAAAAACATTATGTATATTATATGCTTAATAAGCCAACAGGCTGTGTAACCACTGTACAGGATGAACAAGGTCGCATGACTGTATTAGATATTATGGAAGATGTTGAAGAGCGAATCTTCCCAGTAGGTCGATTAGACTTAAATACATCAGGGCTTTTGATTCTTACCAATGATGGAGAATTAACCTATGGATTAACGCATCCCAAACATGATGTAAATAAAACTTATGAGGTTAAAGTGCGTGGTAAGGTAAGTGAAGAAAGTGTGAAACGTCTAGAAGTAGGCGTAGTGATTGATGGGCGTAGAACATATCCTGCTAAGGTGAAAATAATGGCACAAACAGAGAAAACAACACGCTTAGCTATTACAATCCATGAAGGTCGTAATCGTCAGGTGCGTAAAATGTGTGAAGCTATCGGGCATCAGGTGGTTTCTCTTAATCGTAGATCTGTGGGTGATTTAAACTTAGGAAATCTAAAATTAGGTGAATACCGTAAATTAACTGCTAAAGAAGTTAATTATTTAAAGAAAATTGCAGGAGCAAATCGTTAAGATTTGCTCTATTTTTTTGTGCAAAATGCCATATAGACCAATGGTGTTTGAATAGTATTTGAATTACTAACAAATAAATAATTTTGTTTAAAAAAGTAGAAAATTCGTTATTTAACTTGCATATTATACTTGTGTTTAGTAAAATATAGAAGACGATTTTTACACTTTGTTTTAAAAATTTTTAGATGGAGGATACCAGATGAGCACTTTAGAAAAATTATCTGAATTAGAATCTCGTAGGACCACTATTGTTATGAAACGCAACGAAGAAGCTAAGAAGGCAGCTCTTGCACAAGGCAAACTTACAGCAAGAGATCGTATTGATGCACTTTTGGATGAAAATAGCTTTGTTGAGATTGGGGCTTTTGTAGCAAGTAGAAGTACAGCATTTAATATGACAGAAGTAGATACACCAGCAGATGGTGTAGTCACTGGATATGGTACTGTAAATGGTAATCCGGTATATGTATATAGCCAAGACAGTAGTGTACTTGGTGGTGCTATAGGGGAAATGCATGCAAAAAAAATTGTAAGAATTTATGAGGATGCATTAAAAATAGGTGCACCAGTTGTAGGATTCTTAGATACAGTGGGCGTACGATTACAAGAAAATATAGATGCACTTTTAGGTTATGGGGAAATCTTTAGCAAAATGACAGAAGCATCAAGTGTTATTCCTCAAATTGCAGTAGTAGTAGGAGATTGTGCAGGGGGAGCTTCTTTTATTGCAGGTCTTTCGGATTTTGTATTTATGAGTAGCAAATCAGCACGTGTCTTCTTAAATAGTCCAAATACTTTAGATAGTAAAGAAGCATCATTTGAAAATATTGCAACAGCTAAAGTTCACTTTGAAGAAACTGGTCTTGCAAACTTTATAGCAGATAAAGAAGAAACACTTATTGAAGAGGTAAGAAAACTTTTAAGTTATTTACCACAAAGTAATAGTGATGAGGTACCATTTTATGCAGTAACAGATGATATTAACCGTGTAGAGGCATCGCTAAATAACTTTGATTTTGAAACACAAAGTGTAAAGGACATTGTGATAGCGGTAGCTGATAACGGTGAATATCTTGAAATAGGGGCTGCTTATGGCAAGAGTGCATTTACAGCATTTATGCGTTTAGATGGTGGAACAGTTGGGGTAATTGCCAATGCAGAAGCTAAATTAGATGATGCTAGTATTAAAAAGGTAACAAGTTTTGTAGGTATTTGTGATGATTTTAATGTACCAGTTGTAACGTTTACAAATATTGAAGGGTTTGAGTCAACAGTAGCTACAGAAAAAGGCGGTATTGTAAAAGCAGCTAGCTTACTTGTAAAAGCATTTGCTAGTGCTAGTATACCTAAAGTAAATGTTTTAATAGGTGAAGGTTATGGTAGTAGCTTTGTAGCTATGAATAGTAAATCAATTGGTGCTGATATGGTTTATGCTTGGCCAACAGCTAAGATTGGCAGCTTAAAATCAGAGAGTGCTATGAAGATTATGTATGGTAAGGAACTTGAAAGCGGTGCAATGAGTGTAGAAGCGTATACAGCAGCAGTTGCTGAATATGAAGCAATGCATGGTAGTGCTTTTGCAGCAGCACAAAAAGGTATGGTAGATGATATTATTGAACCAGCCGCAACACGTAAACGTATCATTGCTGCTTTAGAAGTATTAGCAACTAAAGTTCGTTAATAACCCAATAACTAAAGGTGGTGAATAAAATGGGCGAGAATATAAGTAATTTTGTTGCAGGTTTAAATACTTTCTTTATTGGGGTTGTTGTTGTTTTTGCAGTATTATTCCTTTTAATCCTTATGATTGTTATTTTAGGAAAAGTAATGCAAGCACTTACCAAGAAACCAGAAGCGCCTAAGGCAGCGGTAAAAGAAGAAATAAAAGCTGCACAAGAAGAAGTGGCTGCTACAGTGGTTAAAGAAGAGAAAAAGCAAGATGATTTAGAACTTGTGGCGGTAATTACAGCTGTTATTGCAGCAAGTATGGGAACAACAAGTGATAAATTACAAGTAAGATCTTTAAGAAAAGTTGAAAGAAAATCACTTTAAAACTAAGGAGGCCGTTAACAATGAAAAAATTTCAAGTAACTGTAAATGGAAATACATATGAAGTAGAAGTAGAAGAATTAGGTGGCACATTTACACCTTCAGTAGCACCAGCAGCACCAGTGGCAACACCTAAAGCAGCAGCGCCAGCCCCAGCTCCAGTAGCAGTAGGAAGCACAAAAGTAGTTGCACCAATGCCAGGTAAAATTGTAGATATTAAAGTAAGTGCAGGACAAGCTGTCAAAGAAGGCGAAGTAGTTGCTATTCTTGAAGCTATGAAAATGGAAAATGAAGTGGTTGCACCAAGTGCAGGAACAGTTGCCTCTATCAATGTAACAGCAGGTAGTGCAGTTGAAACAAATGACGTGATTGTAACACTTAACTAGTTCCAAACCATAATAAAAAAAGGAGGAACGTACATCATGATGAGTGAATTTTTATCAGCCATCAAGGATTTCGCAGGGCAATCAGGTCTTGCAACAATCATTGGGGGAGAGTATGGCTACTTAGTAATGATTGCAGTAGCATGCGTCTTATTATATTTAGCAATTGCAAAAGGGTTTGAACCTTTATTACTTGTACCAATTGCCTTTGGTATGCTTCTTGTTAACTTACCAGATATCGGTATAAAGGATGCACCTATTGGTATTTACCATGAAGATGGTTTCCAACCAGGTGGACTTTTCTATTACTTATCAATGGGCAAAGACTTTGGGATTTTCCCACCTCTTATTTTCGTAGGGGTAGGAGCGATGACAGACTTTGGACCACTTATTGCTAATCCAAAAAGCTTAATTTTAGGTGCAGCAGCACAACTTGGTATTTTCTTTGCATTCTTAGGCGCACTTCTTCTCGGATTTGCACCAAATGAAGCAGCTTCTATTGGAATCATTGGTGGTGCAGATGGGCCAACAGCTATTTACTTAACAACAAAATTAGCCCCAGACCTTTTAGGACCAATTGCCGTGGCGGCATACTCCTATATGGCATTAGTACCAGTTATTCAACCACCTATTATGAGGCTCTTAACAACGAAAGAGCAACGTATGGTTAAGATGAGTCAATTACGACAAGTATCACGTACAGAAAAAATCATCTTCCCAATTGCTGTTACAATTATTGTAACGCTGCTTTTACCATCAGCAGGAACACTTGTAGGTATGCTTATGTTCGGTAACTTATTAAAAGAAGCTGGCTCTACAAGTAGACTTGCAGATGTAGCAAGTAATGGTTTAATGTCAGCTATTACAATTATGCTTGGTCTTGTAGTAGGTGCTACAACAAAAGCAGATACTTTCTTAACAGCGCAAACACTTGGTATCATTGTACTTGGGCTTACAGCATTCTGTATTGGTACAGCTGGTGGTGTCCTCTTCGGAAAGATTATGTACTTTGCAAGTGGTAAGAAGATTAATCCACTTATTGGTTCAGCTGGTGTATCAGCCGTACCAATGGCAGCTCGTGTAGCTCAAAAAGTAGGACAACAAGAATGTCCAACAAACTTCTTACTTATGCATGCCATGGGACCCAACGTAGCCGGTGTTATTGGTTCAGCTATTGCAGCTGGTATCTTATTATCAATTTACGGTTAAGTATGAGGTTAATAACTAAAATTACGATGAAAGCAGATAAAATATAGGGAGGTTTAGAAAATGGCTAGTATTAAACCAAGACCAGTTAAAATTATGGACACAACATTACGTGATGCCCATCAATCATTAATTGCAACACGTATGACAACAGAACAAATTTTACCTATTGTTTCTAAGATGGATAAGGTTGGGTTCTCAGCACTTGAAGTATGGGGCGGTGCAACATTTGATGCTTGCCTTCGTTTCTTAAAGGAAGATCCATGGGAAAGACTTCGTAAAATCAAAGACCTTGCACCTAATACCCCTCTTCAAATGCTTTTTAGAGGCCAAAATATTTTAGGTTACCGTCACTATGCAGATGATGTAGTAGAATACTTTGTACAAAAAAGTATTGCAAATGGTATTGATAATATTCGTATCTTCGATGCATTAAATGATATTCGTAACTTACAAACAGCTGTTAAGGCAGCTAATAAAGAAAAGGGTCATGCACAAGTAGCTATTTCTTATACAATTAGTGATGTACATACTTTAGAGTACTATGTAAATCTTGCAAAGCGCATTCAGGATATGGGTGCAAACTCTATTTGTATCAAGGATATGGCAGGACTTTTAGTACCATACGCAGCAGAAGAGCTTGTATCAGCTTTAAAAGAAGCTGTACCTGAAATGCCAATTCAACTTCATACACACTATACAAGTGGGGTGGCTTCAATGACTTACCTTAAAGCAATTGAAGCAGGTTGTGATATCATCGATACGGCTATGTCACCACTTGCTATGGGTACATCTCAACCAGCTACAGAAGTACTTGTAAAAACACTTCAAGGGACACCTTATGATACAGGTATCGACCCAGAAGCATTAAATGAAATTACAGAATACTTTAAACCAATTCGTCAAGAAGCACTTGAAAGCGGTCTTATGAGTACAAAAGTACTTGAAGTCAACATTAATACACTTCGTTATCAAGTACCAGGAGGTATGCTTTCAAACTTAGTATCACAACTTAAACAACAAAAAGCTGAAGATAAATTTGATGATGTACTTAAAGAAATTCCAAGAGTACGTGCAGACTTTGGTTATTTACCACTTGTTACACCTACGTCTCAAATCGTAGGAACACAAGCTGTACTTAATGTACTTGCAGGTGAACGTTATAAAATGATTACAAAAGAATCTAAAGGTATTGTTCGTGGTGAATATGGTATGACACCAGTACCTATTAAAGAAGAAATCGTTAAGAAAATCATTGGTGACGACGAACGTATTACATGTCGTCCAGCGGATCTCCTTAAACCAGAACTAGATAAGCTAGAAAAAGAAATGGCAATGTACAAACAACAAGATGAAGATGTTTTATCTTATGCATTGTTCCCACAAGTAGCTACTGAGTTCTTCAAATACCGTGAAGCACAACAAACAAAAGTAGATCCAAATGTGGCAGATACAAACAACAAAGCATATCCAGTATAAAAAACATTAATAAATGATATTAAAAAGAATAAGGAGGATGGCAATACAGAGGAATTTTGCCAAGCCTCCTTATTTTTATGTGATAAAATATTTTGTACAAAAGCGCCGCCCATACAGACGCCTAAAACATTGTCGGGTGTGGATAAGTTGGTATTACTCATTTTAGCTCGACTTGGAGCATAGCGACGGAGGTAGAAAAAGAGTGATACCAACTTATCCATGCCCTTTTATACTAATGGCGGATACACCTGGCACTTTTCGTGCAACTCTAACATTTTTATAGTTTGTTTTACAGAATGGGTGTGATATAATAGAAGATATAGGTTCACTTTAGAACTAAAGAAAGGGTAATAGTAATGAGTAAAAATGATTTAATCCATAGGATTAGAAAAAATATGCCAAAATTGAGTAAAGGGCAAAAGTTAATTGCAAATTACATCTTAGAACACTATGAGAAGGCAGTCTTTTTAACAGCTGCTAAACTTGGTAATATCGTAGGCGTTAGTGAATCTACAGTTGTACGTTTTGCTAATGAGTTAGGCTACGATGGTTATCCTAAATTCCAAGATGCCCTAGAAGAACTTGTGAAAAGTAAATTGACAGCTATGCAGCGACTTGAAGTGACAACAGAACGTATTGATACAAAGCATGTCTTAAAAAGTGTCCTTCAAATGGATGAAGAAAAAATCCGTTATACACGTGAACAAATAGATGAAGAAGCTTTTAATAAAGCGGTAGATAAGATTATTGAAGCTAAAACAATTTACGTTTTAGGCGTAAGAAGTTGTGCAGGTCTTGCTAGCTTTTTAGGATTTTATTTAAATATTATTTTTGATAATATAAAAGTGGTAAATACAAATAGTGTAAGTGAAATGTTTGAAGCTATTCACCGTATTGGAGAAGAAGATGTGATCATTGGCATTAGCTTCCCACGTTATTCAAAACGTGTCATGAAAGCTTTAGAATTTGCACAAGGCAAAAATGCAACAGTTATTGCCATTACAGATAGCTACATTTCACCGATTGCAAGTTACTCAGATTATGCACTTATTGGCCGTAGTGAAATGGTTTCTTTCGTAGATTCACTGGTAGCACCTTTAAGCATTATTAATGCTATTATTGTGGCAATTAGCTTAAAGAAAAAAGATGAGATTGCAGTTAATCTTGAAAACTTAGAAAATATATGGGTAGAATATGAGGTTTATGATGATTCTCAACGTGATTTATGGGGATCACCATTAGATGAACAAAAAGAAAAATTTGATTAATGGGGTGCAGAAAGTGAGCATGGTAAGTATACGTGGTGCGATTACAGTAGAAAATAACGATAGAGTAGAAATGCTAGAAGCAACTAAAGAGCTTTTAACAGCAGTTATAAAAGAAAATCACATTAAATTAGATGAGATTATTGCCATTCACTTTACAGCAACAAAGGATTTAGATGCAGTTTATCCGGCTGTTGCAGCAAGAGAAATAGGCATTGTAGAAGCATCTTTAATGTGTTTTCAAGAAATGTATGTACAAAATTCACTTTCGATGTGTATACGGATCGAAATGCAGGTGGAAAAAGATGGACTTACACGTAAAAATGCAATTCACCAATATTTAAGAGGGGCAAAAGTATTGAGACCCGATTTAGCAAAATAAGGAGTTAACAAAATGAAGAAATTTTCAATTGCCATTGATGGACCAGCAGGAGCAGGAAAGAGCAGCATTGCAAAGGCGTTGGCTAAAAATTTAGGATGCATTTATATTGATACAGGTGCGATGTATCGCAGTGTAGGGCTTGGTGCCATTAAACAAGGTCTTGACTATCAAGATGAAGAGGCAGTAAGCTTACTTATGCCAAATTTAGATATTAAACTTAAAATGTCTGAGGCAGGTCAGCAAATCTATTTAAATGGTCATGATGTAAGTGCAGAAATTCGTAATGACGAAGTAGCAGCAGCAGCATCTAAGGTAGCAACTTATGGTAAAGTGCGTGAAGCTTTAGTTGCAAGTCAGCGTATGTTGCAAGAAGAAACTTCAGTCGTGATGGATGGTCGTGATATTGGAACAGTGGTAATGCCAAATGCGACACTTAAAATTTATTTAACAGCTTCAGTGAACGAACGTGCCTTGAGACGTTTCAAAGAATATGAAACAAAGGGTATAGTAGCAGACCTTGCTATGTTAACAGAAGAAATTGCGGCGCGTGATAAACAAGATATGCAGCGCAAAATCTCACCACTTAGAAAAGCAGATGATGCTATTGAAATTGATACAACTTATATGACGATTGATGAAATCGTAGAACGTATCATGGCATTATTACAAGAACGTTTATAGGAGGACTAAAACGTGGAAATCATTATTGCCAAAACAGCCGGATTTTGCTTTGGTGTAAAACGTGCTGTAGATATGGCCTTTGAACAAGCAGGAACAGAGGCAACCTACACATTTGGACCAATTATTCATAATGAAGTTGTTACAAAGCAGCTTGAAGAAAAGGGTATTTATGAAACAAATGATATTCATGCACAAAAAGCAAATAAGCTTATTATTCGTTCGCATGGTGTAAGTCCTGATGTATATGAAGAAGGTAAAGCAGCTGGAGCAGAAGTTGTGGATGCGACTTGTCCATATGTCAAAAAAATTCATCGCCTTGTAGAAAAATTCTCTAAAGAAGGCTATGGCATTATTATTGCTGGAAATAAAGAGCACCCAGAGATTCAAGGAATCAGTGGCTGGGTACAAGGCGAATGCATTGTGATTAAAACACCAGAAGAAGTAGAAAGGGTCATATTTAATAAAGATAAAAAATACTTATTAGTTGCTCAAACAACCTATAAAAAAGAAGTACTAGATGCAATTAGCCAGGCACTTAAGAATAACGGCGTAGACTTTGAAATCAATAATACAATCTGTAGTGCAACGAAAGAGCGTCAGGAAGAAGCAAAAACTATTGCAAAAGAA
The DNA here is from genome assembly GCA_019418225.1 of Clostridiales bacterium. Taxonomy (GTDB): domain Bacteria; phylum Bacillota; class Clostridia; order Lachnospirales; family Cellulosilyticaceae; genus Cellulosilyticum. Next base: position 50,152 of record DYCF01000003.1, on the reverse strand, counting down.
GTAGACGTGATGTTCGTACTTGGTAGCAAAAAAAGTTCAAATACAGCTAAATTACAAGAAATCTGCGCGGCTAACTGCAAAGCAAGCTACTGCATTGCCGGTGCTGAAGAATTAGTGCCTGAGATGATTGGTGGCTGTACGAAGATAGGAATTACTGCAGGTGCTTCAACACCGCATCTAGTAATCGAAGCAGTTGTAAACAAACTGCATCAGCTACAAGACTAAAGGGGAAAACATATGAATTACGAAGGGTTTAAGGTGCAAGTGCTAAGCCTCACAGGTATTGATTTAAATTGTTATAAAGAAAATCAAATGAAAAGACGCATTGATGCACTTATTAAAAAAAACGGCTGTGATGGCTACAATAGCTATGTACAGCTTATCAAGAAGGATTGTAAAGCATTAGAAGACTTTGTGGCATACTTAACGATTAATGTAACAGAGTTTTTCAGAAATCCTTCTCAGTGGGATATATTAGAAAAAAATATTATTCCGCTTTTAATGCAAAAGAAAAGTACGATTAAAATCTGGAGTGCAGCTTGCTCTACGGGGGATGAGCCATACTCATTAGCAATGACACTTGCAAGTCTCATGCCACTTACAAGTTTTCAAATTACAGCAACAGATATTGATAAAGAGGTACTAGAAAAAGCTAAGGTAGGGATTTATACTGAACGCAACTTAGTGAATATACCGGCTAAATTCAAAGATAAATACATGATGAAGCAGGATGATCATTATGTGGTTAAGCAAGAGCTTAAGCAAAGAATTACATTTAAACAGCATAATTTATTAAAAGATCCTTATCCATCAGGCATGGACCTTATTGTATGTCGTAATGTCCTTATCTACTTTACAGAAGAAGCTAAAAAAGACATTTATATGAACTTTAACAAAGCTTTAGTAGATGAGGGAATCCTATTTGTAGGAAGTACAGAACAAATTATCATGTGCCAAGATTACGGATTTGAACCGAATAAAATATTCTTTTATCAAAAGAAAAAAAAGTAGTAGAGAAAAATGTGTTACTAGACTAAGTGAGTTAGTTTTGTAACACATTTTTTTGTGATTAAGTAACAGTATGTATAGAAAGGAAATTGGGTAAACTGTACACTTATCGTTGGGCATAAGGTAAAATTACATAAAGTAAAAATTTAAAAATAAAGTAGGAGAAATACATGTAATATGGGGATAACATAGGTTCTTATTCTATAGCTAATGGTGGGCAAAATCAGGTAGTTAATGAGAGGGAGGATACTAAAGAATATATTTCACTATTAACAGGAGAACTGACCTTAAATGTAACTGATTTAGAATTACCAGGACGAAATGGCATGGACTTAAAGATTGGTCGTATATTCCGTTCAGAAAACGCGATGCCTGGTCAAAAAAAATATTCATTTGCTTGAGGTATATGATATAAGCGCAAGTGGTGTTAAGAATAAGTCCATTCGTTATACATATGATAGTAAGACAAATGCCTTTGTTGAAAAAGAAACAGAAGTAATAGATGGACAGACACGCGTCACAACTTATAATTATGAGTATATTCAAGGCGAACCATTATCTGTAATAGATGCTAATAATAATCAAACAACTTATAGTTACTATCCAAATGGTAAAGTTAGAAGAATTACTTATCCAACTTATAAGGAAAAAGACAATAAAAGTTATTATAAAGAAGAAGTTTATTCATATAATGCTAAGGATTTAATTGCCTCTGATATTAATCGCTCCCTTTGTGAAGTAAAAGTGCAAAATTATAAGGTGGCAGTAGATACTAAAGATGCTACATTGATTAACTCAGAAGTTATGTTTTGTGATGATAAAGGACAAATTTGGCGAAGTTTAAAGAATGATTTTTTAACTCAAAGATTAAATCTTAATGTAGCTGATTATATTAGAGATGCAAATAATCAAATTATAATTGAAAGAACTAAAAACACTTCTGGAGAAGCTACCTATGATGAAATAGTATATGCATATGATGGCGTAGGAAGAGTCATAAAAGTTACAGATGTATATAATAGTCAGTATGTTATTACTTATAATGATATAGAAAGAAGTAAGTTTGTTCAGTTTTTACCTAACGGGGGAAATAGTGAAAATCATTATAAAGAGTTTTATGATGTAAAAGGTAATGTGATTACTCAGCAGACTTATCCAGATGGGATAAATAGTACGCCTATTAAGATAAGTAAAGAATATGATATTGCAGGCAATCTTGTTAAACTTATAAGTCCTAAAGGGTATGTAACATCCTATGAGTACAATCCTTTAAATCAAATTACAAAAGTAACAGATGCTGAAAATCAAATCAGTGAGTATACATATGATAGTTATGGTAATAATTTAAGTTTCACACAAAGCGAAGAATCTAAAACATTTATCCATACCAATGCATATAATGCGGCTAATGAACTGATAAACACAACATCACCTAGTGGCAGAATAGCAACTTATACTTATGATAAGTTAGGAAATGCGTTAAGTGAAACCACACCATCTGGAAAGACTATTTATAGTACTTATTATGGCAATGGTCTTGTAGCTGGTACAAGTATTGAAAATAATAATAGAGCTTATTTCTATGATGTTAATGGCGCAACAACGGGTATCACTGTTACTGGTGTGGGAAAAAGTATTACAAAAAATAATACAAGTAATGGCTTAGTATTAAGTAGAAGTGTAGATTATAAATAAACTCAGTTTGCTTATAATACAAATAATTATCTTACGACTTTAACAGATCCATTTGGACTCACAGTGAATTATAGCCAGGACCGCTTAAATAGAGTTAAAAACGTTCAGCTAGATGGCAAAGTATTTACATATGACTACTATGCAGATGGTACAGTGAAGACAGTTACTTCACCAGTTGGTAGCGGTCAGCTTGTAAGTAGCTATAGTTATGATAATATGAATCGCCTTAAAGAATTAAGAAATACTTTAAATGGCACAGTGATCTCTACCTATACATATACTTATGATGCACATAGTAATATTATAAAACTTGTAGAATCTGAGAAATTAACAAATGGTAAAACAAGAAATCGCACAAGCAATTATACCTATGATAAGTTAGACCAACTCTTAACAGTAAATAGTACAGATGGTCGTAATATTACTTATGCATATGATTCAAGAGGCAATAGAAGCATTACAAATGCAAAATCCATACTTGAGACATTGGAAGCAGAAAGTCTATTAGAACTTTCAGAAGAAGAATCAGAAGCGGTTTCCAATACAGAGAATGCATTAGAAACAATAGAGACAGAACACATAGAAGATGCTACAATACAAAAAAGTTTAGACGAAGTTGCAGATGAGGCATTAGTAGTTGAAATAGCAGAAGAAAAAGAAACAGCAGCACAAGAAGGTTCATCAGAGTCTACAGAACAAGTTAGTGTAAATACAGCTGAAATAGAAGGCCAAGAAGAAGCACTAGCAGAAAATATAGTACCACTTAGTGCAGTAGATTTAATCACAGATTTAAGCTTTAATTACAATGCATTTGATGAATTAAACCAGTGTCAAGTAGGGGGTAAAACATATACCTATAGCTACGACGCAGAAGGCATTCGCGTAGCCAAAGAATCAAACCAAGGTACTGTGAAATACTACCATAATTACAATGGTGAAGTAATTGCAGAAACTAATGAGACAGGGCAAGTTACAGCTCAAAATATCTGGACAGACCGTATACTTGCCAGAAAGGTAAATAGTCAGTATTATTATTATGTAACTAATGGACATGGTGATGTCACACAGATTATTAATGAGCAAGGTCAAATTATTAATACCTACAAATATGATGAGTGGGGGAATATACTAGACCAAGTAGAGGGTATCAATAACCCTATTCGTTATGCGGGTGAGTATTATGATGAAGAGTCAGGACTTTACTACTTACGTGCAAGATACTACGCCCCAAGCATTGGTAGTTTTATCAATCATGATGAGCGAACATATTAAGTTGAGTATGTAAAGGAAAGTTTGTGCATTTAAATTATAAATAATACTAACTCACATAAAGGATACACCTAATACAGCAAATGTATTAGAAATGATAGCGACAGAAGACATAGTAGATGCTACAATAGATGAAAGTTTAGACGAAGTTACAGATGAGCCATTAGTAGTCGAAGTAGCAGAAGAAAAAGAAACAGTAGCGCAAGAAAGTCCATTAGAGTCTATAGAACAAGTTAGAGTAGATACAGCTGAAATAGGAAGCCAAGAAGAAGCGCTAGCAGAAAATATAGTACCACTTAGTGCTGTAGATTTAATCACAGATTTAAGTTTTAATTACAATGCATTTGATGAATTAAACCAGTGTGAAGCAGGTGGTAAAACATATACTTATAGCTACGACGCTGAAGGCATTCGAGTAGTCAAAGAATCAAGTCAAGGTACTGTGAAATACTAACATAATGACAATGGTGAAGTGATTGCAGAAACTAACCAGGCAGGGGAAGTTACAGCCCAAAACATTTGGACAGACTGTATACTTGCCAGAAAGGTAACTGTGAAGCAACAAAGTTAGGATGGGATTCCCAAAAGGGAAACTTAACTGAAGTAGCATCAAATAAAAGTATAGATGGATGCAATATTTCTTATAAAGAGTATAGAAGAGCTTTTAAGTAAAATTGAAGATTAGAAATAAGTGATGCTAAATTATAAAGGGATATGATGAAATCGAGTTTCATCATATCCCTTTAACTTTGAAAGAAATAATAAAATAATTGATTCACTACAATGGCTTTAAACTCTTCATCTGCTTTATAAGCTACGTAGAAGTTTTTAGCGTTATCATACCAAAGTTCATTAGATGCCTTAAATGTTGTATAAAGTTTAAAATAAGTATCTAACTTTTCAATAAAGCATTCGTCTTTAGTCGCCTTACGTTTTAAATCAGAAGGAACAAAGGCTGCTAAAGACTTGTGCATAAGTTGATGTTGTGAAGGAATATAGTAGTAGTCTTTTATAGGCGTTAATGGCTTTTTGAGTGGCACTTTATAAAGTGGGAGTGTGGCGCTTAAGGAAGTCCTATCTTTTGAGACTTCAAGGCTTAAAGATTCTGCTTTGAAGGTAAAGCTTGTTTCAAAAGTAAAAGGTAAATTAAAAACGAGCTGCAGCTGTGGAGCCGTCACATCAGTTTCAGCTAAGTAGGTTACTGCATTAAAGCGCTTTAAATGATAAAGCATGTAATATACTTTATAAAATACCAATAAACTTTTAAGCTCATCTAAGTTATGGGCTAAGATTAAGTCTTTATAAATAGCTTCCCCGCAGGCTGCATAAGTTTGATAAAGTTTGACGAGGGTTTTACCAGAAGAAGAAGTTTCTCTTGTAAAGCCTAAAGCTTTTTCTAATTCGGTACGTGTAGGACATAAGAGCGTAAGTGTCTTTTTCATGTCTACTAGGGTAAGGGCAGCAGGAATCGTTAAATTATGGTGTGCTATACGTGCAAGAAGAAAAGGCCAGTCAAAGCTTTTGCCACTATAGGTATAGACGGATTTAAAGTCTTGTGCAAAGTTTATAAAATCTTTGAGTAAATTTTCTTCTTCTTCAGCTTTTTGAAGTGACCACTGCTTAGTCATCACTTCGCCTACTGTATTTAAATAAGTTACCCCAATGCAAACGATATGATGTTTTTCACGGCTTAAACCATTCGTTTCAATATCTAATAAGAAATGTTCCTTATTTAAGAGCTGCTGCATTTTATTTTATCTCTTCTTTGTGCATTAAAGTGGTGTTTATTTCTTCTTTTTGAGGCTGAAGCATTTTTTCAAGAGCAAGTGAAAGGTTTAACGCATCTGCAGTTTGACGATACTTGGCATAAGCCTCTTTAGAAAAGCTTGGACGGTCTTTTAAGAGCGCTTTAATTAAAATATTTTTTGGTGTATGGGCCATATCAATGAACTCAATCACATTTACTTTATAGCCACAAGCTTCTAGCATTTGAGCACGAAGACCATCTGTTATAAGGGCAGCAATACGTTCTTTTAAGATGCCGTGTTTTAAGATTGAAGCAAGGTCATCATTTTCAATTTGCGTATAAGCTTCATGGTGACAGCAAGGGACAGCTAAAATGACCTTTGCACCCCAACCAATAGCTTTATCAAGGGCTGCATCTGTTGCTGTATTACAAGCATGAAGTGAAACGACCATATCTACTGGCTGATTCGTTGTATATTTACCAATATCACCTACTTGGAATTTTAAGTTGTCATAGCTTAGTTTTTCAGCAAGTTCTTGACAGAAAGCGATAACATCTGCTTTAAGATCAAGACCTACAACTTGGACTTCTTTTTTTAAGATTACTGTTAAGTAGTGATAAAGTGCAAAGGTTAAATATGATTTGCCGCAACCAAAGTCAATGATACGAATAGGACGTGCAGTAAGACCACTCATTGAATCTGCGATAATTTCAAGATAACGATTGATTTGTTTGTATTTATCATATTTAGAAGGTTTTACTTTTTCATTTTCATCCATAAGACCAAGTGCCTGTAAGAAAGGAACAGAGTCTGGTGTGTCTAAAATATAATTTTTTTGTCTATTATGAGAAAGAGAAGCAGGCATTTGTTGAGAGGGTGCTTTGCGTTTCATATTAGCTTCACACTTTTTGTTAACAAGGACTTGATAATCTGCTTCTGCAGTGAAAAGCTGAATTTGTTTAAACATATTACCATAGCCTGTAAGTGTATTTATAGCTTCATCCGCAGTTAAATTTTCATGATAAGCTTTGTTATCTTTATAAGTTGTAAACTGAAGTTTTATTTCTTCACCTAAAAGGATAGGTTTAATCGTTACCTTTTTAGGGTATACAGCTTTACGTGGATTACTTAAAGTAGCACTAATAAAAGTGTTGTTTGAAACTGTAGTTTCAATAATTGTAATTAATTGATTCATTATAATTCTCCGCTCTATATAAATAGTAAGATTTTTTTAGTACATATGACATAGACGTTACATTTGAGGGGGGATTGTTTATGAAACTCAAGGCCTATATCACTCAAAATTTGAGCTAATAAGTTAATGTTAGTCGTTTTGTTAGTCATAAGAGAGTTTAATACTTCCTTATGATACTATGAAAAAAAAGGTGATGCAATAAAATATATGGTATAATCTTATAAAGAAGAAACGAGGTGACAACTATGCTGGCAAGAGATTTTGAGAGTTTAAATACAATGCAAAAACAAGCAGTGGAAACGGTAGATAAAAGCCTACTCGTTTTAGCACCTGCAGGAACGGGTAAAACAAAGGTAATTGCCATGCGTACGGCTTATTTAGTGAAACAAGGCGTGTTACCTGAGCAAATACTATGTTTAACCTTTACCAATAAAGCAGCAAAAGAAATGAAAGAACGTATTACTTCTTATATGCCTAAAGAGGCAAAAAATATGACGATTAAAACATTTCATTCCTATTGTTATCATTTAATCAGTCAGGAGAAGGAAGCTTCTCATTTTACATTTCCTTGTACTTTAATTGATGAAACAGATAGCTTAGAAATCCTTAAAAAGATTATTGCCCAAAATGGTTTAAATGATGACGATTTATATTATCCAAGTTTATTAAGTTTTTTTGAAAATGTAAAACGTCATAGCTTAAGCCTGCCTATAGAAGTGCGTTACAATTACCGAGAAGTTATGAATGATTACTTTAAAGAAGATAAAATATGGGAAACAGTAGGCTCAAAAGGTTCAAGAGGCTTTATTCAAAAATATGGCTTACAGCTTTTAAATACCTATACCCGCTATTTAAAGGAAAATAACTGTATCGACTTTATGGATTTGATTGTAGAGGCCAAGTATTTATTAGAGCAGCCAGAGATTTTAAAGAAATGGCAGATGAAATATCATCATATTCAAGTAGATGAGATGCAAGATACAAGTTCGCGTGAATATGAGATTATTAGAAATATTGCCCAGGGGCATTTTTTAGCTATGTTTGGTGATTTTAATCAGACGATTTATGAATGGAGAGGTTCTAGTCCAGCAGAAATGACGGCTAATTTTAAACAAGATTTTCATCCAGAGGAAATTGCACTTACAACAAACTACCGTTCGACACAAACTTTATTAAATGCAGCCAATGACTATATTGCAAGTAGCAGGTTATATCCTATACAGTGTATGCCTAAGGCGGTAGAAAAAGGGAGTCCCATTACAATATTAGAAGCGGAGACTAAAATGGGTGAACTCATAGGCCTAGCAAAATCCGTTAGAGAAAGTAGAGATAAAGGAAGTGTGGCCGTATTAACGCGTACAAATGGTTATGCTAAAGATATTGCGAAATTTTTCAATCACGAAGGTATTTCTTGTACAGTCATTGAGGATACTAAATTTTTTAGAAGAAAAGAAATCAAAGATTTACTGGCCTTCTTTGATTACAGCATTAATATGCGAAATGGTCATGCCTTGCTTAAAATTTGTGAGCATCCGTATATTAATATGCCACAGTGGCTTATTAAAGCATTAAGACAAACGAAAGACAGCTATTTATATCTTCATGATTGGTTTCGTATGGCCTCAAGGGACCCTTATGGAGAATTAGATGAAGCTTTCGAAAAAAATGAAGTTGTTGTACTGGATGTAGAGTCCACTGGGCTTAATACAACCAAGGATGATATTATACAGATAGCAGCTATTCAATATGGGGCAAAAGGCGTAACAAATAAACTGGACGTTTTACTTAAACCGACGAAGTCTGTAGGAGACTCTGTCTATGTCCATGGTTTCACGGATGAAGAACTTGCTAAAAAGGGAATAGCCCCCAAAGATGCCTTAACGCAGCTTGGACAATTTACAAAGGGTAAAGTACTTGTAGGCCATAATATTAATTATGATTTGCAGATTATCAGTAGTATGCTCAGTCGTTATGAGATGCCACCTTTAGAAGGGAAAAGTGTTTATGATACATTAGATTTAGCTTGTAAAGTCTATCCTAAGCTGCCAAATCATAAGTTAGATACTTTATCAAAGCTTATAGAAACAGATTCTAAGCCAAATCATAATGCCTTTTGGGACATCATGGCTACAGGAGAAGTACTTGCCCATTTAAGGCTTAAAATAGCGGAGAAGAAACAACAACGCTTAGAATATCTAGAAGCTTACTATTGCTATGTTCAAGAATACAAAGAAAAGGTTATGGCACTGCGAGAATATATTATCAGTCATACGATTTTAGAGAGTATGAGTTATATGATGAATGTTTGTGGATTTAAAGGCTTTTATGATAAGAAACAAATGGAAGGTTTTAGAGAACTATATCGTATGATTGAGGGCTTAAATGAAGAGGAACTTTCTATTCAAGATAATATCATTAACCTTTTAGCTTTTTCAGCACTTCATTATAGTGAGATTGAGCAAAGTGATCTCTTTAAAGGTCGTATTCCTATTATTACAGTACATCAGGCAAAAGGTCTTGAATTTGATGAAGTGTACATTGCTGGATGTAATGATTGTGTATTCCCATCTTACCGTAGTGTTAAGGAGAATAAACTTACAGAAGAAATGCGCCTTTTTTATGTGGCAATAACACGAGCAAAGCAGCATTTATATATTTCTTATCACCATGAAAAGAAAAAAAGCATTTTTATTGATAAAATAGGAAAAGAGTATAAAAGTTACAAAAAAATCTAGTCAAAGTAAGTAGTGTTTTATATAATATAAATTAATATACGAAATTTATACAGCTAAGGGAGACAACTATGGATAAAGATTATACACTTGTAACGATGCAGAAACAAAAAAGCATTGCACTGATTGCACATGATAATCGTAAGCAAGATATTATTGAGTGGGTACAAAATAATAAGGAGATTCTTGGTAAACATTTTTTATGTGGCACAGGAACAACAGCAAGACTTATTGCAGAAGCAACACAGCTTCCTGTAACAGCTTATAATAGTGGGCCACTTGGTGGTGATCAACAGATTGGTTGCCGTATTGTAGAGTGTAAAATTGATTTTATGATTTTCTTCTGGGATCCACTTGCTTCACAGCCCCATGATCCAGATGTAAAGGCACTACTGCGCATTGCAGCATTATATGATATTCCAGTAGCTACTAATCAATCAACAGCAGATTTCCTGATTACCTCACCACTTATGGAAACAACATACGAACGTAAAATCATCGATTATGCAAAAAGAATTCGTCGTAGAACAGAAGCTTTTAACAAAAACGAAGAAATGTTGTAAAAAAATATAATTTAATAACATATTGCTAGTTAACATAAAGTGTGTTAAACTAATAGCAGAACAGGGGTGTATACTGTATACATAATTGTTCTGCTTTATTTTTTAATAGAAAAGGTATTTTTAGACTTTTCTATATTTTAATAAACTTACTAGAATTTACATCAAAGGGGGTGTAGTAGAAGTAAGTACTTACTTCTACGTAAAACATGACTTATTGGAGAAGCTTTAAAGAAGGTAAATGGCAAGAAGAAATTAACGTAAGAGACTTCATCGTTAATAACTACACAGAGTATACAGGCGATGATTCTTTCTTAGCAGGTCCTACAGCTGATACAACAGCTTTATGGGAAAACCTTAGCGAACTTATGCTTAAAGAAAGAGAAAGAGGTTGTTTTGCAGATACAAAAACTGTAGCAACAATTACATCTCACGCTGCAGGTTATATTGATAAAGATAAAGAAAAAATCGTAGGTCTTCAAACGGATGCACCACTTGTAAGAAGTTGTCACCCATTCGGTGGGATGAGAGTAGTAGAAAATGCATTAAATGCATATGACTACGAAGTGGATCCTGAAATGAAAGAGATCTTCACAAAATATAGAAAAACACACAATCAAGGTGTATTCGATGTATACAACAAAGACATCCGTACAGCTCGTAAAGCTGGTGTTGTAACAGGTCTTCCAGATGCTTATGGACGTGGACGTATCATTGGTGACTACAGAAGAGTAGCTCTTTATGGAATCAATCGTCTTATTGCAGAGAAAATGAAAGATAAAGAAGCTAGATCAAAAGTATTCACAGCTGAAACAATGAGAGACTGTGAAGAATTAGCAGAACAAATTAAAGCATTAAACGAACTTAAAGAATTAGGCCAAATGTATGGATTCGATTTAAGTAGACCAGCTGAAAACTTCCAAGAAGCTACACAATGGTTATACCTTGCATACCTTGCAGCTACTAAAGAGCAAGATGGTGCAGCAATGTCAATCGGTCGTACATCTACATTCCTTGATATTTATGCTGAAAGAGATTTACAAGAAGGAAAATTAACAGAAGAAGAAGTTCAAGAAATTGTTGACCAATTCATCATGAAACTTCGTATCATCAGATTCCTTAGAACTCCAGAATATAACGAATTATTCTCAGGAGATCCAACATGGGTAACAGAATCACTTGGTGGTATGCTTGAAGATATGAGTGCTTCACTTGTAACTAAAAACAGCTTCCGTTATCTTCATACACTTTACAACATTGGACCAGCTCCAGAACCAAACTTAACAGTACTTTGGAGTGATAAATTCCCACAAGGTTACAAAAACTTCTGTGCGAAAGTATCTATTGATACATCAGCTATCCAATACGAAAATGACGATTTAATGAGACCACAATTTGGTGATGACTATGGTATCGCTTGTTGTGTATCTCCAATGAGAATTGGTAAACAAATGCAATTCTTCGGTGCACGTGCTAACCTTGCTAAAGCTGTACTTTACGCTATCAATGGTGGTGTAGATGAAAAAACAGGTATCAAAGTAGTTCCAGGCATCGAACCAATGACAGACGAAGTTTTAGATTACGATAAAGTAATGAAAAACTACGAAATCACAAAACAATGGGTTGCTAAAACTTATACAGATGCACTTAACATCATTCACTTCATGCATGATAAATATGCATATGAAAGAATTGAAATGGCACTTCACGATACAGATATCGTAAGAACTATGGCTTGTGGTATTGCGGGTCTTGCTGTAGCAGCTGACTCATTATCAGCCATCAAATATGCTAAAGTAACACCTGTAAGAAATGAAGAAGGTCTTGCAGTAGACTTCAAAATCGAAGGTGAATACCCAGCATACGGAAACAATGATGATAGAGCTGACTCAATTGCAGTTGCACTTGTAAAAGACTTCATGCAAGAAATTAGAAAACACACACCATATAGAGATTCTATCTATACACAATCAGTTCTTACTATTACATCAAACGTAGTATATGGTAAGAAAACAGGAGCTACTCCAGATGGACGTAAAGCTGGTGTACCATTCTCTCCAGGTGCTAACCCAATGAACGGTAGAGAAACGAAAGGTGTACTTGCTGCATGTGCTTCAGTTGCTAAACTTCCATTCGAAGATGCAAATGATGGTATCTCTTACACATTCTCTGTAGTACCTTCAACAATCGGTAAAACAGAAGAAGAACGCGTTGCTAACATGGTAGGTATCTTAGATGGGTACTTTGGACAAACAGGTCAACACATTAACGTAAACGTACTTCATAAAGATGTATTATTAGATGCTATGGATCACCCAGAAAAATATCCACAACTTACAATCCGTGTATCAGGATACGCTGTAAACTTCGTTAAATTAACAAGAGAGCAACAATTAGACGTTATCAGCCGTACATTCCACGAAAGAATGTAATTATTTCTTTGCTGAAATGATACAGTAAAACTATAAAATACGCTTCTAGCCTTAAAGGTTAGAGGCGTATTTTTAGTTAAAAAGAATTATGCCTATTGCTTAAATACAGGGAATGGTGTAGTATAAAAATGAAAATAAAAAATAGTCAATAAAATATTTGATGCATATGATAAAAAAGAGGTATCTCTGAGGAGAATATAAGGTGGGGAGTATATTGAACAGTCAAAGTAAGCGCATGAAAAAACATAGTCAGATTGTGAGTATAGTGCTCATAGTAGGATTATTAATAGTAGTGAACTATTTGGTGACTATTCAGATAGAAAAGTATAATCAACTTACTTTGCCCTCAGCTGCTAATGAACAAATAGGGACTTTGCCTACTCAGATTATTATAGGCGAATCGGTAAAGCGCATAAGACGAATTGTACCTAGCATAGAGATAGACTTTTCAAGAACTAATGGGTTAATTGAAAAGTATTTTATAAAATGGCAAAATGATTATATGTGTCATCGTAAGTCATACTTACAACAACGGCTTTTAATGCTGTATATGCATGAGGAGGATGGAAAGAAGCAGGCCCCTTAAATAAGATATTTACTATATTAATGTATTAAGATAATTATTTTAAAAGGGGAAATTTATATGCTTAAAACAAAGATTATTTGTACATTAGGACCAGCTACAGATAAAGGGGATGTCTTAGAATCACTTATTCAAAATGGAATGAATGTAGCACGTTTTAATTTTTCTCATGGGACACATAAGGAACATTTAGGGCGATTTAGTATGTTAAAAGAGATTAGAGAAAAATATCATAAACCAGTAGCCGCGCTGTTAGATACAAAGGGACCAGAAATTAGATTAGGTGAGTTTAGTGAGGCACAAGTACAGTTAAAGAAAGGACAGCAGTTTATTTTGACTTCTTTGCCTTGTATAGGAACAGCTGAAAGGGCTACCGTGAGTTATAGTGGGCTGATAGCGGAATTAGAAGTAGGAAAAAAGGTGCTTATAGATGATGGTCTTGTAGAATTGGAAGTGATAGATAAGCATGATACAGCACTTATATGTGAAGTGAAAAATGATGGTGTTATTGGTCCGCACAAAGGAATCAATGTACCTTATACCAAGCTTAATTTACCGTTTTTAAGTGAGCAAGATGAGAAGGATTTATTATTTGCTATTCAAAATGAATTTGATTTTATTGCAACATCGTTTACCCAATGTGCGGAAAATATATTAGATGTAAAAGCTTTTTTAAGACAATATCATGGAGAAGATATAAAAGTAATTGCTAAGATTGAAAATGCAGCAGGGGTAGAACATATTGATGAGATTATTAATGTAGCAGACGGCATTATGATTGCTAGAGGCGATATGGGGATTGAACTGCCTAGTGAAACAGTTCCTGCTATTCAAAAGATGATTATTAAGAAAGTATATGAAGCTGGTAAACAAGTTATTACAGCAACACAAATGTTAGATTCTATGATGAAAAATCCAAGGCCAACACGTGCAGAAACAACAGATGTGGCGAATGCAATTTATGATGGCACGAGTGCTATTATGCTTTCGGGGGAAACAGCAGCTGGCTTATATCCTGTAGAAAGCTTGCAGACAATGAGGCGTATTGCTGAAAAAACAGAAGAAGATATTGACTATATTAAGCGATTTAATATGCAAAAATTAGTGACTACGCCTACAATTACAAGTGCTATAAGTCATGCAACATGTACGACAGCTCATGATATTCGTGCAAAGGCAATTATTACTGTTACCAAATCAGGGCGTACAGCTTGTATGATTTCTAAGTATCGCCCAGCTTGTATCATCATGGGATGTTCGCCTGAAATGCGAGTTGTAAGGCAGCTAAGTATGTCATGGGGTGTTGTACCACTTTATATTAATGAAGAGCAACAAACAGAAGAGTTATGCAGTCATGCGTTGGCCAGTGTTGTAGATGCAGGATATTTAAAGCAGGGAGATTTAACTGTTATGACGGCTGGTGTACCGCTTGGTATATCTGGTATGACCAATATGATTAAAGTTTATAAAGTAGAATAAAAATAAGATGAGCTATTGCACAAGTTGATTGGCAATAGGCTCATCTTATTTTTATATATGTAGGTTGATAGTGTAATTAGATTTCTAAAATATAATAATTGTAGCCATTAATAAGCTGGATATCATTATGTATAATTGAGCGTTTTGCATGAGAAGCGTAGGTTAAATGATTGTGCCCATAGAGATGATAGGTTGGCTTAAGTTTATCATAAACATCATGAAAACATTCGAAACCAACATGGCTAAAGCTACTAGGATCATCGCCTAGACCAAAGGTGGGAGAGTGTGAAACAAAAATATCAATAGGTTTTTTTGCACAGCGAATTAGTTTTTTCACCCTTTTTTGCATTTTAGCTTCTGGGTATTGATAAAATCCGCCATTGTATTCAATCGAACCACCAAGGCCAGCAATACGTATATTTTTGAATGTAACAACTTTGTCTTCAATGCAATCACACCCCTCAGGAGGACACGTGCGATAACTTTTATCATGATTGCCATGAACATAAAAAACAGGAACAGCCAGCATAGTCACTAAAAAGGATAAATAGCTAGATTTCAAATCCCCACAAGAAATAACACAATCTATATCTTTAAAATTATTTTTATCAAAAAAATCCCAGATATAATTACTTTCAATATCTGATACAACTAATATTTTCATAAATTCCCCATCCTTTTCAGCATGATTTGACACTATTATACTATATATTAATAAAATTTAATAGCTTTTTAATTAAAGCAGTATTGACATAATAATTATACTTTGGTATGATAATAAAGAATTAAATAAAGATTTTGGAGGGATTCCCGAGTGGCCAAAGGGGGCAGACTGTAAATCTGTTGCGACACGCTTCGAAGGTTCGAATCCTTCTCCCTCCACTAAATTTAGATTAAGTATTTTAACTTTTTGCCCAGATAGCTCAGTCGGTAGGCAGAGGACTGAAAATCCTCGTGTCGCTGGTTCGATTCCGGCTCTGGGCATTTTTTAGTGTATAAAAATACCCATGTACTTCAAAAAAGGTACATGGGTATTTTTATGTTTAAAATTCAAAAAGGTGGTATGTTTGTCCTATTACATTCATATATATTTTGTAGACAAGTTAGGAAAGCATATGAGGAAGAGTTGGTTTGAATGGAGGTATAAAATGAAAGGTACTAAACAGTTAAAGTTTTTAACAATAGGGATTTTGAGTGTACTCATATTTTTGTGGTGCATGAGAAGCTTTTGCTTAACCTGGGTAGAGGTAAATGATCAGTATGCAGAGATTACAGTGAACTTTTTAGTCCCCATGGAGAGGACGGATATTGAAAAGTATATTCGTATTGAAAGTGAATTTCCTACAGAGACAAATTTTGATTATACCTATGAGTGGCTGAATAAAAGTGTATTATCTTTAAAAGTAAAGGAAAAAAACCAAATTTGTGGGCAAAAAGTAAAAATACATATTCAAAAGGCAAATAGTAATTATGAGTGGATTACGAAGACAGCCCATATACCTGTACAATTTAAAGCACCTGTGCAGATTATTACACCTACAACGGAGTTGTTAATTGCAAGTAATAATAGTTTTCTAGTGCAATTTAATACACCGATGAACTTGAATAAAATTTCAAAATATATACAAAGTGATACACCTTTTACAATTACACCAGCAGAACGAACTGATGAGGATGGCAAGGTGAAAACAGATACAACACGCTTTATATTTACGCCAAATCAAGTCTTAGAAAATAATAAAGAATATAAGATTGCTTTTAAAAAAGGGATGCCATCTAAAAGTGGTAACTTCTTAGAAACAACACAATATGTAACCTTAAAAACAGATGTAAAACCTCAGATTATAAGTACGTATCCTAAAGATCAAGATAAATGGATTGGTTTATATCCACGTATAACGATTACAACAGATAAACCTGTTGTAAAAGCAATTATGCAACTAGGAGAGAATAAAATTACAGGTAAGTTAACAGATTCTTATCATGCAACGTTTGTATTAAGTCAGTTATTAAAACCGGATACAGCATATGATGTAGCTTTTCAGGTGCAAGCAGCTAGTGGGGAGAAGAGCGATGTGAAATATATACGTTTTACAAGTACGACTTTGACTAATAATCGTATATGGTTAGAAATGACAATTGGCACACCAAGTGTAATTAAAGTATATAAAGGAGAAAAGCTTATTCGTGAGATGAGCTGTTCTGTAGGAAAAGATCAATTTGAACCAACTATAGGTACTTACTATTTACAAGGAAAAGAAGAAGTGTATGAAGATGATAAGCATGAAGAAGGTGCGAATTATTGGTTGCCTATTAGCAATCAGTTTGGTTTTCAAGGTGTTATTCGAGATGATAGTTGGCAGATTAAAAACTGTAGTGGTAATACAATTGGTGCAAGAACAGATAGGAACAACATCATTTTAGAGGAAATAGATGCCAAATGGATGTATGAAAACTTGCCAATAGAGGCAATGATAATTATCAGAAAATAGTGAAAAATGCTTTTCCTAAATTATAAAATAACAATTAAATTTAATTTTTTTTAAAAAAACATAAAAATATAATTGAAATTGTATAATTTTATGATAAAATACCATTAGTGGCGCAATAGTCACCTAGGAAAAGTTAGACTATGGGAGGAATTTAGAATGGAATTTCGTACGGAGTATATGCAAGATTTAATGAACAGAGTTGTAAAAAATCATCCAGCAGAACCAGAGTTTCATCAAGCAGTAAAAGAAGTTTTACTGAGCATGGAACCAGTCGCTGAGAAAAACCCACAATATGTAAAAGCTGGTATCTTTGAAAGAATCGTAGAACCAGAACGTGCAGTAATGTTTAGAGTATCATGGGTAGATGACAATGGTAATGTACAAGTAAATAGGGGATACCGTGTACAATTCAATAGTGCAATTGGACCATACAAAGGTGGTCTTCGCTTACATCCTTCTGTAAACTTAGGTGTAATTAAATTCTTAGGTTTCGAACAAATCTTTAAAAACTCTTTAACAGGCTTACCAATGGGTGGCGGTAAAGGTGGAAGTGACTTCGATCCAAAAGGTAAATCAGACGGAGAAATTATGAGATTCTGCCAAAGCTTTATGACAGAACTTTGCAAACATATTGGACCAGACACAGATGTACCAGCTGGTGATATCGGTGTAGGTGGAAGAGAAATCGGATATATGTTCGGTCAATATAAACGTTTACGTAATGAATTCACAGGTGTACTTACAGGTAAAGGTTTAAGCTATGGTGGTTCACTTGCAAGAACACAAGCTACAGGTTATGGCCTTTGCTACTTTACAAAAGAAATGTTAGCAACACGTGGTGAAAGCTTCCAAGGTAAAACAGTTGTTATTTCTGGTTCAGGTAACGTAGCAATTTATGCAGCTGAAAAAGCAACACAGTTAGGTGGTAAAGTTGTTGCACTTAGTGATTCAAACGGCTACATTTATGATGAAAATGGTATCGACCTTGATGCCGTTAAACAAATCAAAGAAGTTGAAAGAAAACGTATCAAAGTATATGTAGAAAATCATCCAAGTGCTAAATATACAGAAGGTTGCAAAGGTATCTGGACAATTCCATGTGATATTGCACTTCCATGTGCAACACAAAATGAATTAGATGGTGAATCTGCTAAAACACTTGTTGCTAATGGTGTAATTGCTATAGCTGAAGGTGCTAACATGCCTTGTACACCAGAAGCTGTAGATACATTCCAAGGCGCAGGCATCTTATATGCGCCAGGTAAAGCTTCTAATGCAGGTGGTGTAGCAACATCTGGACTTGAAATGTCTCAAAATAGCATGCGTTATAGTTGGACATTTGAAGAAGTTGATGAAAAACTTCAAGGCATTATGAAACATATTCATACAATTGCTAGAGAAGCTGCAACAGAGTATGGTCATCCAGATGACTATGTATTAGGTGCAAACGTAGCAGGTTTCTTAAAAGTTGCTGATGCAATGTACAGCCAAGGTATTACATACTAAGACTGTTGAAGTTTACCCACTTCTTTTTAGAAGTGGGTATTTTAATATTAATATTTAATATTTTTTAAATAATTATTCTACAAATTCTTGTATAAAGCAGATAAATGGTATAAACTTTACTTATACAAATATATACATGTGTAGGGGGAAGAAGAATGCCGAAGATTACAATTCCGATAACAGAAGCAACGCCAGGGATGATTACAGCCGAGCCTGTACGTAATTTAGATAATGGTATTGTTTATGTTGGAGAAGGGCAGGAGTTAACAAAAGAAATTATAGAAAATCTTAAGAGTCTTCATTTTGATGAAGTAGATATATCTGTTAATTCTTGGGATACTGTGTGGAAAATCTCTAAGGAAACACGTGCACAGTATGAGTTTTGTACTGAGACAGCAAAGATTTTATTTCAAAAGGTAGCAGATGATAATGTAGTAGACTTTGAAGCGTTTAAGACAATCAAAAAACATGTAGAAAGTAATTTTAAAGATAATTTTAAAATTATAGGTTGTATTAATCTCTTTAAATATGCGGATAGTTATACATATACACATAGTATTAATGTGGCTCTTCTAAGTATGCTTATTGGGCAATGGATGAAATATGGGGATAATATGATAGAATCTCTTCTAATTGCAGGATTACTTCATGATATAGGGAAAATGAAAGTTGATCCAGCAATACTAAATAAACCAGGCAAGCTTACAGAAAGTGAATTTGAGGAGATGAAAAAGCATCCCCGTTATTCTTATGAATTACTCCAAGATGATAAGAGTATTAGTTTAGATGTTAAAGTAGGCATTTTAATGCATCATGAAAAGATTGACGGCTCAGGTTATCCTTATGGGGTATATAGTGAGAACATCAATGATATTGCCAAAGTATTAGCAGTAGCAGATGTATATGATGCGATGCTTTCTGAAAGGCCATACAAGAAGAAACACTCACCTTTTGATGTTATGCAGCTTATGCAAGAAGGTGTATTTGGTAAGTTAGACACAAAAATATTATTAACTTTTTTAACGCATATCGCATCTTATTATATTGGTGTATATGTGCAGCTTAGTACAGGAGAGATAGGAGAAGTTGTAGCTATTAATCCTGCTTGCGTTTATAAACCAATTGTTAAGGTGAAAGATAAATATATTGACCTCTTTACTGAAAAGTCAATCAGTATTGTAGAGCTTACATAAATAGGAGGAAGAGATGTATCAAATTATTGAGAAAATCAAACTTAATGCAACTGTTGAAAAAATGGTTGTACATGCACCTTATGTAGCTAGAAAGTGTGAACCTGGACAATTTGTAATTGTATGTGCAGAAGAAGGGGATGAAAGAATCCCACTTACGATTCAGGATTATGATCGTGAAAATGAAACAGTTTCAATTATTTATCAAGTAGTAGGTTATTCAACAAGAAAAATAGCAGCAAAAGAAAAGGGTGATTATCTTGCAAGTGTTGCAGGTCCCCTTGGCGTAGCAGCGCACTTAGAAAAGAAAAAACGTGTACTCGGTATTGGTGGAGGCGTTGGCGCAGCACCTTTATATCCTCAAATTAAAAAACTTGCTGGATTTGGTACTGAGTGTGATGTTATTTTAGGTGGTCGCTCAGAGGAGTTTGTCATTCTCAAAGATGAATTTGAGACATGTAGTAATGTTTATGTAGCAACAAATGACGGTTCTTTAGGAAAAGAAGGATTTGTTACAGATATTTTAAAAGAACTTATAGAAAATGGTAATGAATATGACGAAGTTATTGCCATAGGACCACTTGTGATGATGAGAGCGGTAGTTAATTATACAAAACCTCTTGGCATCCCAACGATGGTTTCATTAAACCCTATTATGATTGATGGAACAGGTATGTGTGGTGGTTGCCGTGTAACAGTTGGCGGAGAAACTAAATTTGCTTGTGTAGATGGCCCAGACTTTGATGGTTTCTTAGTAGACTTTGATGAAGCAATGCGTCGTCAAGGGATGTACAAGGAACAAGAAGCACATATTTGTCGTATGAAACAGCAGATAGGGGGACAAGAAAATGCCTAATATGTCATTAAATAAAGTAAAAATGCCAGAACAAGATCCTAATGTTCGTAATAAAAACTTTAAAGAAGTATCTCTTGGCTATACGAAAGAACAAGCAATGGAAGAAGCAAGCCGCTGTTTAAATTGTAAACAACGTTTTTGTGTACAAGGCTGTCCAGTTAATGTGCCAATTCCAGAGTTTATTCATGCGATTACAGAAGAAAACTTTGAAAAAGCTTATGAAATTATTACTTCTGAAAATGCACTTCCAGCAATCTGTGGTCGTGTTTGTCCACAGGAAAATCAATGTGAAGGAAAATGCGTTAGAGGCAAAAAAGGTGAATCTGTAGGTATTGGACGTCTTGAACGTTTTGTGGCAGATTACATGATGGCACAAGGGAATGGAGAAGTTGCAGTAGCACCGTCTAATGGTAAAAAAGTAGCTATCGTAGGAGCAGGTCCAGCTGGCCTTACTTGTGCAGGTAGCTTAGCTAAAAAGGGTTATGAGGTATCATTATTTGAAGCCCTTCATGAAGTAGGCGGCGTACTTATGTACGGTATTCCAGAATTTAGACTTCCAAAAGCACTTGTACGTAAGGAAATTGAAAAAATTGAAAAAATGGGTGTAGATATTGAAAAGAATGTAATCGTTGGTAAGTCCATTACAATTGACGAGTTAATGGAAGATGGTTATGAAGCTGTTTTCGTGGGAAGTGGTGCCGGCCTTCCTAAATTCATGAATATCCCAGGAGAAAATTTAAATGGTGTGTATAGTGCAAATGAATTTTTAACACGTTCAAACCTAATGAAAGCATATGATTTCCCTAACTCACCAACACCTATTCATGTAGGTAAAAATGTAGCTGTTGTAGGTGGCGGAAATGTTGCAATGGATGCCGCTAGAACTGCAAAACGTCTTGGTGCAGAAAATGTGTACATAGTTTATCGCCGTGGTGAAGAAGAACTTCCTGCAAGACGTGAAGAAGTACATCATGCAAAAGAAGAAGGGATTATCTTTAAACTTCTTTGTAATCCAGAAGCTATATATGGTGAAGAAGGCTGGGTAAAAGCATTAGAATGTATTGATATGGAGCTTGGTGAACCAGATGCATCAGGCAGAAGAAGACCAGTTGCAATTGCTGGTAGCGAGCACTGCATTGATGTAGATACAGTTGTTATTGCTATAGGACAAAGCCCTAACCCACTTATTCGCACAACAACACCAGGTCTTGAAGTGACTAAATGGGGCGGTATCATTGTAAATGAAGAAACAATGGCTACAAGCAAAGCAGGTGTTTATGCAGGAGGCGATACTGTAACAGGTGCAGCAACAGTTATTCTGGCAATGGGAGCTGGTAAAAAGGCTGCTCAGGCAATAGATGAAGCTTTAAGCAAATAAAAATATTAGTCAAAAAATTTTGATGTGTAAAATGTAAGAGGTGCATAAAATTATGCAAACGGATAATACTATGCTTGTATAATATTTCATTTCATGAAAAGGAGTATAGTATATATGCGAAAATTTTTATTTGTTACAGCACTTACATTAATGGGAATTGCAGCTGTTGGCTGTACAAGTGACAACACAACTACAACACCAACAGAAACCAATGCCCCAACAACAACATCAACAGCACCAAATACTACCACAAATAGTACAGATACAACAGGAACAACAGGTACTACTACAAATGGTACAAATAATGGTACAACAACAGGAACAAATGGTACTACAGCAGGTACAGTCACAGATGGTACGACTACTAATGGCATGAACAATGGTGTAGGTACGACAGATGGAACAGCTGTACCAGACACTACAGCAACAAATGGTGTTGTAAATGATACAAATGGCATTGTAGATGGTGCAACAACTACGCCAGCTACAACAAAATAATAATTTCTAAAAATAGGTTGCTATCTACTTGGATGGCAACCTATTTTTGTAGAGTGGAAGTCTTATAGAAGGATAAAGCTAGAAGCATACATAAGGAATCTGACTATGAGGAAAACATAAGTTGTGATATAATAATTGGAGTTACAATAGTTTATATTAATATAAATAGGAAAACAGAAATCATAATACAAGGAAATGTTTTACAGAAAAATCCTAATTTCCCAGGAAATTTTGATTTCTGATATAGAAAGGACTTAAAGACGTGAAAGTTGTTTTACTCGCACTTAATGCGAAATATATTCATACTTCTTTGGCATTGCGTTCCATAGCAACTTATTGTAAAGAGTATGAAGACGATATCAAAGTATTGGAGCTTACAATTAATCAAAATGAAAATGAAATTATTAAGGTAATTTATGATGAAGCACCAGATATATTAGGCATTTCCTGTTATATTTGGAATATGTCATTTATTAAGATGCTTGTACCAACCTTAAGAAAGATTTTACCAGATACGAAAATCATTTTAGGTGGTCCGGAAGTGACCTATGAGGGTGATGACTTATTAAATGAATTACCAATTAACTTTGTGATGGAAGGTGAAGGAGAGGAAACCTGGAAAGCTTATTTAGATTATTATACAGGTAAAGGTCTGGCATTAGAAGATGTAGATGGGCTTATTTATAAAGCACAAGAGCAAAATGCCCAGAATGAGGCAGCACATAAAATTATTAGAAATAAGCCAAGACAGCCACTTAACCTTGAGTACTTACCTTTTGTATATGATTCCTTAGAGGGACTTGAGCATAAGATTATTTATTATGAAGCCTCTAGAGGTTGTCCGTTTAGATGCCAGTACTGTTTATCTTCTATTGAACATGGTGTAAGGTTTGCACCATTGGAAAGAGTAAAGGAACATATGACTTACTTTACTAATAAACGTGTGAAACAAGTGAAATTTGTAGACCGTACCTTTAATGCAAAGCGTCATTATGCCATGGAAATCTGGCAGCATATTATGGCGATTGATAATGGTTATACAAACTTCCACTTTGAAATTGCAGCAGAACTTTTAACGGATGAAATGATTACACTTTTAAAAGATGCAAGACCAGGTTTGATTCAATTTGAAATAGGTGTACAATCCACAAATCAAAAGGTATTAGATACAATTATGCGCCCAATGCCATTTAAAGATATTAAAGAGGTGGTATTAAAAGTTAAGGCACAAGGAAATATTCACCAACACTTAGACCTTATTGCTGGACTACCTTATGAAGATTATAATTCTTTTGGTAGATCCTTTAATGATGTGATTTCACTTCGACCTGAACAATTTCAACTTGGTTTCCTAAAGTTACTTAAAGGTTCAGGACTCCGTCATAATGCAGAAGAATATGGACTTGTTTATAAGGAAGAGCCGCCTTATGAGATTTTATATACAAGAGAAGTAAACTATAGAGAGATGTTACTACTTCATGATATTGAAGAAATGTTAGAGCGTTATTATAATAGTGAACGTTTTAAAAATAGTTTAGAATACTTATTTACAGTATTTGACTCCCCTTTTAAATGCTTTGAGACTTTAGCTAAATTTTGGTCAAAGTGTGGATATGATAAGGTACAGCACAATAAACTCTCATATTATGTAAAACTTATTGAGTTTGGTGAAAGTATGGAGAATGTGAATAGTGAGATTCTAAAAGAAATGATTAGGTTGGATTATTTGTTACACGAACATTTAAATGAAGTACCAGTTGCCTTTGAAACATTAGAGCGTAGTAAATTTAAGGACCACCATAACTTAATGCTCAAAGATGATGATTTCATTGCAAAATATGCGCCAACATTATTAGAAAAGGCACCACGTCATCGTTATCGCTTAGCATTACTTGAGGCCTTTAAGTATAATGTATGGCAAGCATATGAAACAGGTTGTTATGAAAAAATCACTGAAAATGAAGTGCCAAGCTGTATATTATTTGATTATTCAACTCAAACTGTAAAGAGTACTTGTATTTCATAAGTTATAAAAGAAAAGGAAAGAAAAATGAAAGAAAAAGAGCATATTCAAACAATACTTACAATATTAGATGATTATTATCCTAAAGAAGTAATATGCTATTTAAATCATCGTACACCGTTTGAACTTTTAATTGCAACAATTTTAAGTGCACAGTGCACGGATGAACGTGTGAATATGGTGACACCTAGTTTATTTGAAAAGTATCCTACAGTATATGACTTTGCCCAGGCTTCTTTAGGAGATGTAGAAGAAGCAATTAAAAGTACAGGGTTTTATAAAAATAAAGCTAAAAATATTATTGCTTGTGCAAAGGCACTAGTTAATGAACATAATGGAGAGGTACCTTCAAATTTAGACGAACTTGTAAAGTTAGCAGGTGTCGGGCGTAAGACGGCTAATGTTATTCGTGGAAATATCTTTAAGATACCAAGTATTGTAGTAGATACCCATGTGAAACGCATTAGCATTAGATGGGGGCTTACATTAAAAGAAGACCCGGTGCAAATTGAGATGGATTTAATGAAGAAATTGCCTAAGGAGCATTGGATTCGTTATAATACGCAGGTAATTGCCCATGGGAGGGTAATTTGTACAGCACGTAATCCTAAATGTAGGGAATGTATGTTTATTAAAAGTTGTCCATTTGGATTAAATAATCTATTAGCACAAATGCCAGAAGAAGTAAAAGAAGCTATTCAAAAAGGGCATATGTATTAAAGTTATCTTCATTAAGAGCATCAACAAGTTGCACCAAGGATATATGCACAGTATCTAGGTGCTAGCTCTGTTTTGTATATATTGTGAAAAAGAAAAAGTGAATGAGTTATATTAAAAGAAGGCTATCAGGGAAATGTTTGAGATTTTCCTGATAGCCTCTTTAATTTTTAATCTAGTTTGTTTTCAGTATGTTTATTTTGGTCCTTTTTTTGTTTGTGAGGAAGTGACAGACGATGTTGCTTAGGATTTTGAAGATGAGAGATTTTAGCTTCTTTATAAGCAGATAGAATTTCTTTATAAAATGCTTCTGCATTTAAGCCGAATACTTCTGCTGAGAGTGGTCTAATAGAGTGTACTGCATTTTCACCCATTGTATGAAGAAACTCTGGGTTTGAAAGAAAATCAGCAAGAAGCATAGAGAGTTCATCACTATTGTGGAAGAATGCACCGTTATAGTGATCACGAATTAGACCTGTTACACATTCATCTTCCCTAGCTAAGACAGGAAGTTTAGCAGCCATAGCTTCTGCAAATGTTAAGCCTTGTGTTTCTGAAACAGAGGCACTTACAAAGACATCACCTAATTGATACATCTTACCAATAGTACGCCATGGATGCATACCTGTAAAAATAACAGAATTTCTTATACCTAAATTTTGTGCTTGTTCTTCAAGTTCTAATCTTGAAGGGCCATCACCTACAATGACTAATTTAGCCTTAGGCACTTTTTCTAAAAGTTTTGGCATAGCATCAATAACCATGTCAATGCTTTTCTCTTTTGCAACACGACCAATAAAGAGCACAATAGGGCTATCTAAAGGAATATGATGTGCCTTTTTAATAGCTATAATTTCATCATTTGTATAACCGCTTGGATCAAACGGTGAAAAATCAATTCCTGTAGGAATAACACGAATTGTTTTTTTTACGCCATAGTTTTTGAGTAGGCGTTCTGTCTTACGTGTAGGGGCGACGACACCATCTACGCCGTTACAAAAAGACTTACTATATTTACGAGCAATAGCAGGTGAAAGTTCAATACCTTTTGAAACATAGTGCATATATTCTTCATACATTGTATGATAGGTATGAACAATCGGTACATTTAAACGTTTAGAAACGAGTTTTGCAAAAATACCAAGTGAAAATTCTGTTTGAGATAAAATCAAATCTAATTTTAAACGTTTAATTTTACGTAGTGCTTTATTAGAATAGACAATGCCCACACGGTGGTCTTTTAAGAAAATAAAAGGAATGCTGGCCATACGATACACATAAGGTGGATCATTTTCAGCTTCTGGGTGTGTAATAGTAAAAACATAGACTTGATGGCCTTGTTTTTGTAATGCTTTTTCTAAAGTTAAAATCGAACTTACAACACCATTGACCTGTGGGGAATAAGTGTCTGTAAAAATACCAATATTCATTTATAACATCTCACTTTCATGTAAGGTGACTAATGCAAGCATCAATCCCTTGTATGACTTTTTGTAAATAAGGTGAAGCATTCATATTAATGCTGGCCTTTTGTTTTAAATCGGTTAATAAGCCGATTTGTGTATTTGATAATTTATTATAATCATAATAAGCTACATAAACATCAGCTAGGGTTAAATAACATTGAGATAAATCACATCCTAGACTTATTATGTATTCTAAAACTTTCTGTGATTCAGGTAAATATCCTTTTTCAAATAACAGTTTACCATAAGCACAAGAGGTTGTCATATATTCCATTAAATTTTGCTCATAATAAGACAGCTTTTCAAGTTGCATAGTGCCAAAACGCTCCTTGAGTTCGACATTACTCATTCCCTTAAGATTCACTAAAGGACGTTCTTTAAAAAGCATAATCTTGTTATATAGTTGTGTGCACCCTTCATCATCTACAACTGGATAAACGGAAAAATCTATCGCCATAAAAAATGCTGCGGGTATCTCACTTTTTCTGGCAAAAGTAGCAGCATGTTCTCTTGCCCAATACTGTTCACTCTCTTTGTTGGTACCTTTTTTTAAAATCATATGTTTTGTAGAGATGCCTATAATGAATAAGCCGCCTACAAAGAAGAGAAAGGCGATAAGCCAACTCCCAATCATAATATTAACCCCTTTCTTTAAGTGAATATGTTTATTATAATATAATTTGGTCATAATTAAAAGGAGAAAGCAGTAGAGGAGAAAACAATGGATTTAAATACAAGTCAAAAGGAAGCAGTTACTTGTGATTTATCACCAACTTTGGTCATTGCAGGACCAGGTTCAGGGAAAACCCATGTAATTGTAAATCGTATTCATTATATGATTGAAACCATGCACTGTGAGGCTAGAAATATATTAGTTGTAACCTTTAGTAAGTTAGCAGCAGAAGAAATGAAAGAAAGATTTGTGCGTCAATATGGTGAGAGTAGTGTGACATTTGGGACTTTACATAGCGTTTTTTATCGTATTTTAAGACGTAGCAACCCTCAGCGATATCATATCGGACAGCTGCTTTTAGAAGATAAAAAGAAAAGTACTATTCAAAATCTAATGATACAATTAGAAATCGAAGAGAATGAAGATTTCTTAGATGAATTTTTAAAACATATCGGACTTATGAAAAATCAGCTTGTACCATTAAAAGATTATAAACCAGTAGGTATTCCACAGGGCACATATGTGAAGCTTGTAAATGCATATGAGATGTATAAAGAACGTCACGGGCTCTTTGACTTTGATGATATGCTTGTGGCTTGTTATTATTTACTCAAAAATGATTCACATCTCTTAGAAAGTGTGAGAAGACAGTATCAATATATTCTTATTGATGAATTTCAGGATATTAACCGTGTTCAGTTTGAAATTATAAAAACAATTGTGGGAGATGGCAGAGGGTTATTCGTCGTAGGAGATGATGACCAAAGTATTTATCAGTTCAGGGGGGCGAAGCCAGAGTTTTTACTTGGCTTTAAAGAGCATTTCCCAAATACAAAGCAAATATTCCTAGAGGTTAATTATCGTTCAACAAAAGATATTTTAAACTGTAGTTTAGCACTCATTGAAGGAAATAAAGCTAGGTTCCATAAGAAGCTTACTACACCAAATCCTAAAGGGACATTACCAGAGATTATTCAGTGTAAAGATGGGGTAGAGGAAGCCAAGTGGATTATCCAAAGGATAGGTGCACTTAAAGGACAAGGCATACCACTTGGAGAGGTTGCCATTATTTACCGTACTAATATTCAGGTACGTTCTGTGGTAGAATCATTATTAATGGCAAATATGCCATTTTGCTTAAGAGATGGTATGGTGAGTTTATATGATCAGTGGTTGACACAAGATCTTTTAAGTTATTTACATTTAGCAGATAATATTAATCAGCCAAACCTAGCAAGCCGTATTATGAATAAGCCCAAACGCTATATTAGCAAGGAAGCTATAAGTATAGCTATGAAGTCATCAGATCATATATTTATGAATTTATTAGGAAATGAAAATTTAACAGAATGGCAGAAGAATTATATTCAGCAGCTGTTATTTGATTTACAACAAATTAAAGAAAAATCATTAAGTGATGCCATTCGCTTTATTCGTAAAAATGTAGGTTATGATAGCTATGTGGCAGATTATGCAGCTTTTCGTAAGGTTTCACCAGCTAGTTTACTAGAAGTACTGGATGAGATTGAAGATTCAGCTCAAGGCTTTGCAAGTTATATGGAATGGGAAGCTTTTCTTTTAGATATGTCACAAAGGGTTAAGGAGCAAGCTTCTCGCAAAGGTCGTATGCAGGATGTAGTGACACTAACAACTATGCATGGTTCTAAGGGGTTAGAGTTTCACACTGTATTTGTCTTAGATGTAGTCGACGGTTCTATTCCACATCAAAAAAGTGAGACAATACAAGAATTAGAGGAAGAAAGACGTTTGCTTTATGTAGCCATGACAAGGGCAAAGAAACAGCTTTATCTGATGGTACCTAAAGAAAAACATGGTAAGGCAGTAGCACCTTCTGGCTTTTTAACTGAGTTACAAGAACGCCGTATGGAAAAGCATTTCCAAAAAAATGCTATTATTTATCACAAACAATTAGGTAAAGGTAAAATTTTGGAAGTTCTTGAAAAACATATAATTGTTGTCGAATTTAATAAAGGACAAATTCGTAAAATAGATAGCAAGTACTGTGCAAGTAATGGTATAATAACTTTGGAGGGTGACGCAGATGAAAAACAATAAGAAAAAAGTCAAAAAAGCAAAAAAGAAGTTTAATATGTATGGATGGATGCATAAAAACAAAAAGTCGGTTGTAAGTATTATTTGTGTATTAATAGTTGTCGCAATGTTACTGGGCACACTTTCAAGTGTATTACTTGTTATGTAGCTAAAAGATCACCATAGATGAAGCAAAATATAAACACAATAAGGAGGCAAGATAATGGGCACCAAAAATAAGCTGAAATGGGCCTTATTAATAGGTATTGTAGTCATGGCTGGCATAACAGTTGGGGCGCTAAGTTATATCTATAAAGAAGTACAGGCTTTCGATCAAGTTTTTGCAGAAGGTATTATGGTAGAAGAAGTTCCTGTAGGGGGCTTAACTTATGATGAGGCACTTGCACGCGTAAAAGAGAAGGTGACCGAAGCACAGAAAAATAAGAAAGTCATTATAAAGAAGGATGCGATAACAGCGGAAATTCCTTGTTCAAGCTTAGGAATGGAGTCTGACCTTGAAGAAGTTTTACAAGTTGCATTTGCAGTTGGACATGATGGGAATCTATTTGAGAAATATTCGATTGCTAAAAATAAAACAAGTATGGACTTAGACTTATGTTTAAGTGAAACATATGATGAAAGCCTTATTAAGGCAAAGGTTGAAGAGATTCAAGATAAGTTTTACATAGCAGCAGTAGATGCCACTATTAGTCGTAAGAATGGTAAATTTGTAACAACATCGGAACAAGAAGGGCAAAAATTAAATATAGCTGATACAGTAGCAAGTATTAAAGAGGCCTTATCCCAGGCACATAATGAGACTGTAGAGATTGAAGCATCAGTTGATAAAATTGCACCTAAGTATACAGTTTCTTCCTTTGATAATGTTAAAAATGTTGTAGCAAGTTTTTCAACATCTTACAATAATGCAGACTTAGGACGTAATGCAAACTTAGCAGTTGCAGCTACTAAGGTGAGTCGTACTTTAATGCCAGGTGAAGTATTTTCACTTGCTGAGCAGTTAGAACCTTTTACATATGAAGCAGGATATAGAGATGCAAATGTTATTGTAAATGGACAGTTGGAAAAGGGAATTGGTGGTGGTGTATGTCAAGTGGCTTCAACACTATATAATGCAGTTCTTTTAACAAACTTAGAAGTAACAATGCGTCAAAATCACTCACTTTCTGTATCGTATGTACCATTAGGACGTGATGCAACATATGCGACGGGTTCGATTGATTTTAAGTTCAAGAATAATTTGCAAACACCAGTTATTATCGAAGGCTATTGTCAAAATAATAATGTATATGTAAATATTTATGGTGCTAAAGAAGCTAAACCAAAATATGAAATAAAATTCTTATCAGAACTTACAGAAGAAGTTCCAGCACCAGAAACAAAGTATGTAGATGATCCAACATTAGAAGCAGGAAAAGAAGTGGTGGAAACAACTGCTTTAGTTGGAAAGAAAGTAAAGCTATATAAACTTTTATATGATGAAAATGGTAAATTAGTAGATAAAGTTTTAGAAAACAATAGTTACTATAAACCAAGAGCAGCAGTCGTTAAACGTGGTACAAAAGATGTAACAACTGCTGCAAATAATACAACAGAGAAGTCGCTTGCTAAAGAAACACCAGCAGCATCAACACCAGTAGCAACATCAGAGGCAGATAAGCCAATGAATGAGTGGGATGATAGTTTTGAAGTGCCACAGCAATAAAAAATAGTAAATAAAAAGACCTGTCACGAAATTGTGTGACAGGTCTTTTTATTTAGCCTTGAGGTACGTAGAATGGATTATCATCATCTGGATTAGCAGGTGGTGCTTGATCTACGACTGGTGGCGCAGTAGGTTGTTCAGAAGGTATTTCTTCAGGTGGCACAGTAGGTTGTTCTGTGGTTGGTGGCGTAGTACCTGTATCTGGTTGAGTACCTGGAATTTCATTCCAACCATCTTCTGGTGATTCAGAAGGCGTTTCAGTAGGTGTCTCAGAAGGTTCTACTGTTTCAGCAGTATGCACATCACAGTATTCATCTGGGACTACAGTACCATTATCTGTGCCTCTTGTAATAATCTTTTTAGTGATTGTATCAGCAGGACAGTATTCAGTAGCAACCTTGCCTGAAACAGAACAAATATCTACTTCTACGTGAACATCACAATATTCTTTTGGTGCATTCGAGCTAGAGAAATATTCTGTATGAACCACATGATTTGGATCTTGTTCACAAAGTGATGTCGCCAGTTTACCTGATAATGAACAAATCTTATATTCTTGAACATCAGATGTTACTGTATTTACCTTAGGGAATGATTTATATTCATAACCTTCATGAATTTCACTCATAATTTTTGCCCAAATGTTAAGGTGATAACTACCACTACCATTTGAAAGTGATTTAGGTTGTGCGTATCCAGTCCAAATAGTAGCTGAATAGTAAGGTGTGTAACCTGCAAAAACTAAATCTTTATCATCAGATGTGGTACCTGTTTTACCTGCTACAGGTTGACTTGTAAAGTAATTTTGAACAGCTTTACCAGTACCAATAGTAATAACATCTTGCATCATATCTGTAAGCTGATGTGCTGTAGCTGGTTTAATAACTGAATGTGAGTTTGCTGCCACATTTTCACCTGTGTTACTTAAAATGACATTACCGTTTGCATCTTTAACTTCTGTATAGAATACAGGTTTTACATAAGTCCCATCATTTGCAATGGCTGAATAAGCTGCATTAAGTTCAAGAGCTGTAACGCCTTTTGTAATACCGCCAAGTGGTAGTGCGTAAACACGGTCGCTATCTGTAAGCGTGGTGAAACCAAAGTTTAATAAATAATCATAAGCTACATCCACACCAACGATTTCCGCTACTGTTTTAACAGCTAAAACGTTCATTGAATGGTAAATGGCTTTACGGACACTTGTTGGTCCAATATATTGACCATCCCAGTTGTTTGGTGAATAAGTTTTACCATTTGAAAGTTTAATTGTATAAGGCTCATCCATAAGGGTAGAACCTGGCGAAAGTTTACCAAGGTCTAAAGCTGGTGCATAAGCTGCAAGCACTTTAAAAGTAGAACCTGGTTGTCTTGTAGCTTGTGTTGCATAGTTGAAACCGCGGTTTGTTTTATCACCACGACCACCTGCAAGTGCTTTTACTTGTCCTGTACGGTAATCTGTAAGAACGAAAGCAGCTTGAGGTTGTGGCTGTTCAATCATATTTTCTCTTTGGATAGTATCTGCTGAAGTTACACCCCAAGCATCTAGTTGTTGTTGTTTCCAAGCCTCAACTTCTGATTTGCTGTCTACTGTACCAGTTGCATTTTCTGTAAGAATAGTGCCATCAGCTTTTTCAATAGTTACACTATAATCAAGTGCTAGTTCATAAAGAGAACTTGGATAAAGAGATTCATCATTAATATAGCGATCTGCAATTTCTTGCATACGACTATCCATAGTTGTATAAATTTGGAGTCCACCACCATAAACTTCATTATTAGCTTGTGTTGTAGTATAGCCAAGTTTAGATTGTAAGTCATCAATAACTTGTTCAAGTACAGCATCTACGAAGTAACTATGTGTAGATTTCTCTGTAAATTCCTTATGAACTTCTTGGATATTTTCGTAAGGATCTTCTTTAAGCGCTTCTGCATGTTCCTCAGCTGTAATATAACCTTGTTGTTCCATTTTATCTAAGCATACTTTAACTTTTTCCCAGTTATTTTCTGGGTTTAAGATTGGATTATACTTAGTAGGATATTGGGTAATAACTGCAATAACACAAGACTCTGTCAAACTGAGTTCACTGACATCTTTACCAAAGTAACGATTAGCAGCAGATTGAACACCACTTACCCCTTGTCCTAAACCAATAGTGTTAAGATAATATTCTAAAATAGTATCTTTAGGGTAGAGCTTCTCAAATTGTACAGCTAAATATTGTTCTTGAATTTTTCTAGTAATTTTCTTTTCAGATGTTAAAATATTATTTTTAACAAGCTGTTGAGTGATAGTACTAGCACCTTCACTAAAACTACCACTTTGTAGGTTTTTCACGATGGCCCTAAAAATACCTCTAATATCAATACCGTTATGTTCATAGAAACGCTCATCTTCTAAAGAAATAACTGCTTTTTGAAGGTAATAAGGGATTTGATCGAGAGTCGCATAAATACGATTGTCTGATGTAGAAAAGGTATCTATTTGAGTACCTTCTGAGTCATAGACAAAAGATGTATAGTTAGTTGTTGGTTTAAGAACGAGTGTCGATGCATCTGGGGTATTTTTAATAATCCCGATAACGACACCAAGTCCGCCACCTACTACGGCAAAGATGCTAATAATCATTACCATAATAATTATTCGAAAGGTCATTACTTTACCTTTTTTACGTGCTTTCTTCGGCTTGTTCTTTTGCTCTTCTTGAGCACGAGAATCTTTTGAGTAATTCATAAGCTTCCTCCTCCTCTAATGAGATATTATATCACAACCTACGAGGTCGAGTACAGATTTGAGCGTATCCTCATCTATTATATAACATATCCTTATTTAAATATATAACAATCGTGTTACATTCAGTTTGCATATAAGTAAAGTTGATGAATATGTTCTATATTATTGACAGTTTTTTTACTATTTATATCCGTTTAATAAGTGAAATTTCTATGTTACAATTTTATTTATAAAAATAACTATATGAGATGGCGTAAACGTGGTATGAAAGGTGAAAAATGCAGGCTAGAAGAGAGCTTAATGCAGAAACATTCATATTTCGAAAGTATGTACATTAAAATGTGGCATTTATTACGGACTAAACTGCAAAAATTATTATAATATAGTATTTTTAGCTAAAAATTAATACAGTATATTGTCAGAGACAGACAACTCATGATATAGTTATGGAGATTAAATTTAATTATAAAGAGGTATCGATGTGATGAATGATGTGAAGTTATCAGAAATATTTGGTCAAAATGTGTTTGATGACCAGCTTATGCGTGAAAGATTGCCTAAAGCAACTTACAAGAGATTACGTAAGACTATTGACGAAAAATTACCTTTAGAACCAGCGGTAGCGGACGTAGTAGCAAATGCTATGAAAGACTGGGCGATTGAAAGGGGGGCAACCCATTTCACACATTGGTTCCAGCCAATGAATGGACGTACAGCGGAAAAACATGATTCCTTTTTATCACCAACATCAGATGGGCGTATGATTATGGAATTCTCAGGAAAAGAGCTTATTAAAGGTGAAGCAGACGGGTCTTCATTCCCTTCAGGTGGTTTAAGACAGACATTTGAAGCTAGAGGGTACACTGTATGGGATTGTACTTCACCAGCCTTTTTAAAAGAAGATGCAAGTGGGGTAGCACTTTGCATTCCAACAGCATTTTATTCTCATACAGGAGAAGCGTTAGATAAAAAATCACCACTTTTACACTCAATGGAATGTATCGAAGAAGCAGGTCTTCGTGTACTTCATGCAATTGGGGATGACGCATCTCATATTACTTCTACAATCGGAGCGGAACAAGAGTACTTCTTAGTTGACAAAAGACATTACCAACAAAGAAAAGACCTTATTTTTACAGGACGTACGCTCTTTGGCGCAATGCCTCCTAAAGGTCAAGAAATGGAAGATCACTACTATGGAAGTATTAAAGAAAAAATTGCGAAATACATGCGTGATATTGACGTAGAACTTTGGAAACTTGGTGTACCATCTAAAACAAAACATAATGAAGTAGCACCAGCACAACATGAACTTGCGCCTATTTTTGCAACTTCTAACGTAGCTTGTGACCAAAATCAACTTATAATGGAAACACTTCAAAAAGTGGCAAATCGTCATGAACTTGCTTGTTTACTTCATGAAAAACCTTTTGCATATGTAAATGGTTCTGGTAAACACGTTAACTGGTCACTTGGCACAAATACAGGGAAAAACTTATTCTCACCTGGTAAAGCACCACACAAAAATAAAGAGTTTTTACTATTTACAGCAGCGGTACTTAAAGCTGTAGATGAACATGCAGACCTTTTAAGACTTTGTGCGGCAACAGCAGGAAATGATCATCGTTTAGGTGGACATGAAGCACCACCAGCTATTATTTCTGTATTCTTAGGTGAAGAAATTACAAATATATTTGAATGTATCGAAAAAAATGAGAAAATTGTAGCTTCAGAAGTTGAAATGATGGATATGGGTGTAGCCACACTTCCACAACTTCAAAAAGAATCTTCAGATCGTAACCGTACATCTCCATTTGCTTTCACAGGTAATAAATTTGAATTTAGAATGTTCCCATCATCAGAATCAATTGCTGAAGCTGGCTTAATCATTAATGTAATCGTTGCAGATGTTTTAAATGAATTTGCAGACAGACTTGAAAAAGCTGAAAATGTTAAAGAAGAAGTTGCTTTAATTATCAAAGAAACTTATAGCAAGCATAAACGTATTGTATTCAATGGTAATGGTTACTCAGAAGAATGGGTAAAAGAAGCAGAAGCAAGGGGACTTTCAAACTACGAAACAACAGTAGATGTTCTGCCATGTTACGTATCAGAAAAATCAATTAGCTTATTTGAAAGAAATAAAGTATTCCAAAAAGAAGAGATTTTTGCACGTTATGAAATCTTACTTGAAGAATACTATAAAACAGTACGTATTGAAGCACGTACAATGATTGAAATGTCACAAAAACAAATTTTCCCAGCTGTTATGGAATATACAACAAAAGTGGCAAATCACATTCATTCATTAAATCAAGTAGGTAGCTTCAAAGTTGGGGCACAAACAGTTATCTTAGAAAACCTCACAACTAAATTAAATGCTTTAAAAGAAAAAACAGATACACTTGTTATCAAGCTTGATGAAAGTGAAAAAATTGAAGAAGCTTTAGCAAAAGCAACATTCTTCAAAGAAGAAATTATTCCAGCAATGGAAGGTGTAAGAGAAGTGGCTGATAGTTTAGAATTAATGGTTGATGAAAAATCATGGCCAATTCCAACTTATAGTGAACTTTTATTTAGAGCATAATAAGAACTGGCGTTAAAAGCCGTTGGAGAGGGTGGCCTCTGTCAGCTGCGCACTACGCGGTTTGTGAATCTCTAAGCTCGATATTTAAAGTAACGTGATGAACTCGCTGTGCTCAAACAGCATCACTAAAACCACTTTAAATCTCTCGCTAAGAGCTTCATCAAATCGCTCCGTAGGCAGACTGGCAGAGTCCACCCTCTCCAACTTTTTAGCGTCTACCTATTTTGCTTAAAGTGCCGTGGGTTAGTGGTAGAGGCGAGTTGAGTAGGTTCTACAGAGTATAAAGTATATAGGGATAAAATAAAATGTTTTGTAGATAGATTAGTATAAATCACCCTCCCACACTCGTTTTATGCTTACCTTATTTTGTTT
Organism: Clostridiales bacterium; assembly: GCA_019418225.1. Lineage (GTDB taxonomy): Bacteria > Bacillota > Clostridia > Lachnospirales > Cellulosilyticaceae > Cellulosilyticum. Next base: position 13,181 of record DYCF01000003.1, on the reverse strand, counting down.
AAAAGTACCGTGGGCAAAGTGGTGGAAGCGGAGTGGGCAGATTATATAGTGTGCATAGATATAAAATAGAATTCTTTTTAACATTACCGGAAGGGCATTGGCGAGAAAGGCAATGTCTTCTTATTTTTGCATGAAAATGCCTTTTAAATAGGAAGAAATTGAAAATAAGTGGATAAATTATCAGAAAGTATGCTATAACTATATATAAAGATAAACCTCAATGTAGGGAATTTTAAAAGGTTGGTGAAGAAATGATTATAACGGTGGCCCCTTTTCCTGCCATAGAGTACATATATGGTGTGGAAGGGTTGGTGGCAGATAAGGAGCAGGCGGCGAGGCATGTATCGCTAAATATTTTATCGAAGGGCATTTATGGTGCACAGATGATGAAAGTGCTTCAGGAGGAACCTATTTTACTAAGCAGTATGGGAGGATTTGCTGGCAAGTATATTAAACATTATTTAGATAAATCTAGAGTCAAATCAGATATCGTATGGACTGATTATGAGACAGCACAGCATATAAAAATTGTGGATGAGAATCTAATGAAGAGTTATGCCATTAAGGCAGATGATACAAGTCCAAGCAATAAGGAAAGTAGTCTTATTACTCAGAAGCTACGAGGACATATTAAGAAGGTTTCCACTTTGGTTTTAGCAGGTAAGGTGCCAGATGGTATTAATCCTGAAATCTATAAAGATTGGGTAAAAGAAGGTAAGGCACATAATGTAAAGGCAATCGTTTCAACAGGGCAAAAAGAAATCTTAGATGCGGTAATGACTGAAATGCCATATGTGCTGATGTTCACAGAAAGTCAGTTAGTTAAACTCAATCTGATGAGTGAACAAATAGAAGAGATTGTTCAAAATGTAGCGCCTTTTTTAAAACAGGGTGTACATTACGTATGTGTCTATTTAAAACAAAGGGGGGCCTTAATCCTTTCAAAGAATAAATATTGTATGGTAGAATCTTTATTTCAACTGGTGCATAAGGACAATACAGCAGCAAGTGGCGCTTTTTTAGGTGCATTAGCTGTAGGGATCAACCGTAAATATGAACAAGAAAAGTTTGCTAAAATCTGTTTAGCAGCTTCACTAGCAGCCAATGATAATGTCAATCATCGGATTTGTACGAAAAAGGATATTGATTGTAGGCTTAAAAAAATGAAAGTTAGAGAATTAGAGAGGTAAGTTATGACAATAGCAATGGAAGAAAAGCAAGAAAGACTCATATTAGTCTCAGCCCAAAGGAAGCAATATAGCGAAAGTTTAGCTTGGGAAAGCTTAGATGAATTAGAAGAATTAGTAGAAACAGCTGGTGGTGAAACCATAAGTAAAATTCTTCAACGTGTAGATAGTATCAATCCGGGCTTTTATATTGGTTCAGGAAAAGTAGAAGAAATACGTGAAATGATTATGCAGCATGATGTGACAGGTGTAGTATTTGATGATGAACTGTCACCTATCCAAATGCGTAACTTAGCAGAAGCTTTAAATGTGAAAATTATGGACCGTACAATGGTAATCTTAGATATTTTCGCAGCACGTGCACGTTCTAAGGAAGGTAAATTACAAGTTGAAATGGCACAACTTAAATACCAAAACTCTCGTTTAACAGGTTTTGGTGCAATGCTTTCTCGTCAAGGTGGGGGGATTGGAAGTCGTGGACCTGGTGAAAAAAAATTAGAGCTTGATAAACGTCATATCAAAGAGCGTATGGAGATTTTAAAAAATGAACTAGCTGAGGTTGAAAAGCATCGTCAGCTTTTACGTAGCAGAAGAGAAAAAAATAAAGTACCTGTTGTAGCAATTGTAGGTTATACAAATGCGGGAAAATCTACTTTATTAAATAAATTAAGCGGTAGCGACGTATATGTACAAAATCAACTTTTTGCCACACTAGATCCGACTACACGTGGTATTGAATTACCAAGTGGTTCGGAGATTTTGCTAACAGATACAGTTGGATTTATTCGTAAATTACCACATCATTTGGTAAAAGCCTTTTATTCGACTTTAGAAGAAGCAAAATATGCCGATATAATATTACATGTGATGGATGTTAGTTCGCCACATATTGAAACACATCAACAAGTTGTATATGAAACATTTGAGAAGTTAGGTGTAAAGGATATTCCAATTATTGCGGTTTATAATAAAATTGATCAGCAACCAGAATCTTATCCAAAAGATGAAAAAGCAGACTATGGTGTCGCAATTTCAGCGAAAGAAGGCATTGGTTGTGAGGCATTATTAGCCCTTATTGAAGAAATTGTATATGATAATATGAAGTCTTTCAAAATTAGCGTACCTTATACAAATCAAGAAATTGTAAGATTTTGTCATGAATATGCAGAAAGGCTAGAAGAAGAGTATACAAATGATGGGGTCGATGTAAGTGGTTATATGCCAAAAGACAAATTTTACAAAATAGAACCATTTATTGTAAATTAGCAAGGGCGAAAAAGAGATAAATCTTAGTGAGCAACAAAGAAAAATATCGCAATAAAAGGCAAATTAATTGTAAATCAGCAATAAAAGTTAAAAATTATGGTTTACTTAGCTCAAATAATATAAGACTTGTGTAGAATAAACGCAAATCATAAAAAAACAACACGACCGATTGTGATTCAAAAATCTTAGAAAATATTATATAATGTGACTAGAGAGAGAAAACGTAAGATAATTTAATAACTCTGGGAGGAAATGCGTCATGACAATTGAAAAGGTATTAGTAGGAAAAAATGATTTACCACTAGGAACAGTAAACTATTACATGATTAAGAAACTAGGTTATTATGGGGAAGATTTTTACGGCGTTGAGGTAGCAGAAAGTTCAAGCGACCAAATGACTAGTCACATAGAATATTTTTCTGAAAACGCAGCTGAAGCTAATGAATTAGTAACAGCCCTTTATAAAAACAGTGTATCAGGTGTTCATTTACAAGAAGTAATTGATGAATTAATACACTAAGCTATTAAAGTAGAGTACGTAAAATGCGGCTCTACTTTAATAACAAGGTATAATTAGATAGAGAGAGAAAAAGTAGTAATTTAAAATACAATGATTTTATGGGAATACATAGAACGAAGGAGAATATGTTATGCTTGAATACAAATTTGATACGCAATTATTAATTGAGGGCCAGAACCTTTCAGAGGATGTAGTCAATGAATATATTACAAATAATATTGAAGGTGACTGTTTACTTGCCGTAGGAGATGAGAATTTAATTAAAATTCATTTTCATACCAATACACCATGGAAAGTGCTTGAATATGGTGCATCTATAGGGGAAATTTATGATGTTGTAGTAGAAAATATGGAACGTCAAGCAAATGATCTTCAAGGATAGAAAAGTTGCTACATGATTATTTATCATATATAGCCTAAGATTCTCTAAGTATAAGAGATTCTTGGGCTTGTTTTTTTGATTAGATATAGTAGAAGTTAGGTCGTATAAGCATAGGGAACAAGTGCTAAGCGTAGAATATAGAAGATATGAGCAAAGAATATTTGTGAGGATGAAGGAAATATCAGATATCTTGTATGATACAAGTAAGAGACAAAAGGTGAAAATTATGATAGTATAAGAATACAATATTTTAACGATAAGGTGAGATTATGTTAGAAAGTTATAGAACGATACAAGGGCCGGGAGAAGCCTTAGTAGTTGAAAAAAAATCAAAATTCATTGCTACAGTTTGTGAGGTAAAGTCACAAGAAGAAGCAGAAGCATGCTTGCAACAGTTACGTAAAAAGTATTATGATGCTAGACATAACTGTTTTGCATATCAAATTGGTGAAAAAAATGAGATTCAGCGTTGCAGTGATGATGGTGAACCACAAGGTACGGCAGGTAAACCTATTTTAGAAGTTTTAAAAGGGGAAGATGTGAGAAATACTTTAATTTGTGTCACAAGATACTTTGGAGGGACTTTGTTAGGGACAGGTGGTCTTGTACGTGCGTATGGCAAAGCAGCTAAAGAAGGGCTTCTAAATGCAGGAATTATTGAAAAAAGACGTATTCAGCTTATAGACGTACAAATGAATTATACCCTTGTAGGAAAGGTGCAATATTTATTAGGCGAAAAGGGTTATAGAATACGTGATAGCTTGTACACAGATGTTGTAACAATGCAAGTGGAGGTACTTGTAGGTGAGCAAGATGCTTTTTGCGACTGGCTCACTGAAAATACCAATGCAGAAGTAAGTCTTCAAAGGGGTGAATTTGAACTTATTGATGTATTAGTGTAAATTTGTTGCAAGATTTAAGCACAATATGGTAAAATATCAATTAGTGAGCTTACTCAAAATGGGTGAAAGACATTCAGTAAGCAGAAAAATATATAAGGAGGGCAACAGTTATGTCTGGACATTCAAAGTTTGCCAATATTAAACATAAAAAAGCTAAAAACGATGCACAAAAAGGTAAAATCTTTACTAAACTTGGTCGTGAAATCGCAGTAGCAGTTAAAGAAGGTGGTTCAGATCCATCTATCAATAGAAAACTTGCTGACGTTATCGCAAAAGCTAAATCAAATAACATGCCTAACGATACAATCGCAAGAAGTATCAAAAGAGCAGCAGGTGAAGGGGATAACGTTCACTATGAATATATCACATATGAAGGTTACGGTCCAAACGGTGTAGCTGTAATCGTAGAAACACTTACAGATAACAAAAACCGTACAGCAGCTAACGTACGTTCATACTTTACAAAAGGTAACGGAAACATGGGTACAACAGGTTGTGTATCTTTCATGTTCGACAAAAAAGGTCAAATCGTTATTGAAAAAGAAGCAACTGACATGGATGAAGATGAACTGATGATGATGGCGATTGAAGCTGGTGCAGATGACTTCGAAGCAGAAGAAGAAGGTTACACAATCACAACTTCTCCAGAAGCTTTCGCAGACGTACATGCAGCACTCGAAGCAGCTGGCATCGAAATGGCAGAAGCTGAAGTAACAATGGTACCACAAACATGGACAGCACTTACAGATGAAGCTGCTGTAAAATCAATGAACAGAATGCTTGATCTTCTTGAAGATGATGATGACGTTCAGAACGTTTACCATAACTGGGATGAAGAGTAATCCTTTGAGCTTCAATGGATTGATAAAAATATAGTTATAAAAATAGCGTCAGTGATGACGTACAAGGAGCCTCCAATGATGATGTACAGATGTTCAAAATATATCATCACTGGGGGTTTTTATGTCTAAAGGAACACCATTAGAAAATTTATTAAATGAATATTTATTAGATATTAGGTTAAAGAATTATTCTGTAAGAACACTTAAATCAGTAAAAAACAATAACTTACTGTTCTTTGCTTATCTTGAATCAGAATACGGTATTACAACTATAGAGAAAGTATCACATGTTCATTTAAAGGCTTACATTAAGCACAAACAAGCATTAGGATTAAAAGCAACATATATTAATTCTATCCTTAGAAATGTAAGGATGTTCTTTAATTACTTAGAGCAAGAAGAATATATTGCAAATAACTATATTAAAAAGGTAAGTTGGCAGAAAGAAGAACGTGTCATTATTAAATCTTTTACAGATAAAGAAGTAGCTAAAATGATGAAAGTTTATAATTTCAACAGCTATATAAATGCTAGAAATGCATGCATTATGGCGATGCTATTTGATACGGGGATTAGGAATAGTGAATTATGTCATATTAAGATTAATGATATTAAAACAAATGCTATTTTAATTTATGGCAAAGGGAAAAAAGAGAGATTTGTTCCAATTACGCCATCACTAGCTAAAATAATGCTTAAATATGAGCAGAAAAGAAATTTATTTGTTAAAGAGAGATATGAACATCAATATTATTTTCTTTCTCAAAAAGGAAGGATGTTAACACCTGAAGCTATAGAACGTATTGTAAAAATGTGTGGTAAAGAAGCACATGTCAGAAAAGATATAAGATGCTCACCCCATACTTGTAGACATTACTATGCGCAGGCACAATTAAGAAATGGATTAGATGTGTATTCTGTAAGTAGATTACTAGGACACGATGATATTGGTATTACCAAGAGATACTTACAGTCACTTCAAGATGAAGATGTACTAAATAGGGCAGTACAGACAAGCCCCTTAATGAATATTAAATAATGCTCACTTGACTCAGCTCAGCTGGGTCTATTTTTTTTACCATTTTTCTTCCTTCATAAAGGGTTTAAAAATGGCTTACAAAAGGTTTACAATCGGCTCATATTAGGTTCGTAAACGGCTCAAAAAAGGCTTTAAAACGGCTCATTGCCAGTACAAATTTAGGATTTACTATGTTCTTGTAGCGAAAGCATAGCACTAAAAAACGAAAGTAGGTAAAAGAAATGTTAAGAAACTTAAGAGCAGAAATGAGTAGATACAATGTACGAGCAAAAGACTTTGCAAGACTTCTAAAAGTAAGAGAAGCAACTATCTCAGGTAAGATGAATGGCAAAAGTCACTTTACTTTAAATGAAGCAATGCAAATTAAAGAGGTTTATTTTCCACACCTCAGCATTGAATACTTATTTGAGATGTAGGAGGAAAGGCTATGGAATTTACAAGCAAACTATTAAATGAACACGCAGAGCTTACAGTAGAGAATGCAATATTGAAGTGGAAGATTGAAAGATATAAAAGCCTTTTTAAAGAAGTTATGGATTATCTTTGTGAGGAAGATGTTTTAGCAGCACAATATGTGATTAAGTGTAAATTACTTGATGATATTGGTTTAAAGGAGAAAGACAATGAGTAGAAAAGCAGTATTAGATATAGATCAAAGAGCATTAGAAGTAAAAGTAGAAATGGACAACTTGGTTGAAGATATTATGGAACTAGATGCAAAGATTGTAGAGCTAGAAGCCATGTTTAAAATGCAAGTTGAAAGACTAAAAGATAAGTTTGAGGAAAAGCAATTTTACTTTAAAGCTCAGAAAGAGGAGAAGGAAAGATATTTAAGAGAGTTATTTGAACAAGTGCCACAGAGTGAAACAAAGACTCAAAGAAAAGTGCAGCTTATTAATGGTGATGTGGTAGTAAAGAAACCTAAATTAGATTTTGAAAAAGATGCCACTAAGCTCTTAGAGTGGGCACAGAAGAATAATAGGGAAGTGCTTATTAATAAGAAAGAAGTCCTTTCTTTTAAATGGACTGACTTTAAGAAAAATCTTGTTATTGAAGATGAGCATATCATAGACACCCAAACAGGTGAAATGCTTGAGATAGATGGATTAGGTGTAGTGACTAAATCAGAAGAATTAGAGATTAAGTACTAAGAATAATTAGGAGGATATAGTGATGGCTAAAGCAATATGTATTATAGGTGAATCAGGAGCAGGGAAAACAACATCCTTAAGAAATTTAAATCCACAAGAGACTTACTTTATAGATGCAGATAAAAAGAAAAGTGCATGGCGTGGATTTAGGCAGCAATATAATAGCGAGAATAAAAACTATATTGCCACAGATGACCCTAATAAAGTCCTGGCACTTATGAAAGGGATTAGTGAAAAAACAGATATGAAGTATATTGTGATAGATACCTTAAATGGCATTATGGTAGGCGAAGAAATGAGAAGGTCTAAAGAGAAAGGCTTTGATAAGTGGATGGATTTAGTAACTTATGTCTATAACATTTTAGATATTGTCAGTAGCTTAAGGGATGATTTAACAATCATTTATACAGCTCACAGTGAAACAGAGCATACAGAAGATGGCTATACTTGGACACGTATGAAAACCACAGGAAAGAAGCTGAATAAACTGGTGCCAGAGTCTAAGTTTAATGTAGTGTTATTGGCTAAGTGTAAAAATGGCAGATATATCTTTGAAACACATAGCAATAATTCTACAGCTAAAACACCTTTTAGAGCTTTTGAAGAAGATGAAATAGATAATGATATTGTACCAGTTTTGAAGGTGCTAGAGGAGTACTAGGATGTTTAAGTACACAGATAAAGAGATAAATGAGATTTTAAAGCGTGCTGTTGTGGTAGTAGATACAAGAGAACAGAAATGTGACCACATTATATCGTATTTTGATAAGCACAAGATTGCCTATTGCTATGAAAAGGTAGACACAGGCGATTATACCTTAAAAGTAGATTTACCACACCTGCACAAACCCTATTACTTGCAGAACGTATGCGCCATAGAACGCAAGGCCAACTTGAATGAGTTAAGTGGCAATTTCACGCAAGGGCGAGAGCGTATCGAGGCAGAATTTCAAAGAGCAAAAGGGATGATTTACTTACTCATAGAAAATGCAGATTATGAGGATATTCTTTTAGGTAACTATAACACAGGTTATGACAAAAAACGTTTTATGTCTACCCTTAAGGCATTTGAAGCAAGGTATAACTTGCATGTTACTTTTATGAAAGACATTACTTATAGTGGTGACTTTATATATAAAACTTTAATTTACAACTTAAGAGAAATATTAAAACAAGGAGAAATATAAAAATGAAAAAATGGAATGGATACGAAACAACAGAAATTATGGGAGCTAAAAGAAAGTTACCAGTAGGTGCTTATGTATGTAAGGTGATAGACGCACAAGAAATGAGCTATGGATGGGGGAGTGTACTACTTATTAGTTTTGATATAGCAGATGGAGAATATAAAAACTTTTATAGAGCCCAATATGAAAAACAAGATAAAAATAAGAAGTGGAAAGGTGTGTATCGCTTAACTTGTCCTTTAGATAATGGTGAGCCAAAGGATGAAAGATTAAAGAAAGCCTTTAAGACATTTATGTACCACATTGAGAGCAGTAATCAAGGCTATAAGTGGGATTGGAATGAAAACAGCTTAAGGGGCAAATTGTTTGGAGGTGTATTTGGTGAAAAGGAATATGAGATTGATGGTAATACTGGTTTCTTTACTACTATGCGTTATACATGCGAAGTGAATAATATTGAAAATATAGCTTTACCAAAACCACTTTTATTAAATAAAACAGAACAAGCAGCAACTTCTACAACTTGGGAAAATGAAGAAGCATTACCATTTTAATTAAGAGGGCAGCAATGCCCTTTTATATAGGAGGATTTAGCATGACATACAGAAAGGTACCAGAGGAGTTAAAACAATTAAATAGGTGGGTAACATATAGACTTTATTGGGATGAAAAACGAGGGAAGTACGATAAGAAACCATTTAATGCAAGAACAGGTGGCATGGCTCAAAGTAATAATGCTGAGACTTGGTGTGATTATGAAACAGCTATTAGAGTAGTACATCTTTATGATGGCTTAGGCTTTATGTTAGGTGATGGCATATTTGGTGTAGATATAGATAGTGTAGAGCTTGATGATCCAGTAGTAAAAGAAGTTATAACCACACTAAACAGCTATGCAGAAGTTTCACCTAGTGGGAGAGGCATTCATGTGATTTGCAAAGGCAGTAAACCACAAGGAGCCTGTAGAAAAGGTAACTTTGAGTGTTATGAAAAAGGGCGATTCTTTACAGTAACAGGCAAGGTAATTGGTAACTATAGACCTTAAGAGATTGCACAGAAAGCATTAAACCACTACACGCAAAGTACTTGGCAAGGCAAGAAAAGATCTTTTTAACCACGCCCTACCATATAGGAGGAGGCGAGTCCTTGGATGATAGAGAAGTCATTGAAAAGGCAAGTAGAAATGAGAGATTTAGAGACCTCTATTATTATGGTGGTAGCTCAGGAGATGCATCTAAAGATGATATGACATTTGTAAATATGCTTATCTTTTGGACAGGTGGTAACGCAGGACAGATAGATAGGATTTATAGAAGTAGTGCCATGATGAGAGAGAAATGGAATAGAAGGCAAAGTGGTTCAACTTATGGAAGCATGACAATTAATAAATGCTTAAGCACTTATAGAGGTAGTTATTACAACAAGAATTATTACAAATAAGAGGAGAGGACAAAATGCAACAAATAAACTTTAGTGATATACGAACTTATGATTTTTTAAGTTGGGATAATGAAATAGAGCAGGTAAAAAAGTTAAATGAGTTAATGATAGAGGCTGAAAAAAGTAAGCAGAAAACATTATTTAATGAAATGATAAAGGCTATAAAAGCTGAGATGAAGAAAGCATTACAAAAAACAAAGATAAGCTCAAAACAAGATATTAATTATGAATGTAATGATAGGGGAACACCTTATAAGATATGGGAAAACTTAGCTTTGTTATATAAAAAGAAAGATATTCAATTACAATACAATGAATTAAAGAAAGAAATTAAGAGTAATGTGAAATGGTATGTCTATAAAGACTTTATGACCATTATGAATAGTGATTGTGTAAGAACAGGGTTACACCTTTTAAGAGATAATCTTTGGGATTTTACTTCTTTTATTGCTAATCAAAATGCATATAATCCAGTTAAAGAATATTTAGAGAAGGCACATGAAAAATATAAAAATACACCAGGGGCAAATGAACTTGAACGACTCCTTAAAACTATTACCTATGCAGACCACTATACTTATGAGGAAATTTTATTTAATGAAAAAATCATAAAAATATGGCTGATGACAGGCGTAAAAATGGGATTAAACAATGGGCATTTTAATGCAGAATTTACTTTAGTATTTAAAGGGAAACAAGGACTAGGGAAAACAAGATGGTTTAGAGCATTAATGCCAAAGGAAATTTTATTTGATTTCTTTAAGGATGGTGTACAGCTAGACCTTTCAAAAAAGGATGACATTATTCAAGCCACATCTTACTGGCTGTGTGAATTAGGTGAGCTTGGAGGAACCATGAGAAAGTCAGATCGTGATGCACTTAAAGCATGGTTAACTTCTCCACAAGATGAATATAGAACGCCTTATGATAGAAAAGCTGAGAAATACCCACGTAGAACATTCTTTGCTTGTACAGTTAATGATGATGAGTTTTTAAGAGACGACACAGGGAATAGACGTTTCATTGTAATAGATGTAGAAGCTCTTAATCACACCCATGATATTGATGTTGATTTACTTTGGGGTCAAATCATGGAAATGTATCTTCAAGGCGGCGTAACACACCTTAATCAAGAAGAAATTAACCTTAATAATGAAAGAAACAAAGAGTATATTGTGAAAACAGATGAGCAATTAATTATTGAAGATATTCTTCCTCTTAATCAGCCTAAAGAAGAATGGGCATACATTACAAGCACAGCATTATGTAATTATTTAGAGGAGCAACATGGGAAAAAGTTAGGCCCTAAAAAGGTTGGCAAAGCCCTAATAGCAATGGGATTTGTGCAGCATCATATAAGGCTAAATAATGAGAAGAACAAAGGCAGATATTATAAATTGCCATATATCAAAGAGTACAGCATACCATTTTAATGGTACGTTTGGTACAAGACTGGTACATTAAAATTCACTTCTGATGTACCGCACTTTTCCTTTGTGGCTCAATGGGTTGCGGGATTGTGGTACATTAGGTACATTAAAAATCAATAAAAATTAAATAAATAATAATATATAGGATATAGGGGTATAAGTAGTACTTAAAATTATTTTTACCAAAGTTTTTGTGCTTTTTGATGTACCAATGTACCAGCCTTGATAGTCAAAGGATTGAGAATATGATGTAATGTACCAAACTAATGTACCAACGGCAAAAGTGAAGCAATGGATTGGAGAATAGAGATAAATGGGTAGGTGTGGTAAAAAAAAGAAAGGAACTAAACTAATGAATGAATTAAGATTTGAAGGACTTATTGAGAGAATTACCCTAAAGAATGAGAAAGTAGTTAAATTTACTCTTTTAAATAAGAAGAATAAACGAATCACAGGGACAGTGTTTAATGGTGCCAACACTCGCCACATATACGAGCAGGTGGAGGAGAGAGTTGGACAGATTGTTACTATAACAGCAGAAATGTATGAAACCAATTACAAGGATAAAAGGACAGAGCAATGGATTAATAGCTATTGTGTATGTATCAATAAGATGGAATGTAGCCAGCCCGCAGCAATGTAAGGTGTGGAGAAAAGAAAGGATAAGGGATTTAGGATGAACATTAAATAGAAAACTATTTGAAGAAAGAATAGTTAAGGTAATAGATCAGGCATACAAAGAGGCATAATTCGCACTTGGAGGTTACAAAATGAAAGACAATAATTACAGTACAGTAGAAGGTATCCTTTACAATTTACCAAAGTTAAAGGTTGAGATAGATAATTTGAAGTTGGACTTAGAAGAAGCTCAGGAGATAGTAGGTATAACAGGAGCTAGTGGAAATGAGAAGGCAGGAAGTGCCACATATGCGTTTAGTAGCGTTGTAGAGAATGAAGTGATAGAAAGGGAGAGGAATAATGAAAGACGTATACAAGGCATTTTAAGAGACTTACAGAAGAAGGAGAGAGAGTTTAAGAGAATTGAGAATGTATTGAGTATGTTAACAGAACAGGAAATGCTACTTATTGAAATGAAGTATTTTAAAAGGTATTCAATAAATAGAATTTGTGAGCTGTTAGATATAACGACAGCTACATTTATTAAAAGGCGTAAGAAGATAATCGTGCAAACATTAATGCCTCTTTTTTTACGATAAAATGACCATTTTTTTATCATTAAAGTTGATTATAAAGTAGTAGGTGAAACTGGTATTATTATATAGTAATCGTGTAAGAACAACGAAGACGTAATAAATGTAAGTCATTATTAACACTCCTAAGATGAAGGCTCTTAACTGTAAAAGGTTAGGGGTCTTTTTTACAATATGACTTGTATAAATAATAATAATAATATAAAATATTATAATAGTTGACTTGGAGAAATAATGAAGTATTTATATTTAAGGAGTGATAACAAATGAATTATAAGAAGATTTTAGGTATTGCTACGCTTGCAGTAAGTAGTATGGCTATTGGGATAATACCTACTGTAGTTGCTCAGGAAAAAGAGTATACAGTAGATGATTATATGGAATTAGTGGATACTATTAATGCAGAAAATAGTGATTGTTTTTACATGGATGTAGCTGACTATTCTTATTTCATGGAAAGATATACCTATGAAGAATTTAAAGATACATTAGATGAAATGGCTGCAGAGCAGAGAAGGTTAACATATGGAATAAGGGAATAAAATAGTAATACATAAATAGAGGCATCATGGATAGGTTACAATTAACTAGACAGTTTTTTTAAGGTCATGTAAAATAACATCA
>DYCF01000029.1 GCA_019418225.1 Clostridiales bacterium | reverse complement strand
CAGGACTTAAGATATTACAGTAACAGTTTAGGATATTTGCTAGGGCTTAAATAAGCCTTAGCAGTTGGGAGGGTTAGCTATGAAGGAAGTATATTTATTTGACCCAATAACACAAGACAGAAGACTTGTAACAATAAAAAAGGCTGCTGATATACTTGGTGTTAAGGAGTGCACAATATCAAGTATAAAAAGTAAAGGGATTGCAAATAAAGGATTTTATATTTTAGATGATGTTACAAGTAAGACAATAAAACCACTAATACAGATAGGGGATTTACTAGAAGAAGTATGGAGGTTAATCCCTGGATCAAGCGTGGAGGTTAGTAGCAGGGGAAGATATAGAGGTAAGCGTGGGATACTTGTACTAAATGCTAGAAATAACAAGCCAACAATAACGATAAATGTTGATGGTAAAAATATGTCTTTAAGGGCGCATTACTGGGTAGAACAGTTATTTATGGAAGATAAACCGAAAGGTAAGAAAACTGCTCATAAAGATGGAAATAGCTTCAATAACAAGGTTGAGAATCTTATATATGTTTCAAAAGGGTATATAAACAAACAAATAGCCTTATCAAGTACGGCAATACCTGTTTTACAGCTTGACCCAGTTACTCATGAGGTCGTAGAGGAATATGTAAGCATGAGTGAAGCAGCAAGAGCATTATATACAACAAGAGATACGATTTATAGGGCAGTAGTTGAGAAAAGGCAAAGCTTGGGGTTTATATGGGTTAAAGATGTAGAAGTAATTAATTAAATTTGGAGGAGAAAATGGACAATAATAAGCATTTTACAGAAAAGAAATATGTTGTATACAAGAGGCGTGTAGCGTGGCACCAATACTACACAGATAGGGTTGAGGAAGTAGCAAGAGACCTTAGTTATACAAAGGCATTAAACATGGTTAATTTTAAGCTAACAAGATATAACGATGAATTGCCTCTTGATGTTGCTAGACGATTATACTCATATGTTGAGCAAGATGAGTTCGACAAGTACCAAGATGATTTAAAAAAACAGCTTACAATATGTGAATTAGATGCACCAGGTATTAAAGTAAACGAAGATTACTCAGATTTTAATATGGAATGTAACTAAAATAAGCAGGTGATATTATGGGAGATGTAAAACAGGCAAAAGGATATAGAAAGCTTAGTGATCCAGCGAAGAAGTTTTTCGAAATGATGTATAATAAACATATGAAAGTATGTGGGAAAGAGTTAAAAGCTAAGTGGCTACCAGTAAAGGTGACAGAACACAAAGACCACTTAAAAGTATATATGTGTAATGGTGATTGGTTTCATTATTACGCAGATGGTACCTGGGGGTAAAGACTATGGGTATCGGCAATGAAATAAGAATTTGAGAAGGTGAAAGGATGAAGAACTTAAAAGAGCGAATATTAAATGCTTTGAAAGAAAGTGAGTTTATTACACCTAATGAAAGTGCTTTTCAAGATGAAGAATTTAGTAGCGTTATGAACGCTATACAAGAACTTGTTGATGATGAAATACTTATTAAGAGGGAGTGCGAAGGAATTGCTTATGAGTTAAGGAGTAACTTCCCAAAGTGTTTTAAAGATAACATGCCTAGTAATAAGTGTTACGGTGCACCATATACAACGTTGGGGGCAGTACCAAGAAAATGTGTAAAGTGTAGTCATTTTGCATTTGGAAGTAAATAAAATCAGAGTTTGAAAGGAGTAAGCTATGACAATTACTATTGGTTGTACAGTAGGTGTGCAAGATATGTGCAATAAACATTTATACAGAGTTGGTAAGGTAAAAGAAATTATCAGTGAAAACTGCTGTGTAGTTGAAACTAAAGAGATTGAAGATGGTGAAATGGTCTTTTATGATTTCATAGCATACACTACTGAAATTGATTACTGTAAGGGAACAAAAGGGGGAAATTAAAATGAAAGACAACAAAGACATATTAATTCAAATAGCCTTAATGTGGGCAGTGCAATATGAAAAGGGGAATAAAGAAGCATGTGATATGTTAGTGGTATACTATAGAAAAGAGTTAGGAAATGAATAACAAAGGGAAGCGTTTAAATCAAATTGCAATTAAGTGGCACGAACAATATAATATAAGGAAATAATATGATTTGTGATATATTACTTAGTCATTTTAAATGGTTGTTAGAAAATTAGAGGGCATGAAATTTCGCCCTCTTTTCGTTACCCTATTTGGAATCTTGGAGAACCTAGACTTCTTACAATGATGGCTCCAGCCGTATTTGATGAAATTGGCCTTAACTTATGCCGTACAGTATGCTTAAATGAACTTGAAGATGTATGCCGCTGTAATTCAAGGGATTATACGGATATTTTATTTGACGGTTTAAGCAAAGATGACTTAGCAGAAGCAGATAAAATCCAATTACAAGTAGTAGATGTTAACTTTAATTTTGACAATAATAAATGCGATAGATATTCAGAAATCAAACCAGCAAAAGGTAACCCAAACTTAAGCCGTATTACACTTAAAGATGTAGACGTAACATTAGCAGTACAATGTATTAGCGAATGCTGTAAAGTAACAAAGAGTGGTATGATGACAATTAGATATTTAGGCAGTGAAGACAACTGTGGATATGACTCTTGTACAAATCCATCATCAGTTACTTTTGACCTGTACACACCATATGGTGTAGGTTATGAAAAAGATGACCCAGAAGGTTGCTATAAATTAACACCAACTATTAATTATATGGGATATGTTACAAGTACAGATGACGTAGAAAGATGCAGAGAAAACGGTAGCTTTAATGTAAATAATACAATTCAACAAGGTATTTCAGCCCAAGCACTTGCAAAAGTTATTGCTCAAAATGATGACTGCTTTGCTATTGGTTTAACACTTTATGTAAAAGCTATTTACTTTGTACAATACAAGTTCAAACATGAAGGACTTACAGTTCCACCTAAATTAACACCTATTGATGAATCAAGTAACAATAGTTGCTTAGATTTCGTATGCGGTGACTTACTTGAAGCTAGCATTCAACCACTTGAAGTAGGCAAAAATGCAAAGACACTTGGCAGTAACCAGGATAAAGATGACTGCAGTTGTGTAAGCAATAAATGTAATTGCTCAACATGTGGATGCAGTAAAGGCGCTGGAAGTAACTAAATTCAATCCATGGTCAGATGGCACGAAAGTGCTATCTGGCCTTTTTGAGTAATGTGATTATAGATTTTACATTCATAAATTTTAGTTATTCATAGTTTTGAGTCATGTGAAATTATTGAGAGAAACCTATTTACATACATATATATTTCAAGGTTTTAGTTGTTTTCTCTATAAATGAAATTAAAACAAAAGCGTATGAATGAATATTTGGAAAAATGTGATATAATAGAGGCGTTAATATAATGTTTTAAGCAGGAAGGTGGGAAATATAATGGCTGGGAGAGTGGAAGAAGTCATACCATTATTTCAAGGGGGATTTAATTGTTCTCAAATTGTTCTTATGAGTTTTTGTGAAAAATATGGTTTAGATAAAAAGCAAGCATTGAAGCTTGGATGTGGGCTTGGTGGTGGAATGCGCAGCGGAGAAGTATGCGGTGCCGTATCTGGGGCTATATTAGTGATTGGACTTAAGTATGGACAAAGTGATATGAAGGATCAAGCAACAAAAGAAACTTGTTATGCTAAGACCACAGAGTTTATAAACTTATTTAAGGAAAAGAAACAATCTATTATATGTAGAGATTTATTAGGATATGATTTGAGCAAAGAAGGAGAACGGGAAAGCGCGACTAGAGATGAGATATTTAAAAAAGTCTGTCCTGAAATGATTATAAGTGCAATACAATTATTAGAGGAATTAGGGTATTAATTTGCAATGTAAAAAGGAGATATCATGAAATTGATACCTCCTTTTGTTGTGTGTTGTTGTGTGATATTAGCTGGCAGGTTTGAAAGCTAAGTTGTCGAAGTTACTTACATCAAGGGTATCCCCATAAGTTTCATAGCTGATAGTTACTTCATCGCCTACCTCGGTTAAAGTGATTTCTTCTGAGACAGCAGAAGTTGTACTTAAAATATAGTTACCTAAAGTGTCCAGTGTGAAATAGTAGTAAGTTGTCCCCCCTTGAACATCTTGTCCGATACGAGTGACTTTACCTGTTACTTCTTTTACGCCTGAACTAGAACCTAGGTTTACATTATTTCCTTTAGATTTCAGAACTTCTTTATAGCTTTTAAGTGCTTTTTGTTTTGTTTCACCAAGTCCTACAAGACTGTAATCTTCAACTGAAACAAAAGCAACCATTTTAATAAGGCCAGCTTTATCTTTAAGGGAGATGACGTAAGTAGGTGAACCAAGAACATTGTACATAACTGGTGTTGTGGCAGAGTATCCTTTTTCTTGAACTTTACCCTCAGCAGAACGCATAGCTGCTGTTTCTGTAGCACCTGGTTGTTTGTAAAGTTTAGCCTCTTTTGTACGTGTATTTACAAGAATGAAGCCAATAGTAGAATCATCTGAACCAGAAGAAGTGATACCTGTATACCAGTAAGACTTACCGTCGTCGCCATAAACTAGCGAAGTACCAGGTGTCGCTTTAAGTACGCCTTCTTCAGCAATCATGGCATTTAGATAGCCATTTACGTAAGTACCCCAAGAATTGATTTGACTTTCGATGAAATATTCTGGTTGGATACGATCAATCCAGCTAGGTGCATCTTCTATGCTATAGCGATTGATTTCACCTGTAGCAGGATCAACAGTGGCAACGCCTGTAGCATCAGAACCCGCGAAACCTACTTTGTGTTCATATAAAGTTACAATCCAATAAGGTTTCCCTTCATCATTAATTTCAAATGTGAAATCAGTAAGACCAATATTAGCAAATCCATGTGTATAGAGATGACGTGCTAAATCTTGGTGGAGATATGCGTTTGGTTGATATGTAATATTAATTGGCTGTCCGTTAACATCTTGAATGAAACGTACATCTTGTGGGTTGGTAGCAGATACCATGATATAACCATTTGTTCCATTTAAATTAGTCACCCATTTGATGAAATCACGATGCACGATAGGTGCAACCCAGTAAAGTTCACCCTGAATGCTTTGAATATGAAAGTCTCCAAGTTGGGCAACGCTACCAAGCCCAGGAACTTCCCCTAATTTCTTAACGCCTAGGTTTCTAGCGTTAGCTTCATCTACAAGGCGGATATCTTCTACACTGACAGGACTTACGTCTTTGTTAAAGTCACTTTCCACTACATCACCAAGTAAAGTTCTATAACTATTGGCATGGAAGAAAGGTGTACTTGTAACAAAAGGTACGACAAAGATATAAGCAACTAGAAGAGTGGCTAAGCCGAAACATACCTTTGCTGTTTTAGAAAAAGGATTCATGTCTGAGGCTTTAAAATCTAAGTTTAAGAAACCAAATAAAGCAAGGAACATAATCAGTATCACATAGAAAGATGTGAAGTCTGGTTTTAAAACGGGTAGTTGCACATAAGCAAAGATTGCTAGAACAACTAAGGTGAATATAAAAGATAATATTTTCTTTTTCATTAAAGACTCCTTAAAAAATAAATAGTAATGGTAGTGTAGCATATAAATATGAAGAATAAAAGTGGGGTGAAGGGAAGGAGAAAGCGCCATTGGGAGAGAAAGAAAGGAGGAGGTTGAGATTTTAATTCGAGAGGAATATACGTGTCCATTGGAAATTGTGCATGATATTGTGAAGGGGAAATGGAAGACTTTGATTGTTTTTTTGCTAAGGAGGGGGAGAATGGGACTTGCGGAGCTGCGGCGTGGGATTGAGGGGATTTCTGAGAAGATGCTATTGCAGCAGTTGAAGGAATTGAGGGAGTTTGGACTGGTGGAGAAGGAAAGTTTTGAAGGATATCCATTACATGTGGAATATTTTTTGACACCTAGAGGGGAGAAACTTTTGGAAGCTGTGAAAATTATGCAGGAGATTGGCATTGAGTATATGATTGAGCATGGACAGTCTGATGTTTTAGAAAAGAAAGGAATTTGCAGTGACAACCTATACCCACCAAAAAGTAAGTAATTTACCAATATATTTTTAAGCATATAATTTAAGTATAAGGAAGTAAGTTGCTTATACAAATAAAAATAGAGGTGATTCTTATGAAACAGGGATTATTGCTTATTGATATTCAAAATGATTATTTTCCAGGTGGCAAGTATGAACTGGAAGCACCAGAAAAGGCAGCTGAGGAGACTGCAAAAGTATTAAAATATTTTCGTGAAAGAAACTTACCTATTTTTCATATATGTCATATTAATACAAGTCTTAATGCTGCTTTTTTTAAGCCTAACTCAGTTGGAACAGAATTTTTTAAAACAGTAGCACCTAAAGAAAATGAAACAAAAATTATAAAGCATAGTCCAGATAGCTTTTTAAAAACGAACTTAAAGGAAAAGCTGGAAGCAAAAGGCATCACACATTTAGTAGTATGTGGCATGATGACACATATGTGTGTTGATACAACAGTAAGAGCTGCTGCTAAGTATGGTTATGATGTAACATTAATTAGCGATGCATGTGCCACAAGGGATTTAGTGTGGGAGGATGAAGTGATTTCTGCTAAAGAAGTGCAAGGAGCATTCTTAGCTGCATTGGCTAGCGGCTTTGCAAAGGTTATAAAAGCAGAAAAATGGCTTAAAATGCAAGAATGAGATGAGTAGATAGCATAATAGAATGTGATAAAGTAGACTGCTAGATATTTGAGAGATATGAAAAAGAGAAAAAAGATGCCGCCGATCATAATCTAAGTAGATTCAAATCGGCGGCTAGCATTTTTTGTAACCTAAGTTGTAGAGATTTAAATTTTACGTCTCCTTTGTGGTTTACGCCAAAGAAGTGGAAGTAAGGAGACAATCACAATAGCACCAGCAATGACACCAGCTATTTCAAATGTAAGGGTCGCATAGTTAACCGCTTGAGCATAGTTGGAATCTAGAACGGCTGACATTGTACGGTATAGCCCAAGTCCTGGAACTAAAGGGATAATCCCTGCAATTAAAAAAACTGTAACAGGTGTCTTGCGTCTTCGAGATAAAACATAGGAAAGTTGTGTAACAAGTAAACTTGCTAAAAAAGTAGCAAGTACATCTGTAAGACCTATCTTCATACCAACTAAATAAATAAACCAGCCTAGGGCCCCAACTGTTCCACATATTAAAAGGTGCTTTCTTTGTACGTGAAATACTATGGAAAAACCAATAGTAGAAATAAATGCACTAAATACGCTAATAATCATAAGAGCCCCCCTAACCAGTAACTTAGACCAAGTGATACACCCACACCGGAAGCAATAGCAACGGCTACTAGAAGCGCCTCTACTCCTCTTGAAATACCAGAAAGAAGTTCATCACCAATTGCATCACGAACAGCAGTAGTGAAAGCTACCCCTGGTAAAAGCGGCATAATACAACCAATTACCATAGATTCAACATTGACTTTATCCATAAAAAGAAAGTGGCAAAGGCTTACAGCAAACCCAATAAATATAGAACATAAGAATAAGTTAAAGAAATTAACGAGTCCTTTTTTTCCTAAAAGAGATTGTAAAAATCCGACGCCAGCGCCTACGAAAAATGAGAGGAAGAAGTCTAGAAGATTTCCTTTAAACATAATAGAGAAGAAAGCACAGCTGACGCCAATCCAAAAGATAACGGTTTGAGATGAATAACAGCTAGGCATATTTTTAAGTTCTTCCAAGCGAGCTTCCGCAGTAGGAAGGTCTAACTTTCCATCAACATAATCTCTTGAGAGTTGATTTATAAGTTCAATTCTATCAAGACGTGTACTTCTGTGTTTGACACGAACAACTTTTGTAATCATAGCAAAGGAATCATCATTAATGGTGACCATAATGCCTGTTGGAATAACAAAAGTGTCAACATTTCTATATTTATGTACCTCTAGAATACGGGTAATAGTATCTTCTACGCGATAAGTTTCGGCGCCACTTTTTAACATGAATTCCCCTGTGTAGACAGCGAAGTTTAAAATGCGTTCGTGAAGATGAAATTCAGGCACTTTTATTCCTCCTTTTGTAAGATGTTTTGTTTAAAAATTTACTTCATTACTCTATGTAGAGTATATGCAATTTAAGAAAAATTACTTGTAAAAAGCATAAGTAATCTTATGATTAAAAAACAGTATACACGTCTTAAAAATGAGTGTAAAGCTATAGCCTAGATGTGCCAAAAATATTTAAAAAACTACATTTATATATAAAAGCTTGAAATATACAGAATAATGATGATATGATATGTATAAATTGCATTAGAAAGTCAAAACCAGCTTTAAACAAATAACCAAGGAAATGAGGGAGATATAAGATGAAAAAGTTGATGCTTGGAAATGAAGCGATTGCTCGCGGCGTTTATGAAGCAGGTGCAACGGTTGCTGTAGCTTATCCAGGAACACCAAGTACTGAGATTACAGAGTTCATTGCAAAATATGAAGATATCTATGCAGAATGGGCACCGAATGAAAAGGTGGCTATGGAAGTAGCTATTGGAAGTAGTATTGCAGGTGCAAGATCTGTTGTAGCTATGAAGCATGTTGGCTTAAATGTTGCAGCAGATCCCCTTTTTACAGCTGCTTACACAGGGGTAAATGGTGGTCTTGTGGCTTTTGTAGCAGATGATCCTGGTATGCATAGTTCACAAAATGAACAAGATACAAGAATGATTGCAAGAGCAGCAAATGTTCCAGTAATCGAGCCATCTAACAGTACAGAGTGTAAAGAGTATGTAAAAAAAGCAATGGCAATTAGTGAAGCTTATGATACGCCAGTTATCTTAAGACTTACAACAAGAGTTGCGCATTCACAAAGTATCGTAGAGCTTGGTGAAAAAGAGGCTTATACACTTAAACCATATGAAAAAAATATTAAAAAATACGTTATGACACCAGCGAATGCTAAGCCAAGACATATTGTCGTAGAAGAACGTATGAATAGATTAAGTCAAGATGCAGAAAAGTTAGGTCTTTTTAGCATTGAAAAGACAGATAGTAAAATTGGTATTATCACAAGTGGTATTTGTTATCAATATGTAAAGGAAACAGGTATTAAAGCTAATATTATGAAGCTTGCAATGCTAAATCCACTGCCAATTGAAGCGATTAAACAATTTGCAGAAGGCTTAGATGAAATTTACATAGTAGAAGAATTAGAGCCAGTTATTGAAGAACAAGTAAAAGCAGCAGGCATTAAGGCTAAAGGTAAAGAAATTTTTGGCAGACAAGGTGAAATCACTGTAAGACAACTTAAAACAGCATTTGGTATGGATGTGCCAAGCTTTAGAGAAGCAGAAAAGTTACCTGTTAGGCCACCCGTACTTTGTCCTGGATGTCCACATAGAAGCGTTTATACAGTTATAAATAAACTTAAACTTACTGTAACAGGTGATATCGGCTGTTATACATTAGGGGCAGCTCCTCCACATGGCGCTATTGATACTTGTGTATGTATGGGGGCAAGTATTGGCATGGCTCACGGTATGGAAAAAGCAAGAGGTACAGAATTTACTAAAAATGTAGTCGGAATTATCGGAGATTCTACATTTATTCATTCAGGAATTACAGGACTTGTAGATATCGTGTATAATAAAGGTGTTTCAACAATTATTATCGCAGATAATTCCATTACAGGGATGACTGGTCATCAGCAAAACCCGGGTACAGGCAAAACTTTAAAAGGTGAACAAACTTATGCCTTAGATCTCCCAACACTTTGCAAGGCAGTAGGTATTGAAAATGTAGTTACTGTGAACGCCTATGATATGAAAGCTGTAGAAAAGGCCCTTAGAGAAGAAACAGCTAAAGAGGAACCATCTGTTATTATAACAAAAGCACCATGTAAACTAATTATTAAAGAAAAATGGCCAGTACACAATGTAGACCATGATAAATGTGTAGGCTGTGGTGCTTGTTTAAAACTTGGTTGTCCAGCTATTCAAAAAGGAGATAAGAAAGTAACAATCAATACAGCTTTATGTGCAGGCTGTGGTGTATGTGCAACAGTCTGTCCAAAAGGTGCCATTAGCAAGGGGGTAAACTAAGATGACTAAAAATATATTAATCGTAGGTGTAGGTGGTCAAGGAACCCTTTTAACAGGACGTATCATTGGAAACTATGCCTTATCTAAGAATTATGATGTAAAAATGTCAGAAGTACATGGTATGTCACAACGTGGCGGAAGTGTTGTCATGCAAGTAAAATATGGTGAAGCTGTACATTCACCCCTTGTAGAGCTTGGAGAAGCGGATATCATCTTTGCTTTTGAAAAGTTAGAGGCCTTAAGATATTTACCTTTCTTAAAAGAAGATGGTGTACTCATTGTAAATACACAAGAAATCGATCCAATGCCAGTTGTTATGGGTGTAGAACCATATCCAGCTCATATTGAAGAAACACTTAAAGCAAGTTGCAAAAATATTTGTTTAATGGATGCCTTATCTATAGCAGAGGAGTTAGGTAGCGTCAGAGTGGTCAATATGATTATGATAGGAGCTTATGCAGCTTATGTTGGAGATCTACTTGAAGAGTGGGAAGAACTTGTAGAGAAAACTGTACCACCACATACTATTGAAATGAACAAAGAAGCTGTAAGAAGAGGATATGCAGCATATTTGAACAAATAGAGGTATAGCTACAGTAAAAACATGTCATATTAAGGAAATAGGTATGAGAAAAGCATGTTGTGTAATAAACATAAGTATTAAAAAATAAATTAGAAAATAAATCAAAAAATAAATTGAAAAATCATGGGAGGCTTAAATGTATTCATTAGACGAGTTAAAAAATGTAGATCCAGAAATGGCAGAACTTATTGTAGAGGAAACAAATAGACAAAATAATAAAATTGAACTTATTGCTTCAGAAAACTTTGTATCAAAAGCTGTAATGGCAGCTATGGGAAGCACACTTACCAATAAATATGCAGAAGGTTACCCAGGCAAACGTTACTATGGTGGATGCGAAGTTGTTGATAAAGTAGAAGATTTAGCAAGAGACCGTGCTTGTAAGCTTTTTGGAGCTGAACATGCTAACGTACAACCAAACTCAGGTTCACAAGCTAACCAAGCAGTATTCTTTGCTGTACTTAAACCAGAAGATACTGTAATGGGGATGAACCTTAGCCATGGTGGCCACTTAACACATGGTAGCCCTGTTAATATTTCTGGTAAACACTACAATATCGTATCTTATGAAGTAGATAGAGAAACAGAGACAATCGATTATGATGTTGTTAGAAGTCTTGCAATCACACATAAACCTAAAATGATTATTG
The DNA here is from genome assembly GCA_019418225.1 of Clostridiales bacterium. Taxonomy (GTDB): domain Bacteria; phylum Bacillota; class Clostridia; order Lachnospirales; family Cellulosilyticaceae; genus Cellulosilyticum. The sequence continues at coordinate 46,188 of DYCF01000029.1, read as the reverse complement.
CAGGTGCAAGTAACTATTCTCGTATTATTGACTTTAAGAAATTTAGAGAGATTGCAGATGAAGTTGGCGCATACCTTATGGTAGATATGGCACATATTGCAGGACTTGTAGCTGCAGGACTTCACCCAAGCCCAGTACCATATGCACACTTTGTAACAACTACAACACATAAAACACTTAGAGGACCTCGTGGTGGTATGATTCTTTGCTCAAAAGAATTTGCACCAATTATTGATAAAGCAATTTTCCCTGGTATTCAAGGTGGCCCATTAATGCACGTAATTGCTGCAAAAGCTGTAAGCTTTAAAGAAGCACTTGAACCAGAATTTAAAGCTTATCAAGAACAAATTATCAAAAATGCACAAGCACTTGCAAATGGCTTAATGAATAGAGGATTACGTATCGTATCTGGTGGAACAGATAATCACGTTATGAGCTTAGATGTAAGAAGCCTTAATGTAACAGGTAAAGAAGCAGAACATATGCTTGATGAAATTGGTGTAACATGTAATAAAAATACAATTCCATTTGATCCAGCTTCTCCATTTGTAACAAGTGGTGTAAGACTTGGAACACCTGCTGTCACAACAAGAGGTATGGTCGAATCAGATATGGATGAAATTGCAGAAATTATATTCCTTACACTTTCTAACTTTGAAGCAAACAAAGAAGAATGTACAAAACGTGTGGCGGCTTTACTTGCTAAATATCCACTTTACTAGAAGGAAATAGAGTAAAGATTTTATTAAAACAATCTTAATGAATATGAAGAGGCTATCACTAAAATTATTTATAACTTTAGTGGTAGTCTTTTTTTTGTTTTGAAAAATAGTTGATTTACTATGAAAAATTCGTAAAGGGATATTTTTTGTCTAATTTTACTAATAAAATTAGTTATTTTTAAGTTAGCCATAGATTAAAAATAAAATTTTTAAGTTATATCTATTGATATATTGTGAAAATAATAATAAAATAAAGAAAATAAAATATATTATTTCGCATTGCTAAAAACTATAGAGAAACCAAGTAAAACCTTGAAATATACATCTAGGTAAATAGGTTTCTCTCAATGATTTCACATTACTAAAACTATGAATAACTAAATTTTATAAATGTGAAATCTATATGAATAACTAAAATTGATAAATGTGAAATCTATAGTAAGTTAAAAGTCAATAAACTAATGGAGGTTGATTATGAATTACGGTTTCTTTGATGAAAAAAACAGAGAGTATGTTATTACTAATCCTAACACGCCAGCACCTTGGGCAAATTATTTAGGCTCACCTGAGTATGGTGCAATTGTATCTCATAATGCTGGTGGTTATAGTTTCGTAAAAAGTGGTGCTAATGGCCGTATCTTACGTTATATCTTTAATCAAGAAGATAAGCCAGGCCGCTACATTTATTTAAGAGATGATGACACAAATGATTACTGGTCAGCATCTTGGCAACCAGTAGGTAAAAGTCTTGATGTTTATAAAAGTGAGTGCCATCATGGAACAGCTTATACAAATATTAAAGCTGATTATGTAGGTATTCATTCAGAAGCTTTATACTATGTACCTCTTAACAAAACTTATGAAGTATGGCGTGTGAAAGTGACGAATACAAGTGATAAACCTAGAAATCTTTCTGTATTTGGTTATGCCGAATTTACTAATGAAAACAACTATGAAAATGACCAAGTTAACTTACAATATACTTTATTTATTACACGTACATATTTTAAAGGTAATAAAATCCTTCAAACAATTAATGAAAACTGTCACAAAGATTGCAATGGTAGCAACCACAATGAACGTTTCTTAGGCCTCGTGGGTTCACCAGTTGCTTCTTATAATGGTGATAAAGCAAGTTTTATTGGACGTTATCGTAGCTATGGCAATCCTATTGCTGTAGAAAAAGGTGAATGTGACAATACACTTAACTATAACAGCAATGGCTGTGGTGCCCTTCAAACTAAAATGACATTAGCACCAGGAGAAACAAAAGAAATCGCTTTTGTACTTGGTCAAAAAAATGATGAAGAAGCTAATGAGATTTTAGCAAGTTATGAAAACTTGGGTACAGTGGACAAAGAATTAGAAGAACTTAAAGCTTATTGGCATGGTAAACTTAGCAACCTTGTTGTTAAGACGCCAAGTAGTGAGTTTAACAATATGGTTAATACATGGAATGCCTATCAATGTTTCATTACATTTATCTGGTCAAGAGCTGCATCTTTCATTTACTGTGGCCTTAGAAATGGTTACGGTTACCGTGACACAGTTCAAGATATTCAAGGGATCATTCATCTTGACCCAGCCATGGCAAAAGAAAAAATTAAATTTATGTTATCTGCACAAGTTGATAATGGTGGTGGATTACCACTTGTTAAATTTAATCATAATGCCGGGCATGAAGATACACCAGATGATATGTCGTATGTACAAGCAACAGGTCACCCTGCATATCGCGCAGATGATGCCTTATGGTTATTCCCAACTATATTAAAATATATTGGTGAATCAGGAGATAAAGACTTTATCAAAGAAGTCATTCCTTATGCAAATAAAGATGAGGGCACAGTTTATGACCATCTAAAACGTGCAATTAATTTCTCTATGGAACGCCTTGGTAGCCATCATATGCCAGCGGGTTTGCATGCTGACTGGAATGACTGCTTAAGACTTGGTAAAAAAGGTGAATCTACATTCGTAGCTTTTCAGCTTTATTATGCAATGAGTGTGCTTCGTGACTTTGCGAAGGATTTAAATGATACAGAGTATATTGCATACTTAGATGAAGTTCAAAAAGTGCTGGGTGATACAATTCAAGATAACTGTTGGGAAGATGACCGTTTCATCCGTGGTTTCAAAGAAGATGGAGAAGTTATTGGTTCTAAAAAGGACTTAGAAGCGAGTATGTGGCTTAATCCACAATCTTGGGCTGTTATCAGTGGCCTTGCTACAAAAGAACAAGCAGAAAAAGCACTTGAATCAGTACATAGAGAGCTAAATACACCATTTGGTGTACGTGTTATGGCGCCATCTTATAAAGAACATGCTTTTGATGGTGCATTAGCGCTTCTTTTCAATGGTTCAACAAAAGAAAATGGTGGAATCTTCTCACAACCACAAGGTTGGATTATTTTAGCTGAATCTTTAATGGAACATGGTAATCGTGCATTTGAATATTTCATGGAAAGTGCACCAGCAGCGCAAAACGACAATGCGGATGTACGTGTTCTTGAACCATATGTACATGGTCAATTTACAGAAAGCACAGAAAGCCCATTTGAAGGTCGTTCACATGTTCACTGGCTTACAGGTACAGCATCTACTGTTATGGTAGGATGCGTAGAAGGTATATTAGGCCTTCGCCCTGACCTTAATGGACTTAAAATTGCACCAGCTATTCCAAGTGATTGGAAAGGATTCACAATGGATAAAGTTTTCCGTGGTAAAAAACTTCATATCATAGTTAATAATCCAAATGGTGCAGAAGGTGGCGTAAAAGCTTGCTACTTAAATGGTGAAAAATTAGAGAGCAATTACATTTTAGCTAGTAAATTAAATGATGAAAATGAAATTACAATAGAGATGTAAGCATTTTAAAAATAAAAAGAATTAAATTATAAAAAGGCGTAGACTATAAGAGAAATCATATAGGCTGCGCCTTTTTAAAGTTGTATTAAAAGATGCGACAAAGTAACACGGTAAATAGAAGTCTAAATAATTTATTGTTTTACAACTTGTAGAATGATTGCTAATATATACTCATGAAGAAAATTTAAACTATTAAAGCAGAAGAGGTTGATTTATGCGTAAAATGACAGAAGGAAATATTGCAAGACATTTACTTACATATGCGATTCCATTGATATTAGGAAATTTTTTTCAACTGACGTATAATGCAGTAGATTCTATCATTATTGGAAAATATGCTGGAGAGGAAGCGTTAGCAGCTGTTGGGGCAGCAAATCCAGTGATGACGATTATGATATTGGGCGTATCAGGGATTGGCATTGGCGCCTCTGTATTAATGAGTAAGTTTTATGGAGCGGATGATATTGTAAATTTGAAACGGGAAGTGTCGACAACCATTGTTTTTGGTGGGATTTGTTCTTTCGTTGTATTTTTAGTAGGGATGGCTTTATCAGGACATATTTTGAAACTGATGAATGTGCCGGCTGAAATTATGGGGATTGCCAATACGTATCTAAGGATTATATTTATAGGTTTTTTATTTACATTTCAATATAATGTCATGTCGGCGGCGCTTAGAAGTGTTGGTGATTCTAAGACACCAGTTAAGTTTCTAGCCATAGCCTCAGTTCTGAATGCCGGACTTGATATATTATTTATATATGGTTTACATATGGGAGTTGTGGGTGCAGGATTGGCAACAGTTATAGCTGAAGGTGTATCAGCTATTTTATGCTTCGGTTATGTATATATGAAAGTGCCAGAGTTACAGATTAAGCCATCAGAATTCATTATAGATAAGAAATTATTGCGTGAAACTATTCAGAGTGGTTCTATAACAGCATTGCAGCAATCTTGTCAGCCAATTGGCAAGGTCTTTATTCAAAGTGTCATTAATACACAAGGAATTAGTGCTATTGCAGCCTTTAATGCAGTAAATAGGGTGGATGATTTCGCCTGTATTCCAGAGCAAAGCATATCACATGGCATGATGACGTGTATTGCGCAGAATAAAGGTGCGGGGAATGAGGATAGGATTAGGGAAACTTTAAGAGTAGGGCTTATGTTAGAAGCATGCTATTGGGTACTTATCTGTATGGCTACATTGCTCTTAAAAACTTCTATTATGAAGCTGTTTGCTTCAGAGAAAAGTGCAGAGATGATAACTATTGGTGTGCAGTATTTGACGATTATGGCATTCTTTTATTTGTTACCTGGTTTTACAAATGGGATGCAAGGTTATTTTCGTGGTATTGGAAAGATGAGAGTGACCTTAATAGGGACATTGATTCAAATTTCCATAAGAGTGATAGTTGTCTTTGGATTAGTACCAAGGATTGGACTAAATGGTGCAGCGTATGCTTGCTTGATAGGCTGGAGTTGTATGCTTCTTTATGAAGGGGGATATTATGTGATGTTAATGAAAGCTGAGAAAGCAAATAAAGCCGTTTTACAAGCTGAAAAATAAATGTAGTTAAAGGTAGATGCTAATTTAAAGACCTTGAAATTGCCTATACCTAGCAATAGGTATGAAGTCGCTGCAAATGGCTAGTTGTAGAAAGTTATAAAGGCGGTTTATGTAGATTAAGTCTAGTAAGTGGTCTTATGGAGAGCACCTAAATCTCTTCTATACGTATAATCTTGATATAAAATTGGTATAAGCCGCATATAAAATAATATCTATCTCTTATAAAGAAGGTGTTAAAAGTGAGAATCATAGTAACATTTATAGTTTTTGCTATACTTGTAGTCGTTTTACTTTTTGCACTCAGTTTTCTAATTGATTTTATCGGATGGCTTTTTACAAGAGATAAGCATAAATAAAAAGGTGGTGGTGCAAAAGCACCGCCGCCTTTTTGTGAGTTAAGAGACATACTAACGTTTTAGACAGACGCAGTCTTTGGGGCCTAATTTAAGATATTATATATCCTCGGAAGGGGTTGTGCGTGAAGTCATTTTTCCAAATAAATCAGATATATCTTTTAAGTCACAATCTGACTCTAGAGACTGGCTAGTGGCGCCAAAGGCTTGATTATAATCATGCAAATGCCATGTATCAGGCGGTGTTTTCTTATGTAATATTTTTTTTGTTGCAAAGATCATTAAACTGCAAGAGATTAAAAGCAGTAAGATGAATATAGCAGCAAATATTGGAATGACTTGAGAAATAGGTCCCAATAATTCTGATTTTAAAAGGAGTGACATGATAAACCAATTGGTATAAGGAACTTGAACAATACTGCTGACATAAATATTATTGTCGATGGATAGTTCAAGGCTAGTTAATGTATCTTTGGTAAGTATGTCAAGTGTATCTAACTGAAAAATATTTAAATCAGACATGAATTTAAGTACATTTTCAGGACTCTTGCTATCTGCTAAGATTAGTCCAGTAACATCAAATAACATAAAGAACCCAGTATCACTAATAGTTATTTTTGTAGATAATAATTCGCTCAGATAAGTCTGTGAAACATCTATACCAATAATGCCCAATATATCTCCATCAGGATTATAAACAGGCGATATATGACTAATAATAGCATTATTTCTCGTGTCTAGATGAGGTGGTGATTTAAAAACGTTATTACCTGTAGACTGAAAATAGGTAATAAGCGTATTTAATGTAGTTTTATAGGGACTATCTAGATCTGAAATAGGCCACTGAACCTGAGTGCCATCTGGAGTTAAAAAATAAACTGATTGAATTCCGGAATGATTAGTAGCATATTGGGTCAATAAGTAGTAGATGGATTGATTTAATTCAGGAGAGGATTTACTGCTATGTGATGTGAGTGAAGGATGGTTTGCAAATAAATCAAGATCTTCATTAATTCGAAAGTAAAATTTACTGATGGATTGAGCAACTAGGGCCATTTGTTCGGAAGAGTTTACTATGTAATCAGAAGTAAGTCTCTTTTCTATAATTTTAGTGCTTGTTATTAGGAACACAAGACTGATTGTTATCAATAAAGCTATCATAAACGCTAAGAAGGTAGTTGTTATTGATTTGAGGTTCATACCAGTAGTCCTTTCTGATGTAATATATAAATGATTGCATATCATCCCAAAACAATGGATGGTTAAAATCTATGAATGTTAATAATTTGTGCTTATTATTATGCATAAATAATATGTCCAAACTTTTAACAAAATGTATACATTATGACAGGAAAATTAATATGAGGAGCTTGAGCTATATGGTAAGGAAAGACAATAAGAAATGAAACAAGATATGAATTTAAGGAAATATTTCTAAAAAGTGGTATTTTACAAGACGCCTTAAAATAAATATGTAAGTAACAGATAGTTCATCCAATGAAATATCTTACCGAAGGAGGGGTTTTGTATGAAAATATATGAGACAAAGGACATTAGGAATGTTGCCTTAATTGGGCACGGCAGTAGTGGCAAGACGACTTTGGTAGAATCAATGCTTTTTAATGCCGGGGTAACTAATAGGATGGGAAGGGTGGAACAAGGAAATACTGTTTCTGACTTTGAGCAAGAGGAGATAAGGCGTAAGTTTTCGATTCGAACATCTATAGTCCCTATTGAATGGCAAGACCATAAAATCAATGTGTTAGATACTCCTGGATATTTTGATTTCGTTGGTGGCGTAAAAGAAGCTATGAGTGTAGCAGATAGTGCACTTATTGTGGTAAAAGCTTCACAAGGCATAGAAGTGGGTACTGAAAAAGCTTGGGAATATGCTGAGGAAGCTGGCATACCAAAGATGATATTTATTACAGAAATGGACGCACCGGATCAAGATTTTGAAGGCCTACTACAAAATTGTCAACAGAAGTTTGGAAGCAGTATTGCGCCGATTCAAGTGCCTTGGTATGAAGAGGGACAATTCGTAGGTTATGTTCATGTACTTAAAATGATAGGGCGTAAATTTGATGGTTCTAAAGTAGTAGATTGCCCTATCCCTACTCATTTAGAAGATGAGATAAAATCAGTTCGGACAATGATTTTAGAAGCTGTAGCTGAGACAGATGAGACATTGATGGAAAAGTATTTTGCAGAAGAAGAATTAACGGAAGAAGAAATAGAGGAGGCATTTAAAAAAGGTGTTGTAAGCGGTGAGATAGTCCCTGTGCTTTGTGGCAGCAGTCTAAATGGTACAGGAGTTACAGTTTTAATGAACACTATCATTTCATTATTCCCATCACCGGATGAACGCATGAAGGCTGTAGCACAAAATGTAGAGACTGAGGAGATTGAAGAAGTAGCATGTACGGATGAAGAACCTAGTTCCATATTTATTTTTAAAACCTTAGTTGACCCCTTCATTGGAAAGTTTTCGTTATTTAAAGTAAAATCCGGTAAAGTAAAGACGGAGGATACATTATATAATCCTAAGACAGGTGATAGCGAGCGTATGGCACATATTTATGTGTTATGTGGTAAAGAGCAAAAAGAAGTAGCAGAACTTTGTGCTGGAGATATTGGCGCTGTTCCTAAACTTAAAACGCCAAAAACAGGGGATACCTTTGCTGAAAAAGGATTTAATAAAGTTTATCCTGATATTACATTTCCACAAGCATTCGTTAAGATGGCTGTTTTCCCAGTAGGCAAAGGCGATGAAGAAAAAATGTCTACCAGCCTTTATAAATTGATGTCAGAAGATCATACCTTTAGTGTGGAGTATGATCGGGAAACGCATGAAACAATTATCGATGCCATAGGCCAACAGCAGATAGATGTGATTATAAGCATGCTTAAAAATAAGTTCAAGGTAGAAGTTTATATTCAAAACCCAACTACGCCGTATCGTGAAACGATTAAAGGGAAGGCCAATGTACGTGGTAAGCATAAGAAACAATCAGGTGGCCATGGCCAATATGGAGATGTGGTGATGGAGTTTGAGCCTTCAGGGGATTTAGATATGCCATATGTCTTTGAGGAGAAAATTTTCGGAGGTTCTGTCCCTAAACAATACTTCCCAGCAGTAGAAAAAGGACTAGAAGAATGTGTTTCAAGGGGAGTTCTAGCAGGCTATCCAGTAGTAGGAATAAAGGCTATATTATTAGATGGTTCATACCATCCAGTAGATTCTTCGGAAATGGCATTTAAGATGGCGACAACTATTGCTTTTAAAGAAGGCATTACTAAGGCAAAGCCAATTATATTGGAGCCTATTGCCCATGTAGAGATTGTTGTACCTGAAGAATATACAGGAGATATTTTAGGGGATCTGAAAAAGCGTCGTGGCCGCATGATGGGCTTAGATATTGTTGGTAAAAAACAAAAAATCATGGCAGAGATTCCATTAGCAGAGCTTTATTCATATCCTACAGATGTAAGGTCTATGACCCAAGGTAGGGGTGAGGTGGCATATAATTTTGAGCGTTATGAAGAGGCACCTCAGGATATTCAAGAAAAAGTGATTGCAGCTAGAGCCTAAAGTAAAGGGAAAGAAGGGATTTATAGCGCATAAAAATTGCAGAAAGGGAAATACTATAGTATAATGAATATAGTCAAGTAGAAAATGAAAAGCAGTTAACCCCATGAACCTATGTGTGTTCATGGGGTATTTATTGTGATAACAGAAGAAAAGAGGTGCAAGGATGGAATGGATTAAACAAGTTTTAAAGGAGAATACAGAGCGGGGGAAGTTTGACAGCGGTGTGGCGATGTACAAGAATAATGTAGTGACAGAAGCTTATGCAAAAGAACGTGGCCAAGAAGTTTTATTTTATGGTAATGTGCATGATGAGTATCGCAGACAAACATATAGCTGTATGATAAGTGTAGATTTATTGAGACGACGCATTATTGAAAGTAGCTGTGACTGTCATAATATGTTAGCAGAGCATGTAGGACCTAATATTTGTGCACATGTAGTGGCAGTAGCTTATAAGGGACTCAATGTATTAAAGCAGAAAAATACTGAGCCGGATGAACAGTCAATTTTAACGCCTAATATCTATATGACTATGGGGAGCCTGAAAAAAGGGTATTTTGGTATGGGCTTTGAAATAGAAGGTGTACCAAAAAGTGAATATCGAAAAATATTTACAGCCTACAAAGAACGTAAGAAATTATTTTATTTAGGTAATGGGCATTATTTAAATCTAGAGGAAGAAAAATTACAACAAGCTTTATCACTAATTGATATTTTGGGTGTTTATAATGAAATTGAACAAATTAAAATTCCAGAGCAAAAGGCATTATTTCTAGCTGACCAGCTGGAAGAAATGGATTTTGTAGAAGGAAAAGATAATGTTAAAACAGCCCTTAAAAAACTAGTGAAAACGAAAGTAAATGAAAGTGTTCCAGCTTACCTGGAGGATACTTTAAGGAGTTATCAAAAAGAGGGGTTTGACTTTTTGGTAACTGCAGCACGTTATGGCTTAGGGGGAATTTTAGCAGATGAAATGGGTCTCGGAAAGACACTGCAAATGATTGCTTTCTTAGCAGCACAGTCAGGGACGAAAAGTTTAGTTATTACGCCTACTGCCCTTGTTTACAACTGGAAAAATGAAATTGAACGCTTTGCACCTTCTTTAAAAGTAGGTATTGTGCATGGTAGCAGGGAAAAACGTTTAAAAGTATTAGCCGAACATAATGAGTATGATATTTTACTAACGACTTATGGGACTTATAGAAATGATGAAGCTCACTATGAAGATATGGTTTTTGATTACTGCGTTTTAGATGAAGCACAGCAGATTAAAAATGCTAAATCTCAGATTACACAAACGATTAAAGGTGTAAAAAGTAAAGTACGTTTTGCTTTAACAGGAACGCCTATGGAAAATAATTTAATGGAATTATGGTCTATTATGGACTTTATTATGCCAGGGTATTTATATAATTCACTGCGTTTCCAAAATATCTTTATGACTGAACCGCCACAAATTGAGGCGCTTAGAAGTCTGATTAGTCCTTTTATGCTAAGACGTACAAAAAAGGAAGTATTAGATGAATTGCCAGATAAGATTGAACAGAAGGTTGTAGTTACTCTTGACCCGTATCATCAAAGAGCTTATGCAGCGATGAAAAAGCTCATTAAGGAAAAAATTCAAGTAGATGAAGCAAACCGCGCGGCACTGCTTGCATATTTAACAAAGCTTCGTCAAATCTGCTTGGTGCCAGAACGTATGGTGAAACAATATAAAGGCAGAAATTCGAAGTTAGATTACTTAATGAACCTGCTTGAAGAAATAGCTGACCAAAAGGTACTTATCTTCTCACAATTTACAACAGTACTTGGTGAAATTAGAGAGCGCTTGGAAGAAGCTGATATCAGTTATAGTTATTTAGATGGTCAGACTGAAGCTAAGCAGCGTGTAGCGCTTGTAGATGCGTTTAATGAAGACCCAAATAAAAGAGTATTCTTAATTTCACTTAAAGCAGGTGGCACAGGGCTTAATCTAACAAGTGCCAGCACAGTTATTCACTTTGATCCATGGTGGAATCCGGCAGTAGAAAATCAAGCAAGTGATAGAGCGCACCGTATGGGTCAAAAGCAGGTTGTAACAGTTATTAAGCTTATTGCTGAAGGAACGATTGAAGAGCGTGTTATTGCCTTGCAAGAGGAGAAAAAAGAGCTCATTGAACAAGTTATGAGCGGCCAGGCTCAAAATAATTTAAGTGGCTTATCAGAAGATGAACTGATGCAGTTACTGACTAGTGAGTTATAATAAATTAATAAATTAAGTAAAAAGGCCTATTGCGAAATTAGTTTCGTAATAGGCTTTTTATGATAGTGAGTTTAAATAGACCTAGAAAAGGCAAATTATTTGTTTGGTGAGTTAATCCATGTGGCAATATCATTAATATAAGTTGTATCTGCAAAACTATCAAATAAATATTCATCAGGCGTGCTGGGTTTACTACCGCTTACGTAAAGGTGATTAAGGCTGGGGTAAGATTTAAAGGTGAAGTTATCAAAATCTTTAAGTGCTTCTTGCCAAAGGTTGAAGTCTTCCATGGTTACTTGATAGTCTCTTTCGCCTTGTGTAATTAAGGTTGGTACAGAGATTTTTTGGGCTTTAGCTTGTTGGTCATAGGTATTAAGAGCAGCCCAGAAGAGGTCATTGAAGCCTGCAAGACCTAATGTATCACCAGCAGTGCTTACGGTAGCATTTTTAGCAGCATCTACAAAATATTGAACTTGTTCCATATAGCCAACTTTATCAGCTTCAGATAAGGTAGTATCAAGTGATGTTAAATATTTGTACTGCTCAAGTACAACATCAGGCAGGGCTCTAGCAGGTGCACTGGCCATAATATATCCAGCTACATGAGTAGTTTTTTCATTGAGCATAGGAACGAGCATTGCACCAAGACTATGGCCTAATACATAGACTTGATTTGAGTTGATATGTTCTGTTTGCCCCATTAAATCAATGGCTGCGAGTGCATCGTCGATAACTTCTTCATCCAGTGTAAGTGTTGTGCTACCTGTTAATTCTTCTGCATATGTAAAAGTACGTTTGTCATAGCGGAAAGTTGCAATGCCTCTTTCGGCAAGCCCATAAGCTACATCACGAAAGAATTTTGTATTATAGACTGTTTCATCTTGGTCAAGAGGACCAGAACCATGAACTAAGACAACAACTGGATAATTGCCTTCTTTATTAGGCAGTATTAATGTACCTGTTAAAGGATAAGCAGAGTCTGCGCCAAATGTAATTTCTTTTTCTACGGCACCTGCAGGTAAGTTTATTTTTGGTGTATATTGATTGGTATGAATACCGCTAATCTGTTTTTCTTCATTAATAACTACAGCAAGGCTGACAGTAGTTTGTGCATATTTTAATAAGACATCGCCTTCTTCATAGTTATCAAAGCTGCCAGTTTGGAGATAGCTATAAGACTGAATAGGCCCTAAGACAGATTCTAGCTGCGCAAAGACATTTTCTAGATCCTCGGTAGTAAGTGAGGCTGAAAGGGTAGAATCAAATAGGGCGACAATAGGCTCAAACTTTTTATTTTTAATACATTCGGCTACATCTAAAGCTATTTGTTGGATGTTAGTCTTTGAGATTGCTGAGGCTTTAGACAGTGCGACCGTTTGAGATTTACCATCCCAAGAGACATTGTAGCCTAGACCTTCAGAAACCATACGAAGCGGTAAGTAAGCTTTATTATTTTTGAGGATAGCACCTTTGCCAGAAGGTGCAGTGAGGATAGGGAGCGTAAGGACAATATCAGAAGGTGTTGAAATAATGATTTGGCCCTTTTCTTTATCATAGCGTGTATGATAACCTAAAGCATCAGAAAAACTTCTTAAAGGAAGATACACATTTTCACCGACAAAAATAGGCTCTTCTGTAAGTTCTAAGGGTTGAGTATTTAACTTGACAGTAATGGAAGACGCCAATAAATAAGGTGTCATCAAAGAAAAAGCAAGGCAACCGCAAAGCAATTTTTTAAAACGCATAATACAACCTCCTTGTAGGAAAAATAATAAGAATATTCTTTGTATTGATTATAGATTAAAGTATATAGAGAAAACAACTAAAAGCTTGAAATATATATGTAGGTAAATCGGTTTTTAGAAAAAATGGTATTGAAAGGTGGTGGCGTAAAAGTGCTACCGCCTTTCAATACCATTTAAGTACGTTTAGAAAATTCATGATGGCATTTTGGGCAAGTGATACGAATATTACCACGTCCTTTAGGTACACGGAGCGTTTTTTTACAGTTAGGACATTTGTAATATTTATGGTCTTTATCTTTAAGTTGTGTTACCTTTTTTTGAACTTTATTTTTAAAACCTAAAATCTTTTGCCAAATAGGGTGCCAGAAGTTCATGAACTTGCGATTTTCTTCATAACGCTTAGAGATATTTTTAGAGAACATACGATAAATACAAAGAATAAGTGGAATATAAGAGATGATTGCTACAATTGGTGAACCTGTAAGTGGTGATAAAAAGGACAAGAGAATTGAAACAATCAGTAATGCAAGACAAAGTTGATCACTTCCGTAGCGCCCTTGCATAAAGCTTCTAAATTTGTTTCCCATATTATTAAGCCAATTCATAGATAGACCCCTTTCGTAAAATTTCCTAGTCACACCTCTTTAAAACTCTTATAATATTTTTATAAGAGAGTAAAGAAGGCGGAGGAAAAGTAATGAGTGTTTTAATAACAGGTGCTTCAAGTGGCATTGGTTTGGAGCTTGCCAAGGTCTTTGCACACCATGGATATGATTTGATTATAGCAGCTAGAAGTAAAGAAAAAATGGATATATTAAAAAGCGAGTTGGAGACGAAATATAATATTAAAGTTGATGTATGTAAAGTCGATTTAGCACAAGAAGATGGTGCAAGTTTCTTATATGACGAAGTAAAGGCATTAGGTGTTGAAGTAGAAATTTTAGTGAATAATGCTGGAGTAGGTTATGTTGGGGAATTTGTAAAGGCTGGATATGAAAAAGACTTAAGTATGATGGAACTTAATATGACAAATTTAACTTTATTAACTAAATATTTTTCCCGGGAAATGATGAAAAATGGTAGAGGTAAGATTCTAAATGTAGCTTCAACAGGCTCCTATCATCCGGGGCCTTATACAGCAATTTATTATGCAACTAAGGCGTATGTACTATCACTTTCAGAAGCCTTATGGTTAGAATTAAAACCATATAATATTACAGTGTCAGCATTATGCCCAGGTGCAACCAAAACAAATTTTGCTAAAGTAGCAGGTAAAGCAGATCCGCGTATGGCGATGTCACCAGAATTTATGGCGAAGGCAGCTTATAAAGGACTGATGAAAGGCAAGCGTGTCATCGTACCAGGATTTCGTAATAAACTATTTGTCAAATTGCCTAGATGGTTAGTAATTGGTATGATTGGAAGGTATCAAGCTTCTTTAGCTAGTAAAGCAAATGAAAGATAAAATAATGGGTCAGCCCTTAGAGGCATAGGAAAAGCTACTTTCATCATATATATGCTAGTGGTAAATTCATCAGTAAAGGTGTGATAAAAGTGATTGAACCTAACGAGTTTAAAGGTGAAAACATGATGCATAGTATTAAGAGCATGGGGAAATGCGATTCAGATAATGATGATGAAAGTGTTATGAAGAAAGAAAAGAAGCAAAAACAAGAGCAAGATAAAAAGCAGATGAAAGATATGGATTACAATAAAAAAGAAGGAAAGCAGCAAGAATTTGGTTGGAATACGGATTGGTCTACTAAGATAGGAAAAGAATCCGAGTGTGAGAAGAAGCAAGAAAAGAAGGAAATGAATAAGTGTGAGCCAAATAAGTGCGAGCCAAATAAGAAGTATAGTAAAGCGGAGATGTGTAAAGGCAGTAAAATGGAGAAGATGTCTGAAGGCAATATGAATATGGGAATGAAATGCATAATGATGCAAGAGAATATGAAACCATGTAAAGGTGTTACAATAGGTGATAAAATGCCTAAGATGAAAGTACAGACAACTATGGGTAACAAGACATTGCCAGATGATTATTTAGGTAAATGGCTTATTTTATTTAGTCATCCAGGAGATTTTACACCTGTATGCACGACGGAGTTCGTGTCTTTTGCTAAGAACTATGAGAATTTCAAGCAGTTAGATACAGAACTTTTAGGTCTTTCAGTAGATCAAGTACAGCCACACATTAAATGGGTAGAGTGGATTGAACAAAATCTATGCACACCTATACCATTTCCAATTATTGCAGATTCTATGGGGAAGGTAGCAAGCGAACTCGGCATGGTACATAGTGCCAAAACAACTCAGACGGTTCGCGCTGTTTTCTTTGTAGACCCTACAGGAACGATACGTATGATTTTATATTATCCATCAGAAGTTGGGCGTAATATGGAAGAAATCATAAGAGCGCTAGCAGCTCTCCAGATTGCGGATAAACATAAAGTTGCAATGCCAGCTAATTGGCCAAACAATGAACTTATTGGGGACCAAGTTATCGTGCCACCAGCAACAACTATTGAAGGTGCAGAAAAGAATAAGACAGAGAATTGCTGTTATGACTGGTGGTTCTGCTATAAACCTTTAGAGTGATGAGCAATTAATAAATAAGATGATAAAAACAGCGGTACTTCTAAATTGAGGTGCCGCTGTTTTTATCATAGGTGCAATATATGATTAATTGTTGTATAATTTAGTAAATGGTGAAAACTATTGTGAAAATAGGTGAAAGGTAAATAAAAGGAGAGTCTGTAGTATGGAAAGCAAGCTTAGCGAATTAAAACAAAAGATAGATAAGGAAAAAAAGAAACAATATATCAGACAATTAAATGAACCACCACATTTAACATTAGGAGAGGAGGTAGGAAATGCAGTAACCCATGGTGTAGGTGCAATGCTGGCTATTGCGGGGATGATACTACTACTGCTTAAGTCGGATACAGGCTTAAAGGTGATGGCATCTTGCTTTTATGGCATTAGTTTAGTGATGTTGATGCTAATGAGTTGTTTATATCATGCTTTTAGAAGTGGGTCAGGTGTTAAAAGATTGTGGAGAAGATTTGATTATTCTTCGATTTATCTTTTAATTGGAGGAACTTTTGCACCCTTATATCTGGTATATTGGGGAAATACATTAGGGATTGTGCTTTTTTGTGTTCAGTGGGGACTGATTATTTTAGGGATTACCATGATAGGTGTGTTTGGACCTGGCAGGTTGCAGTGGTTACATTTTAGTTTATATTTTGTAATTGGTTGGAGTGCGCTTATGTTCATACCAGATTGGCTAAAGAATGATAGACCATTATTTTGGTTTATTATTATAGGAGGAATTATTTATACAGTAGGAATGATTCCTTTTTCAAAAGGTAAAAAGTATACCCATTTTATTTGGCATTTCTTTGTACTTGCGGGTGCTGTACTGCATTGGTTTGGGATATATTTGTTTGTCTATTAAAGATATAAAATAGGGCACTGTTTTGAGGGGCAATTTGATTTAGTTGCCATGACAGTAAATACAGCTAATGCACCGCATTGTTATGAGATTACGCGAAGGTTTCAAAAGAAAGGAAGTAAAGTGGTTTTTGAGGGGCCTCATGCTACATTGCTGCCAGAGGAAGGAAGATTATTAACCCATGATTGGTCATATTATAATGGAAAAACGCGCGTAGCGTTTCGTCCTAAAAATATGAATCAGGAGGAATTGTTTGAAGGATATATGTGGTTTAGGCGAAACTTTTACTCTCTCAGGTCAATTGTAATACGGTTAACAAAATCAAGGGCTAACATTTTGTATAATTTAATAGTTAATTTGGGGTATAAAGCATCTATAAGAAATTAATAAAAATTTAAAAAATAAAAAATGGAACAATTTTAAATAAAACACGTCATATATAGAGAAACCAACTAAAAACTTGAATACGTGTCGGTAAATAGAATTCTCCCAATGATTTCACATGACTAAAAATCATGAATAACTAAAATTTATAAATGTGAAGTCTATATAGATGTGAAATCTATAGTATAGATTAAATTTAAATTATAAAAGGAGAGCAGTTATGAAGAGGCAATGGGGAAAAATAAGTGGCGCTTTATTAGGGTTGTTAATGGTAAGTTTAACTGTAGGATGTGGCAGCAGTAGCGATAAAACAGGTGTAACAGAGAATTATACAGCATCTCAGGATAGTAGTATATATGAAAATGCTGAAATTACGGAAGAAACAAGTGATGAGGCGGGAGGTGATAACTCATCTGTACCGGAGATTAATACAGAGATTGATTATAATCGTAAGATTATTAAAAATGGAACAATACATATTCAAACAGAGCATTTTAATGAAAGTGTCAATAAACTTACAGAGTATGTGCAATCTTTAAAGGGATATATTGAGAACTCTAATATTCAAGGTGCTGATTTTTATGAGGATTATACAACATCTAGAACGGCTAGTTTAACAGTCAGGATTCCGCAGAAATCTTTTGATACATTTATGAATAAAGGAGGAGACTTTGGGAATGTTTCTTATTTAACTTCTAATAGTGAAGATATCACAAGTCAATATGTGGATACAGAAACGCGAATGAAGGCACTTAATATAAGGAAGGAGCACTTACTGGCATTGCTAGAGCAATCAGGCGATTTAAAAGACCTTTTTGAGATTGAGAAGGAGCTAGGAGATGTAACTTATGAAATAGAGTCTCTAAAGGGAACACTTCAAAGTTATGATAGCTTAGTGGATATGTCCACAATAGAGGTAGAAATTCAAGAGGTAGGTAAGATACAGGTTACTAAACCAGTTAAAACTTTTGGTGATCAAGTCAAAGCAACATTTAATGAGTCTATTCAAGGTGTTATCCGTATCTTTAAGGGATTGGCATTATTTATTATTGCACTGATTCCGTTCTTAGTTATTTTAGTACCAGTAGGTATCCTAGTTTATATTATTTTAAAAAGAAAGAAGCAGCGTGAGGCAGCTAGGGGAGAAAAGCAGACGAAGGAGCAGAAAAAATAGAAATGATTTTACAAGGTTATGGTATAGAAAAGAAGAAGCCTGGGAATAATACATCAAATGTAAAGTAAGGGCAACATGTGGTAAGTAAAGTAAAAAATATGCGGAAGTCGTTGATTTTCATAAAATGATATGTTAGAATTGCCTAAGTAAATATTATAAACTAAAGACTATGAAGCGAAGTAGTAGTAAGAGTCCTTTTTTTCAGAGAGCTATTGGGTGGTGTGAAATAGTAGAAAGCTTTTATGAACTCGTCGCCAAGTTCCAGGCTGAAATGGTAGTAGGTCATGGCGGGACTTCCCGTTATAGAAGAATGAGTGTGCAAATTTAAATTATTGAATTTTTAATAAGTAAAAGTTCAAAGTTTAAAATTGCAAATAAGAGTGGTAACGCGGAAATACAACCTTTCGTCTCTTAAGTGCTTTCATTAGAAGGTCATTTGAGAAGCGAGAGGTTTTTTTATTGTTTTCGTTCATTACAAAGGAGGAGAAGAAAAGTGCAATATAATCACAAAGAAATTGAACAAAAGTGGAGAAAACACTGGGAAGAACATCCAGTAAACGTTGAAACACCAGATAAAAAACCTTATTACTGCCTAGATATGTTCCCATATCCATCAGGAAATGGTCTTCATGTAGGTCACTGGAGAGGTTATGTGCTTTCAGATGTATGGAGCCGTTATAAAATGCTTCAAGGTCATTATGTACTTCATCCAATGGGATGGGATGCATTTGGTCTTCCAGCAGAAAACTATGCAATTCAAAAGAAAGTACACCCAGCTATTGCTACAGCTGAGAATGTAGCAAACTTCAAACGTCAGCTTCATGATATCAGTGCAATTTATGACTGGGATAAAGAAGTTAACACAACAGATCCAGAATTCTACAAATGGACACAATGGATTTTCCTTAAAATGTTTGAAAATGGCTTAGCTTATGAAAAAGAAATGCCAATCAACTGGTGTCCATCTTGTAAAACAGGTCTTGCAAATGAAGAAGTTAAAGAAGGATGCTGTGAACGTTGTGGTTCTACAGTAACTAAGAAAAATCTTCGTCAATGGATGCTCAAAATTACAAACTATGCAGAAAGACTTCTTAATGACTTAGATGGTCTTGATTGGCCAGAAAAAGTTAAAAAAATGCAAGCTGACTGGATTGGTAAAAGCTATGGTGCTGAAATCGACTTCGGAATCGAAGGCACAGATGAAAAAATCAAAGTTTTCACAACTAGACCAGATACACTTTACGGTGCAAGCTTCATGGTAATGGCGCCAGAACATGCAAAAGTAATGGCACTTACTACAGAAGAACAAAAAGCAGAAGTTGAAAAATATGTATTTGATGCGTCTACAAAATCATCAGTAGACCGTATGGCAGATAAAGAAAAAACAGGTGTATTCTTAGGTAGATATGCTATTAACCCACTTAATGGTGCTAAAATTCCAGTATGGATTTCTGATTATGTACTTGCAGATTATGGTACAGGTGCGATTATGTGTGTACCAGCTCATGATGATAGAGACTTTGCATTTGCTAAGAAATTTGACTTACCAATTATCCAAGTTATCTCTAAATCAGGTGAAGAAGAAGAACTTACAGAAGCTTATACAGAACCTGGTGTAATGATTAACTCAGGTGATTTCAATGGTATGCCATCTGAAGAAGCTAAAAAAGCTATTCCAGAATTCCTTGAAACTAAAAATATCGGTAAGAAAACAACTAATTATAAACTTCGTGACTGGGTATTCTCTCGTCAAAGATATTGGGGAGAACCAATTCCAGTAGTTCACTGTGATAAATGTGGTATTGTAGGCGTTAAAGAAGAAGATCTTCCAGTACGTCTTCCGGATGTAGAAAGCTATGAGCCAACAGGTACAGGTGAATCACCACTTGCAGCTATTGAAGAGTGGGTAAATACAACTTGTCCTTGTTGTGGTGGTCCTGCTAAACGTGAAACAAACACTATGCCACAATGGGCTGGTTCATCTTGGTACTTCTTAAGATATCCAAATCCACACAATACACAAGAACTTATCAGCAAAGAAGATATGAAAAAATGGTTACCAGTAGATATGTACGTTGGTGGTATTGAACATGCCGTACTTCACCTTCTTTATGCACGTTTCTATACTAAATTCTTATATGATATCGGTGTAGTAGACTTCGAAGAACCATTCAAACGTCTCTTCAACCAAGGTATGGTAACTAAAGCTGGCGCTAAAATGAGTAAATCTAAAGGAAACGTTGTTTCTCCAGATGAGCTTGTTGAAAAATATGGTTGTGACTCACTTCGTATGTACGAACTCTTCATCGGACCACCAGAACTTGATTCTGAATGGGATGATAGAGGTATTGAAGGGGTTTACCGTTTCATCAATAAAGTATGGAAACTTGTAGATGAAAATACACCAGTTGCTGAAACAAAAGAAATGGAAAGACTTCGTCACAAACTTGTTCGCGATATTACTGTACGTATGGAAAGCTTCAACCTTAATACAGTAGTAAGTGGTTTCATGGAATATACAAATAAATTCATTGAAATCCAAAAGAAAGAAGGCGGTATTGCAAACGAAACACTTAAAGCACTTATCGTTCTTTTAGCACCATTCATTCCTCACGTAAGTGAAGAATTATGGAGCAAAGTTGGCGGTGAAGGAGATGTATTTGATAATACATGGCCTTGCTTCGACGAAGAAAAAATGAAAGAAGACGAAGTAGAAGTTGCTGTTCAAATTACAGGTAAAATCGCAGCACGTATGATGATTTCACCAGAAGCACCACAAGAAGAAGCGATTGCAAAAGCAAAAGAACTTGTAGCTCAAAAATTAGAAGGCAAAACTATCGTTAAAGAAATTTATGTTAAAGGTCGTATTGTAAACCTTGTAGCAAAATAAATGAAATAAAAGACGTTGTATATTAATTTATACAACGCCTTTTATTTAATATAGATTTCACATTTATAAATTTAAGTTATTCATGATTTTTAGTCATGTGAAATCATTGAGAGAAAACAATTTATGTACATGTATATTTCAAGTTTTTAGTTGTTTTCTCTATATAGATTTCACATTTATAAATTTAAGTTGTTCATAGTTTCTGGTCATGTGAAGTCATTGAGAAACAAATTAAAGAGATGATTAAATTTTTGGTTTGTTTACATATATTTAATAATATAAAAAATAATTGAAATAATATTATATTTTTGAGGGTCATTGATTAGCCTGTATGTGTATAGTAGTATGGACGTGGAGAGAGATAGATATATTAACTAAAGTGGAGGAATTTTAAGTGAATAAAAAGCTAATCTTGACTGGAATATTACTAGGTACATTGACAATGAGTTCTGTAACTTATGGTGGGGTAAGAAATATAGTTATAGAGAATCAGTTGGCTCAAGTAGATACTGAGGAGCATGCTTTATATCCTTTAAGAAAAGTATGCGAAATGCTAGGTATACAAATTAGTAGTGTTACAGAGGAGCATATTATTTTAAAACAAAATAACAATGTCGTAACAGTTAACAGAAATAATCAGTATTTAAAGAATAGTAAGGGCTATTTCATCAGTAAATCAATTCCGATTCAAAAGGATGGACAAACATATATTTCTTTAGATGTAATTGAAAAGATGTTTGGTTATACAAGTGTACAAACAGATACAGGTTTAGTAATGAGTAAAGTAAGTGCTTTTAGCTTACCAGAGCCAACACAGGTAGGAAAAAGGCTACATAATGATTTAAACTATATAGAATTAGTAGAAGAAAAAATTAATGTAAGTTACTATAGAGCAGCAATTCAAACAGGTATTAAGGAGTATAATATCGAGACGCTTACAACAGCAAGGCAAAGATTAAATCAAGATATGAGCATGATTAGTGAGGTAGAGAAGTATTTACAAAGTGATACAGGAAAAGCTGTGATAACAAGTTATAAGGAATTATTGAATGCATATAATCTTATTTTAAATAATGCGTTTAATTTAAATGTTGGTGATATGAGTTATTATTTTGTAAGTCTTATGGAAGCTGAGGATCATGTAAAGATGGCGACGATTAACTTTACAAAGGTACTTGAAAAGAATGCAACAAAATTATAGTAACAAGAGAGTATAGATAAATGAGGTAATAGAAGTAATGAATTGTAAAAGATGTGGTAAAGAAATCGTAGGTGAAATTCAACGTTATTGTAATGAGTGTAAAAGGGAAGTAAGAGGCGAAGAGCCTGTTAAGACCTTAGAAAAAGAAGCCTATAGAGAAACTATAAGTAAGAAGGAAGAGAAGATGGTGTGTGAAGAAATCGTATCACCTCCAGCTAAAGAGGAGGAGGTAAGTCAGAAGAAAGAGAAGAAACACCGTATTTTTAGTTTGGGTTATATATTGCTCGTGATTTTTATTATAGCATTAACATTTTTAGCAAGTTGTGTAGTGGGCTTTGCTATAGGGCCAGTATTACCAATATAAAAAGGCAGGTAGTTATGCACCATATTTTAGTGGCATAACTACTTGCCTTTTTATTTGATGAGATTTACTTAGATTTGGTCATAGCTGAGGTAAAGGTTTTAATCATTGCCTCAAATTGATGACGTTTATTAACAGGCAGGCGCCCTTTAAGATATTCTAAGAGGGCAATTTGCATTTCTGGAGTAAATTGTACATTTTTTTTATTGGCTTCATTGGAAATAGCCATTAGTGTAGCAATGACCTCAATATCGCTTTTGTAGGTTAGCGTGTTTAGAGTCTTTTGTAGGTAGATTAAAAAGCTTTTGTCTGCATTGGCAAATGCAGGGTGATTGAGCAGATCCATATAAAGCCTCCTTTTTAATATTTCATAAAAACTTTATTTCATAAAAACTTTATTTCATAAAGGAAGAGAGTATTTTTAGGAGCTGAGCTTGATTAGGTTCTAGTATAGATGAAAGTTTGTCGATGACTTCAGTAGGATTTGTGGATGCGTTTTCAGTAGGCGGTGTTGTATTTATATCTTGAACTGGCTCATTTACCGTAGGGCTAGGTGGGGTAAAAGTATCTCTTGGCGTGTGATTATCAATAAGGTCTCTCACTTCCGTGAGTTTTAAGATTGCATCTATAAAATAACCACGATCTCCAGAAAGATTTTTGCGAACATCTTTGAGAAAGTCTTTTTCCCATCCTACCTCATGAGAGCGAGACATAGAACGCACGAAATCATCTCTAGAAAATAGATCAATAGTGTGCATAAGCTCAAAGGTTTTTATAAAGATGGCAAGAGACTTTTGGTTTTCAGGGGGTAAATAAGGAATGAGAGATTTGGAAATCATTAAGAAGTCATTGTTGACGGCACGATCTAGGCTACTCATTGTAGATCCTCCTTGAATGCCTTTCTTATATAATGTATGAGTGGACATAAATACAATAGAACCATTTATGACATTTTTATAAAAAGTAGAGAATAAAATAATAAGGAACTGAAGTAATAAGGGGAATAGCTTATGGAAAAAGATGAGTTAACCGTTAATCTAGAGCAAGACCTTAATGAGATTTCAGCCTTGATATGGGGGTATATGGACAAAAAGTACATTTCACAATTCAGACAAAGACTGAGTGGTTATCGTAGCGAATGTGAAAATAACCTATGCAGGGAAGCAGAACTTCTACGGGCCGTGATGCCTTTCATGCCAGAACAAAAGAGGTTATTACAGTTTATAGTAGATGCAATTATATACAATGATATGATAGAAAAGAGTTTTAACGAACATAAGGAGTTACAGGACTTATATAGAGATGACAATAAGGAAAAGGAACAGTTAAAGAAATTAATGTATAAACTTATTGCATTTAAATTAATGACAGCTATAGAGAAGGGGAGTATAGAGAGATAAAAACTAATGTGTTCATCTATGTACTTGCCCAACTGCTATAATTCACATGAACTTCTACAAAAACGAGGTCAGGCGGCACTTTCGTGCAACCTGACCTCGTATTATTTTTATTTTTATTGGATGTCGTTTCTAAAGATGCTACCGCAGCCAGTATTGCAGAAGCACATATAAATGATAACAGCAATGATGATCCAAATCCAAGTATTGTTGCCACAACCATCAAATAAACCGTTGAATAAGCAACCTAAGTTATTGTTGCAACCATTATTACAGAAACATAATACGAATACAGCTATGATAATAAGCCACCAAAAGTTATTGTCTAAACATCTAAGATCTTCCATGATATTGCCTCCTATATATAAAATACTTAACAAATAGTTATATTACAAAGTAAAAATATAATGAATAGTATGATTAACCAATGGGAATTACATACGTTGGAATTACATGCTAAATATAAAGCACCAAATATGATGAGGACTGGTAGGAGCCAAGAATTGTTGCGCCCTTTTTGTATACCAAGAAGTGAGTTGTTGCAAGGATCGCAGCAGTCAAAGCTATTACAGTTATTGCAACAACTATTGAAACCAGACATATTTGACCTCCTTATAATAAAATAATCTAAAAAGATAATTTAAAGTAAGAATGAATGAAATGTGTAAAGTGTGAACTTCATTCTTCATTAACATAGTATGACGGATGGAAATAAATGTTACAATTGATAAAATTTTTTTTAAAGTGAAAAATGTTCAAATTATTTTTTGTTGACATGTGAAAGAGAATTGTATACAATTATACATAAGAAAATTGTCAGACAATTACAAGATTACAAGCATGATATTGCAAAGGGAGGATATAATATGTTTGAACTCAATAAGAGAACTAATTTACTTACAAGGCCAGAAAAGAACCACCAATTAGAAGATGTAGATACACCAAATATGTTTAGAGAGTTTTACCCATATGATGAAATTCCAAGAGTTGCATTCAATGACTTACATGTACCTATGTGTATGCCAGATGAAATCTTTATTACAGATACAACTTTCAGAGATGGACAACAATCAAGAGCACCTTACACAACAGAACAGATTGTAGATATTTATAAGATGCTTCATCGCTTAAGTGGACCAAAAGGTATTGTAAGACAAAGTGAGTTTTTCTTATATAGCGAAAAGGATCGAAAAGCTGTAGAAAAATGTATGGAGCTTGGCTATGACTTCCCTACAATTACATCTTGGATCAGAGCGTCTGAAAAAGATTTTCAACTTGTTAAACAAATGGAGATTAAAGAAACAGGGATTTTAGTAAGTTGTTCTGACTATCATATTTTTCATAAGTTAAATATGAAACGTTCAGAGGCAATTGCTCATTATACAAAGATTATTAGACAATGCATTGAACAAGGTATTATTCCAAGATGTCACTTTGAAGACATTACAAGAGCAGATATTTACAATTTCGTAGTACCATTTGCAAGAGAACTTATGAAGATAAGTGAAGAGACTAAAATGCCTATTAAAATTCGTGCTTGTGATACTATGGGATATGGTGTGAGTTATCCTGGAGCAATGATTCCACGAAGTGTACCTGGTATTATGTATGCATTACATCAATATGCAGGCGTTCCTCATGAATGGATTGAATGGCATGGGCATAATGACTTTTACCGTGCGGTAGCAAATTCAACTGCAGCTTGGCTCTATGGTTGCTGCGGTATCAACTGTTCACTGTTTGGTATCGGCGAAAGAACAGGTAATACACCTCTTGAAGCAATGGTTATGGAATACGCTCAAATTAGAGGAACACTTGATGGCATGGATACAACAGTTATTACAGAACTTGCAGAGTACTTTGAAAATGTCATTGGTGAACATATTCCAGAACGTACACCATTTGTCGGTAAAAACTTTAATGTTACAAGAGCAGGGATTCATGCTGATGGCTTATTAAAAAATGAAGAAATCTACAATATTTTTGATACAGACAAACTCCTAAATAGACCAGTACGAGTAGCAATCAGTAATACATCAGGACTTGCAGGGATTGCGCATTGGATTAATGCAAATCCTAAATACTCTAAACTTAAAGGCATTGATAAAAATGACACACTTTGTCTCGATATCAAAGAGTGGGTAGATAAAGAATATGCAAATGGTCGTATCACAGTAATCAGTGATAAAGAAATGGAAGAATACATAGATAGATATTTAGAAGAAAACAAGTAAATGGACAACAAGGTTCAATTAATGATAAATTTTATATTATTATACAAAAATAAATAGTTTTTGTTATAATAAATATATGAGCATATAAATGCGAATATATTCAGCAAATGTAGGAGGATTAGAATGGATAAGTTACAATTAGCAAAAGAGCATTTCGCAGCACTAGTAGAAGCGCAACTTGCGAGAGTAGAAAGAATGAAAGCTGATACAGGTGCAGTAGACTATAGCAAAATGGATAAAATTATTATTGGATGTTGCGGTGGTGACGGTATTGGACCTGCTATTACAAAAGAAGCAGAACGTGTACTTCGAGCAGTACTTAAAAATGATGTAGAAAGTGGTCGTATTGTTTTCAAACAAATTGATGGTTTAACAATTGAAAATCGTATTGCAGCTAATAAAGCAATCCCAGATGATGTACTTGCTGAACTTAAAGCTTGTGACATTATTTTAAAAGGGCCAACAACAACACCAAGTAAAGGTGATGGACCAAATATTGAAAGTGCTAATGTAGCAATGAGACGTGAACTTGATTTATTTGCGAATGTAAGACCAGTAGCAGTACCAGAAGAAGGAATTGACTGGACATTTTTCCGTGAAAACACAGAAGGGGAATATGCACTTGGTAGCAAAGGTGTAGTTATTGATGAAGATATGTCTTTCGACTTCAAAGTAACAACTACACAAGGAACAGAAAGAATTGCACGTCAAGCTTTTGAATTTGCACGTAAAAATGGTAAAAAACATGTGGCAATCATTACAAAGGCAAATATTTTAAAGAAAACAGATGGTAAGTTCTTAGAACTTTGCTATAACATTGCAAAAGAATATCCAGAAATCCAAGTAGATGACTGGTTTGTAGATATCATTTCTGCTAACTTAATTAATGAAAAAGTTAGAAAGAACTTTGAAGTATTTGTACTTCCTAACCTTTATGGAGACATTATTACAGATGAAGCAGCTCAAATTCAAGGTGGCGTAGGAACAGCAGGTAGTGCCAATATTGGTAATAAATATGCTATGTTTGAAGCCATTCATGGTAGTGCACCTAGAATGGTGGAAACAGGGCGTGCACAATATGCTAATCCAGCAAGTATGATTAAAGCAGCAGAACTTTTACTTCGTCATATTGGTTATGCAAAAGAAGCTGACCGCGTGATTAAAGCATTACAAATTGCAAATGAAACAGTTCATATGACAGGACGTAGTGATGGGGCAACTGGAGCAGACTTCGCAAACTGCGTTATTGAAAATTTATAATTATCACATAGTACAGGGTTCAAACAAATCACATTCCTATAAAAAGTCTGTCACGAAATTTCGTGACAGACTTTTTCAATGTTAAATCAAGAGATAGAGCGTACATATAATATAAGCATAAAGAAAGTGTGAAAATCTGTAAAAAATAAAAATTTAAACTATTATTAAGGGGCGTACAATTTAAGATTAATTTGGTATAATTGTAGTATAGCCAGAAATGAGGCAAAATAATGTTATAATTCAGGAGGAATAGAACTTGAAGATTAATCCAAAATTAGTCACGGTCTTAACAACGATTTGCTCAGTTGTGACAGTATTATTAGTTATATTAGTATTAATGGGAAGTATTACAGTAGACCTTGGGATGTTAGTAGGTGGGATATTACAAGTTGTAAGTGGTCTGATCCAGCTTTATACAGCAAAACATGCAGAGTCAGAAATTATTCAAAAAGAGACCTATGGAACATGTAAGTTCACACTTATCATTGGGATTGTTATGTTGGGGTTTATTGGATTAAAGGTATTGCTTCTTGCAATGAAGGGGTAAGTACATAATTATTGAAGAAGGCATATTTTAAGGTTATTATCGTAAGATAAATGATACTTTAAAATATGTCTTTTAATTTTGAATAGTATATAGATAAAAAAGATAGCATTTAGTATAATTAGAATATATAAAAAATTACTTCAAATAGATTTATATAGAGAAACCAACTAAACCCTTGAAATATACATGTAGGCAAGTAAGTTTCTCTCAATGATTTCACATAACTACAAACCATGAATAACTAAGATTTATAAATGTGAAATCTATATAGAGAAACCAATTAAATCCTTGAAATATACATGTAGGCAAATAAGTTTCTCTCAATGATTTCACATAACTAAAAACTATGAACAACTAAGATTTATAAATGTGAAATCTATATCACTAGATAAATAATGAAGTATGAGCATGTTGAATGATAAACTTTGGAGAGGAGACTAAAATGAAAAAAGAATTAAAAGAATTACTAGAAGAGGCTGGGTTTGAGGTGAAAGTTATGCCGGTACATAATGATATGTTTAGTTCAGTAAAAGGGCTGATTGTAAATGATAACTTAAAGTTTATTTATGAAATAGAAGACGATGGGACAGTTATGATTAGACAAATTGAGGTGGCAGAAGCTTATTTAAACTTGGGTTATACAACACGTTTACTAGAATTTTTAAGCAAGCAAAGTGAGTATAATGTTATTCTACCTTTTGTAACAACGCCTAAATTGGCACACATTTGCAATAAATTAGGAATCCAAAGAGATGATAGCTGTGTGGAAAAGTATGGCTATAATAGTGCCTTTTACTCTATTGCAAAGAATTTCGCATTTTACGAGGGGAAGTATGGACATTATGTTGTAAGAAGATTGGAATAAAATACGCATAGTGGAGAGTGAGATATATGGGTAAGGGCAAGAAAAAAGGAGTTAGAAAGATAAGTACAAAGAAGATAAAATTATATCATCAGCTTGTAGGAATTTTTTTAGTGATTAGTATTTTACCTGTAGTTTTAATCGGGGGATTAACACTTAATGGCGTAAGTGATAGTATGCGAGAATCCGTAGGGGGGTATTCTCAGAAGATTGTAGAACAGCTTAACTATAATATTGAATATCAGATTAATTATGTGAAGATTACTATTGCAGATTTGTCAGTAAATAACACATTAATTAACTATGTACATGATGCATTGACGTTAGATAATAGCGATAAGATACAGTATACTAAAGAAATTAATAGTAAGATGGCAAGTATATTTAATGTACAAGATGCAATTACAGGAATAGATATTATTAAGGATGATCAAGTAATTTACAACAAGTATAAGAAGAAGGCCAAAAGGGATATAAATGAATTTATACAAACTGATGAATATAAAGCATTAAAAGAGCTTTCTAATTCTCAGTTTAAGTGGATTTTTGAGATGATTGATAATGGTGATGGCACGTGGACACCGGAAATATATGTGGCTAGGAAGTTTAATAACAAAGACACGATTTGTATATTTGAAGTCAATACAGATTACTTTCAAGAAATTTTAGACTTAGCAAGCATTCAAGCAGATATACCTCTTATGATTGTAAATCAAGAAAATAAGATTATTACTAGCAATGATGCGCAGAAGTTAGCTGTAGGTAGTAATTTAAATGATACGGATTATATGGCCTATATAGACAAGCAAAAAGAAGATACATGGACAGGAATGTATGGGGCAAATATCCTAAGTTACTTTAAATGTTCAAATGGATGGAAAATTGTAAGCTTAGCACCAATGAATGTGTTAATGAAATCAGTTAATACAACACTAATATATATCGGTGCTATATTGTTGCTATGTATCTTAATTATTGTGGTTGCTAGTATTGTCATTGGTAAACGAATTACAGCACCTATTAAAAAGGTATGTGAATATATGGCACGTGTAGAGGAAGGGGAGTTAAATGTAGAAGAAGAAATCTACAAGGAAGTACACCTTTCTAATCTAGAATCAAAACAATTGGTAGATGGCTTTGTAAATATGACGATTAACTTAAAAGAGTTAATAAAAGATGCAAAATCGGTTACGGTGAGTGTGGAAGAAAATTCATCTACATTACAAGAGATTGCCATGAAGACGACCAGTTCAGCAGCAGAAATTGATAAGGCCATAGAGAGTGTAGCGATAGGTGCACAGAATCAGAATAAAGAGATGGAGATATCTGCAGAACTTATTGGTAAGCTTTCAAATAATATTAACAAAGTAAGCAATATGATGGCAGAGACAAAGAAGGCTTCTTATGCTACGATGAAAGCAAGTGAAGGGGCACAAGGAGAACTAAATACTTTATTAAATCAAGCGGAGACAACGATTACAATTAGTAATGAAGTAAGTAAACATGTTGAATCGTTAGGTGAGGAAGCAGCTAATATACATAATATACTCACTATGATACAGGGGATTAACAAGCAGACTAATCTACTAGCAATTAATGCAGCTATTGAAGCAACTAGAGCAGGCGATACGGGCAAAGGATTCGGCGTTGTGGCGGATGAAGTAAGAAAGCTTTCAGCAGAAATTGAAAATGCTGTAGATATTATTGCACAGGCATTAAAGAAGGTAGAAGAAAAGAAAACAGCTACCATTAAGCATCTTGCAAAGGCGACGGAGGTATTTGGAAAGCAGCTTCCAATTGTACAGGAAACAGCAGCAACCTTTGAAAATATATATGCTCAGATGGAAGAAGTAGATGCAAGTATGGATGAAGCTAATAATGTCTTGCAAGAAATTATGAATCAAAAAGAAGAAGTTTCACAAAAGATGCAGGAAATTACAGGAATCATTGAGCATACAGCGAGTGTAGCAGAAGAGGTAAGCGCAGAAAGTACAAATCAGACAGAAACAATCAACCAGATTGGAACGCTCTCTAATCAATTGGCAGCTACAATTGAAACGCTTAAAGGTGCTTATGGGAAGTTTAGATAAGAAATAAAGAATAAAAAGGGTTATAGCTAAGTTTTCTCTAGCTATAACCCTTTTTATTAGAAATTATTTGCCTGGTTTGAATGAGCTTTTAAGCGCTACAATTCTGTTGAAGCATAATTTTTCTGGTGTAGTGTATTTAGAATCTACACAGAAGAAGCCATTTCTTACGAGTTGGAATTTATCAAGTGGCTTAGCATCTTTGAATGCTACATTTTCGATGAATCCTTCAAGAACTTCCATAGAGTTTGGATTAATTTGTTCTAAGAAGTGTTTACCTTCATTCTCTGGTGCATCATCTAAGATAAGTGGTTCATAAAGTCTAAACTCAGCTGGAAGAGCAGTTTTAGCATCTACCCAGTGAATTGTAGCTTTTACTTTACGTCCTGTGAAGCCAGAACCACTTTTAGTTTCTGGATCGTAAGTACAATGCACTTCTACAATATTACCATTTTCATCTTTGATAACATCTGTACATTTAACAAAGTAAGCACCTTTAAGACGTACTTCATTACCTGGGAAGAGGCGGAAGTATTTAGGCGCTGGTACTTCCATGAAATCGTCTTGTTCGATGTAAAGTTCACGAGAGAATGGTACCATACGAGTGCCTTTTGTCTCATCTTTTGCATTGTTTTCGATTTCAAGCATTTCTGTTTGATCTTCTGGATAGTTTGTGATTACTAATTTAAGTGGTTTAAGTACTGCCATAGCAAGTGGTGCTTTTGGTTGTAAGTCTTCTCTTAAGAAGAAGTCAAGCATTTGGCTATCGACTACAGAGTCAGATTTAGCAACACCAATTTCACGGCAGAAGTTACGAATAGCTTCAGGTGTGAAACCGCGTCTTCTCATACCAGCAATAGTAGGCATGCGAGGATCATCCCAGCCATCAACTACACCTTCATCTACAAGCATTTTAAGTTTACGTTTACTCATTACAGTGTTTGTAATGTTAAGTCTAGCAAACTCGATTTGTCTTGGATGACATGGCATTTCACATTCTTCAACAACCCAGTTATAAAGTGGGCGGTGTGCTTCGAACTCAAGTGTACAGATAGAGTGTGTAATGCCTTCAATGGCATCTTCAATTGGGTGAGCGAAGTCGTACATTGGGTAAATGCACCATTTATCACCTGTATTGTGGTGAGTAGCATGAGCAATACGGTAAATGATAGGGTCACGCATATTCATGTTAGGTGATGACATATCGATTTTTGCACGTAATACTTTTTCACCATCTTTAAATTCACCGTTTTTCATACGTTCAAAAAGGTCAAGGTTTTCTTCTACTGAGCGGTTACGATATGGGCTTTCTTTACCTGGTACAGTAAGTGTGCCGCGGTATTCTTTAGCTTCTTCTGGTGTAAGATCACATACATAAGCTTTGCCTTTTTTGATAAGAAGTACAGCACGGTTGTACATTTCATCGAAGTAATCAGAAGCAAAAAGAAGTTTATCCCATTTTACACCTAACCATTCAACATCATGCTTGATTGATTCAACATATTCAGTATCTTCTTTAACTGGGTTTGTATCATCAAAACGAAGATTTGTTTTACCACCAAAATCTTCAGCAAGTCCAAAGTTTAAAAGTATAGATTTAGCGTGACCCACGTGTAAGTAACCGTTTGGTTCTGGTGGGAAACGTGTAATGATTTCTTTATGTTTGCCAGATTGTAAGTCTTCGGTAATAATGGTTCTAATGAAGTTAGATGCATTATTGTTTTCTAGTGACATATTAATCTACCTCTCTTTAAAAAATATATTAAAGTGTTTCCAAAATATTTGAAAAATATTATAATAAATATATGTAAATTTTAACTTATCTATAGAGAAATAACTATAGAGTTGCACATATACACTTGCGATTTACAAAATATTTGCTATCATTATATTTTAATGCAAGATATCCTAAAAATAAAGGGTATATGAAGAAAAAGTTTCAAGAAGTAGGAAAATAATTACTTTATGAAAGGGAGATAAGGGGATTATGGAAGATGGTAGACACAAAGTGAAACAAGTAAGCGGTATAAGGAAAGAAAAACGATTTTACGAAGAACAGTGGTTCTGGATGGCAATTACTATTATTGTAATTTGTCTTACACGAAGCGTAAAAGTTATTATATGTGGGAATAACAACAACGCCTATAAACAATAGAATAGCGTTAGCAGGTACAATTTTAGTAGGTACAATTAAAGAAATAGCTTTTTGTAATTTAAAGGAGAATTAGACAAATGTTTAAGCTTAGAAAGTATAAGTTAACTTATACACAAATGAGTGCCATTGGTTTCATGCTTATTATATTAATAGGCGCCTGCCTTCTATCACTACCAATTGCTTCTAAGGCAGGTGTGGCAACACCATTTATTGATGCATTATTTACATCAGCCTCTGCGACTTGTGTTACAGGACTTGTTGTGTATGATACTTTTACACATTTTTCGGTGTTTGGGCAAGTTGTAATTTTAGCGCTTATACAAATAGGTGGGCTTGGTTTTATGGCAGTAGCAACCTTGTTTTCGTTGATGCTTAGAAGAAAGATTGGACTTCGTGAAAGAGGACTCTTGCAGGAATCTGTAAGTACCATACATATTGGTGGCGTTGTGAGAATGACAAAGCATATTTTAATAGGCACCTTGATTTTTGAGGGAATAGGTGCAGTATTTTTATCTTTAAGATTTATACCTGAAATGGGGCTTGGAAAAGGAATTTATAATGGCGTTTTCCATTCGATTTCTGCTTTTTGTAATGCAGGGTTTGACCTTATGGGACGTTTTGAACCAGGATCTTCGCTGACAAGATATAGTGGAGATTATCTTGTAAATATTGTGGTTATGGCACTTATAATAATAGGTGGCATTGGATTTTTTGTTTGGGAAGATATATGGAAGAATAAGTGGCAGTTTTCAAGGTATCATCTACATACTAAAATTGTTGTAGTGATTACCACACTTTTAATATTTGTGCCTACCTTACTTTTCTATGGGATGGAGAAAAATAATACATTAGCAGGAATGAGTGGACCGCATGCGATGCTTGCTTCGTTTTTTCAGGCAGTTACCCCAAGAACAGCAGGATTTAATACGATTCCAATAGGAGAACTTACAGAAGGGTCGGCATTACTTACAATGGTGCTTATGATTATAGGTGGATGTCCTGGCTCTACTGCGGGTGGTATTAAAACGACTACTTTTGTAGTTATTATTCTTTCATTTATCTCATCTATTAATCATACAGAGGATTTAAATATTTTTAATAGAAGATTAGAACCTAGTATAGAAAAAAGGGCATACAGTGTCATAACAACCTATTTAATAGGAAGTACTTTAGCAGTATTACTTATTTGTATGATTCAGCCACTACCATTAAAAGAAGTGTTCTTCGAGGTGTTATCGGCACTAAGTACAGTAGGAATGTCTATGGGAATTACTAGTAAGTTAAATGCTATTTCAAAATTTATGATTGCCCTAGTGATGTTCTGCGGACGTGTAGGCAGTTTATCAGTTGCACTTGCCTTTGCAGAGAAAAAGGTAGCGGTGCCTATTAGGCAGCCTATTGAAAAAATAGCCATTGGCTAAGACAAATACATAAAATAAACATTAAATGCATAGTCAGATGCAAAAGGAGAAGCATATGAAATCAGTATTAATTATTGGGATAGGTCGTTTTGGAAGACATTTAGCAATGAAATTTGCAGAGCTTGGAAATGAAGTAATGATTGTGGACCAATATGAAGAAAAGATAGCAGGTATTGTTTCAGAAGTAACCTCGGCACAAATTGGAGATTGCACGAATCCAGATGTACTGGCTTCTTTTGGCGTACGTAATTTTGATATTTGTTATGTATGCATTGGCTCTAATTTCCAAGCATCTTTAGAGATTACATCTATGCTTAAGGAAATGGGTGCAAGCTTCGTAGTCTCTAAAGCAAATCGTGATATTCATGCAAAATTCCTACTGAGAAATGGTGCAGATGAAGTGGTATATCCAGAGAAGGAAATAGCAGAAAAAACGGCTACTAAGCATAGTGCCAATCATGTATTTGATTATATTGAGCTAACACCAGAGTACTCAATATATGAGATTCCAACTATGCCGGCATGGGTAGGGAAAACAATTGTGGAAGCATCTATTCGTAGTAAATATCAAATCAGTATTCTTGCAACGAAAGAAAAGGGTCAGATTTTCCCATTGCCAAAAGCTGATTATGTACTGAAAGCTGATGAACATTTAATTGTTGCTGGACGAAAAAATGATGTTGTAAAAGTCTTAAATAAAATTTAGTACTTAAAAACTATGATTTTATAAATGTGAAATCTATATAAAAATTAAAAAATAGAGTGCTGTGAAATAAGTTACTTTAAAAATAAGGAGGAGCTCCTGCGAAACGAGTTAAATAGTTTCGTAGGAACTCCTTTTTAGATAGAAAGATTAGACGGAAGTAACCTTTTCGGTGAGATGATTTGTATCATTAAGGCCTATGAGCATAGGACTAAGCTGCGCATTGAAGTTAATGGTAGTAATACAAGTATTGCCAAGTGCAAAGTGATGATACATGGACATTTTCCAGCCAAATAAACCGATAAGGGTGGCTTTGATGAAGCCGCCATGGGAAACAACTGCGATTGTTTCATTAGGATGCTTTCGTATAAGCTCTTCAATGCAGTTTTTGCCACGAATGCTTGCGTTATAGGTGCTGCCTTCGCCGTCATACATAGGACCAGTTTCATCATCTGCTTTCCAAGTGGCAAAGTGATTAGGATAGTCATGGGCAATTTCTTTAAAGGTCATGCTTTCCCAAGAACCAAAATCTATTTCACGTAAATCATTTACCTTAATAGGTTCTAAATCTGTATTTTCACAGAGTATACATGCTGTGTCATAGGCGCGATTTAGAGGGCTAGAATAAACCGCTGTAAAATTTCCTCGCAGACGATCTCTCAAACATTTTGCTTGCATAATGCCCGCTTCAGATAAATCAATATTATGTACCCCTTGCACTTTACCTAAAGCATTCCAAGGGGTTTCGCCATGGCGAATAAGTAAAAGTGTTGTTGTCATAGAAGTCTCCTTGAATATATGTATTTTAGATTAATTATAGACACCTAATAAAATAAGTGCAAGAAACATAGCTATATAAAATTGTTACAGCAGTATCAGGAAATACTTGTAAATAAGTACAAACACTATTTTTAAAAATAAGCTCCTAAAGTATGTTAAAATAAGAGTAACTTGTGAAAGAAAGTAGGAAAATAAATGGCAACAACAGGGATTGAACAAAAACTCAATGAGTTAATGAAAGAATATTATGTGACATTTGGCGAATTGGCTACAAGATTAGGTGTAAGCAAACAAACACTAACAAGAAAAATGAAAGGGGCAACAGATTGGACTTATCCTGAAATGATGCTGTTAGCACAAATATTTAATATTCAGGATATACCAGAATTCTTCTTTTCATAAAAAGATGCATTTAAATAAAATGGTAAGAGCGAGCAAGGCATCATCTTACCATTTTGTTTATTATAGATTTCACAGTTAAGAATTTCAGTTATTTACAGTTTTTAGTCATGTAAAATCATTGAGAGAAAACAATTTACCTACATTATATTTCAAGTTTTTAGTTGGTTTCTCAATAGAGTAGATTAAAAAATAAAAATAGAGGTATAATTATAAAAAGAAAATAAAGGAGGAGGTGTATTTAGTGAAGAATATTTATAGTGTCATTAATATAGATATTGTAAATTCAAGAAAGATAACGCATAGAGATGCTTTTCAGGAACAGTTAAAAGCTTATCTGAATGCATTATCACAGCAATATGCTGCCGTACTAGTTGCACCTATTACGATTACTTTAGGGGATGAATGGCAGATTGTGCTTAAGGACATTGGGGAATCATATAATATCTGTATGAATGTACAGCAGTATCTCACCCAGTTGGGGGCAACTTGCTACTGTGGTATTGGTATAGGTGAGATGAGCACTAGAGAATCACAAGACACCAGGGAGATGGACGGACAAGCCTTCATTTTAGCTAGAGAGAGTTTAAATATAGCAAAGTGTAATAAAAATGCTTATAGTAAAATGATTCCAACGAAAGATTGTAAGATATTTTTTAAAGGACCTAATTTGTCAGAGGCGACCGGTCAAGGGCAAGAAGAGGACTTTACACATATAATCTTTGAAGACATCATTAATAATATCATTCAAAATAATGAGACACATCTTAAAAAAATTACAAGAGTGCAGCAGCAAGTTATTAATGCTTATGAGGAACTAGGAAGTTATAGTGCTGTAGAAAATAAGGAGAAGATTAGTAAGAGTAATGTATCGAATCGATTAAAGGCATCTAATTATTGGCTTATAGAAGCAAATAGGCAGATGATTGGTAAACTTTTGAAGCAGTATGAAATCACACTAAAAAGGGGCGTTTAGTATGATAGAAACGCGGCTTGTTTCATTAATGATTTTAGCACACCTATTAGGAGACTTTGTTTTTCAAGGGGATAAAATTATTCAAATGAGGTTTCCTAAAGGGCTAAATCAGATTATAAAAAATGCTTATAATCAGGAAGTGTCGCATAAAGCTAAAAGTAAAGTTATAAAAGTAAAGAAAATCATAGACTATACTGTAAAGGGGAATTTGCTGCATGCAGTGATTCATAGTTTCATATTGTGCAGTGTAATCTGGGGGAATAATATTTTAGGGAGTTTGAGATTAAAGTATTTCAGAAACGTTCCTTTGGTATTTGATATGAAGCTTATAATATGTGTGATAGGTGGCATATTGCTTATTCACTTTCTGATTGACCAGTGCAAGGTTATATTAGGATTTCGCTATCCTACTTTATCAAAGACTATATGGCTTTTTGTGATGGATCAAATAGCGCATTTCGTATCGTTTTTATTGATTTTAGGTTTATATAATGGAAGAATGTCATGGCAAGTGGTAGATACATTTATAGCCAATCCTATAAGCTTGATGAAGGCGGATAGACTCATTTTTATAGCAATTATTTTTATAGGCATTACAAGCTTTGCAGGTATTTTAATTGCTCAGATTATTGGACATATTGATTATAAACATGCAGTACATAATAGTACCTTGGAGACGTTAAATCATACAGAAGAAATACGACATGGAGGATACATCATAGGGATTTTGGAACGTATTTTAATTCTATGTTCACTATTAATGGGAAATATACAGCTTATAGGTTATATTTTAACAGCTAAATCTATTGCGAGGTTGACGAAGCTTAAAGAAGATAAGTTTGCAGAGTATTTTTTGATTGGCAATTCTTTGAGCTTTATCATTGCTATAGCAGGCGGAAATCTGATTAAGCTTTTAATAGAAGGTTAATTCGAGAGAACAACGAGCTGGTGTTTTTTGCGCTTGGCATAATTAATGGCCTCCCGGGCGAGATAAAAGGCAGGCCCATCGAGTTGATTGACTGTAAGTTCAAAGTTAGAAATAGTAATAGGACCAATCCCAACGCCTATACAGAAAGAGAGGTCTTGAGGTAAATTTAATTTAAAGAACTGAATGATACATCTATAGTCTGAATTTGGTTTAAGAAGACCTTGCCATTCGTCGCCGAGGGTAATAATAAAAGGTGCAGCTAAAATATCTTTAAACTGTGTATTACATTGCTTAAGCAAATCAATTAAAGTATATTGTAACAAAGCGCGATTAGGATAATGACGGGAATCTTTAATATCAAAAACCATAGTAATATAATCCATAACGACCTCCTTATACAGATGAGGAAAAGTTACAATGGACAAGTTTTCGTTTTGAGATAAACGGTGGACAAGTTTTCGCTTTAAAGTAAACGATGAAAACGGAAAACTTATCATTGAAAGTGACTATAATTATAATATCAATAGATTCACTAAAATGTTACAAATAAAAATAATATAAAGAAATAAACTAAAAGATTGAAAAATAGTAGAAAAAATATTATAATAAATAAAATATTTATGAGGACGAAAGGAGAATGACATGTATACTATGTAATTTAATTCAGAGATTTTTATTTTTACAATTAAAAAAGAGGGACTTTTTTTGTTGTGCAAAAATTTAAATCATATCCAATGAATTAATGAGGCATAGGCAGTCATTTTCAGTAATCGAAAGTTATAGTAGAAGCAAGGCTTCTCTAAGAACAGGAGATCGGGAAGAAAAAGGCTGTAAATGTAATGCATTTACAGCCTTTTTTATAGAATAGAAAGGTTTGCTTTTTAGCTTTCCTATCTTCAAACTTAAAATTTGAATTAATAATGTGACGCTAGTCGCTTAATTTTGTACAGCAAAGAAGCACCTTTAAAATTAGAGGTGATTTTATGTCAGTCGTATTAGAATGTAGAAAAATTAATAAGGAATATGGTGAGCATCAGATTTTAAAGGATGTAAACTTAGAAATATATCAAGGGCAGAAAATAGGCATCGTAGGTGTAAATGGTGCAGGAAAAACAACATTAGCCAATATTATAATGGGAGAAATAGAACCTACATCAGGGCAACTTATTTGGCAAAATGATGGGTTACGTATAGGCTATATGAAACAGATTATAGATGCTAAAATGCTGAAAGAAACATTAAGTGGGGGAGAAAAGACAAAGGCACTTCTCACACAGATTTTGTATAATAAATATGATGTGCTCATATTGGATGAACCGACAAACCATTTAGATTATGCAGGTGTTAATTGGCTGATTAAGCAGCTTAAAGCTTTTAGAGGAACTGTCATTGTTATTTCACATGATCGATATTTCTTAGATCAATGTGTAACACAGATTATAGAGATTGAACAGGGGAAAGCGGTATTATATAAAGGGAATTATTCATGGTACCGCCAGGAAAAGAAGAAACAGTATGAAGCAGCACTTCGTGTATATTTAGAAGAGGAAAAAAATAAAGAAAGAATACAAGGACAAATTAAAGCACTACGTAACTGGTCAAGTAAAGCGCATAGGGAATCGGCTAAGAAAGCAATTATGACAGGTAATAAATTTGGTGGCAAAGAATACAATAGAGTCAAAGCTAAGAAAATGGATAAGGCAATTAAGTCACGTATTAAGCGCCTAGAAAAGATTGCGTTAAATAGTACAGGATGTCCTAAGGAAGAACAAAAGGTTTTATTTGAGGTAGGCAAGGCGCCAAAGGTAGGGACCGTTATTTTAGAAGCAAAAGATATTCGTAAATGTTATAATCATAAGGTTCTGTTTGAAGAAAGCTCTTTTTATGTCAAACGTGGTGAAAAGGTTGGCTTATATGGTGCTAATGGTTGTGGGAAGACCACTTTGATAAAAGCTTTGTTAGGAGAAATACAGGTAGAGGGGATGCTTAAGTTAAGCAGTGCAAGAAGAATCGGGTATATCAGCCAAGAGGTATTAGGACTAGAAGAGCAGAAAACAATTTTAGAATTATTTACGGCTACGACGAAGCAAGAGTATACCAAGATACGTAGTGAATTGGCACAAATAGGCTTTGAAGATAATGATTTGAATAAGAAAGTAAGCTGCTTAAGTCTAGGCGAACGTATGAAGTTAAAGTTACTTTTAATGATTAAAGAGGGGTGTGAAGTACTAATATTAGATGAACCAACTAATCATATCGATCTTCATGTAAGAGAGCAGCTAGAAGAAACACTTGCAGCGTATAATGGAACGATACTATTAGTCACACATGACCGTTATATGCTGGAGCGACTTTGTGATAAATTATTAGTGTTTAAAGAAAAAAGGATTATTCGTTATGAATATGGCTTTAAGGCGTATTGTGAAAGACTTACAGATTATAGTGCTTCTAAAAAGTCAGAAGGGAATAAGAGAAAACAGCAGTTAGAGGCAAATATGATATTAGAGCATCAGATTGCTTATTTAGTAGGTAAGATGAGTACGCTTGAGGTAGGCAGTGAAGAATATATAGCTTTAGATAAAAAGTATTATGAGCTGATGCAGAAAAGGCAAGCATATTAAAATAAAAGACAGGACAGCCATTATGTAATATGGTGTGTCCTGTCTTTTTATACTGATTATTTTAATGAATAAAGTTAATGAATATTGTAATAATGGCTGAGTTAACAAAGTCAATGAATAAGCAGCCCACAATAGGTACAACGAAGTAAGGCGTAGGAACAAAGCCATATCTATTAGTAAGTTCATCCATATTAGCTATGGCATTAGGTGTGGCACCCATACCGAAACCACATATAGCAGAAGAAAATACTGCAGCTTCATAAGTTTTACCCATTACCTTGAAGGTTATGATATAAGCAAATAAACCAACAAGAAGAACTTGTGCAATGAGCATGACAATAAGTGGTAATGCTAAGTCGAAAAGCTCCCATAACTTAAGCCCCATTAATGCCATTGTTAAGAAGAAGGAAAGGCTAAGTCCGCCTAAAGTTTCAATTTCCTTTTCAACAAGTTCCTTGCCACTAAAGTCATAAATATTTCGTATGATAGCAGCGACTAGCATGGCACCAATATAGGAAGGGAATGTAAGTCCTGTAAGCTGAA
The DNA here is from genome assembly GCA_019418225.1 of Clostridiales bacterium. GTDB lineage: Bacteria > Bacillota > Clostridia > Lachnospirales > Cellulosilyticaceae > Cellulosilyticum. Next base: position 4,719 of record DYCF01000029.1, on the reverse strand, counting down.
TAAAGTCAGAAACAATAGAACCAAGTCCCATAGCAATGAATAAGAGGCAAGCACCATTCATTAATTTTTTGAAAGATAAAATATTATGATTTTCCTCATTATAATCTCCAACTTCTGTAGGTGGATTCTTTGAATTTTCGTCACGTACAGTTTTGAGCTTCTTGCCATGGATTAAAAGTCTAGCAACAAGCCCGCCGATAATACTACCCATAATTAAGCCAAAGGTAGCAGAAGCAAAGGAAACAGTTGTAGCACCGGTAACGCCCATTTCTTCAAGAATTGGTCCGAAGGAACCAGAAGTACCATGCCCTCCAACCATAGGAATGGAAGCAGTACAAAGACCAAGTAATGGGCTTAAGTGGAAGGCAGAAGCTAAGCTAACCCCCACTATGTTTTGTAAAATAACAAGTGTAACGGCCAATCCGAGAAAGGTAATAACTTTAAATCCACCTTGTTTTAAAATTTTGATACTAGCGGTAAAACCGATACTTGTAAAGAAAGCTGTCATAAATATATTTTGAAGTGTTGTATCCAAGGTAACTGTTGCAATGTCAGTCATTTTGAAGATGAGTATTAATAAAGCAAATACAAAACCTCCTACAACAGAGGGGGGGATACAATATTTAGAGAGTAAAGAAAATTTATTTCTAAGAAATTTACCCAAATAAAATACAAGAGAAACCAAGGCCATAGTCTCATAGATGTTTAAATTAAATGTCATGTTTTCTTGTCCTTCCTTTAGTAAGTTATTTTGAAAATATATATTTAATATGTGTTATATATAGAGAAACCAACTAAAACCTTGAAATATGCATCTAGGTAAATAGGTTTCTCCCAATGATTTCACATTACTCAAAACTATGAATAACTAAATTTTATAAATGTGAAATCTATAGATATGAAATCTATAGCATAAAAAGATTAAAACACAGTTAAATATTTATGTAAAGGATAATTTTAAAAAAATTGCCTATCTTTTCCTGTGCTAAATAGTTAAATAAATGTATAGAGAAAACAACCTTGTATGAGTAGGAATTAAAAATGATGACATACTATAATTAGGATGAGTCATCATAAAGTATGAGATAAAAGAGGTTTTTTTATGAGAAAATACTTAGATAAACTGCAGTATATGCACATTGGAATAAGTGGTACTTGTTTAGCCTTTATCACTTTAAGCAATTGTTGGCGGCTAAAAGATATAAATTATTTAAAGCCTATAGCAATTACAATAGCGGTGATTATGTTAATACTTATGATTATAAGGCTTATTATGTTTCCTAAGGTCATGTACAAAGAACTAAAGGATCCAGTAACGGGGACATTTTATCCAACGATGGGCATGGTAACATGGTTAGTTGCAGCCTATTTCTATCCTAAATTTCCGACCATATGTAGTGTCATATGGCTAGCTATGGTGGTTTATCACTATGGGATAGTACTTTTCTATACAATTATTAGATTAAGGGAAGCACGTTTTAGTAATATTATGCCCACTTGTTTTATAGTATACACAGGAATGATAACTGGGAGTGTAGCAAGTAAGGGAATGGGTGGTATTATACCCGCTGTAGCACATTTTATGTTAATGTTTGGTTTTGTTTTTTATACCCTATTGCTACCTTTCGTGCTTTACATTGTATTTAAAAGTGAAATTTTAGATGATCGCAAACTACCGACGGTGGGGATTGTTTGTTCACCAGCCCCATTAGGAATCGTTGGTATATTGACGATAGAACCTGAACCTAATATTTATATGTTAATATGGCTTATTGTAACAGGCTTAATTTTACTCGTGGTTGTTTATAGCTATATTATAAAATTATTTAAAGAAGGCTTTAAGCCGGCATATGCTTCATTTACATTCCCATTGGCTATTGCAACACTAGCAGCATATGATTTAGGAATCTATTTTAAGCAAAGAGGTGAACTTTTATTAGGTCAGCTATTTGAGCTTTTAGGAAATATAGAAATTTTTATAGCGACATATGTGGTATTCTTTATTTTATTAAACTTTATTAATATGTTCTTCACAGCAATTAATCCAAGAGTAGGTAAATATCTGGAGCAAGAAGAACAACTCCTTGCAGGGGCCATTTATGCACCAGAGGATCCTGAGAGTGAGACAGATTACAAATAATAATAAAACGGCTGTAGCATAAAATGCAAACAGCCGTTTTATTATTATTTGTTGAGATCTTTACCTGTAAAGGCTAAAGGTAAAAGTTCTTCTAATGTATATTCAAGATATTCATCTCTACTTTTTGCAATGTAAATTTTAAATGTTTTAAGGTCACAAAACTCAGCCATAACCTGTCTACATACAGCACAAGGTGCACAGTAATCACCTTCGCCTACTGAAATACCACTTTTATTTCCTACAATAGCAATTGCTACAAAATCTTTTTGACCTTCGGCTATAGCTGTGAAGATTGCTGTTCGTTCTGCACAGTTAGTAGGTGTATAGGCCGCATTTTCAATATTGCATCCTTGATAGATCTTACCATTTGCACCTAAAAGTGCAGCACCTACTTTAAAATTTGAATAAGGAGAATAAGAATGTTGTTGGGCTTCGAAAGCTTTGTCAATTAATAATTTTACATCTATCATATAATCACCTACTTTTCATGGTTTTCCTCTTGGGAAAAGTATTATACCATTAAGGATTAGTCCTGTAAAGGCAAAAATAAAAAATGCGCAAAAAAATTAAAGATAAAAATAAAAAATGATTAAATTTAAAGTAAAGTTAATGAAAATTATAAAAAATAGTGCATTTTAAAGTGGACAGATGATGAAAATTTGTTAGAATTGCAAAAAAATAATAAAATCATATTAATTATATTGAATTGGTGGGAAATAGTTATTATAATGTGCTTAAATAAATCAAATTCTATTGGAATACTGGGAATTAAAAAGCAAAGGGGAGAGGACGATGGAAAATAGTATTGTATCAGTAAAGGATGAACAAAGCATAGGTGTACAAAAGTGGCAGTGGTCAGATTTATATAAACATGAAGACTGGTTAGCTATATGGATAGGTTTCATAGTGATTGGCATGGGAATTTTAAGTGTCATCACAGGAAAGTTTAGTTGGGGTGCAGTCAAGATTCCAAAGTGGGGAGGAGAAGGCAATGTAACCTTTAGTCAACTTTTTGATTTAGGAGAGGTTTCTGTGAGTTTAGTAATTGGAACACTTGTTACTTTTAGTATATTTGCTTTGTTATTTGGTGTGGGTTATAAGCTGCAAGGTGGGGAAGGTTTAGCATTTTTTAAAGCCTTTACAGGATTATTTATAATCGCTTTTATAGTTTCTTTAATTTCTGCACAGGTAGTCATGAAGAAATACTTAGAATATGCGTTTTGGGCACTTGTAATAGGGATTTTAATCAGTAATACAGTAGGGACGCCTAAATGGTTAAAACCAGCACTACGTACCGAGTTTTATATAAAGACGGGTTTAGTAATTATGGGGGCTGAGGTTTTATTTTCTAATATTAATAAATTTGGATTTTATGGCCTAGGAATAGCTTGGCTTGTAACGCCAGTTGTTATTATTTTTATTTGGATTTTAGGAACTAAAGTACTTAAAATCCATAACAAACCAATGGTTATGATTATAGCAGCAGCAACATCTGTATGTGGAACGTCAGCAGCTATTGCGGCGGCTGCTGCAAGTAAGGGAAAGAAAAATGATTTAAGCTTTGCAGTAGGAATTTCACTTATCTTCACTGTGGTTATGATGGTCACAATGCCTTTATTTATTAAAGCAATAGGTATGGATCCATTAATTGGTGGGGCTTGGATTGGCGGAACAGTAGACTCTACTGGTGCAGTAGTATTAGCAGGCGAAGCATTAGGCGGCGTAGGAGGACAAGTAGCCTCATTAGTGAAGATGATACAAAATATTTTGATTGGTTTTATTGCATTTGCGATTGCTATTTTCTTTGCAAAACATGTTGAGAAGAATGAGGTTGCAAATGGAGAAAGAACAGTGGGGCTATCACAGATTTGGCTTAGTTTTCCTAAGTTTATATTAGGATTTTTAGGCGCATCGCTTATCTTTTCATTTGTAATCCAACCTACATATGGCAAGGAAACTGCTGATAGTATCATTAGTACATTAGGAAGTTTTAAGACATGGGCATTTTGCTTAGCGTTTACAAGTATTGGATTAGAATCTAATTTAAGAGATATGAAAGAACAATTTCAAGGCGGCAAACCCGTAGTCCTATATATTATTGGGCAGACCTTTAATTTGATTTTAACATTACTTGTAGCCTGGCTTCTATTAAGTGGAAGGATTTTTCCAGTGCCCAATATTGTGGCATAGAAGAGAGGGGAAGATAAAATGGAGCATACTGTTAATATTATTTCAAAAGTCGGCATTGCAATATTGATTGCAGCAGTTCTAGGGAGTATTTATATTATGAAGAATAATTTAGGAATGATAGAAGGGCTAGACTTTGGATGCGGGCAATATTACTACACAGATGTGCCGAATTGGCAGTTTATATTTTCTGGAAGAGGATATAAGGCAGATGGCCATATGGGTCTTTATATAGGAGGATTTTTCTTATGGGGAGCCCTAATGTACAAACTATGGGTTTATTTGGATAAGAAGTAATGCAAAAATAAAAGGAGGGGGAGCCCCCCTTTTATTTTTATTGTGGTGTGCCCAGCATGGGCGTAGTCTAACGGGTGAAAGTCCCGAGTGTGGGT
>DYCF01000028.1 GCA_019418225.1 Clostridiales bacterium | reverse complement strand
CCATTTTTATTATTTTTGTTACTGGAAAGATTTAGTTTTAAGTTTACGCTTATGAATTCTATATTTTAATCAAACAATCAGACTTATATATTAATCTTTTTTACAATATTCTAACATTTATTTGATGCTGTCACAACATATGCCTACATTTTATTATCCTCTTCAACTGTCCATTATCTCTAAACTTTTACTGGTAAGTACTTTAAATAAAATACTCCTTTAAATAGCTGTTGTCTATTAAATACAAAGATTTACTTCATTTTATTTATTTCTGTAAAATATCTCTTCACCTTTTCCTCATTATTACATTATCTCTCTACTTTTGCCTCATTTTACAATGAGGTAAAAGTAAAGAGATAGCAAAAAAACTTTTTCATAATAAAATGGCTATAACCATTGATTTTATTATGGTTATAGCCATTTTGTTTGTAGTCATCTTAATCTATAAACTTTTATCTCGCTGAACAACACCCCTTGCTTTTTTTAGCATCTGTGCAATGTCTATTTTTAATTACCAATTTATTTAAAATCAAAAAGATACTTTTGATTTTTACGCATTCGGAAATTTACAAAGCTTTCTTGATCATCTAACATGAAATAAATATTATTGTCATACAAATATGCCATTTGTTTTCCTGGTAAGGCTACATAACAATGACCTGGATAAATTTCAGTTGTATTAGGAATTATTTGTTTAAGTCTCTGAATACTATCAAACATTTCATAAGCTGAACCCCCTAATTCACTACAAATTCCACAGCCCTCTATAAATACTGTATCTCCAGTAAATAAGTTACCTTCTATAAAATAACACATGCTTCCCTTTGTATGTCCTGGAGTATGTAAGCATGTAATTAAAATATCCCCAATATGTATTTGCTCATAATCATGAAGTAGCTCCATATGCGGTACATAATAATCATAAAAATGAGCCTCATCTATGCCAAGTCCTACCTTTATTTTAAAATTTTTAGTTAACCATTCTACTTGCCGAATATGATCCTGATGTATGTGTGTTAAGAGTACCCACCGTGGTTTAAGCTCTGAATTAGTAATTAACGTTACTAATTTTTCTTCTCCACATGCTGGATCAATAATAACAGCCTCCTTTGTCTGTTTTGCTACTACTATATAAGTATAAGTTTTATATGGTGTTTCCTCATCTTTTAAAATATATAAATCAAATGTTTCAGATACCATTATTCTCTCTTCTCCTTTGTTAGTTTATTCCTATGATAAATAATAGACTCTATAATATATTTAGGGCGATGCTTTGCTTCTAAATATACTTTACCTACATATTCACCAACTACACCTAACATTAGTAATTGTAGACCGCCTAATGCCCAGATAGATACGCTTAAACTTGCCCAACCGCTCACTGTCTTCCCCATAAAGTGCACAACTAAACAGTATAACAACATAATCATACTAATCATAAAAGCTAGTCCGCCTAATATTGTTGCAATGCGTATAGGTGCAATTGTAAATGAAGTAATCCCTTCAAAAGCAAATGCTAGCATCTTCTTTAATGGATATTTAGATTTTCCAGCTAACCGTTCATGGCGTTCGTATTCCACAGTTGTTGAAGGGTAACCTATTTGTGGCACAATACCCCTAAGAAATAAATTAACCTCATCAAATTCTGCTAACCCCTCCAATGCTCTTTTGCTCATTAAACGATAGTCTGCATGATTATACACAATATCTACGCCTAAAAAATGCATAATTTTATAAAAACTTTCTGCTGTAAAACGTTTAAAAAATGTATCTGTTTCTCTAGCTGATCTTACGCCATAAACAACATCATTACCTGCTACGTATGCATCCACAAACTTCTCGATTACCCCTACATCATCTTGTAAATCGGCATCTAATGAAATCACACAATCTGCATATGTTTTAGCAGTCATTAAACCTGCTAAAAGTGCATTTTGATGTCCTCTATTGCGTGCTAAATTAATTCCTACAAAAATCTCATTTGTTTCAGTAAGCTTTTGAATTATCTTCCAAGTGTTATCTTTTGAACCATCATTAACAAAGGCTATACGACTTTCTTTAGAAATTTTATTTTTCATCATAAGTTTTTTCATAATAATTTGAAGTTGACTAGATGTCTCTGGTAAAACTTCTTCTTCATTATAACAAGGCACTACTAGCCACAATTGGTTCATATAATCCCATCCTTTACATAAATGATATCTATGTTGTAACGTATTCTTTTTTACTACTCTTTTTATTATATCTTAATGTATATATATTTTCAAAATTATACATACAAAAACTAGAGACTTTATTTAAGGAAATCTCTAGTTTTTATAAACTAATATTTGTTTCTTTATTTTTAAGTTAGCCTTTTAGCGCATAATAATATAAATCATATATAGAATATAGAGTACAACCAAAATGCCTCCTTCTACTCTTCCTACACTTCTCTTCGTCCACGCAAATATATATGTCAAGATACTGATACCCAATAAAATAATTAAATCATATATGGAAAGTATATTAACATTAATAGGGTGAATACTTGCTGAAAGTGCCAATACTAATAAGATATTAAAAATATTAGAACCTACTACATTTCCCATGGCAATATCACTATCCCCTTTTTTGGCTGCAACTAAACTAGTAACCAGTTCTGGTAGAGATGTTCCCACTGCTACAATAGTAAGCCCTACTAATGTTTCGCTAAGTCCAAAAGAAATCGCAATATCTGAAGCACTATTTACCACAAGTTGTCCACCTACAATAATGCCTACAATACCAATTAAAGCAATTAAAATTCCTTTACCTAAACTATACTTGGGTGGCTGCTCCTCTTCCTTCTTTTCACTTTTTAGGGCAGAGCTAATCATACTATAAATAAATATCACAAAGAATAAAATAAGAACTAAACCATCACTTCGACTTAATACATTACCTATATTACCATAAAAAAACACATCTGCTCCCAAAATAAATAAGGCAACTGTTACTAAAATTGAAAATGGAAAATCTTTCTTTAAAATAGAGTTTTCTACATGTAGTGGTTTAATCATAGCACAACCACCTACTACAACAAGTGTGTTAAATATATTCGATCCAATAACATTGCCCATAGCAATATCATTTTGTCCCTTTAGTGCAGCTGTAATACTAACTGCTGCTTCTGGTGCGCTTGTACCAAAGGCAACGATGGTAAGTCCAATAATAACTGTAGGAATATGAAATATTTGAGCAATAGATGAACTACCATCTACAAAGTAATCGGCTCCCTTTACAAGTAATATAAAGCCAATAATTAATAAAATATAAGCCACTTTAAATGTCCTCCCTTAGCAATACTATCACATGTGTTACATACTATTATAAGTTTTGCCAGTTTTGTTGAAATTTATTCTAATGATTCATCTGCTTACAAGATCGAATGAATCAACCTTGCAAACACATGTTCGAGATTATAAAAAAGGGCATTTTTTCTTTCGTTATTATTAAAGATGTTTCTTAAAAAGCATGTTTTTTGATAAAAAAGGGATGTTTTTTAGTCAAAATCGCTTAATTAATCAAAATGTCTATTTTTACACATTCGAACATTTGTTCTGTTTCTTTATCCAATCACTGCTCCTTGCCTTGTCCTTTTAAAGAATCATGCTATAATAAAATAGAATTAATATTACATTTAACATTAAGATATTTTTAATAAGATACTTTTAAAGTGTTGGCTTAGGAGGAACGAATGAAAGAGCAACATTTATTAAGCTATGTACGACGTGCCGTACAAGACTATGATATGATTCAAGAGGGCGATCGTATTGCGATTGGCATTTCTGGTGGTAAAGATAGTCTCATCTTAGCCTTAGCACTTCGTCAATTACAGCGCTTTTATCCAAAGAAATTTGATATCGTAGGTATTACAGTATCACTTGGCTTTGATAATTTTGACTTAACAGGGGTACATGATTTCTTTGAGAAGTTAGAAGTCCCTTTTGAAGTTGTAGATACCCAAATAGGTAAAATTATTTTTGATATTCGTAAGGAATCTAATCCTTGCTCTCTCTGCTCTAAAATGCGTAAAGGCGCATTATATGATTATGCAAAGAAGCTAGGGTGTACTAAAATTGCTCTAGGTCATAATAAGGATGACATTAATGAAACGCTACTTATGTCTTTACTTTATGAAGGGCGCATTCATACAATGGCACCTAAAACATATATGGACCAAGTAGATCTTCATATTATCAGACCACTTATTTATGTCCCTGAAGGTGATATCCGTGGTTTTGTAAAAAGAGAAGCTTTACCTGTTGTGAAAAGTCCTTGTCCTGTAGATGGTAAGACAAAAAGAGAAGATACAAAACAACTTATTTATGCAATTCAAAAAGAAATTCCACGTGTGCAAGACCATATCTTTGGTGCTGTGCAACGCAGCCAGATTGAAGGTTGGCAAAACAAGGAGGCATAAAATATGTCTAGCTACCAAGAAGATCGTCAAAAATATGTAACCCTTAAAACAAGGGAGCTCTTACAAGAACTCCCCAGCTTTATTTTTGATTTTTTTAGAGGGCTTGAACCCAAAACAAGTGCAAATACCCGTATGGCCTATGCTTATGATATTCGTATTTTTCTAAAGTACCTATATGAAAATATTGACCGCTTTAAAGAACTTCCTAGTATTAAAGCTATTACTTTAGAGCATTTAGAAAAGGTAGCGCCTCGAGAATTAGAGATGTACTTAGAATATTTGTCTTATTATGAAGCTAAAAGTGGACCTAGCCAAGAAGATGTTATATCACATCAAAATGGTCAAAATGGAAAGGCTAGAAAGTTAGCATCTATAAAGACAATGTATCATTATTTTTATAAACAAGAGCGTATTCATTATAATCCTACATCGCTTGTCGATATGCCTAAAATTTACGAAAAACCTATCATTAAATTAGATATTGATGAAATCGCTAAACTCTTAGATGTGGTGGAATCTGGAGAACACTTAACTGATAAACAAAAAATGTATCACGAGTTTACTAAGCAACGCGATTTGGCACTTATTGCCGTATTACTTGGCACCGGTATTCGTGTTTCTGAATGCGTGGGACTTAATTTAGATGATGTAGACTTTAATTATAACGGGCTTAAAATCACTCGCAAGGGTGGTAACGAAACCATTGTATACTTTGGTCAGGAAGTTGAACAGCTCTTAAAAGCATACATAATAGAACGCAAGGCAAAACCTTGTAAGGATTTAGACAATCCACTCTTCTTATCCATGCAAAATAAACGTATTTCAGTACGTAGCGTCCAGCTCCTTGTAAAAAAATACAGTAGTCATGTCACAAATCTTAAGAAAATTACCCCTCATAAGCTTCGTGCAACATATGGGACTCAGCTTTATCAAGAAACAGGTGATATTTATCTTGTAGCGGATGTCTTAGGTCATAAAGATGTTAATACTACTAAAAAGCACTATGCACAAATGGATGATGCCCGTAAGCGCTATGCTGCATCAATCATTAAACTGAGAGAAGAATAGCCTGTATATAGCTTTAAACTAAAAAAACGCTACACACTTTAAATGTATAAAGTGCGTAGCGTTTTTTCTTAATATCATCTTATGGCATTAATTAACTAATAGGTTGTTCAATACCGTCTGTCGTTTGAATTGTTGTATCTGTAAAAGTATTTGATGATGCCGGTGATTCAATAACTGGTGTTGTAGGTTCTACTACTGGTGTACTAGGTTGTACGATAGGTTGTTCTACTGGTGGAACTGTTTCTGTAGGTGGTATAACTTCCGTTGGTACTGAATTTACATTTCCTTCAGGAGTCGTATTATTTTCTATCTCTGGTGTTTGTACAGGTTTTTCTGGTGTTTCGGTATTCTCCTCTGTTGGTGTTTCCGAAACAACTGGTGACTCCTCTGGTAATGGTAATTCTATCACCCTATCATCTGTATCTTCTTGTTCATATTCTGGATAGATTTCTTCCTCTTGTTTAGGTGTCCAATCTGAGCTATTAGATTCCTCTACAGAAGTAGCACTTTTACCTGTCGTAGTTGTAACATCTTCTCTTATAATTGGTACATCACGGTTATAGATAATCTTTTGCATAAAGGCATCAACCTCTGCTTGGTCTAAAATATAGTACCACTTATCTTGTCGCACAGCTTCACCAGGTAATGTTGCAAATGTGATATTTTCAGCTTTAAACTGCGAAACATATTTTAAATAATCTTTTACTTCACCAAGCTTAATATCTGTCTTGAGGTCACTATAAACGGCTGTTGCCATTTTTAATAGATCTGCTGGTGTAGATTCATTAATAACCTTATGTGCAAGTGCCTTTAAGAAAAGTTGCTGGGTTTCAATTCGCCCCACATCTCCTTCAGCATACTGCTCACTATAATCCTCATTATGACGCCAGCGTACAAGGCCCTCTGCTTGCTCACCATTTAAAGTTTGAAGCCCTGGCTGTAAATCAATATGTAAGTCCTGCCAATTGTCAGTATACTTCATACGTCTTGGGACATCTACTTCTACACCGCCTACAGCATCTACAATTTTACGAAAGGCATCAATATTAACGACTACATAATGGTCAATGCGAATCCCCATAATATCTTCTAAAGTATTCACTGTAAAATATCGTAAATTATCAAGGCCGCCATATGCACTCATTTCAGTAATTTTACTATACTCATGATAGCCTTTTCCAAGCTCTGCCATCTTATTTTGTTGATACTCTGTCCATGCAACTTTTGTATCCCTTGGGACAGCAATGACCTTAATTGCATCTGTCTGCGTATTAAAGTTAACTACAAAGATAACATCTGTTCTCGAGCCATCTTTATCTACACCAAATATAGCAATATTTTGATTTAAGTCTCCTTCTGCTTCAGTTTCATTTCTATCATATACTGGTATACTCGCAAGAGCCTTTTTATCTTCTTTTATTACAATACGATCGTAAATCATTTTAATTGCAAACGCCCCTATGCCAACTACAGCACATAAGGCAACAAATATAATCAAGGCATTTCTCAGCACTTTTTTATTTAATTTGCCATTCGGATCAATGATCACTTCCTTCACCTCTCTTAGTGTATCTAATTTGATTACAGACCTCATTATATGATTTTACCATAAAAAATCATATATATCACATAGTTTTTTAATTTATATATAAAAGAATATTAATATTTCCTTAATACTTGATATTTTTTTATAATAAATTAAGCGTTAAGTAACCTAGTCTTTCTATAGGTTACTTAACGCTTATAAATAAATTATGTGTTTTATAAAATTTATCTATAACAATAGGAACAATTTAAAATCTAAAATCACGTTTTCCTTCCATAATATCATGTACATGTAGTGTAGCAATTTCACGTACCTTAGGGTTCGGAATATGTTTTAACTCTCTTTCAATTAAATCATTACCAATCTTGCAAGTCTCTTCACTAGCATAATCTTCAAGATATTCTTTGAGTGTCATTAAAGCATTTGGGTGGCAGCAGTTCTGGATTTGCCCGCTCTTACAAAGGCTCATAAAGCGATCTCCTGTACGCCCTTCACGATAACAAGCTGTACAAAAGCTTGGAATATATCCCATTTGTATGAGCCACTGTACGACTTCATCTAAAGTACGTTTATCACTGACATCAAATTGCTCTGAATTATCTTCTTCTGCTTCTGGTTTGTAATAACCACCAACACTTGTCTTAGATGCACCGCTTATTTGCGAAACACCTAAGCGAATTACCTTCTCACGGACTGCTTGACTTTCACGTGTAGAAATAATCATACCCGTATAAGGTACTGAGATACGAATAAGCGCACAAATCTTTGCAAAAGTATCATCACTAATGCCATTATCAAAAGCATTTGGATCAATATCATCTGCATGTTTTACACGTGGCACGCTAATTGTGTGAGGTCCTATGCCATGCACTGCTTCTAGATGCTCTGCATGCATTAACAGCCCTGCAAATTCATAACGATATAACTCTAAGCCAAAAAGTACACCCAATCCTACATCATCAATTCCACCCGCCATAGCACGATCCATGGCTTCTGTATGGTAATCATAATTATGTTTGGGACCTGTTGGATGAAGTTTTTCATAACTTTCTTTATGATAAGTTTCTTGGAATAGAATATACGTTCCAATCCCTGCTTCTTTAAGCTTTTTATAATTCTCAACAGTCGTAGCCGCAATATTAACATTCACACGACGGATAGCACCATTTTTATGCTTTATGCTATATATAGTCTTAATACATTCTAATATATATTCAATAGGATTCATATTAGGATCTTCCCCTGCTTCTATGGCAAGGCGCTTATGTCCCATATCCTGAAGTGCTGTTACTTCTTGAACAATTTCTTCTTGTGTTAATTTTTTACGCGCAATATGTTTGTTTTTCAAGTGATATGGACAGTATACACACCCATTTACACAGTAATTTGAAAGATAAAGAGGTGCAAAAAGTACAATACGATTCCCATAAAAATCTTTTTTAATTTGTTCTGCCAAATCATATATTTCTTGAATCTTACCTACATCTTCACAAGCTAAAAGAACAGATGCCTCACGGTGCGTTAATCCTTTTCTTAGCTTTGCTTTTTCAATAATTTGACTTACTAAGTCTAAATTATCCTTATTTGCATCGGCATAAGCTAGCGTGTCTAAAATTTCTGCATGATTAATAAACTCTTCGGCTTTCAATGACTTTGGATTATACATAAATTTCCCTTCCTTTTGAGTTAGATTTTTCTTCCTCATTAGCACTATTTTATTTATAAAATATATCACTATATTGTAAGAATACACTAATAAGTCTATCTCACAATTAAGTTCTATTAATTATCACACAATTTAATATTTTTATCAACTATATTTCATTTTTAAATATTTGATTATTTTTAGTGCTGTATTTAAATCTGCCCAAAAGCACTGGCTAGCATCAGCTTAATACGGTTAAGCTGATTAACTTCACTTGAACCTGGATCATATTCTATGGGGACAATCTGTAATTTTTCATGTCTTGCCTTAACCGCTTTTATAATTCCTCTCGCATTGACATGAGCTGGTAAGCAGCCAAATGGTTGCATGCATACAATATGTGACACACCTTGATGTGCCATTTCACGTATCTCACCTGGAAGTTTCCAGCCCTCTCCCGATTGATTACCAAGTCCTATAATTTCTCCTGCGTCATGTGCTAAACTTGCAATACGGCTCGGTGCCTCAAAACGTTTACTCGTTTCTAAAACCTCTAGATAAATTTTTTGATAATGTTCGATCATCTTAAGCATTGCTTTTCCAGCAATATGCCCCTTAAGAGAACCATCTAAATGTTTGTAATTATAGGTTTGGTTATATGCTGATGCTAAAAATAATGTTAGTAAGTCGCTAGAAACAACTTCTACGCCCTCTTTTTCCAACATCCCTATAATATGATTATTGGCAATTGGATTTAATTTAACAAGTAATTCTCCTACAATCCCTACTCTAGGTTTAACAAGTTGTTCATGACAAGGTAATGCGTCAAAGTCTGCTATAATGCCTTTTAACGTTTGCTTAAAGGTTTGACGTAATGGTAATTTAAAGCTTTCCTTACATTTTTCAAGCCACTTCTCATAAAGTGCCTGTGCACTATCCTTGACCTTTTCATAAGGACGTACACGATATAAAACCTTTGTAAGTAAATCACCATATATAATAGCAGCAATAGCCTTAGGTAGTAATTTCTTTGAAAAGCCATCAAAGGCACTATCTTTTTTCACACCTGCAAGACTAAGTGTTAAAACAGATACCTCTGACATTCCTGCTTCCGCTAACGCCTTTTCTAATACCTTTACATAGTTTGTAAAACGACATTGCCCTTCAGTTTGTGCCATAAGTATAGCCGTTTGTTTTAAGTCATATTGTCCTGATTTTAAAGCATTCATAATCTGACCTATTACAACCATAGCAGGATAACACATATCATTATGAAGATACTGCATGCCATCATCTAAAATGCCCTCTTCATTTTTTAAGATGACGACTTCATAACCATCCGTTTCAAATAATCCTTTTAAAAGTTCAAAATGTGTTGGTGCAAATTGTGGTACTAAAATAGTTTTTTTATGTGTAACTTGTGCTAATACTATTTCTTCTCTTTGTGTTTCTGACTTAAATGTATGCTTTTCACGTTCCTTAAGAGCTGCTTTCAACGAACGAAGTCTAATACGTGCAGCGCCTAAACTACTTCCTTCATCAATTTTAATATTGGTATAAGTCTTACCTGCTTCATAAAGTAAGCGTTGGACTTCGTCTGTCGTAATTGCATCAATACCACATCCAAATGAAGTAAGTTGTACAAGTTCGAGATGTTGATACTGTGTCGCAACTTTTGCTGCATGATATAAGCGTGAGTGGTATGTCCATTGATTAACGACTTGAAGTTCTTCTTGGGATATCTTACTAAGATGCGCTACACTATCTTCAGTAACAACAGCCATTCCTAATGTATTTATAAGCTGGTCAATCCCATGATTAATTTCTGGATCAATGTGATAAGGGCGTCCACTTAATATGATGGTTGTAATGCCCTTTGAGCCCATTTCTTCTAAAATATTTTCAGCCTTCAGACGTATCTTAGCCTTAAACTGCTCTTGTGCTACATGAGCAGCTGCAATTGCAGTATTCATTTCTGCCTTTGAGATATTAAACGGTTTTAACGTTTCTAAAAGTGTCCTACTTAGCTTTTTATCATTACGTAGCGTTACAAATGGATGCATATACATTACATTTTGGATACCTTCTATGTTATTATGAACTACTTCTGGATAAGAAGTCACAACAGGACAGTTAAAATGATTTATATTATTAAAGTCTGCATCTTCCTCATGAATAATACATGGGTAAAAAATATGTTGTACCCCCTTGGTCAGTAAACTTTCAATATGCCCATGAACCATTTTAGCAGGATAACATGCTGTTTCTGAAGCGATAGATTCTAATCCAGTTTCATATAATGCCTTTGATGAAGGATCTGATAATACGATATCAAAGCCAAGTTGTGCAAAAAGGGTTGCCCAAAACGGATAGTTCTCATACATATTTAAAACCATTGGTATACCAATATGCCCACGCTGTGTCTTATGGCTTCTCTGAGGCATATAACTTCTAAGCTTCTCATATTTATAAGCTACAAGATTCGGTAATTTATTTTCTACTTTTCCATTACCAAGACCTTTTTCACAACGATTTCCTGAAATAAAGCGTTTGCCGCCTTTAAAACGACTTATAGTAAGTTGACAATGGTTATTACATTTACCACAACGTGCATGCGTTGTAGTCATCTTTTGTGTTTCATCTCCTTGAGGCATCTGAAGTGTTGTGCTCTTTGCTGTTTGTTTATAAGCCTTCTGTGCTAGAAGCGCCATACCGAACGCCCCCATAAGACCAGCAATATCTGGGCGTACTACTTCCCTACTTGCTAAATTCTCAAAAGCTCTTAATACTGCCTCATTATAAAAAGTCCCACCTTGCACAACAATATGTTTTCCAAGTGCTTCTGGATTTTTTAGTTTGATAACCTTATAAAGCGTATTTTTTACAACAGAATACGCAAGGCCTGCAGAGATATCTTCTACACTATAACCTTCCTTTTGTGCCTGTTTCACGCGGGAATTCATAAAGACTGTACATTTAGAACCTAAATCCGCTGGGTTTTTAGCAAACAATGCTTTTTGTGCAAACTCTTCAATCTGAAGACCTAATGAATTTGAAAATGTTTGAAGGAAGGAACCACATCCTGCTGAGCAGGCTTCATTTAATGTAATACTTTGAATCATACCGTCTTGGATACGTAAACATTTCATATCCTGCCCACCAATATCTAAAATGAAATCTACTTCTGGTGAAAAATATTTAGCTGCTTCAAAGTGTGCTACAGTTTCAATTTCACCAATATCCATACTAAAAGCTTCTTTTAATAGAGCTTCACCATATCCAGTTACACCACAATGCGCAATATAAGCAGCTGGTGGAAGTTGTTTGTTTAAATCCCTTAAAATAATTGTTGCCGCATCTACAGGATTACCTTGATTGCTCCCATAATAACGGTAAACAATTTCTCCTTTTTCACTTGTAAGTACAGCTTTCGTAGTTGTTGAACCTGCATCAATTCCTAGATAACAAGGCCCTTTAACTTCCTCAATAGATAAGCTGGTCGCTTTATTTTGGTGATGTCTATTGATAAACTCCGCATAAACCCTATCGTTTTCAAATAAAGGTGGTAAAGTTGTAGCACCTTCCGATATCTGCTGATGATTCGCTAATTCTAACTGACGCATTAGTTCTTCGTATGTAAATACTTTAGCTTTTTCATCTACACTTAATGCAGTTCCCATGGCAACATAAAGCGCTGAATCTTCTGGAAAAATCACTTCATCTTCTTTTAAATCAAGTTGTCTAATAAATGCTGCACGTAACTCAGACAAGAAAGTAAGTGGACCACCTAAAAAGGCTACCTTTCCTCTTATAGGCCGGCCACATGCTAATACACTAATTGTCTGTACTACTACAGCATGAAATATAGAGGCAGCAATATCTTCTTTAAGTGCCCCCTCATTGAGTAAAGGTTGTACATCCGTTTTAGCAAATACGCCGCATCTTGCTGCAATGGGATAAATATGTTTATACGCTTTGGCCATTTCATTCAGACCACTTGCATCTGTATGTAATAAAGCTGCCATTTGGTCAATAAATGCTCCTGTACCACCTGCACATGTTCCATTCATGCGCTGTTCTATCCCACCTTCAAAATAAATAATCTTAGCATCTTCACCGCCCAGTTCAATTACCACATCTGTTTCTGGATGTGTGACTTTCATAGCTTTCGTGCTTGCAATAACTTCTTGAATAAATGGAATACCCATTTTCTCTGCAAGCCCCATTCCTCCAGAACCTGTCATTTGAATCTGAAGTGATTCGTCTTGTAAATATATTTTAGCTTGTTCAAGTTGCTTTTTTAAAGTTTTTCTTATATCTGATAAGTGACGATTATATGTCTTATAAATCATCTCATTATTTTCATTTAAAACCACTAGCTTAATGGTTGTTGATCCAATATCAATACCAATACGTTGCATGACTAATCTTGTCTCCTCCAGTCGCCTATTTCTAGCTCTACTTTTATTCATAACTTATTAAGTTTACCAAAGAATCATGAAGAAGTCATATAGCTTTTAAGATGCAAAAAAATCCCAACCACTTAAATGTAGCTAGGACTTCTTTATAAATAAACAATTAAAAATCCACTTCATCTGGATTTAATCCAGATCCTCCACAATATGTCACTTCATTGATACGGCACATATCTGATGGGATGATTTCAAAATCAAATATATTTACATTCTCAGCAATATGCTCTTGCATCATTGCTTTAGGAAGTGGCAATATATTATTTTGCAATGCCCAGCGGATACAAAGCTGGGCTACTGACTTATGATAGCTTCTAGCAATCTCATTTAATGTTTCATTTGCTAACATATGCCCAGACCCCAATGGACTCCACCCTTCTACTAAGATATCATTGGCCTTACAAAAGTCAACGAGTTCTTCTTGCATCTGCCCTGGGTGAAGTTCTATTTGATTGACCATCGGTTTAATTTCACATCTTGCAAGAAGAGGTTCTAAATGATGTATTAGAAAGTTACTTACGCCTATAGCCTTCACATATCCTTCCTTATATAAGTCTTCTAAAGCACGCCACGTCTCTAAATTATGCGCCTTCCACTCACTATGTTGGTTTTCTACCGCTGGCCAATGAATTAAATATAAATCTAAATAATCTAATTGTAAGTCTGTTAATGTCTTAAAGAAAGCTTCTTTAGCTTGTGTATAGGAGCGGGAGGTATTCCATAATTTACTTGTAACAAAAATTTCTCTTCTTGGGATACCCGATGCAATAATTCCTTCTCCCACCCCTCTTTCATTCTCATAAATTGCGGCTGTGTCAATATGTCTATATCCTGCTTTAATTGCAGTACTTACAGCCTCTATAGCCATACCACCATCTGGAATCTGCCATGTGCCAAAACCAATACAAGGAATTTGATAACCATTATATAAAGTAAATGTATCGTTTAAACTAATCATTATATCCCTCATTTCTATTGACTGAATATTCTTTAATATCTTAATTCTTTTTCCTATTATAAAACAAGTTACAGAATAAGGAAATAGTCTTTTTATAATCTCTCTGCAATTTTTAATCCAGTAGGTGTCATCGCTAAACCACCTTCTGCCGTTTCTTTTAAACTCTTAGGTAGTTGCTCCCCAATACTTGCCATAGCATCTATGACTTCATCTGGTGGGATAATGCTTGTAATACCTGCTACGGCCATATCGGCTGCTGCAATAGCATTTATGGCGCCTATTACATTTCTTTTTACACAAGGTACTTCTACTAGTCCGGCAACAGGGTCACATACGAGGCCTAATAAATTTTTAAGTGCTATAGCAGCAGCATGACTTATTGCACTGGCACTTCCACCATTTAGGTAGGTAAGTGCTGCTGCTGACATACTGCTAGCAGACCCAATTTCAGCCTGACACCCTCCTTCTGCTCCTGAAATAGAAGCTCTTTTAGCAATAATTTCTCCAATACCTGCTGCAATATAAAGTGCTTTTACCATTTCTTCATCCGATACGTTCCTCTCTTCTTGAAATGTTGTTAAAACAGCAGGTAATACCCCGCAAGAACCAGCTGTGGGCGCTGCTACTATTCGTTTCATACAGGCATTACATTCACTGACGCAAATAGCACGTAGCATGACCTTATTCATAAATCCTCCGCTTATAAGTTTTCCCTGATACATGGCTTCTTCTAATTTAAACGCATCTCCACCTACTAAATGACTATTTGATTTTTCTTTAGGGTCATAGGCCTTAATACTACTTTTCATGGCACTATACATCTGTGCCATTTGCCGCATACTTTCCTTCTTTTCTATATGTCTTTCTTTCATATCTTCTTCTAATATTATTTTCCATAAAATTTGCGCATCATTCTGACTTGCCATTAGCATCTCTTCAATCGCTTCAAATCCCATCTCATTTTTTCCTCCATATCTCTAATCTTCTAAACTCAGATAGGTAACTTTATTAATGCCCTCTAAGTGATGTAGCCAATTAATCCCTTCTATTGGAATCTCTTGATCACATTCAATAATCATAACAGCTTCACCACCTCTTGATGCACGGTAAAGCTGCATAGTTGCAATGTTTACCATTTTATGCGCTAACATGGATGTAACCTCACTAACATGGCCTGGTTGATCCATATTATGCACAACTAGAGTTGGGCGGTCTCCACTAAAATTAGCATCTAATCCATCTATTTGACACACTTTAATACGCCCGCCACCGATAGACGATGCTATTATCTCTAATTTTCTGCCACTCACACCTGTAAGTTTTAAAAGTACACTATTAGGGTGTACATCACGTAATTTAATTGTTTCAAATCTAAAATTAAGTCCTTCTTCCTTGGCTACTTCAAAACTATTCGGTATACGCGTATCATCTGGCTGCATACCTAAAAGTCCCGCTAAAAGTGCACGGTCTGTACCATGTCCTACCCCTGTTGCTGCAAAAGATCCATGTAAATAGAGTATGGCATTTTGAATAGGTTCACCCATAAGACGTTTTGCAATATATCCTATACGTACAGCCCCTGCTGTATGTGAACTAGATGGGCCTACCATCACTGGTCCAATAATATCTAATAAATTCATCGCTATATCATCTCCTACTTATAAAAACAAAAAAGGCACATGCCACTCAATGTAGCATGCACCTTTGCATAATATTACTATACACCCATTCCCCCAAGTATTGTCAACATATTTCTGCACATTAACCTAAATTTGATTACCATTTAAACAATAGCGATTCCACCATCTACAATAATATATTGTCCTTGAACATAACTAGATGCATCACTTGAGAAGTATAAAATCGTCCCATTTAATTCTCCTTTATGTGCAGGACGCCCCGTAGGATTAGCCTCTGAATAAGCTTTTAAAAATGCTTCGGATTTAAAAAGGGTGTTTTCTGTCATCTCTGATTCAAATATATCTTCTTTCTATTCTTCCTACTCTTGTTTACGAAGTTCTTCTATCTGATTTCTTAAATCCTCTGAGAGTGACTCTAATAAATAATTACGTTCTATCACTTGTTTTTCTTTATAATCTTCTAATATCTTTTTATTGGCATATTCCATTTCTTCCCTTAGCTCTCTAGCTGATAGCAATCTACAACCTTTACCACGAATAATAACTTGTTCTAAGCCATCAGATGTTGCAACAGTGACATTATACTTTTCACGATTTTCATGTGCAAATTTCTCAATATAATGGTCAGCTGTTTCAGCTTCTTTAGTATACACCACATGAATATTGTGGTAATCCATAATTTCAGTACGATGCCCTTGTACACGATATGCATCAAATACAGCTATAATTTGGCACTTTCTAATTCCTTGATAGTTACAAAGTGCATCTAGTAGCTTGATTCTAGCACCATCCATATTTTCAGCTGCCAATTCTTTTAAATTATCCCAGGCAAAAATGATATTGTATCCATCTACGAGTAAGTATTCTTCTCTTACTTCTTTAATGCTACTACTTCGTTGTACTGGTTCATAGTAACTTTCACGTGCTGTTTTTCTTTTTTTCCATGCTGATTTTTCACCTTGATTAGCATAAAAAGTCTTATTAAGAATTTGGTCAATCTCTTCTAAACCAATCCACTTTTCTTCTTCAAATATTTCTTGTGTACGTATGACTTCACCTGATGGATTTTCTTTATTAGGCTGCAAGCAGCTTTCGAGATGCATATAATCTTTTACTTCATTCCAATTTACCAAGAACCCTGAACCATGTGCACAAAAGACAGAACCTGTCGGATTTTCAATATCTCTCTCTGAATCATAAGCGATATTTGCAATGACTTCTTCTGCATTATGACATGGTTCATAGCCTTTTAAACTACAGAATAGTCGTCCATGACCTTTCGTATAGGCAATGACTTCTTTTTGATAATTACGCATCGTCACCACAGGTGCACTTCCTGTTAGGATTGATATTTCACCATCTGTCTGTGTAATCTCGCAAGTACCATGCATTTTTTCAACATCAGTCATGGCACGGCCCACCATTTTTTCTGGAATTTCTAATTGAAACGCATAAAAAGGTTCTAATAGAATTGAGTTAGCTTCTTTAAGTCCTTGACGCACAGCACGATAAGTGGCTTCTCTAAAATCACCACCTTCTGTATGCTTTTTATGTGCACGCCCTGAAACTAATGTGATTTTTATATCAGTGATATAAGCACCAGTTAATACGCCTCGATGTTGTTTTTCCTCTAGATGTGTGAGTATTAAACGTTGCCAGTTTTTCTCTAAAATATCTTCACTACAATTCACTGCAAACTGTACTCCGCTGCCCGGTTTACCTGGCTCTAGCATGACATGCACTTCTGCATAATGACGCAGCGGCTCAAAATGACCTACCCCTTCCACTGTATTTGCTATTGTTTCTTTATAAAGAATTGTCCCAGAGTCAAAAGATACTTCTACACCAAATCGTTCACGTATTAAACTTTGCAAAATCTCTATTTGTACTTCTCCCATAATCTGAGCTTGAATTTCTTGTAAGTGTTCATCCCAGACAATATGCAATTCAGGTTCTTCTTCTTCTAATTGACGTAATTTAGGTAATATTGTTCTTGGATCGCAGCCTTCTGGTAATATAATTTGATAAGATAAAACAGGTTCTAAAATAGGACTACTAGAAGTTTGTTCTATCCCTAGGCCTTCTCCAGGCCATGTCTCACTAAGACCTGTTACTGCACATATCGTTCCGGCATCTACTTCATTAACTGCTTCAAATTTTTGTCCTGAATATAAGCGAATTTGATTAACTTTCTCTTCCCAAACATTTTCTAAACTTCCTTTAAACAGCTCTCCTTGAGGGGCATTCGTTAATGCTGTTTTTACTTTAAGGTTACCTCCTGTTACTTTCATATAAGTTAAGCGATTACCTTGTTCATCACGTGCTATTTTAAAAACCTTAGCACCAAATGCTTCACCATAAACAGGCTCTTTTGTATACTTTACAATGCCTTGCATAAAGGATTCAACGCCTTCTAATTTTAAAGCTGAACCAAAGAAACAAGGGAAAACTTTTCTTTCTTTAATAGCTTTTATAATATAAGGTCGTTCAATATTACCATTTTCTAAATAAAGTTCCATAAGTGTTTCATCACACATCGCCAAATGGTCATATAAAGTCTCCTCATTTTCCAGAGCAAATTCAGTACATCCCTCGTGTAAACGTTTCTGAAGTTCTAACATTAATTTTTCCTTATCTGTTCCACTTTGGTCCATTTTATTGATAAATATAAAGACAGGAATCTGATATGTCTTGAGTAACCGCCATAACGTCTGCGTATGACCTTGTACACCATCAGCACCGCTTACAACTAAAATAGCATAGTCTAATACCTGAAGTGTTCGTTCCATCTCTGCCGAAAAGTCCACGTGACCTGGTGTATCTAATAATGTAATTTGTGTTTCATTTATTTCAAACATGGCTTGTTTAGAAAAGATTGTAATCCCTCTGGATTTCTCTAATTCATAAGTGTCCAAATAAGCATCTTTATTATCAACACGCCCTAACTTTCTAATTTTGCCACTTAAGTACAACATACTTTCTGATAACGTCGTTTTACCCGCATCTACATGGGCTAATATTCCAATGACTAATTTTTTCATATACTATTTCAAATCCTTCACCTTTGTTAATCTATCTCTTATTATTTTCATTTGTTCTATTCTTATCATACCAGTAAGTTAACAATATGACAATTTTCTTAGTATATTTAGTCTATATGATTTTGAGTAACGCGTCATAAACTAGAAATGACAGCATATATTTTAATAACCACGAAAGAAGGGGATAGATTTCTAAAAATCTATCCCCTTCTTTCGTGGTTATTTTGAAATTATTAGTCAACTTTTTTAAACGTAATTGTTAAAAATTGATTATGTTCTTCAGTACACAGGGTATTATAAGCATTTTGCATTGCTTCATCATAATTCTCACCTTCCCCAACGACTTCACCTTTAAAGTTGTTAAGTTTACCACTTATAACATACTGAAATTTTAATTTCATTTTCATCGCTTCCCATCTATTTTTTATACGCCTTATTTTGATTTCTACAATATATCATCGTATGCAATAACAAAAGATTATGTGCCTTATGAAGTAAAAACAAGTTAAGCTATAGTTCTCTTTATCAACTATCCAAAATATATCTTTTGTTTTTCCATGCATTCCTCCTCTATTAATTCTCTAATGATACTGACAGTTTATACCTTGTGCAGTGAAAAATTTGTAGAAATGTATACAGCGCAATAAATTATATTTTCTAGATAATTCCTAAATGACTTTTTGCTTGTACTAATTGCTTTGTAAACGCAGTATAAAAGTCTTGATTCTCCTCGATAGTTATTCGATAAAAGTTATCTAGTATATAGGTATTAATCTCTTCTAATTCTTTAGCATCTCTTATGAACTTAAGACGGAATGCGAGTGCTTTGATAAACTGATGCCATGATAAAATCATAGCTTTATTAGCTTCATAATTATTAATACCAATCCATTGTCTGACCTGAACCATTTCTAACTTCGGTTTCATACAATTGCCTACTTGTAAGAAATACTTAAAATCATCCTTCTCATAAACTCTTCCAAGTGGAAATAAACGACAGATATTAGGACGTGCACTATGAATTTCACATCTTCCTGCCGCATTTAAAAAACTACAACGTTTAGTGGCTCCTTGCATTTTTAAGTGTGGCAGTAAAATTTTATTTTCTTCATGAAGTTCAAGCTTATCACCTAATAAACTATCAAATGATATGTTCAAATGATTAACAAGCTCATAAGCATCAAAAGGTGTTAATGCCACTAAATCACCAACATTATGACAGCAGGCGCTACATCCATTACATCCACCAGCATCTGCTGCTACCATATCTTCTACATCATAAATTTTCCCATCTGAAATGTTCTCTAATGTTCTTGTTGTGTGCATAGTTTCTCCTTACTCCCACGTTTTCCAAATCTCAGGTGTGTAGCATATGGTTGCTTGTTTACCATTACGTACAATAGGCGTTTTTAAAAGTTGCGGAAATTCTAACACGCGTTTTTCCTTATTTGCATTAGATGCAAACTGAATGCGTGATAAAGCTTCCTTATCTTTGCAGTTTGGATTAATCATTACTTCTATACCACCTACAGCTTGTTTCACACTGTTAATTTCACCTTGACTCATTCCTTTTTCTTTCAAATCAATAAACTGATATTTTACACCACGTTCTTTAAAATAACGTTCTGCTTTTTTTGTATCAAAACATTTTTTTGTTCCAAAAATTTGTATATTCATGACTTTACTTGCTAGGTTTTTTTACCTATTTCCTTTCTATACTTTATCTCTTATTATAACTTATTATTGCTATATTGAAAATAATGGCTATTTTAGTAAGACCAATTCTTAGGCATTTCCTCTAAAAACCAATATAAAACAGCTGATTTTACTCTTTGCTCTGCGGCATCTTTCTTATATAATTTTAATTGATAATAACCATACTGATTCTTCTTTAAAAATTGCTTAATTTCCTGTGTACTGACAACAAATTGTACTTGTTTAATTGTTTTTCTTAAATGAC
This sequence comes from Clostridiales bacterium, assembly GCA_019418225.1. Lineage (GTDB taxonomy): Bacteria > Bacillota > Clostridia > Lachnospirales > Cellulosilyticaceae > Cellulosilyticum. The sequence continues at coordinate 37,994 of DYCF01000028.1, read as the reverse complement.
CCATTTCTTCTTCAAGGCGTTCTTGACTTATAAGTTTAAGCGCCCTAGCTTTTATAATCTCTTTTTCTGTCCTTTTAAATAATTCTTCACGTTTTCTTTCTTTAATAATATAAGCTACATTACAGCTTCTAATTAAATTAGCCTCTAGAATCTTTGTATAAGGCATCTCAATATAACTCTCGCCTAAGGACTCATATTTATTGCGTTGTTCATTCCATTTTAGGCGTGTATAGGGACAGCATAAATACAGATATTCTTGTAAATACTTATAAAAACTTTCTCGATTAATAAAAATACGTTTCCATTTCTGTACTTGCATGTCCAAAAAATGCATGTCTGTCCTATGCTCTAAAGTAAAATATTCTACAGCTCCTTGAGGTGCTACAATATAATCTACATAGGGTATTATATTAAATCGTACATGTTTCTCATCAATATCTAAAAATCTTGCAATATCTTCAACTAGTATGTTATAACCATCTTCTTCCATCGCTTTTGCCATACCCTTTATAACGATTTCCTGTCTTTGGATTACGGCATCTTCATAAGCAGCTTTAATTTCCTCATCTTTTAAGCCCATTTTCTCTAAATGTTGTATATGTTCTTTTAATGATTTTTCTTTTGGAAAATAGGTTTGACTTTGATCACTCATACGGTTTCTCCTTAAATAATTTTATTAATCTTTTATTGACCTCATTATTCGAGGCCTTGTATAATAGTTCGCCTTCCCTAGATGTAAAATAGGTTTTTAGTATATAAGATTTTTTAGCTGATTAATTACTTATTTGAGTAATATGTATTATACCACTACTCTCGCTACACTACTACATCTTTTCATTTATATATGTTAATCTTTTCAATGAAATTCCAGATATGAAATAATTGAAAGTACACGTAAAAAATGTTATACTACTAACAACAAATTAAAAGAATATAGAAATAATGTATGAAAGAGCTTATTTTTATAAGCTCTTTTTCTATGATACAGAAAGGTATTACTATGATAAAAATTGAAAACTTATCTTATGGCTTTCCACAAAAAGAACTCTATCATCAAATTTCATTTACATTAGAAGAAGGACAGCATTGTGCTTTTATTGGTGTAAGTGGTAGTGGTAAAAGTACACTAATTGATCTTATAATGGATCCGGAAAAATATATGTTTGAAGGTTCCTTAGAAGTTATGCCTAATTGCAAAATAGGTTATGTTAGTCAATTTCCTGATGCTAATAAAACAAAAGAAACAACTGTATTTGAATATATTGCGAGTGACTGCATTAAGTTACAAACTGAGCTTGCTACCATTTGTACCGAAATGGAAACAGCTACTGAACTTGATGAATTGCTTGAAAGATATCAAGAAACTTTCGATGCCTATGAAGCCCTTGGTGGTGATGATTTTGAAAGTAATATCAATAAGAAATTAAATTTAGCTGACCTTATGAAACATAAAGATCTTATGATTTCTGAATTAAGTGGTGGTGAATTTAAACTTGTTCAAGTTATTAAAGAAATGCTTACAAAGCCTGATTTATTAATTATGGATGAGCCAGATGTATTCTTAGACTTTGAAAACTTAAATTCATTAAAAAACCTTATTAATACGCACAAAGGTACAATACTTGTCATTACACATAATCGCTATTTATTAAATCACTGCTTTAATAAAATTCTTCACCTCGAAAATAAAGAACTTCAAGAATTTGATGGCAGCTATATTGACTATAACTTCTCACTTCTTGCAAAAAAAGTGGAACTTCAAGAACTGGCACAAGCTGACACAGACGAAATCGAAAGAAATGCTCGCTTAATTGAAAAACTCCGTGAGGCTGCTACAAATAATGCTGAAGCCGCTAGAGGTAAAGCGCTTAAAGCTAGAGTTAAAATTCAAGAACGTTTAGAAGCACGTAGAATCAAAGCACCATTTGTTTATATTAAGCAACCTAATATCCGATTTGAAGTACAATGTGAAGTAACCCCTGACTTAGAAGAAGCTGTAGTTGAAGAAACACCTATCTTAAAAGTAACTGGTTATGGCGTTGCCTTTGATGAAACACTTCTTGAAGATATTAACTTTGAAATTAAAAAAACAGATAAAGTGGCCCTTATTGGTGAGAATGGAACAGGTAAAACAACTTTACTACGTGAAATCTTCAAAAATAATCATAATGCCATTTGGATTCAAGAAGATATGAACGTTGCATATCTTTCTCAACGCCAAGGTGAAATGCTTAATGAGGACCATACAGTCCTTGAGGAGTTCCTTGCTGCAGGTTTTGAAACTATGTTAGAAGTTAGAAGATATCTTTCAAGCTATGGCTTTAACCGAGACAACCTTAATCAAAAAATCAGTGCTTTATCTGGTGGTGAGAAAAATATCCTTCAAATCGCTAAAATTGCTACAACGAAAACTGATTTATTACTTCTTGATGAACCAACAAGCCATTTAGATACTTATGCACAACTTGCTCTAGAAAAAGCAATTTCAGATTATAAAGGTGCTGTTGTTATGATTTCTCATGATTTCTATTCTATCGTAAACTGTATGGATTATGCCTTAATCATCGATAATAAAACAATTCGTAAAATCCGTATGCGTAAGTTTAGACAAATGATCTACGCAAAACATTTTGATAAAGATTATTTAGAACTAGAACAAAAGAAAAAAGCATTAGAAACAAAGATTGCCTTTGCCTTAAAAGACAATAACTTTACACTTGCCAAAGGCTTATGCGAAGATTTAGAAGCACTTATTAAATTATTTTAATATTAATAACAAATAGCCCCTTAGAGATTTGATTAAATCCCTAAGGGGCTATTTTCCAATTAATTACCAATAAGAAAATCTAAAATATCCCAGCCATCACTAGATTGTGCTTTATATAATTCTGTATAACCGCATCTTTTACAACTTACTGTTACAAATTTTTTGTTTTGAATATCAAATATCTTTGCAAAGTTTCCACCTGTTGCTTGAAATTGATCTGATTCATAGTGTTGATTACCACATTTTGGACAAACATACTGCTTCTGCTCCATATTAGCTCACTCCCCACTTTTAATTATACAACTTTAATATAATCCAATTGGCAGCGTATTTCAAGTTTTCATATGACCTTAGATCTTTTCAAATCTTTTAAAGGTCTTATTGTCTCTCGTAATCTCTTCATACCACATTTTTAAAGGTCTTACCCAAATCTGCTCATCTCCATAAAGGGCTTTATAAATGACGACTTCTTCTAATGTCTCACTATCTTTAGCAACTGCAACAACTTCATATTCATTTCCTTTAAAATGTCTATATCTGCCTAATTGAACCATTTCACTACCCTCTCTGCATGCCTTGTATAAAATATCTTTATGCCAACTGTTCTTCTGCATCAATTATCTTACCTTTAGGCAATGCACCTCTTACAATGCTTTCCCAAGGTGTTCCCAATACTTTATCCATAAAGATAATTTGTCCATAATCTTCTTCTGTTCGAATGAGTCTGCCACAACCTTGTTTAAGTTGTAATCCCATTTCTGGATAATCTACAGTTACGCTAGGGTCTAATCCCTGTTCTCTGGCCGCTATGCGTTGTGCTTCAATTAAAGGATCTAAGCTCGGGAAAGGAAGCTGCCAGATAACAACTAATGTTAAAGCTTCACCTGGTACATCTATTCCTTCCCAAAAATCTGATCCTACTAATACAGAGTTCTTCTCTTCTTTGAATTTTCTTACAAGATAGCCTCTATCGCCTTCATCCTCATAGAATACTTCAAATGGTAATACCTGTTTACTTAAGTAGCTTCTAATCTTACTAACTTCACTGAGTGAACGGGTTAATACAAGTGCATGTCCCCCATTTTTCTTAAGCTGCGTTACAAGTGCTTCAATGCGCTGCGCCATACTTTCATCATATCCTGCTTCTAAGGTAATGGTCACTTGCTCTGCCATATTAAATGGGCTGCCAATTGTTGACTTAGAAGGTGACTTTAAGCCCATCATACGAATGAAGTAATCAAAGTTTCCTTCATGACTTAATGTCGCCGAACTAAAGATAACTGGCAATTTCTTTGTATATAATGCCTTATTTAACATTTCAGTCAAGTTTCTTGGCACTACAACGAAGCTTTCACTATTTGGCTGCACCCAGGCAATAATATCTTGTCCTTGATTCTTACAGAGCTGTGCTAAACCACGCATAGCTGTTTCAATCTGTCCCTCGTAAGCTTGTATTGAACTTACAGGAATAGCTTCTATATAAAGCTCTTGTTCAATTTGAAGCTCTATAATTAACTGATCAAGGACCGAACGTAAAGTACGTGCCGCACTTAATAACGGTTCACTAATTTGAATGGTGCGGCGCATTTCAGCCTCTGCTTGACTATTTAATTTCTCTAGTAACTCAAAGAAATATTCCATAGCATCTTCAAGGGCTGCTGTTGTTGTATGCAATGAATTTCTAGCCCCTTGTATTTCTTCTAAAGAAGTAATGATGGCTTGTAAATCTTCTTTAACAATTTGATGACCAGCTTGCAGGGCTGCTGGCTGCATAATTTTATGCCCTTCATCAAAGATAACTGCTGAGTAATCTGGTAAAATTGGCATCTGACCATTTGCTAGCTTTTCTTCTCTTGTCCATAAATCATGAAAGAATGTTTCATGATCAACAATAATCAAATCTTGAGTGGCTCTATAATGCGCTCTTGCACGCACTAATTTACAATAGCCACGACTTAAACATACCTCACAAGACATCCCCTCATTCCAAGCAATCTTTTTCCATACTTTATCTGTTACAGTAGGAATTTCTGCACGTTCACCACGTTTCGTTTCTCCAATCCACTGCTGTACTTCATCCGGAATAGGTTCAAATGCTTCTATACAGGCATCAGCACGTACCTGACATAAATACTGTCTTGGGTCTTTTGCCATCCTAGCATCTACTTCTAATCCAAGTAACTTAGATAACTTATGAATGTCCCCATCTTCAGCCGCAAGCTGTTCTTGTAAGGCTGGTGAAGCACATGAAATAACCACTGGTTTTCCTGTATGTCTTGCATAAGGAATAGCTGATAATAAATAAGCAAATGTTTTTCCTGTTCCTAGACCAGCCTCTGCTAAATGTATCTTTTTTTCGCAAAAAGCATCTGCTATTTGAAATGCTGTAAAGATTTGTTCGTCTCTTACTTCATACCCTTGTTCAGGCAATATATCATATAAAACATCACCAATCCATTCTATTAATTTATCCTGAAATTCTCTTCCATTTGAATATGCAAATGGCATTTTTACTTTTGTATTCATATATTGCTCTCCTATTTGGTGATATAAATTTCTATTATACGCTAAATAGCACTAACTGCCATTATAACAAGAGAAAAAACTTTCTTCAAGCATCTCCTTTTTCCAGTAAGCCTTACGATCTATTTATAGTTAATACATCTTTAATAATTATCGACTTTTACTCCTCATATTCTCTTACAGCTATAACAGTATGAACATTATAGCTCGTTGACAGTGCTTTACTTTCAGCCTCACTGCTGCTGCTTGCTAAAACTGTCATGCCACATTCATTACCTTCATAATCAAGATACTCAATATAATATAAATTCATTTCTAAAACTCCTTAATATATTTTTAATATTTATTGTAACACTAATATATCTTTTTATTAGCTTTACCCGTTAATAGAGCTGCCCTAAAACTACTTTACTAGTTTCAAGGCAGCTCTCGTATTTAATAGATTACTTTATTTATTCACCTACCACAATATTTTTCTCTTCTGCTCTATAGTACGAACTGTGTGCTTTTACAAATTGTCTATAAAATATAAAACCTACCATAGAAGTCACTATTTCTGTAATAGGAAATGTCATCCAAAAATACTCAAGTCCTAATAAAGACAAAACATAGCCCACTGGTACAAATAGACATACCGTTCTTATGATAGTTAGTACTATACTCTTTAAACCATATCCAAGTGCTTGAAAATACACCGGGAAAATTAAAGAGGTTACCATCGGTAAAAAGCTCATTCCTATAAAACGAAATCCCCCTGTTCCTATTGAAATGACATCCGCATCCTGTGAAAATACTTGGAGCATTTGAGTTGGTATGCCCTCAAAGCAAATAACACCTATCATCATAAACATCAGGCCAAAACTTATTGCAGTCCATAAAACCTTCTTGCATCGCTCTATAGCATAAGCCGCATAATTGTAGCTAAGAATTGGGACAATACAAGTCTGCAGCCCACCTAGCGGTATAAAGAAAAAGGTCTGCCATTTATAATATAAACCAAGTGCAGTAACTGCCTGATCTGAAAAACCTGCTAAAATTAAATTAAGTCCTAATATATACAATGTATAAGCTGACTGCATAATAATGTTTGGAATCCCATCATAATAAATCTTCTTAATATATGTGCGGTACTTACACAGTGTTGGAGATTTTTTATAGCCATATATCCCCACTATGATAGCTGTAGCAATTTGGCCAATAACAGTTGCAATGGCAGCACCTTTCAAACCCATTTCAGGGCTACCCATATATCCAAAAATCAAAATTGGGTCAAGAATAATATTAACTACTGCACCAACAATCTGAGCAATCATAGGAATTTTCATATTTCCAGTGGCTTGAAGCACTTTTGTCCAAATGCTGTTAATGGTAAAATAAAACGGAGAGATTTTGGTAAACAATATTGGAGAATATTATACATTTAATTACAATTATACTTCTCTTTTGATAGAATAGTTGCATATCTATCAAAAGGAGGAAATGTAGTGAAAGGATGGCCTATGTTTATTGAAATCCAAACTTATAAATCAATGGGGCTTAATAAATCTCAAGTCTCAAAGAAATTGAAGATTAACTTTAAAACAGTTTGTAAGTACTGGAATATAAGTCCAAGTACATTTCAAACACTTCAAGAACAGTCTAAATCACGTACTAAAAAGATTAATCCTTATCATAATCAGATACTTGAATGGCTTAGAGAATTCCCTGACTTATCATCAGCTCAGGTGTTTGATTGGTTGCTTGAAAGGCATCACAACCTTGATTTTAAAGAAAGAACATTACGTTTATACATTCAAGAACTTAGAAAGACTTATGCCTTACCTAAACATCCACCACTTAGGCAATATGAAGAAGTTCCAGAAACACTTCCAGGCGAACAAGCTCAAGCTGACTTTGGACAAATCTGGGTAAAAAGAGTGAATGGTACACGTATCAAAGTGTATTGCTTTGCATTAGTATTGTCCTATTCAAGATATAAGTTTGTGTGGTGGCAAGAGCATCCTTTTACAAGTGATGACTTAATTATGCTTCATCAAAAGGCTTTTGAATACTTTGGTGGCATGCCTAAGGAAATCGTTTATGATCAAGATAGGATTATTATTGTTTCAGAAAATGCAGATGATATCATTTGTACAGAAACCTTTCAGAATTACATTAATCACATGAAATTTAAGATGAGACTTTGTAGGGCTTATGACCCAGAAAGTAAAGGGAAAGTTGAAGCTGTTGTAAAGTTTGCAAAGAACAACTTTGCAAGGCATAGAATTTTTAAGGATATTGATTCATTTAATGATGAAAATCTACTTTGGCTTGATAGGACTGGAAATGGGAAGGTTCATGATATAACAAAAAAAGTACCTAAAGAAGTGTTCACCCTTGAAAAACGACACTTACTTCAGATACCTTCTTCATTGTTTAATCAACAATCTAAATCTAGTTTAACGTATTCTGTTCGAAAAAACAATACTATTTCTTATAAACAAAATCGTTATCAATTACCTAAAGGTACTTACTCTCCTGGGAAAGAAGTTCTTCTTTCTCTAAATGGTGATACGTTAGATTTATTAGATGTTGATACTGGAGAAGTATTAGCAACACATAAAATTGCCACTGGTAAAGGCAACTTGATTCAAATCCATCATCCTGAACGTATTAAAGGTAGTAATCTTTTAGCTCTTGAAAATGAAGTAATTGAATACTTTAATCATGCATCAGAAGCTGTACAGTTTTTAGCTCATATAGAGTCTGCTAAACCGCGTTATTATAGAGATCAACTTTTCTCATTGAAACAGTCTTGTAAGCAACATACAACGGAGGACCGATTAGCTGCACTTCATTATTGTATAGAAAGAAATTTAATAAGTGCGAGTTTCTTCAAAGAAGCTTTGGATTATCTTATTCAAAAGCTACTGCGAGATAAGAAATCTCAAGAAAAACGTCTTAAAAATGCAGCTTTTCCTACACTTAAAACTGTAGAAGAGTTTGACTTATCTTTTCAAAAATCTATTAACAAACGTCAGCTCAATGAACTTTGTGAGTTAGCATGGGTAGACCGTATGTATAACCTGATTCTGTTAGGACCACCAGGTGTAGGTAAAAGCCACCTTGCTATTGCATTAGGTTATAAGGCTGTTCAAGAAGGTTATACTGTAAGCTTTGTTTCGATGGATATGCTAATGCATACACTTAAAACGGCTGAAATATCCCGAAAAAGTAAAGGAAAACTCAATCGCATTCTTGCATCAAGTATTGTTATTATTGATGAATTAGGCTATTTGCCTATCACGCGAGAAGAAGCTAATCTTTTCTTTGGACTTATTTCATCACTTCATGAGCAAGCTTCTTTAATTATTACATCTAATAAAGGGTTTGAAGATTGGACAGAATTATTAGGAGATCCAGCACTTACAACTGCTGTACTTGATAGAATTGCATATCGATGTCAAGTTATCACGATGCAAGGTAAAAGTTATCGTTTAGAACATCGCCAATCATTATTCAAGACTGAAGAAGACTAACGTTTATGCCGCGAAAGTTCCTTGACTATGAGGGTTGATATGCTAAACTTACACATCTAGGCAGCACCTATCTTCGTAGCTAAACTTACATTTTAAGGTAGTTGCCCCTGCTGCCTAAGAGTATATCAACGGAGGCTCGTGGTCAAGGAAAACGTGGAATAAATGTGGATAAGTATAAAAAACAAATAGTTATTATATACGGAATATTATGTAAAATTATTTGCCAAAATTTCTCCGAAAGTACTTGCCGGTAACAAATGGTCAAACGTTCTTTCTTCTTGTACCGTAACTTTTATATTTTGATGTGTCAATATACCCAATAAATTTTCTTCACAAACTCTCGGCAATACTAATGCATCCTCTGTTTCATCAAATCCATAGATAACCCTTGACTTATTATAAGTAGGCATTCTCATGGCTTAAGTTTTGAAGAAATCTGGTTTAATACTTTGTTTTTCATATTCAAGTTCTGCATAGGCCTTTACCAGTACATTATATTTATTCAGTAGCTCTTCATAGTTCATGACTATTATAATCCCTTTCACTATTTTAGATACAACAAATCCCTTCTCTAGGAAGGGACTGTTAAATGTTTTTATATACTATTAACTAATAAATTTTAATAGGTGTTATATTATAGACTGCTTTTTCTAACTTATCTATAATTTCTTGTTTTAAATCAGATTTCACGTTCATTATCTAACGCATTCCATAATCGTTTTGCAATGGGTTACATGCTAATGGTAGCCAATACAACTATATTAATCCAGCAGTTTTGTTTATCTAAAATTCTTCATTAATCCATTTATAAAGTTGAGTACAATTATGGTCACTATCTTCCATGGTAAATCTCATATCCATTTCTAATTCCTCAAACCCATTTCTTTTATATAAGTTATATCCTTCTTTTGTTGAATTAAGTGTTACAAAAGTAGCCCCAATATACTCCTGTGCAATCATCTCGATTCTTTCTAGGCATTCTATAATTAAAATATCACTTAGATAAATTTTGTCACCGGAAGGTAATATATCAAATACTTGTTTATGATATTTTTCATCTAATGCAAAATAATTAATATTCACTGCTCCACCCATGCGAATATATCGACTACTCTCCCCTACTTCTTCTATTCGATCTACCGAACTCATCCTCAAATTATAATATCCAATAATCTCACTATTTTCTTCAGATAGAAATACATACGTCTTACCTATATTAGCATTTAAAGAATAATCTCCATCTTGTAAAAATCCATCAAGATATGTATTCCCCGAACTAAATCTTTCTGCTAATGGCAATAGCTCTGGGGATAATGGATGTATATTCAATAGTCCATCTTGTTTCATTATTTTTTATCCTTTTCTGTAACAATTAATCGGCATTTTTGTGTTTGTGAATTTACTTGTACTGAAAACTTATGACTTCTAATATAATCTCTTCTTTCTTTAGCCTCTGCACTTAATGGTGTCTTCTTTAACATTTTTTCTGTTGTAGTATAAGTTGTATTTGTTGGGTATACATAATTCATATAAATACCTCCTTTATTATCCTATGCTATTAAAATATATTTCTTTCGCATAAAAATATATTTATTCTATTATTTACTTTCAATTATTTGCTTTAGTTTGTAATAAATCCTTATCTCCTTATATAATATGGCCAATTATATTGTGTGTCAATCATTTATGGGATAATATTAAAATATGGGCTTCCTAGAAATTCTAAGTAGCCCATATTAACTATTTTAATTTATTTAATTTTACGACATTTTCCACATGGGTTGTATGTGGAAACATATCTACCGGGCATATTGCTTCTACTTTATAACAACTGCTTAGATACTTTAAGTCTCTTGCTAACGTTTCAGGATTGCATGAGATGTATATCACATTTTTAGGTGCAACTTTCATGACTGAATCCATAAATGCCTTGTCACTTCCTGCACGAGGTGGATCCATAAAGACTACATCAATAGGCTCTTTATTGTCTTTAGCCAGTTGCACCATAAACTTTCCGGCATCTGCATTGTAAAATTTTATATTTGTCTGTCTGTTGCATTTGGCATTTAATTTAGCATCTTTAATAGCATCACTATTTAATTCAACGCCTATAACTTCCTTGGCTTTTCGACTAGCAATGATACCGATTGTTCCTATGCCACAATAAGCATCTATAATGCGTTCTTTCCCAGTAAGAGTTGCCAAACTAATTGCCTTTTGATAAAGTACTTCTGTTTGTAGTGGATTTACTTGATAAAAAGATTTAGGCGAAATACGGAAGGTACAATCGCATAGTGTATCTTCTATATAGCCTTTTCCATAAATTACTTTTTCCCTATCGCCTAACACCATACTCGTTTTTTTATCATTTAAATTTAATATAATGGTAGTAATTTCTGGATGTAACGTACGTAGCGCCTTAATAAAGTTTTGTTTAGAAGGAAATACAAATGAACTTACAACAAGTACTACCATGATTTCACCACTTTTATGACCTGTTCGAATCAGCACATGGCGTACAAGTCCCGTTTTAGTATCTTCATTATAAACTTTCAGCTTAAATGAAGGCAAAAGACTGCGAATAGTTGCAATAATAGCATCTGCCTTTTGATTTTCTAAATAACAATTTGTTACTGGAATCACTTGATGGCTTCCTTCTTTATAGGTTCCTGAAATAATTTGACCATTTTTAGAACGTTCGAATACAGCATGAACTTTATTACGATAATATGTAGGGCTTACCATTCCTATAATAGGTGCAATATGGCCATATTTTTTTAGAAGTTTAGCCACCTGTTCTCTCTTATATCTTAATTGCTCCTTATAGGGCATACTTAGCATTTGACATCCTCCACATCTATTTTCCACTGGACATTTTAAGACTGTGGTTTGCTTTCGCGTTATTTGGTTTTCTTTTGTAGCAAGTTGATTCATTATTTTTCACCTTTAGTTATATATTGTTTATTTCAATATTTTATTTAATTATATATTATATTTTACAAAATATCACACAAATAAATACCACAATATGCATACCCTCTCTATATAATAAGTATTGCACTCATAACAAAAGAGCGATAAAACTAAGTAAATTCTCAAGTTTTATCGCTCTTTCTTTTAAAAAATTCCTTTTATAATCATGCAAACTCCCATAATAATCAATATAATGCCTAGTGGAATTGCAATAATGGTAATACATAATATAATCCCTGTAAGTAATACTACTAGCCCAAGTGTTACAGTAATCAGTTTACCTGCTAATTTAAAAACTAATCCTACTAACCACCAGATTAACAAAATGGGCCAAAATATTAGAAAGCCTAGTAATCGTAACATAATTAATCCCTTCCTCATTGTACTATTAACACTTAACTTTTAATTTATTATAATGCATCTAATCTATATTTAAAATGAGAACTAGATTAAATTTTAATGAGAATTTTAATCTTAAAGCGCACTATATGATTATTTCTATGCCATATATTTCTAATTATATGTTATAATTATTTATATCAAGAAAATTTATACGAAAGGTGATTTCTATGAAGCAAAACAAACGCGACTTGATACTAGATGCCATGCAAGCTTTAATGAGTGAAGATTTAGCTTCTAATGCTTCTATTAGTGATGTAGCGCAACGTGCTGGTATTGCTAAAGGAGGCATTTATTATTATTTTCGTTCAAAAGACGAAATATTAGATGCTGTTTTAGAACGTTCCTACGCCCAATCCATTGCAGAAAGTTGGTCATTAGTCCAGTCTACGGATTTAAACGCCTTAGCAAAAATGGAAAAACTGTTTTTACTTTTTCTTTCCCCAAGTGCTACTGTTAAGCAACATGAAATGCTCAAGTATTTACATTTACAAAATGATATTGTGCTTCATCAAAAGTTCTTAGCGCTTACAATTCATGAGCTTACACCTATTCTTTCAGATATTCTTAAACAAGGTGTAGCAGAATGTATGTTTACATGCCCTTATCCAAATCAGCTTTCAGAAATTATTCTCTCGATGTTGGTCGTTTTATTTGATCATACTATTGTACCTTGTGAAGATAATCTAGAAACACTTCAAAATAAGCTCAAAGCACTTGCACTAATTCTTGAAAAAACCCTAGGACTACCTCCTGAAAGTTGTAGCTACTTCTATACAAGTCCTACCTTCTATCAACTTGCCATTACTAATGCTTCCTCTTCAACATAAGAAACTGCCTTTCCTATTCTAAAAAAACGGCTGCTATGATTTATCCATAGCAGCCGTTTGCTTTATTCAGTTTTTTTATTTATTGAATCTGCACGCCATCATAATATACTTCTATTGTTTCACTTGAAAGAGCTGGATATGAAGACCAGTCATTTTTTGCAAAACGTACATCTAATGTCATTGTTCCTGTCTCAGGTGTTAAAGTAGCACTTTTATTAATCGTTAATGTAAGTGCCCCATCTTCAATTATTCCCTCTACACCACCATTTAGTGAAGTATACCAAGGATCTGTCGTATATTGAATTGCAGCATTATCACACCAAAAACTTTGTTCTTCCGTTGGCATACCATCAGCTTTATATACGATGCTTAATTTTGAAACATCAATAGCTTCATCTTGTGCTGTAATTGTATAACGTTGCCCCACTGAATTACCATTCACAGTCGTTTTCACATTAACAGAAACTGCTGCATTAGATGGGTCTGTTGGCTGGCTTGGATCCGTTGGATCTGTTGGATCTGTTGGGTCCGTAGGCTCACCTTTCACATAATCTTCAATAATAGAATAATATGCAGGTTTTGCTTTATACTCACCATCGAAAAGCAATGGATATCCGCCAAGCCAACTTGTTGTATCGGTTACACCCCAGAATACAACAGCAGAGATATTCGCACCACCTTTTTTGAGTTCCATTACTTTATTGATAATTTGTTTATAACGTGTTGCCTGCTGATTTAAAGCATATTCACTATTATCTGGATTTTTAATATCCAGTTCTGTAAGTTGAATTTCTAAGCCTAGTTCACTGTATTTTTTAACAGCTTCCTCAAACATACTAATGCTTGGATATTGCATTACCCAGTGAGATTGCATACCCATGCCATCTACTAAATCTTTTTCTTTAAGGTCTTTTAATATATTATATATGAAATCTCTCTTCTTGGTTTCATATTCATTGTAATCATTATAAAATAATTTGCAGCCTTCTGGTGCATATTTTCTTGCATATTCAAATGCCTTTTCAATATATTCACTGCCAATTGTTTGCATCCAAGCTGATTGTCCTGAAACAAGATTATTAGAACCAGGATTTCTCATACCTGTTGAAGTATTAGGATCTACTGCCTCATTGACAACATCCCATGCATAGAAGTCTACTGTTGGATATTCTTCTGCTAATGTTTCCATAACATTCTTTATGTAATTTTCCATTCTTTGAAGCATTACATCTTTTGAAACCCATGCTGCATTAGGATCTTCTGAATAACCTTCTTTAAAGAACCAATCTGGTGTTTGGCTGTGCCATACAAGCGTATGACCTCTTACTGGAATATTATTATCTCTTGCGAACTCAAGTAATGTTCTTGCTGCACGAAGATTAATCTGTGGATTTGTTTCATCCCCACCATTCGCTTCCATATATGCAACTGTTGCATCATGGTCAAGTACTGCATCTGGTTTAAGTTCATTTCCGAAAGTGATGCTATTATAATGTTTTAAGAATAAGTCTTTACCTGGTTTTGGTGCAATTTCACTTGCTTGTGCTGCACCACCAATAATTAATTGATCAGCGAAAACATCTTTTAAACTTTCGATATCTTGTTCTATTTCAGGAAGGGAAGCTGGTGTTGCTGTAAAATCATCAATATAGAAATCCATTAAATCTTGTGTTGAAGGGTTAGATGTCCATTGTGTTTCAACATAAATCTGTACGTTTGTTGCATCTGTTGGAATAGTGTATTCCCCTTGTAAAATAGTCCATTGACCTTTTGTAACAGCTTGAGATTTAATTGTTTTGTACTGATCATTTACTCCATCGTTATATTGAAGTTGTAAACTAAAGTTTTGTGAATTTGAATAATTATCCCCTTTAAATTTAAGTGCAACAGAAAAATCATATGTTTCTCCTAATGTCAATTCTTCTGTTTTGTCACAAGTTGCACCATGCCATGTTTTTGTACGATTACTTACTTTAATACAACTTTTTCCTGAATAAGATTCCTCTGTTGTAAGTTCTACAACTTCTGCATTTTCACCACGAGGTGCCCAACCATTTAAATCTTGCTCGAAATCATCATAAATAAGTGCACCATAACTTACCTCAGCCGCAAATACAGGTGCAAGATTTGTACAAATAGGTGTTACCATTGTACATGCTGTAAGCACTGCAAATAATTGCTTTGTAAAATACCTTGCTTTCATAAAACATCCTCCTCCACATTTTAACTTCTTTTACACTCTAAGTTTTTAAAATTCCTTTAAAAACTTTTGCTCCTTCAAGAAGTTGTTAAATAAAGTATAGCATTTGAATTTTTTTGAACAAGATATTTTACTCACTATGTAGAATATTTCGACATATGTTGCTTAAGTATTTTCACCTTCCTTAGTAGCAGCCACTTCCTCAATCAACTGAAGTATTTGAAGATTTGCCTTATTGTTTAGTAGTTGTTCTGTTTCCATCAAACATGTCATATTTGGGGCATACTCTCCACAAATATCAATGCCTAATATCTCATGTGTCTCTACAATACTCTCATAAATTTCCCTCAGCTGGCTAAGCGTTAAAAAACCTTGGTCCCAGTTTGTACAAGCCTCCTTAGCATCCATTACATCTTTATCAACAGAAATGTACACATTATAGTGAATATGCTCTTTTGCAAATGTCTGCCACTTAGGATGCTGCTTTAACATTGATTCACCATAAGCAAATACCTTATGACTATACTTACTCGGTATCTCTTTTATTAGCTGATCTGCTACACCTATGATAATAACCTCTTTTAAAAAAGGATTTTCATCTAATGTTCGCTTTACCCAACAGCCACATGACATTAAATTCTCAAAAAGTGAAGGCTGCATATCTGTATGATGATCAAATAAAATTAAAGAAAATGGTTCTCGAAGGCGCTCTAATAATAAGTATGTTATATAATGATAATTACCTGAGTCAATATAATTGATACGAGTAGGTTCACTTGTAGCAATTCGCCTGCGAATAATCTCTAATGACTCTTCATCACAATACCCACTTACACCACTTAAGTCTGTAAAATTTAACCACTGATGTATCTCATTTAAATAAAAGTCCTGATATGTATAGGCATTATCAAAATTAAATAATGTTATTTTCTCTGACATATATATTCCCTCTTCCTTTTTACTTTTAGCTTACTCGTTTTTATTGTTTAAATTGTGTAGATTCTAATTTTTGAACTTGTTTTTTGTCTTTTTTATACTGTAGACTTAAGGCCCTATGCCTTGAAACCATTTTAAGAGTTCATTATAGTAGACACGAAAAAGAAAAATACTACAAGGAGTGATTAAAATGTTATTCAGCTTTACAAACAAACATGGAAGAGAAATTTGTACAATTGAGGCAAGAGATAAACTCATTGCAAAAACAATGTATAAAGAAAAATTTAAAAATGGTGAAGTCAATATTCCTATTAAAGACCTTCGCGTTGAGAAATGTGAATAAACTTAATCTTTGAAAAAACATTATTTATGCGTTCATTTTCTATTATTATGGTAAAATAAATAAGAAACCTATGATAGAACTATGGAGGCTAGATAATGAAAGAAAAGTTATTAAATCGTTTTTTAACTTATGTTCAAACAAATACACAGGCTGATGGCGCAAGTACAACTTATCCAAGTAGCACTGTCCAAATTGATTTTGCTAAGACGCTAGTTAGTGAGTGCACTCAACTTGGGCTACACGATGTTTCTTTAGATGAAAATGGTTATGTTTTTGCCACTCTTCCTAGCAACATCCAGGAAGAAGTACCAACTATTGGCTTTATTTCTCACATGGATACTGTGCCAGACTATCCAGGCAATAATGTTAAACCGCAAATTATTGAAAATTATAATGGTACGGATATTACACTAAATCCAGAAGTTACTTTAAGCCCAAGACAATTCCCAGTGCTTAAGACATTAGTAGGTGAAACACTTATTACAACTGATGGTACAACTATTTTAGGTGGAGACGATAAGGCTGGTATTGCTGAAATTCTGACAGCTATGGAATATCTTATTGCACATCCTGAAATTCCACATGGTACAATACGTATCGGCTTTACGCCAGATGAGGAAATTGGCCGTGGTGTAGATTACTTTGATGTCAAAAAATTCAATGCTGATTTTGCTTATACGATTGATGGTTGTGCAGTTGGAGAACTTCAATGTGAAAACTTTAATGCTGCTTCTGCTACCATTAAAATTAAGGGACTTAGTGTACATCCAGGCTCTGCTAAAGGCAAAATGAAGAATGCACTTGCAATTGCTTGTGAATTCCAAAATCATTTACCAGCTCATGAAGTCCCTGAATGTACAGAAGGTCATGAAGGTTTTTATCACCTCCACGCCTTTGAAGGGCATCTTGAAGAAGCTACGCTTCACTATATTTTAAGAGATCATAATAGAAGTCTCTTCAATGCACGCAAAGAAAAAATTGCTAGCATTACCACACTTCTTAATGAAAAATATGGAGAAGGTACTGTCAGCTTTGAAATAACTGATAGTTACTATAACATGAAAGAAGTCATTGATAAATACCCTGGCGTTTTAGAGCTAGCTGAAAAGGCTTTTGCAAAAGTAGGTATTACACCTGTTCACGAACCAATTCGTGGTGGTACAGATGGCGCAAGACTTTCATTTATGGGACTTCCTTGTCCAAACATTTTTACAGGCGCTTACAACTGTCATGGTAAATATGAGTTTACTGTACTTCACCATATGGAATTAGCTGTGAAAGCTATTTTAGCCATTTGTGAACTAGGTAGCACAGGTAATAAATAAACCTATCAATATTTGTGCATAAAAAGACTCTAATCTTAAATAAGATTAGAGTCCCAGGCTGTAGACAATTAACTTTTCCATAGTATTTTACTAGTCTAGAAATAGAAAACAGAGGTAAAAATGGACCTAAACTGCTCTTTTTACCCCTATTTTAATAGATTTTCTTGAATAATCCTCACTTAATTTGTGAGTTTATTTTGGGAAAATTCATTTATCAACAATCTGAGACTCTAATCTTAAATAAGATTAGAGTCCTTTTATAGTAAGGATTGCAAAAGAAAGAAATTACTCTATTATATAGTCTTCAATCTCAACTAGATCCACACCTAGTGGTTTTACAAGATTAATAAAGTTTAAGTACGCAGCACCAGTCATAATTTGCTGAGCCACATCTTCTACCGTTCTATTTTCAACGGGTTCTAAATAAGTGCCTTTAACCCAATTATTAAAGGCTCCCATACCTTGCCCACACCAAATTTGATAATCCATCATACGGCTCTTCTCACCTTGAACAGCCCATTTAGAAGATTGCCCCAAGTACCATCTAAATACGAGAGCCATCTTATATTTTTCACTTTCTAAAGCACGCGTGATTTGATGAGGTGCTACTTTGCTAAAATACGCTTTTGTACTCTCCCATACTTCTTCTAGTGTACTATGAAACATTCTTTTCTCAATGCGTGCTTTCTCAGCTGCAGGTATTTCAGATAATGCATTATATGTGCTATATAAATCATAAAGCTTTTGTGCATTCATAGGAAACATTGTTCCTTTTTTCATAACCTGAACCTTAGCCCCCATTTCAAACATATCTGCACATGGACACATCACTACATCTGCCATAGTTACTTGCCCTAAAGCCTTCTTGACATAATCAGACGTTCCCGCTTCTTGACAACTTTGATTGACAGAACCTGTTACCACATAGTCTGCACCCATTTCAAAAGCAGCTAAAGCAGACTGGGCAGTACTAATTCCCCCTGCTGCACCAATGCGTATAACATCTGTATACTTGTATGTTTTCTGAATGCGATTTCGCAAGGCAATCATTGCAGGCAGTAAGCTGATTAACGGTCTATTATCTGTATGACCGCCAGAGTCGCCTTCTACTGTTAAATCATCTGCCATAGGTACCTTCTTTGCTAGCTCAGCTTGTTCTTGTGTTATTAATCCCTTTGTTAAGAGTTTGCTAACAATCTTTTCATCAGCTACTTTCATAAAATTCATAGCTACTTCTTCCCGAGATACCTTGGCAATAATATGATGCTTACAAATCACCTGCCCATCTTCGCCTCTTTGAAGACCTGAAAGGCGATAGTACACAAGGGGTTCTGTAATCTGAATAAACGCTGCCACCTCAATAGCCCTTACATTTTTCTTAAGTAAAAGTTTAATAACCTCCATCTCTTTTTCTGGCATAGTTGGCGCACTTAACACATTAATCAGATATGCTCCATCCAAACCTAGTGTCGCTTGAATTTCATCAATTGCAGCTTCTAACCTTTCTATATTTAAGCCCCCTGCACCGAAGGACCCCATAAAGCCAGCTTTCCCTAGTGCAATCACCATTTGAGTCGAAGCAATACCATTTGCCATAGCACCTGCATAATAGGCATATTGTGTCCCATAAGTTGTTTTAAAATGATTACTTCCTAATTGAGTGGCTGGCGTAACAGGCAAAATATATTGAACCTGTGCACTTTGAGAAGTTCTTTCTTCACTGACATCGCCGCCTCTAGCAAGCACTTGTTTTCCCTCTTTTGTTTGCAGTACACAAACTTCTTGCATAGTATGCTGCAATGCCTTTTTAAGTGATTTTCTAGACAGTAACTCATAATCTTTTATATATAAGTCTCGCATGCTTTTCCCCCTTACTAACTTTCAAATGTAATACTAACATTTTCTTCTTTAATCACATGGCGGTCTTCCCAATAAACATTACCATCTACAACGAGTCCTGTAATTTGACCTTCCTTTTGGATCACATCTTTAATATCTAGTTCAAAGGTGAGCTGTGAATTACTTGGTTTCACTTGTCCTCTAAACGCAATATTAATTAGATTATCCGTTACAACACCCACCTGCATACTAGGACGTTGACCTAAAAAGCCACTATATGCTGCAAAAAATAGCAAGAGCTGATTAATTCCCTCTAACATAATTGTGCCTGGTAAAACTGGATCATTTTTAAAGTGTGCTTTAAATGGCCAGAATTCTGGGGTAATATGTCTTGTAGCTACTACCTTACCTAATCCATATTTACCACCTATAAAACTAATTTCTTTTACATTTTCAATCATACGTACTTGTTCTTTTACGCCATAAGGCGTTTTCATATTGACTGCACAAGCTGATTTAAAGCATTTTTTAAAATCACCTTCGTAAAAAGCACGCATTTCTTCCTTATTAAAAGAATGTTGACTATTTTGAATACATGGTATCAATTTCTTCTGAGATAGCTTTTTCTGCATTTTGTTAGGCAAGCTTACAATGCCCTTAGATCCTTCTAAATCTTGTGCTGTAAAATAACCACCCATAGCTTGTGTGACCATCATCAGTTCATTATTGTTATAGCATTCATACTCACAAGCTATAAGCGTTGTTTCACCATTCTTGATAAATGACTTAATTCTAAAGTTAAGGCGAATGGTATCTCCCACCTTAACATCCATAGATTTCACATACTTTGTTTTAGTATCTGCAATACGGAACCTTAAAGTCCCCTTTGAATGAATATCGATGCCTATATAACCCCCTAAGAAAATACCTATTTGAGATGCTTCACTTAGTACAACATGTGAAATAGAATGATCTTTTCTTGTATAAACACAATCCTCAGGCACATCATATTCAATTTCTGCCATACATGGCTTATATTCTCCAAATGTTGCTTCAAACTTAGTGACACGTGAAATAAATAAGTAAGGTGGAGAAGGCATTCTTGCTCTTATAGGGTAGCGGTCAACTTCTTCATAACGTTTACCTAACACCTTTGCCATAGAACCATTTGTCATCTCTACAATTTGCGACCTATTCCATATACAAGTTTTTTCTGAAACTCCCTTTGGGCTACATTGCGACTTTCGCCCTTGTGTATGCATATCTTGCACACAATTTTTAAAAATAAGACTTTCATTTTCACTATATAATTTATATGCCTTTAAATTATTTGACATCGTCTGCGCTATCCAATTTATCGAATTTGTTGTAGGTGCTTCATATGGTTCTTGGCCTCTGATAGCTGAATGGGCCATTTCTTCTTTTTTCTGCTGTTCAGTTACTTGTTTTATATGTGCTGTTGCTTTTTGAAGCATTGTCGTATCTGCATAATGTATACTTCTTGCATTTTTTTTAAATATCAAATGGTCTTTGTAACTTGGTAAACCCATTTTTACATTCTTTTTAAAGCTAGCTGCCATGTTAACATCAAATTCAAAATTACTTAAATACTGTTTAAGGTCTACCGTACTATGATGTGCCACTAACTTAGCTAAAATCCTAAATAGATTTTCTTCTGCTGTGTATTTTTTACTATACATGGAGAAAATCAATTTTTCTGGCACATCCTTTAAAACTTCTTTACTCCAATTTTCACACATACCATTTGTACTCAGATCAATAAAAATTCTACCACCATCTGCATAAGATTTCTGAACAATGCTTTGAAAATCAACTTGATGCGTGATAATATTTGCAATATGCTCTGCGACTTGTGTCTTTTCGCATGTAAGAGGTTTGCCCGCATATGTACTATAAATTGTATAGTCAAGGTCATCTCTAATACATGTGCCTTGGGCTGCAATTATATCTTTAATCTTTCCATAATAACTTTCCATGATAGGTGTGTGTACATAATAAGCACCAGAAATAGGACTTCCTACACCATGAGCCGCTTTTAAAATACGTTCACAGACTTTAGCTTCACCAGAAATAATAACATCTTTAGGTGAGCCAATAATCGTTACAAAAGCCTTTTCCTCTGCTGATACAAGATTCCTTATAACCTTTGCATCACCTCTTATATACCAAGTTTCCCAATCTTCAACAGCTTCACCAAAATAATTTCTAACTAAATTCTTATCTGTAAAACTTTGCTCTATAATCTGTGTTACATTTTTTATAAAGCGTTTACCACTTTCTTTCTCCTCTTCTCCTATTGCAATGCTTCCTGATGCTAGCAGGCTACACATCTCACCCATACTGGCCCCTATCATCTGTTGTGGCATTAGACTTAACTTTTCTTGCAGTAACCTCATGAGTAAGTGGCTTGTATGAATTTCAAAACAATAATTTTCAATAACTTTTTCTTGATCTTGGTACATGGCCATTTCTTCTGGATTAAAATAGGTATAATCAATGTGTTGCGTCAAATCAGGGAAAAGTGTGAGCAATTCATAATATGCTTTGGCATTAAACATACCGCCTGGAGGGCTCATATAAACTATCTTGGCTTCTTCTCCTAATGGTCTTGATGTAAAATAAGAACCGTGTACTGATTGCCACTCATAATCTGCTGTAAAGAAATCATCTATGTGTTTTGTCACTTCATTTATTTCTTCTTTTAATATTTGTTCATCTTTTGCGAGTATACAAAGAATATATGGCGACTGCTTAGAAAAATCATTTATAAAGTTCTCACTTAATCTACCTACCTGATTACTTTTAGCTACTTTAAGGCACTCAAGCTGTGTCATCAACTCTTCCTTATTTCTAAAGCCTATAGGGAAGAAGTAACTAGGTGCCTTAGGCTTTAAAAGCTGTGACTTACAAGTTGTATTTTCTTCAAGCCCTATATGGACTGTCTCCCCCATATGGGTACGTTGCTCTAAATATACTTGATGTGCACGTTCTTCCTGTTTCCAAAACCAATTATTAGATTGTTGTTTGTTTTCAAGATTAATACCACTATAAAGTTCATACGCATCTTTGATGAGATTTACAAAGCCTTCAAGACTTCCTGTTCTTCCTATAATTGCCTCTACATCACTTGCACCACTTTCTGCTTCATCATTCTGTAACGCAACTGCCTGATGAGATGATGCTATTGTAACTTCCTTAAGCGTAGCATAAACCGTATCTTGATCACATTCTGCCTGTTCTTTGCTCTTTAAAACCAGTATTGCTGCACCTTCACCCACGCCTACTTCACATAAAGTTTCTAAGTTTCCCATTTGTCTTTGTGCGAAAAGATATTCAATTTCACCTGCTAACTCTACAGTTCCAATCACTACACATTTTACCATCTTCTCTTCTAACATAAACTTAGCAATTTCTAAAGATCGTCCAATGGCATTTTCATTTTCTACAAGCACAAAAGAGGGGCCTGTAAAGCGCCAATAAGAAGAAATCCGGCTACCTCTGATACTTGGAATTCCTCCAACTATGCTAGCACCACTTTCTCTACTCATTTCATCTTCTCTTAAAATCTCCATTAGTCGTGCTTTTTGCTTTTCATTTAGATTAGGACAAGTTTTTTCTAAGCTATTTAAAATAGCTGGTGCCATTTCAGTACTTAAACGATAGTTAAAGTCTGAAAAGTCTTGAGGAGTATTGATTATAACAGCTGTCTCAGGTAAACTACCTGGCTGAATATGTGCTTTTTCTAATGCCTGAGCAGCTACATTCAAAAGTAGTAAATCGCGTCGTAAATAGTACACATCTTCTTTTGTTGCGAGTTTAAAACGCATAAAGTCCACATCAATATCACCTATATAGGCACCCTTTGGCAATTCTTGTATGCCTAATAATTGTAGTACCTTCGGATCTTGTTCTAGGCCATAAAAACGCTTAGCATCAGCTTGCGTTAGAGCTGTCTCCTCTTTTATAAGTGCACGCCAGAAATCACTCACACTACTTAATTTGCCAACTTGCATTCCCATCCCTGTAATAACCACATCTTCAGCTTCTTGTGCTTTCTTCTCATTTACTGGGTAGATTTTATCAGGGATATATTCACTCACTACCATATGTGCATTGATTCCGCCAAAGCCGAAAGCATTAACAGCACCTCGTTTTTCACGATTTCTATGAGGCCATTTCTGATTGTGACATACCACATTAGGGCTTGCCACATTAGTAATCCCAATAGTCGCCGGAATCTCATCATGCATCATAGCTAAAAGTAGTTTAATCGTTGATCCCATAGCTGAAGCCGTAAAACAGTGCCCTGTATTTCCTTTTAATGCTCCTAATAATGGCGTTACACCATACGCCTTAAAATACGTATTCACTGATTCAATTTCTACTTTATCACCTGCCTTGGTACCTGTTGCATGACATTCTATATAATCGATTTCTGGAGAAATGCCTTTTTTATAGATATCATTAAACGCTGCAATCTGACCTTCTTTAGCGGGTGCTAATAAACTTTTGCTACCACCATCATTTGACCAACCAATTCCCTCTATAACGGCTATAATATGGTCACCATCTCGTTTTGCATCTTCTAAACGTTTTAAAACCAAAGCACCTGCACCTGTTCCTGGTATTAAACCTTTAGAATTTTTGTCAAACGGCCTACTCTCGCCTTTCTCAGAAAGTACCCCCAATAATTCAAAAATTCCACTAATTTGTGTTTCTGTCTCACCTACACACTGAGCACCTGCTATCATCATATCTGCCTTATGCATGGCTAAATACATACTTGCTAGCTGAATACTATATAATGGTGTAGCACAAGCAGCACTAAAACATACATGTGGCCCTTCTAGCCCAAATATTTCATAAGCTGTCGTCATGACTAAATCATCTACTAAGAACCCATCCTTACAAAGTTGTCTTTCTAACTGATTGTTTTCATAACAAAAGCGTTCTTCATCTAGTAATAGGTTCATCTGCTCTTCTATTCTTAACTTTACAACTGGATCAAATAATGTGGTATATTCTGGAACAAACATTCCTAATGTTCCCATAATTAATCCCGTTTTGTTTAAAGCCTCTTTCTTATCTAAATAACCACTATCCTCAAGAGCTGCTTGCACAACATAATTAACCCATTTGGCAACTTCGCCTAGGCTACTTAGTTTATTTAAGGTTTTAGAATCAAATACCTCTTTAAAAAAGGTATCTGATTCTGATTTTAATAATCTGCCACGTTCTATAACATGTTCTTCAAACTTTTCTTCTTTCACAAGGCTTTTGCCTGTTTTTAAAACTTCCCACAACATATCCTTGGTAGTATAGTCTGGCAAGAGGCAGCTCATTCCTACAATTGCAATCTGTGTCATTTATTTTCCGCCTTTCTTTACTTAATGAATTCTTATTTAAATTTAAGCATTCATTTCAGAGTCTGAATGAATTACAATCTGGCATACTTCATTTGCATGGGCATATTCAAACTGATCTATAAAATAATTAATGCCTGTTTCCATTGGAATCACTGCAATGCCATTTTTAAGAAAAGCATTTTTCAACGTTTGATCTACCATGCCGCCATCCCAAGGCCCCCAGTTAATTGCCATAACCATTTTCTTAGGATAAAGCTTTTTAAAAGCATAGGCAAATTTGTTAAGTGCTTCATTTCCCATAGCGTAATCTGCCTGACCTGGATTTCCAAAATAAGCTGCTATTGAACTGTATAATACGGTATATTTAAGCTTATCAAGATTTAAATTATTTAAACAGTTCTCAAGTCCCCATACCTTGGTTCCTACAATATTTTCAAAATCAGTTGCTGTTTTCTTTTCTATATATTTATCTGCTAATAATCCAGCACCATGAATAAGTCCTGTAATCTTACCAAATGCCTCTTCACCTTGTCTAATTGCCAATTTGACACTTTCACTATCTTTCACATCACAAGGAATATATAGAACCTGACTTCCCACATTTTGAATGGCTTCGATTGTTCTTCTAACTTCTAACTGACTATACAGACGTTTTACAGCAGCATTTACTTCTTTGGGCTTTAATACTTTGCCTTCTGCTTTCGCATTTCTTAAAATAAGTTGTTGTAATTCCTCTTTGCTTTGTACATCTTTTGCAAAAATAATATCATCCTTAAGTTCAGAGCGCCCTAATAGAATAATTTTACTTTGATACTTTTTAGCAAGTGCAATAACACACTGAGCTGTTACACCTCTAGCACCACCTGTTACTAAGAAAACATCATCTGGAGTTGGTGTCTTTTCAGCAGGTATTTCTTCATATTTCTCTTTAAGTTCCAGCGTTCCACGTACACCTCTTTCATCTCTGCCTATCTCAACATATTCTGTATCACCTGAAGCTAACTCCTCTAGAATAAATTTCACAGTTTCATGGGTACTACAGTTACTATGAATATCAATAGCTCTTACAAAAGTATCTGGCCATTCTTTAGCAAGCGTCTTTGTTAAACCTAACAAACTGCCTTGATACATATTACCATTAAATTCTCTATTTCCTAAGAAACCATCCATACGCAAAACATTGATAAAGAAGCTTTTTCCTTCACCTGTACTTAAATCTGCATACTGCTTAAAGTATTTTGCTATAAGGAAAATTGCTTTACTTACCTCTTGTTCTTCATGATTAAATAAGCTCTGTATGTTTTCTTCATTCTCAACGGTTTTTGAAATATGCATGAAACCAGTAAGTGGTATTTTCGTTGCACCTGTAATTTCTTTAAGTACCTTTTCAACATCTTCTTCTGTCACACTTTCTAATGTAAAATTCCTAAATTCACTTACCTGATCTGCTTCAGATGCACTTATATTCAGTACAACCGGTGTAAAACCTTTATCTTGTAATGCCTTACCAACTTCCTTAGCTACTCCACGATTATCATTTGTTAAGAGCACCATTCCTTTATTTACAATGCTAATTGCCTTGCTTAAAGCAACGTGTTTATAAGCAACTTCATAGCGCTTAATCCCATTTGTGTTCTTTATATCTACATCTTTTATACTAGTACTGGCGTGCCTCCCTTTAGTGACCTCATCCTCCTTAGATACCTTCTGACATAAATAATTCACAATCTCTGCTACTGTATAACATGTACTTAGTCCTTCTACATCTTCTTGACTAAATTCTCCGCCTAATTGTGTTCCCAAATCCGAGAAAATTTCTACACGTTTAATAGAGTCAATACCTAAATCTGCCTCTAAGTCCATATTCTCTTCAATCATCTCTTCTGGATAACCTGTTTTTTCACTAATAATACCTATAAGTATCTTTTGTAAATCTGCTTTATCTTGAGTATCTGTCGCTAAAGATGATGTTGCTGAGTTTGATCCATCTTCAACTGTCCCTATGCCTTCAGAAGTTATTTGTGGTGCTGCCTGTTTCTCAATAAAGTGTGTAATTTCATTAATGGTATAGCATGTTGACAAGACTTCCACCGCTTCTTGGTCAAATGTACTTTCTAGTGCCTCATTAAGTGCTGAGAATATTTCTACACGCTTTATAGAATCAATTCCAAGATCTGCTTCTAAATCCATATCCCCCTCAATCATTTCTTCTGGATAACCTGTTTTTTCACTAATAATATTTATTAAAAGTGCTTTAAGCTTATTGCTATTTACAACTTTTGCAGAAGAAACTGTGTGCACTTCATTTGTTTGAATTTGAGGTAAGGTTGCACTAACTCCTCCTATATGATGAACTTGTGCTTGAAGATAATTTCCAATCTCTTTAAGTGTATATAAAGTAGATAAACCTTCTGCTACTTGGGCATCTGCTTCTATATGTAATGCCTCATTAAGTGCAGAAAATATTTCTACACGCTTTATAGAATCAATTCCAAGATCTGCTTCTAGTTCCATTTCCTCTTCAATCATTTCTTCTGGGTAGCCTGTCTTTTCACTAATAATCTGCTTTAAAAGTGTCATAATATCAACTGCTGCTTGACTTGCTATTTTCTGTGCATCTTCAGGTGCTAAATCTGCCTCTTTTGTTACTTGTGTTACTGGTATATTTAACTGAGTTGGTTCCTCTTGTCTATTTACTTCAATTGCAGTGCTTTCTTGTGGCTGAACTGCTACATATGTAACCGCATTATTTACATTAGCACCTGTTAAAACCTTTTGTTGTTCATTAAAGTATGTTTCATAAGCTTTCATACTATTATTTTGAAAAGCTGCGACAAAATCTATATAATGTTGTAAATTTTCACCGGTTTGGGCAGGTACTTTCATAAGATTTTGTATCGTTTCTAATTGTTCACCTTGACTCTTTAAGAATTGTGATAATGCTTGTTGATTAATACTCTGTAAAGTACAGGCCGCCTCTACATCCAAGTGTTTTTCCACAATAACATTCCCTTCTTCCCTTACATAATTTTGATTATTACCCTTTGCTTCTTCAACTGGCGTTACCTCCAATGCTAATGGTGCATCTACCTTATATATTGCCTCATCTACTCTCTTTTTCTTATCTGGTGTTCTAAAGAAAGTTGGTGGTACTTCATAAGAAGACTTTGTAGCTTTTAATTTAATTTCAGGATTCACAGACATTTCATAAGGATCTGCCTGTATTGCTAGCCCAATGGTTTTGAGTTTCATACAGGCCATCTCAAGTTGATATAAATCTCCTGTCTTGCGATCTGCATTGACCGTAATAATTTCATATGGACGCTCACCTAAAATATGTTTTAATAAACCACTTAGCACTTTACCTGGACCTATTTCTACAAATATTCTTGCCCCTTCTGCATAAGCCTTTTCTATACACGTTCTAAAGTAAACCGGATTTGTAATTTGTTCTTCTAATAATGCTTTAATCTGGGTTGCTTCTTTAGGATATTCCCCATGGGTTGCATTTGCTATAATTGTTCCCTGTAAATCATTGAAAGGTGCTGAATGAATTTCTGTTTTAAAAGCTTCCTTTGCCTTTTCCATATAAGGTGAATGAAAAGCAGAAGAAACCCGTAATTTTTTTGCAGTAATATTTTTAGCTTGTAACGCTTCTGCTAATAAATCAAGCTGGACCATATCTCCTGAAACAATATTTTGCTGATTGCTATTTTCATTAGCCATATAAAGCTTATCAAAGCCCTCAATATATTTTTCTACTTCATCTCTCGGTGCCGCCACAGCCATCATACCTGTTGCATCTTCAATAGGCTGCCCCATGAAATAACCACGTTTTACAGCTAGATGTGCATATGTTTCATCTGACATTACACCATTTGCCCATAAGGCAGTTAATTCACCGAAACTATGACCAATAGCGAAATCTGATGTATATCCTCTTTGCTTTAATAGCTTATATACACCACCACAAACAGCTGCTAAAGCAGGTTGTGTAAATTTAGTTTGCATGAGATTATTCTCTGCTACCTTTTCTTCCTCTTTATAGGCTGAAAATGGATAAACTACATCAGAAATAGGTATTTCACCTTCAGATAACATGGCATTATCTACAATCTCAAACATTTCCTGTAGCTCCGGATAGTTCATAGCCGTTTCTCTAAACATCTGTGTATACTGTCCACCTTGTCCTGAGAATAGTGTAACAATCTTCTCCCCTTGATGCATACCTTGCATACGGTAACAAATGCCATTTTTCTCCCAATTTACTAAACTATTTTGTCCGAGCTCTTCCAATGCCACCTGTAATTTTTCCCTGGCATCTTTTCCATCTCGTGCAACAAATCCTAGCCTTACTTCCTTTTCTTCTAATTGTTTAGCACTATATATATCTGCTAAATAAGCTCTTTCATCTTGCATCAGCGCTTGCAATAATTTTTCACAATTTATTTTAAGGCTTTCTACACTTGCACCACTTATAATGACCATATGTGGTGTTTGATGCAAACGATAAGGCTGTTGTTTTCCTTCTGTTTGATACTCTTCAACTACAACATGAAAGTTTGTACCACCAAAACCAAATGCACTTACACCCGCACGTCTCACAGGATGTTTCGCATTTACAATCCAAGGTTTAGCCTTAGTAAGTACTTCTAGTGGCGATTCCTTTAACTTTTCATTTGGATTTTCTACGTTAATGGTGGCAGGTAAAATTTTATGATGTAATGCCATTAATGTTTTAATTAAACTTGCAACTCCTGCAGTTAAACGTGTGTGGCCAATTTGACTTTTTACACTGCCTAAACCAATCTCATGTTTTGAAACGCCGTTTTCACTAAAGAACTCAGATAAGGCTTCTATTTCACATTCATCCCCCTTAGCTGTACCTGTTCCATGTGCTTCAATAAGCGTAATGGAAGCTGGATTAACATCTGCATTTTCATAAGCGCGGATAAGTGCGCGCTTTTGACCCTCTTTACGTGGAGCAAAAATACTTTTAGCTTTACCATCTCCAGAAGAACCTATTCCACGAATAACACCATAAATTTTATTGCCATCTCTTTTGGCATCACTTAATCTTTTTAAAACAAGCATCCCTACGCCATCGCCTAAAATCATTCCATCCGAATCTTTATCAAAAGGTTTAATATGACCTGTTTTAGAAATAGCTGGCGTCTTACAAAATGATACAAAGGAAAACTCACTGCAATCTAAGTTAACCCCTCCTGTTAGCATCACATCACAGTCTCCTGATTCAAGTTCACTTACTGCATATTTAAGTGCTGCTAAGCTACTAGCACAAGCTGCATCTACAATACAGTTTGTCCCATACAAATCAAAGCGGTTTGCAATACGTCCTGCAACAACATTGCCTAAGTATCCTGGGTTACATGCTTCATTCCATTCTACCTCTGCATCCCCAATGCGTTCTAAGACATGTTCGATAAGTTGCTCAGGCACCCCACTATTTTTAAGAATCTTCCTAATTTTAGGGACCTGAAGACGTTGATTAAGTGAAAACGCTGTTTTTCCTACACCTGCTGCTAAAATGACACCTGCTTTTTCGTGGTCAAAAGGTTTAGCATCTTTTCCAAGCATCTCGGCATCTGTTAAAGCCTGTTTTGCAACAACGAGGGCAAAAAGCTGCTCAACAGAAATAGACTCCATTGTTTTAGGCGAAATACCAAAGGCCATCGCATCAAACGGAATATTTCCTACAAAACCACCTTTATTCCCATAGCATTTATCTTTTGCATGAGGATCTTTATCATAATAATCCTCCATTTTCCAGTAACTTTCTGGTACATCTGTAATTTCATCTTTTCCAGCTAAAATATTGCTCCAGTACTCACATAAATCCATAGCGCCTGGAAATATAGCGCCCATTCCAACTACTGCTATTGGTACATGCATAATCTATTCCCCCTGTGTTCATCTTAATTTTCTATCAATTTGACCGGCGTTCAAATTATGGTTTAATCATATATCTATTTTTTTACAATTTCAATATTTTAGTTCAAATATTCGCTATTTTGTCAATTATTACAATATTACTTTGATGTTCTTATTAATTTTTATTATATATGTAACATACCTCATCTTAAAACTGATTGGGCATAAAAAAACACTGAGCAACATGGCATATCACCATTATCCTCAGTGTTTTATATTTTATGTTTTACCTAAAATGTATGTGCTACAACCCCTAATAACTTTACATCTTTTGAAATGTAATTATCCTGCATAGGCTCTATACCTGCATAATCCGTAGATAAGTATTTCTTATTATCATCTGCAAATGTTGTAACGATGACTGCATCCTTTCCTAATTTCTCTTGTGCCATTAAACAACCAATTAAATTGGCTCCCGACGAAACCCCTACGCCTATTCCCAACTTTTTAGAAAGCATTTGTGCCATGATAATCGCATCTCCATCTTCTACAGAAATGACTTCATCTAATTCCTCTAGTTTGACAATGCTTGGAATAAATTCATCTGAAATACCTTGTATACGATGTTTTCCCACCTTATAACCTGTTGATAAGGTGGGTGAATTACTTGGTTCTAAAGGATAGGCCTTGCAAGCTGTATTGACTTCCTTTAAGCGCTTTCCAATACCCATAATCGTACCACCCGTCCCTACACCTGCCACTACACCATCTGCTTTCATGCCTAGACATTCTAATTGTTTTACAATTTCTTCTCCAGTCATTAAATAATGCGCCATAACATTATCCGTATTAGAAAATTGACAAGGTAAAAATACCCCGCCTTTTTGGGCAAGTTCTTCGGTCTTTTTGATAGAACCTAAAAATCCCCCTTCCTGCGCAGATACCAGGCGTACATCTGCTCCATAACTCCTCATTAAATTAATACGCTCCTTGCTCATCCAGTCTGGCATGTAGATAACTACTTGATGCCCTAAGTAACTGCCTAAGGCCGAAAAGGCAATTCCTGTATTACCACTTGTAGCTTCGGCAATAATGTCTCCCTTATGAATCGTGCCCTTTTCATAAGCCTTTTGTAAAATATAAAGTGCCACACGGTCTTTAATATTTCCTGTCAAATTATAGTACTCTGCCTTAGCGTAAATTTTACGTACACTTCCCTTGTAACTGAGCTGAATTTCTAATAAAGGTGTATGTCCAATAAGTGGCGCAATATTTTCAAATTGTTGTTTCATTATGCTACTCCTCACGTTTTAATGTTTAAAAATTTTAATGTTTAATCACCTAGAATCTCTTTTTGCTTAATCTATAAAAATGGTTCTAAAAAGGCCTTAAAGCTTTCACGTGCTATCTCTATCTTACGATTATCATGTGTATCTAACGCCTCTTCAAACTTTTGAAGTGCCATAGCGATACGTATGCGCATCTCACCTAAACTCTCCTCATACAACCGTTCACCCTTTAATAACCAGAGTTTATTCTCTTCTTGATCTCTGGGATGAATCTTAAGATAGCTTAATTCCTGCATACGTGCTTCAATCTCTGCATCAGATAAAAGTGTATATTGCCCCTTAATCAACTTCCTTACACATTTTCCTGTTGAAACAATCTTAACCTCTACCTCTAAAATTGCATTAATATCATAAGTGTATGTAATATCAATCGCTTCTTCACCAGCCTTATTAGCTGGTACTTCAATATCTACCTCCCCTAAAGATACATTATTGCTTGCAAATCTGCTTTCTCCTTGCAAGACATTGATACGTATTTGTTGTTGCCCGTCCTTCACCGTATAAACACGTTCTGTGCGGCTAGCTGGAATCGTTGTATTTCGTTCAATAATAGGACAAAAACGTCCTCCCTCTATACGATGATTTTCAAGTTCTACTGCTATTTCTGTCCCCAATGTAAATGGGCAGACATCCGTTAAAATAACTTCCTTAACAGCTTCTTGTCGTTCTTTCATCGCCCCTTGAATAGCTGTCCCTAAGGCTACTACCTCATCCGGATTAAGTCTTGTATCTGGAATATTTTTAAATAATTTACTGACAAATTTACGTACAATAGATAATTGCGTTGCGCCACCTACTAAAACAACCTTATCTAAATCTGCTATTTTTATATGCGCATCCATCAAACTTCTTTTCACTGGCCCACGTATACGTTCAAACAAAGGTTCACACGCCGCCTCATATTCTGCAAGTGTAATTTGCGTTTTGATACATTCTTCTCGTAAAATACAGTGCATCACTATTGTAGTTTCTGTAAACTGCTTCTTACATTTTTCAGCTTGCTCATGAATATGTTGCACTTCCTTTGGACTTAACTTTAGACGTTCTATTTCAGGATGTGCTTTAAAAAATAAATCAACTAATACCTCTGTAAAATCTTCTCCACCTAAAAAGTTATCCCCTGCTACGGCATGGACTTCTAAAATACTGCCATAACGCTCTAAAATAGAGACATCAAACGTACCTCCGCCTAAATCAAAAACTAAAAATTTAGTTGTTTCTGCCTGATCATACAAACCATAAGCAATAGCTGCTGCCGTAGGTTCGCTAATAATACGTTCTACTTTAAGCCCAGCTAACGCCCCTGCATGTTTAGTTGCTTTACGCCTTATATCATTAAAATAAGCTGGTACACTAATAATAGCTTCTGTTACTGTTTCGCCTAAATATGCCTCGGCATCCTCCTTTAAAGCTTTTAAAATAATAGCTGATAATTCTTCTGCTAGAAATTCCTTCTCCCCTAGCTTAAATTTCTTATCACTTCCCATACTTCTTTTGAAAATGCTAGCCGTTTCATTCGGATATAATACTTTACGTTCTGCAGCAGTTTCACCTACATAAATTTGCCCCTTTTCATCTATGCTTACCACCGATGGTGTAAGTGACTTTCCTAAACGGTTCGGTATAATCTTTGCCCCTTCAGGGGTATAATAAGCTACTAGGCTATTTGTTGTCCCTAAGTCAATACCTACTATCATCCTTGTCCCCCTTATGTTTTAACTGTTTTAAATAATATTTACTAACTCCTGATACCGGATTAATTGCTAAAGCCTGCTTAAAACATTCACGTGCCTTTGTAAACTTACCTTGTATTTCATATAACTTCCCCTGACCTTCTAAATATTTATAGCACTTCATGTATTCACAATGACGGCACTTTTTTAGACTGCGCATTTTATCAAAATAATGCCTGGCATGCACTAGCTCACCTATAGCCATATAAAGACTTCCTATTTCATAATGACGCAGTGGAGCAAATGGTCTATAATTCAAATAGTTTTCTAAATACTCGTAACGATCTTGTATCATTTTTAAGGATTTCTCAAAATATGCTTTCGCCTTTTGAATCTGATGGCCTGCTCCATAACTCTTAGCAATATTAATGTAGGTCGAGATATTTAAATAATGCCTTGCTTCATATTGCTCCAATGCTTTACTATAGGCTTTAACGGCTCGTTTATAGTCATGTACTTCTTTAAGGTAGAAGTCTCCTATTTGATCATAAATATGTCCATCTATTTCTTTTATCTGCCCCACCAGCTTATAATAATAAGTAGCCTTTAAATACTTTCCCATATTGGCATAGGTACTTCCTAAGTCTAAATAGCAACTTGTTTTATCCATATCCTTCTGTCTTAAAAGTACCTTACATATTTCAAGTGCCTCCTTGTTTTTACCCATTCGATGATATAACTTAATTAAATCACTATAGATTGTTTGTTCCCGCGGAAAAAGTGTCATACACTTCTTATAACATGCTTCAGCTGTTTCATATGCTCCCATTGCTGTATAGCATACGGCTAAATTACTATATAAAAGTAGGCTACACTTGCCACGCCCATCCACTTCAATTCCTTTCTTGTAAATAGCTATAGCCCTCTCATAATCTTCTAAAAGCTTATATGTATATCCTAAGTTATTATAGCCATATGCATTTCGGGGTTCATCCTTTAAGGCCAATTCAAAATCCTTCATAGCTTCTTGTAATCGATAGTCTTCTAGAAATGTTAACCCTTCATTAATTAAATAATAAGCTGTCGCTCTAATCCCTATTTGTTTTTCACTATAGCGAATAGCTAATTCATAGCTAACTGGACTTCCAGTTTCGATGAACTTCTTTTAATAAATCTTACGCAGCTTATCATTCACATCCCCATGCTTATGATTTAATACCCTTGTTCTTTTATATGCCTTCAAAGCCTCATCCAATCTGCCTAAATTATGTAAGCATCTTCCAAGATCGTAATAATACTCGCTATTATTTTCATAAGTACTATGAATGGCTTCATAAAGTCTCAATGCCTGTGAGAATTCATCTAATTCCTGTAAAATATCTGCCTTAATCCACTTATAATATACATTATCTTCATGGCTATCTACTGCTAAATTAATTGTTTTTAATGCTTCTTCATAACTTTCCAAATCCATATAGCTTAAGGTTAGCTCCAGATAGACATCGCCTATATTTTCAATTTCTGTCTGCTGCTTTTCCTTAACTCTTTGAATAAACTCCTTAAGCGCTTCAATTAATACTTCATACTCCCTTACCGTATGACTTTGTTGCCGTTTTATTTTTAAACTTAAGAAATCTAATTTTAAGCTTTTAAGTGCTAATGTCTTAGCTCTTGCAATAACATTTTTAGCTTCCTCATATTGATTAAAGACCATAAAAACTTCAATTGCCAATAAATATGGCTTTATGTATCCTTCATAAATTGAGGTAGCCTCATAATAATCATCAATCACACCTTGGGCATTATGTAAATTAAAAAAAGCTTCCTGTCTTAAAAGATATGCTAAGTAAAAATGCTTATCTTCTTTTATAATCTCATCACATAAATCAATACATGCCTCATTTTTTCCAAGTTTTAAAAGCACATTTCCAAGTCGCTCCTTATAACTTAATATATAATCATAAGCTGGTGAAGCTACTGCTATAGCAGCTTCTAAAAAGTTTTGTGCTGCCTCATAATATGTTTTTTGCATAATGCCCTTATTTTTTTCAGCTAAGGCACAATGACACATTCCTACTAAAAAGTTAGCATAGCCTAGTCTCCTATGACGCCTTTGATATACCTTACTCCCATCATCTTGTAACCCTTCAATATCCTTTAACCAACACATCAGTTCAGGTAAAGCCACGTCTAAATAACCTACTGCAAAATCATTTCTCCCTTTAAGATTATGATATTCAAAGGCATATTCATGAGTGGATGTATAATCAATCAGGAGTTTATGACATGCTTCATATGCCTTGTTTTGAAAATAACACCATCCAAGCTCTAAACGTAACATCTCATCTTGTGGCCTATTTTTTCTTTCTTCTAGCATCTCTTTAATAAGATAATTATTAGCATCTCCCATAAGACAATTAGTCTCTTTTGTTTCACCATAACATTCCATAATATCTAGGACCTGCTCTTTAGCCACTTTATACTGCCCCTTATAAATGGCATAATAAACCATGCCTACTCTAGCACCATAATAATCCGGTCTTTGCTTCAAAATAGATGTCCATATAATATGCGCCGCTTCTTCCTCATGGTTTAACCACTTTTCTTTACCAATAAAATAACGAATGTAAATGTCTCCACCATTAGGTGAAACCTCTAAAAACTGCGCTAACTGACGTGCCTTTTCTCTATCTTGTAACTTTAAAGCAAGTCTTAATTCTTGGACTGCCAAATGTGGATATGTAATGCACTTTCACTTAACTTTTTAACGAGCTGCTCATACTGTGCTTCTTGTGATTTAGACCAATCAATTTTCTCCTGCTCATTCAACGTATCTAAAAATCTTACAAGGGTAAGATAATCTTCAATATATGTATCATAATCTGCATCTTCTCTTCCTTTAAAAAGCGTCCACGCAATAAGACCTTTGTTATTAATTTGATGAATAATGTAATTAATAAAGTCCTCTGAAAAGTTCTCAACAAGGCTTGTTTTAAGAGTTTGTATACAAAAGACTTGATCTATTAACTGCCATACTTCTTGTGGTAAATGATAATGTGTACTCAAAAACTTCAAAAGATGTTGTAGGGCTATTTCACTCGTATCCAATCCCTCACAAAGTTCATTCTCCAAAAGTCTCCGCCATACACTTACATCTATACGTTTTGAAAAATGAAAGTAAACAGCCTTAACCTCATCCATCCATAAGTCAATAGCCGTCCTAGTACCTTCTATTGCTGCTACTTCTTGGGTCTTTGCCCATTTAAGTGCTTGTTCATAACTTGCTCGCAACTGCTTAAAACCTTCTGGATTATCTTCTGGATGAGTCTTAGCCAACTTTTTATGATAAGCTCTTTTAATCATTTCCGTATCCTTGGTGGGGTCTATTTCCAATACGTCCCATATAGCTGCCATACTTTCTCCCCCTCTTTGAAAACATTTTATTTTCTCTACTATTACTATACCAAATGCAAACATAAAATAACACAAATTTTTATAATTTAATAACAAATATCAATTTTAAAACATTCAATAAATACAAGCACTTCCCTTTTGTCCCATTCATAAACTGTAACATAGACATTTAAAGTAGGCTGGAGGAATGCACTATGTCTCAAATTTCAGTTGCAATTGTGGGTGGCGACCTACGATTCGTAAGACTAAGCCAGATCTTATGTCAAAAAGGCTTTAATGTTTCCATCTATGGGCTTTGTCATCCAGACATTCCAAGGAGTGCCCATATCTGTGCTTCTTTAGATGAACTTAAAGATATTCCTTATATTATAGGTCCAATCCCATTTTCAAAAGATAATAAATGTGTATTTACTTCAATGTGTAACACGTATATCCCACTTGAGCAGTTCTTCTTAGTAGCTTCTAATAGTTTTGTACTAGGTAGTGTTTTAACACCGACATTAGTTGAAGCTTTTGAAAGCCACCATATTCGTTATTGTGATATTATGAAAATGAATGAAATTGCCATATTAAATGCTATTCCCACTGCTGAAGGGGCTATACAATATGCTATGCAAAATAGTGAA
>DYCF01000027.1 GCA_019418225.1 Clostridiales bacterium | reverse complement strand
TGTTTAAAAGGAGTGCTATTCATTTTTAAACAGTAGTTTCGCAATTACCTATTAATCCTATATATATCACATAACTTCTTAACTATTGATTATTCTTATCCTGTGTTAGGACTTCTCCAAGGATGGCAATTCCTTTTTTTATCACGTCCTCAGATGAATTCGTATAATTTAGTCTCATTGTATTAGCCATTCTACCATCTGTATAAAAAGGATTTCCTGGAACGAAAGCAACCTTTTGAAGCTTTGCTTTCTCAAAAAGAGTTAAAGCTGATTGTCCCTCAGGCAAAGTTGCCCAAATAAACATGCCACCTTGTGGCCTTGTAAACTTTACTTCCTTTGGAAAATACTGTGTCATTGCATCTAGCATGGTCTGACATTGATCTTTATACAAATTTCTTATTTTACCAATATGTTCCTCAATATTGTTGTGTGTCATATAATCCCAAATAACATATTGTGAAAAAATGCTAGAATGTAAATCAGCAGCTTCTTTCGCTGTATTAATATATTTACGTAACCCGCCATCACGTATCACCATAAATCCTAATCGCATACCTGGTGTAATGATTTTAGAAAAGCTGCCTAATAAAATACTTGCCTCTAAATCATGGGCGCTCATATAACCTTTGGGTTTCCCATCAAAACTTAATTCACCATAAGGGTCATCCTCTACTAAAATGCAATCATACTTTCGCATTAATGCAAGAACTTCCTTCCGTTTTTCATCCGAATAAGTAAGACCACTTGGGTTTTGATAATTAGGGACAATATAAGCAAATTTAACTTTATTTTGCTTCAAAGTATTTTCTAATACAGCCATGTTCATTCCATCTCTTTCTAATGGAATAGGTAAGAAGTTCGGCTCATATTGGGCAAAAGCCTGAAGTGCTCCAAGATAGCCTGGTTCTTCTACAATAACTGCATCTCCTTTATTAATAAATATCTTGCCTATTAAATCTAATGCCTGCTGAGAGCCTGTTGTAATAAGGATTTCATCTGCTCTTACATCCATTTCATACATAGCATTAAGGCGTGATGCAATATAGTCCCTAAAAGCATACAACCCTGCTGTTGGTGCATATTGAAATACCTTACTGCCAAAAGTATCAATCACTCTATCGGTAGAGTCCTTTAAGGCCTTATCAGGAAAAGAAATAGGATTCGGTAAACCTCCTGCAAAAGAAATAAATCCTTCATCCTCTGTTATTTTTAATATATTTCTAATAAAAGAAGGTGGTGTTACAAGACTTCTTTCAGATATTTTATTTTCTATCATAAATTTACCTCCCCACTTAACCAATTTACTCGGTTAAAAACTGATTATTTTAATTTTTTTAAATTCTATCATTGTAATTGCCCACATACAATATTAAAATTGTATGCAAGACAATTTTAATACTAAGAAGGAGTACACTATGCCTATTAATTCATTTGAGAATTATCCCATGAGCTGGAAACCTCAGCTTCAGCAAAAAGGAACACCTATTTATATTGAACTTGCAACACAGTTAAAAAATGATATCCTAAGCGGTAAACTTACACCTGGCACTAAATTGCCACCTCAACGAGAACTGGCTGACTATCTCGATATTAATCTTAGTACCATTACAAGAGCTTTTAAGCTCTGCGAACAAAATGGGATTATTTGCAGTACTGTTGGAAAAGGAACTTATGTCTCCTCTGATGCAGCTTCACAAACCATGCTCCTCTTAAATAACCCTAAAGAACAGCTTATAGAAATGGGAGCTATTTTGCCTAATCCAGATATTAATGAACTTGTCTCTAATTATTTAAGTCAAATGACTGCCGAACCGGATTTTTATAAATTATTACAATATGGCACTATAGACTATGATGAATTTCAGATTAAGGCAGCTTGCAAATGGCTGAGCTACTTTGGTTTAAATGCCACCAAATCCCATATCCTCTATTCTAATGGCGGCCAAAATGGCATCTTTACCACTCTAGCGGCTCTCTTTAATAAAGGGGATCGCATTGCTACAATGCCCCTTGCTTATCCTGGACTAAAGATTGCTGCTAAAATACTGGGTATTCAGCTTCTACCCCTACCACTCTTTGACAACAAAATTACCCAAGATTCCTTAGAGTATGTTTATAAAAATCATAATATTAAGGGCTTCTATTTTATTCCTGACTACAATAATCCTACATCAGAAATAATGGACCTAGATACACGCAAACTAATTGGGAACTTTTGCACCCAGTATCAACTCCCCGTTATAGAAGACGCCATCTATACATTATTTACACCTCATCCATTACCACCAATTACTTCCTTTGCTCCAGAATACGGCATCTTCATCTCTAGCGTTTCTAAGGTTCTATCCCCTGGTCTTCGTCTAGCCCTTATGTACATTCCATCAAAGTTTTACAATGCCATGTGGGAATGTCTTTATGCCATGCATATTACCCCACCTGCACTTATGACCCAGCTTTTTACAAGACTAATGTTATCTAAAACCTTTGATGAAATTAGGAAACTTCGAATACTGGAGTTAGAAGAACGTAATCTCATCTTTGATGCACTCTGCCCAGATTTATCTACTATCGGCAATCTCCATAGTCCTATACGTTGGCTCACCCTGCCAAGTAGCATCCATCCAGCTCAATTTGAAAAAACAGCTTATGCAAAAGGGCTACAAGTCTATTCAGCAGACCGCTTTGTAGTAGGTAATATTCCTATTCCAAATGCCATCCGCATTTCCCTTATTTCGGCACATCCCTTAGAGCAATATAAAAAAGGATTATTACTTTTAAAGGCATTGCTAGCAGATTTATAGTATATACTTTAGTTAATAACTTACTTTGAAAATATAAAAGAAGTGCTCCGAAACTAGTTAACTAGTTTCGGAGCACTTCCTTTATATGTCTATCTCTTAAAATCTACTATTTCTTCTTCCCCTAAATACACATGAGTCTCACTAACTTGTGTCTTAGCGATTACTTTTCCTCTTCTAATAGAGTAAGCTACTGGTACTTGTCTTCTCACTGCATCATAGTCATTTTCTGCTGGAAGAATGATGCAGTTTCCTGGTTTACCGACTTCGATGCCATATTCGTTTTCAATATTTAGTGTTCTAGCACTATTTTTACCTATAAGCTTCAGACTATCGTTAATTTGACCATAGCCCATGATTTGGCAAACGTGTAAGCCCATGTGTAAGACTTGAAGCATATTTCCTGTGCCAAGTGGATACCAAGGATCGAAAATATCATCATGACCGAAGCATACATTAATATCTGCTTCTAACATTTCTTTCACTCTTGTGATGCCACGGCGTTTTGGGTATGTGTCAAAACGACCTTGTAAGTGAATGTTTACAAGCGGATTAGCTACAAAATTAATGCCTGACATCTTAAGAAGTCTAAAGAGTTTATAGGTATACGCACCATTATAAGAGTGCATAGCTGTTGTATGACTGGCTGTTACTTTGTGTCCCATATTATTTTCATAGGCTTTAGCTGCTAAGACCTCAATAAAACGCGATTGTTCATCATCAATTTCATCACAGTGTACATCCACAAGTACATTATATTTTTTAGCAAGTTCAAACACCTTCTCAATAGATTGTACGCCGTATTCTCTTGTAAACTCGAAGTGTGGAATTGCACCTATTACGTCTGCACCTAATTTAAGGGCTTCTTCTAAAAGTTCTAACCCATTAGGATAAGATAAAATCCCTTCTTGTGGGAAGGCTACGATTTGAAGCGTCACATAATCTTTAAGCTCTTCTCTAAGTTCCACTAAAGCCTTCACTGCTGTAAGCTCTGGATCTGTGGTATCTACATGCGTACGAATAAACTGAATACCATTTGCCACCTGCCACTTAATTGCTTGTCTTGCTCTACTTTTTACATCTTCTTTATTTAAAAATGCTTTTCGCTCTGACCAACATTGAATTCCCTCAAAAAGTGTCCCACTTTCATTCCATCTAGGTTCACCTGCTGTAAGCGTCGTATCTAAATGAATATGTGGTTCTACAAAAGGTGCTGTTACAATCCAGCCCTTAGCATCAATTACCTCTTCTCCTATGGTCGCCTCTAAGGAAATACCACCTGCACAAGGGATAATCTCTTTAAAAATACCATCTTCTATTCTAATATCAACTAATTGCCCTTCTAATCTTGCATTCTTAATAATCATACGCACTACTCCTTAATTTTAAGTGAAGCATAAAGAATGTTACTTCCCCTTCACTACTTTTCTACTAATTCTTCTATCTATACACTTTATATTAATCTTCTCATGTTCCATTATTCATTTTTCATTACTTTTATATTATTGGGGCCAAGCATACCACCTATGCCTCGCCCCATTATTTATAAATATGCCGGTCCAACCACCACGAAAGCCGGCATATTTTTATTCAGTTACTACTTTTCCTACTTTTATGCGCTTCATACAAGCTGTAAGTAGTACATATGATACAATTGCTGTCACAACTGCATTAATCGGTGTGATTCCTGGTAAGAAGTTTGCTGCAAGTGCCCCTAATGCCCATGCTACAATCCCTATACCATTTACACCTTTAATATCTGCTTTTTCTAAGTCTTTGTATTTTCCTTTATTTACAATGAAGTAATCTGCAATGATTACCCCACCTACACTTGGCATACATGTATTCAGTAAGTTAAGCCATGTCATGAAGTTATTGTAAAGTGTTACTGCAAGAAGCGTCCCTACAATCCCATTAATAACTACTAATTTATTTTTAGGTTGTTTTGTAATATTTGAAAAACCAAGTCCTGATGCATATAAGGCATTGTCATTTGTTGTCCAGATATTAAGACCCAATACGATGATTGCTGGTATGATAAGTCCTTGGATAAACATTACTTCTGAAATATCTGCCTCACCTGTTACCATGGCCCCAATTGCTCCGAAAGCAAACATTAATGTATTTCCTATTAAGAAAGCGATGACTGTTGTACTTACACCTATACGTTTATTTTTTGCAAATCTTGTAAAGTCTGGTGTTAATGTACCGCCGCTGATGAATGAACCGACTACTACCGCTACTGCCGCACTCATTGTCATTGTAGTTTCTGGCGCAATATTCATAAGTCCACTTATACCACCTACGCTATCAATTGCCATCCCTACTGAAGTTGACCCTAAAATTGCGATAGCTGGTACTGCTACTGCACTTAAAATCATCAGTGATTTCATTCCAAAGTAAGCTGTTGCTGTCATTAAAAGTCCCGCTACTAATACTAAAACGCCTACACTAATACCTGTTACTTTTGATACTGGGATTGCAAACATAGCAACGCCTACACCAAACCAACCAACTTGTGTAGCCCCAAGTAAAAATGAAACAAGGTAAGAACCTTTTTCACCAAATGAATATCTAGCAAGTAAGTGTGTTGACAAGCCTGTATCTCCTGCTACATATGCAAGTAATCCTGTATAAACACATAAGATAATATTCCCAATAAATACCGCTTTAAAGAAATCATTAAGCTGCATCCCTGTTCCTAATGTACCACCGCTTAACATACTTGCTGAGAAGAATGTAAACCCTAGCATAACTACTAGCATTGCCAAAAACCCTTTTTTGTGACTGCTCTCTACTGCGCCTAACGAAAAGTCATGATCTTGATGTTGTTTGTTTTCTTTCATTGTGTACTCTCCTTGATTATTCAAGTACCGTAAACAGAAAAAGAGCCAACCTACTTTACCTTTAATTTGTAAACAGGTTGACTCTTCTACAAGTAATTCGCATCAGTACATCCCAAATAGGGTACACCTATGCTAAATACTACTTACTTAGGATGCATCTGCGCCTCACGCAAACTCTCCTAACATCCGTTCACCTTATGAGCCTCTCTGGA
The DNA here is from genome assembly GCA_019418225.1 of Clostridiales bacterium. GTDB lineage: Bacteria > Bacillota > Clostridia > Lachnospirales > Cellulosilyticaceae > Cellulosilyticum. The sequence continues at coordinate 57,655 of DYCF01000027.1, read as the reverse complement.
CTCACTTAAAGGTACTCATTATTTTGTTAGAGTTATTATTCCATAGTTCATACATTATGTCAACATCTTTTTATTCTTAAATAGCAAATTGACTATTATATAAGTTGGCATAGAAACCATTTTCTTCAAGTAAAGTTTCATGATTACCCTGTTCAATAATCTTACCATCTTTCATAACTAAGATAATATCTGCATTTTGAATCGTTGAAAGACGATGAGCTACAATGAAGCTTGTTCTGCCTTCCATCAGCTTACTAAAGGCTTTTTGAATTCTAATTTCTGTACGTGTATCAATAGAAGATGTAGCTTCATCCAAGATAAGCATCGGCGGCTTACAGAGCATAACCCTTGTAATACATAAAAGCTGCTTTTGGCCTTGTGAAAGCATACCACCATCTTCACCAATGACTGTATCATAGCCTTTTGGCAAACGTTTAATAAATGAATGAGAATGCGCTGCCTTAGCCGCTGCAATCACTTCTTCATCTGTGGCATCTGGCCTGCCCATAATAATATTTTCTTTAATGGTTCCTTTTTTAAGCCATGTGTCTTGAAGTACCATCCCATAATTTGAACGCAGGCTCTTTCTAGTTACTTCTCGGAGATCCATATTCTCTACTGAAATTGCCCCCTCATCCACATCATAGAAACGCATGAGTAAGTTAATAAGGGTTGTTTTCCCACAGCCAGTAGGCCCTACTATGGCAACTTTTTGCCCTGGTTTAATATGAATATTGAAATTTTCAATAAGCTTCTTATCTGGCGTATAAGAAAATGCTACATTACTGCAAACCACTTCACCTTTTACATTTTCTAAGTCCGGCGCCCCTTCCATTTCTGGTACTTGTGACTCTTCTTCAATAAGCTCAAAGATTCTGCCTGCACATGCAATGGCATTTTGAAGTTCTGTTACAACCCCGGAAATCTCATTAAATGGCTTTGTATATTGATTCGCATAACTTAAGAAACATGATAATGCCCCAACGCTCATGCGTCCCGTAAGCACGGTAAGGGCTCCCGTAATAGCAACACCTGCATATACAATACTGTTTACAAAACGAGTGCAAGGATTTGTTAAAGAAGAGAAAAATGTGGCACGTAGTGAGTACTTCTGAAGTCTTTTATTAATATCATCAAATTGTTTGATTGCTTCTTCTTCATGCCCATAAGCCTTTACTATTTTTTGATTACCTATGATTTCATCGATAAAAGCTGTTTGCTCTCCTCTTGTTTCGGATTGTAGTTTAAACATACTATAGGTTTTCTTAGCAATAAAGCTGGCAACAAATAAAGAAAGCGGTGTAACTAGTACAACGACAAATGTAATTCCCACATTAATGCTTAGCATAAAACCTAATGTTCCAAGGATTGTGACAATCCCTGTAAAGAGCTGTGTAAACCCCATCAAAAGTCCATCTGCAAATTGATCCACATCTGTAATGACGCGACTTACAATTTCCCCTTGAGATTTGCCATCTAAATATTTAAGGGGTAAAATTTCAATTTTTTCAAAGGCTTCATTACGAATATCACGTACCACGTTATAAGTCACCTTGTTATTAATCATATTCATAAACCATTGGGCTAAAGCTGTTACTATGACAAACCCTACCACTAGGCCTAACTCTCTTAAAATCATTTCAAAGTTAACATGACCATATACAATGCCATCTATGGCCTTCCCAATTAAAATCGGCACATATAAAGTAAGTACAACAATTAAAGTGGCAAGAACTATAGAAAGCATCATATGCCCTCTATACCTTTTGATATATGTTAAAACTTTTTTAAGTGTCTCTTTTTGCGTGCCTTTATCTTTAATCTTTTTCTGACTCATTTTTAGGCCTCCTCTCTTTTAAATTGAGAATAGTAAATTTCGCGATACACTTCACAGCTTTCAAGTAAGCTTTCATGTGTTCCTTTACCTACCATATTCCCATCATCCATAACAATGATTTGGTCTGCATACTGAATAGATGAAGCACGTTGTGACACAATGAACACAGTTGGTTTGTAATCTAAATCCTTAATTGCCTTACGCAGCTTAGCATCGGTGGCAAAGTCTAGAGCTGATGTACTATCATCTAAAATAAGAATCTCAGGCTTTTTCACTAACGCTCTTGCTATGCTCATACGTTGTCTTTGACCGCCTGATAAGTTTTTGCCACCTTGTTCAATCTTTCCTTTTAGTCCACCCTTTCCAGCAACTACGTCACTGCCTTGTGCAAGGGCTATGGCTTCATTCATTTCTTCTACTGTGGCTTCTTTTTTACCCCATCTTAGGTTTTCCTCGATATTGCCTTTAAATAAAACGGCTTTTTGCATAACTATGGCTACTTTATCAAGTAAAGCTTTTTGAGAATAATCTTTTACATTGATGCCATTTACAAGTACCTCGCCTTTTGTGGCATCATAAAATCTAGGAATCATATGAACAAGAGACGTTTTTCCTGAGCCTGTTCCGCCTATAATCCCTACTGTCTCACCTTTCTTCACCTCAAAGTCTATAGCTGTCAAAGATTCTTCTCCAGCACCTTTGTAAGTTAATGAAACATTTCTAAAGCTCACGATAGGCACTGCATCTTCAACTATTGCAGCTACTTCATCCCTATAAATATTATGTATCGCTTGCTCTACCACTTGTGTCCCATCTTTCATACTTGATTTAATCTCAAAAACATCTGATATACGATTACCACAAGCAATTGATTTATTAATTGTAATAATTAAGCTAGCCAGTTTAATAAGCTCTACTAAAATCTGTGACATATAATTATAAAGTGCCACCACTTGTCCCTGTGTTAAAATACCACTATCTACTTGAAGGGCACCTACCCAAATAAGTCTTACAATAGCTACATTGATAATGACATAGGTTAAAGGATTCATTAAAGCTGAAATGGTTCCTGCTCTTTTCTGCACTCTAGTCAGTGCTTCATTTCTGCGTGTAAATGTTTTAATTTCTTCTTCTTCCTTACAAAAAGCACGAATGACACGTACCCCTGCTAAGTTTTCTCTCGTACTTCCAAGCACTTTATCAAGTCGTTGTTGCACTGCTTTGAGCATAGGAATATTCATAAGCATAATCCCAAATACAACAATTGATAATAAAATAATAGCAATCACAAAAATTAAAGCTGACTTCGCATCAATAGTAAATGCCATCACTGTGGCACCGACTACAACAAATGGTGAACGTAAAAATAGGCGAAGCACCATGTTTACGCCATTTTGTGCTTGATTGACATCACTTGTCATCCTCGTAATCATAGTAGATGTTCCTAATGTATCAATCTCTGTAAAAGAAAGACCTAATAAATGTTTAAATAAATCATGTCTAAGTCCTGTTCCAAATCCTACTGCTGCTTTAGCAGAAAAGTACTGTGCGGTAACTGAGCATACCAGTCCAATAAGTGCAAGCAGTACAAGCATTAAACACATCTTTACTATGTACCCAACATCCCCATTTGCAATCCCTTTATCAATAATGGCTGCAACTACTAACGGTACAAAAAGTTCAAAAGACGCCTCTAACATCTTAAATAAAGGTGCAAAGACGCATTCTTTCTTGTAGTCCTTCAGGTAAATTAATAGCTTTTTCACCTTCTCATTCCTCTCCTTTTGATTCTTACTTTTGATTCTTACTTTTCATCTTTAAATAAATTTAACAACTCATATGTTTAAAATTTCCGACTATTATCATACCATATTATTTCCTATACGAAAATTATTAATATGATATACTAACTATATGATTTTCATATAGGAGGACTTTATGGACTTTAAACAACTCACCTACTTCGTAACTACGGTACAAGAAGGTAACATTTCAAGGGCCGCTCAAAGATTACATATCTCTCAGCCCCCTCTTAGCACTAAACTTAAAGAATTAGAAGCTGAACTAGGTGTTATCCTCTTTGAACGCGGTTCTCGTAAAATAGAACTTACCCAAGCAGGACGTATCTTTTATGCACGCGCTACTTCTATATTGGAACTTATGGATGTAGCTACCAAGGAATTAGATGACTATAAACAAGGTAAAATCGGCACCTTACGCATCGGTATCATCTCTTCTATCAGCAGTACTTTAATTAATAGCTGGTTCCATGAGTTTCATCAGCTTTATCCTGAAATACGTTTTAATATCTTCGAAGGCAATACCTATGAGCAGCTAGATAAACTGCGCAACAACCTTATTGAACTTGCCATAGTCCGCACACCTTTTTCTGCCCTTGACTTAGAGTGTAAGGTGCTTAGAAAGGAAAATGTCTTTGCCGTAGGGACTAAAGAATACTTTGAGGATTTAACCTCTTCTACTACAACGCTAAAAGAACTGTGCCATAAACCGCTTATTTTATACCGCCGTTGGGAAAAGGTCATTTGGCATATTTGTCAGGCGGAAAACTTAACACCTCATATTTTTTGCATGAATGATGATGCCAGAACGACTGCCAGCATGACAAACGCCGGACTTGGCATAGGCATCATTCCCGAATCTGCCCTTTCCTTACTCACAAATCCTCATATTGTAAAAAAGGTCATTTATGATTCAGACTTAGAATCAAGTATTTGTGTCCTTAGAAATCCCAATAGCTATCTTTCTACTGTTGTAGAACTTTTTTATGACTTTTTAGCTTCATCTACACAAAAAACTGCCACGAAATAAATTCGTGGCAGTTTCTTAATACTACTTTATTCTTCTGCTTCTTTAAAATGCTTTTTAAAGCACCAGACTGCAATTGGCATCATAATAACAATATACAGCATAAGCCCTAATATATTTTGCTTAACATCTGCAAAAGATAAGTGTTTAATCATCAGCTCATCAAAGCTTCTTGCATAATTCATAAGTGGCCAAACCATTCGCACACCTGTTGCTAATAGCTTAGGCATTTGGTCTGCTGGCCATACATAACCACAGGTTAAGAAGGTTGGCAATGATAACATATATACAATCTGTGTAAATCTTGTTTTCTTGCCTGCCCAACTATAAATCATAATACCAGGGCAGCTTACAGCAAGCGTAAATAAAACACTTATGAGTATTGCTACAGGTATATTGGCATTGATAATAAGCCCAAATTTCTTATGCATAAGGTAAATCGAAAAGGCACCTGATGCAATAAGAAGCGTTGCTGAAACAGTCATTTTAGCCAGTAATCTTATAAACGTTTTTTCCCTAGCCACTTCTCCTGGATTTCTTGACATAAATGTTGCCATACTTGATAGGAAAAGTTGCTGTAAGAATACTGCTACAATCCCATACATGAGATAATTTAAATATGTCATCTTGGAATCATATAGCATACGTTCTTGGAAAGTAATTGGCAATGCTATACTTGTCGCTTCATTTTCTGTGAAACCGCCTTTGCCTTCAATAACTTGTATTGCTGCACCACCTGAAACACTTTGAATGATTGTTGCGGCTCCTGCATAAATGTTATTTCCTACTATTACATTGGTTCCATCCGTTAAAACAAGTACCTGCGACTGATTGCCTGCTGTAATATTAGTATTTAGGTCTTTAGGAATATAAAGACCCATATAAACCTTTCTCTCATCAATGAGTGCTTCTAACTCTGACTTACTGCTTGCATAATAAGCCACATTAAAACGTTCATTATCATCGAAATATCTAATAATCTTTCTACTTAAATTACTATTATCTTCATCTAAAACAGCAATTGTTACATCATTGACATAATCGTTATAATAAGCACCACCTATCCACATAGATAAGAATGGCATCCCTATGAAGAATATAATGAGTAAACCTAACTTTTTAGAGGTAAAACCAAGTTCAGCCCATAAGCTTTTTAAATATGTCATCATCGATTATCCTCCTCCTTTGGTTTACCCATCTTACGTATATACATACCAGCTGTCGCTACAAGGAGCATAATCACAATATATAAGACTAAAAATCTAATATCAGACCATATATCAACTGTATTTCCTTTAAGATAAATATCTCGCAGGTTATCCCCATAGTGTGTAAATGGAATCAGGTTTGCAAACCATTTATAAAATGGGAGCATAGAGATAACTGGCCATGTATAACCAGCAAGTATTGAGTTTGGAATAAGTAGTAATCCTGAAATAGCCATCCCTAGTACACGATTGCGGAGGCAAGCTGATATGGCTACTGCTAAAGATGCCACTGCAAACATATACAATATACTTAATGCATAGGCTGTAGGTAATGATCCCCTACAAGGAATCTTGAAAAGATAAACTTGCACAAAGACATTGATAATAATTGATAAACTACCTAATAAACCATAGAAAAGTACTTTTCCTGCTATGTAACCTAATTCGCTGCGTTTCTTTTCTTCTTCACGTCTAAGCCTTACGCAAAGTACTGCTGTTAAACCTATTCCTAACTGACATATAATAGTCCCATAACCAGGTGTCATGAAATAGCTAAAGTTCTTTGTAGGATTATAAAGTGTTCTATTTACAAAGCTTACTGGCATTGCCATATTATATGCTTCATCATAGCTTTTACCCATTCTAGCTTGAAGCTGCTTAATACTTGCCCCTACCCTCATGCTAATAAGTATCTCACTTGCCTTAGCTTTTGAAACACTTGTAAGACTCATATGACTTCCATCATATAACATCATAATAGTAGGTGCCTTAAGTGCTACTACATCATCTGAGAAATTCTGTGGAATTACCATTCCAGCTCTTATTTCGCTCGAATTAATTAATTCTTCTAGCTCAGATTGACTCTTAATTTGATATTTTACATCGTAAGCATCGTTTGTTACAAAGTAACTAATAATCTGTCTACTCAGTTGAGAATTATCATAGTCTACAATTGCCATAGGGACTTTATCCATAACCCCTTTACCCAGCTGCCAACCTACGAGAAGGTTGACAACTATTGGGATAATTAAACACGCTACAAGCATAATTCTATCTGTTTTTAACTTCTGTAGTTCTTCCCTTATACTCTCTAACATCCAATCACCTTCTTCGCAGAGTTTCTACTAGGGCGCATCACTACTGAGCCTCATTATTAAATTGAATATAAGCACTCATGCCTGGTCTTAAAATTTCATCTGCATTTTCAATCTCTATTTTTACACCAAATGATACGATATCAAAATCCCCATTTTCATTTGTTGCTCTTTTAATAGCAAAGTCTGGTTGTGCATTAATTGTTGTTACTGTCCCTGTAAATGTTTGATCTTTATAAGCTGGTACCTTAACAGTTACTTTTTGACCTTGTTTTACTTTATCAAGATCTGTTTCTTTTATACTTACTTCTACCCAAGTGCCTTTTAAGTTACTTACTGTAGCTATTTGTGTACCTGTTGAAGCAAGTTCTCCTTCTTCAGAACTGATACCTGTTACCACTCCGTCCATAGGCGCTTTGATAACAACTTCATTTAAATATGCTTCAACTTCTGCAATCGCACCTTTTGCTTGCTCGATTAAACCTTCCTTAGCTTCTACGCCTGCTTGCGCTTGTGAAAGAAGGGCTTTAGATGAATCTACACCAGCCATAGCTTGTGTAAGTTGCGCTTTTGCTGCTGTAAGTCCCGCTTCTGCTTGGTCTACTCTTGTTTTACTTGCTTCAACGCCAGCTGCTGCTTGTTCACTTGTTGCTGTAGCGGCCGCTTTATCTTCAGCTCTCGCGCCTTCTTTTGCCATGCTTAATGTTTGAGCTGCCACATCAAGTTGTGTTTTAATTTCATCTAATTTTTGTTGTGATACTGCACCTTTTTCTACAAGAGCTGCTACTCTATCATAAGATGTTTTCATTAAGTCATAAGCAGCCTGAGCTTGAATAACTTCTTGTGTTCTTGCACCATTATCAGCTTTTTCTTTAACAGCTGTTGCTGCTGCATATTGTTTTTCAGAAGCTGCTACACCAGCTTTTGCTTCATTTACTTTACCTGCCGCTGCTGTTACCCCTGCTTGTGCTTGTTCGACAAGACCATTAGATGCATCAAGCCCAGCTTTTGCTTGTTCATATAATTCTTTAGCTGCTTTTAAACCTGCTTCTGCTTGTTTTAATGCTGCTTCTGCTTGTTGTTTCTTTGCTTGAAGTTCATCACTAGAAATCTCTACAAGAGGGTCCCCTGCTTTTACTTCTTGCCCTTCTTGTACGAAGATTGTTTTAATTCTACCTGGCACTTTACTATTTACACTTACTTCTTGGGTTTCAAGCACCCCCTGTGCTACGAATCCATCTTTTGTATCAAAGAATTGACTAACTGCCATAGCCTCTGTATCTTTATTTCCATTAAATCCAAAGTGTAAGATGGCAAGTACGGCTACAAGTGCTGCAATGACAACTACTGCATTTAATATCTTTTTTGATTTTAAACTCTCTTTTATACTCATGTTATTTCCTCCTCTAGTTTTTATTTATATGGCAAAATACCGATGTCATTTTGATATTTAAGCCTTGCTAAATTGTAGCCATTAATTGCTTCAATCTCTTTTTCTTCTATGTTGGTTAGATTTTCTTCTGCTGCAATAACTTCTACAATAGTTCCTGACATATCTTGTAAGTTAAGTTGTTTGAGAAGGGCATTATCATAACCATAGCCTACCTCATATTTAACCTTTGCAATCTCCACATTTTCAGTGGCACTTTGACGAAGCTCGGCCGCTGTCTTCACAATCTTTTGCATAGATTGAACCGTGCTATAAGATGTACGAATATCACTTTCAGCTTGAAGTTTGGCTTGGTCTAAGGCAATTTTAGCTTTTTGCTGTAAAAGAACAACTTCTTTATGTTGGTTATCACTAGATGAATAGTTGGATGCATCTACAGCTTCCATTAATTCATCATAAAGTTCTACTTGAGCCTCAGCCATTTTAATATTTAACTGATAAGTTAAGCCACTTTGAATACCTTTTTCTAAGTCGTATTCTTCCTCTGGGCTTGCTGCTACTTCTACAAGCTGAATTTCTTTGCTTAAATCAATATTCATATTCTTTTTAAGATCAATAAGTGCTGCATTATAGTCTTTTACCTGTAATTCTCTTGCCATTACTGTAGAATCATAATAAGACTTCGCAAGTAGCATATCATCCTTAGATTTTCCCCCTACTTCATATGCGGCCTTAGCAAGTTCATATTGTACGAGCCCTCTTTCCATAGCTTTATCTTTTACTTCTAAAAGCTTTTGTTGTTTTAAAGCCTCAAAGTAACTATTTTCAATAAGTAACGCAACTTGATTTTTATAGATGTTCACAGAATAAGCTGTTACTTTGTCTTGAGTTGTCACCATTTTAATAATAAGCTCCCCAAGAGGTTCTGTTCTTAGGGATGTAATCGTACTGGTTGAAAGCTTATTTGCAACATTTGCCATCGCAAATTGTACGGCTGCATCGTATTGTGATTTACTTGATAAATATTCTTGTGTACTAGACTCTAACTTCTTCTGACTTTCTAAAAGTGTATCCCCTGTTGCACTAAGCTGTTCTTTAGCAGCTGCTAGAATTTGTGTTTCATACTTTTCACCCACTGAACTTGCCACACTTTCAGGTACGCCAAATTTCTCTAGCTCACTTGCAATGACTACTGATATATCATCACCAGGTTTAATTGTAACTGAAGTTGATATATTAAGTTGTTCAATTGTAACAGGAATTGTTTTTTCTATAGGCGAAAGATTATTTTTCAAGTAGGCTTGTGCTGTATCATAAGCTATTTGCCCTGCATAAACCTTATCACGCCCATCTTCAATTAAATATCCAGCATGTGATAGTGCCATGCTGTTTTCATTCAATGAATTTCTAACACTTTCACCATTGCTCCCCACAAGTTTGGCAATATCTGCTTGATTTTGTACTTGCTTCAATACCAAGCTATTTGTAAGCCCTTGACTAATTGCTTCATCTAATGTTAGAGGTGCGCCCTTAATCTCTTCTATTTTTTTGTATGTATCTTGCTGCGCATCAGCTTCTGCCACTTTAGTAGATTGTGTTGTTTGTGCCTTTATATTACTCGTTGTAGTTTGAGATTGTGCGTAACTTGTATTACTTACAAGCAACGTAGCTACCATTAGGGACGCTATTAATTTTTTACTCATCATTTTCCCTCTCTTTACTTGCAATTTATTTAGTTATTATATTCCAAATACTCGTTCAAAATGACCATTGTTCATTTATTGTTATACAACAAAAATGAATAATGGTCAATATTTATTATGATTTTTATTTGAAGATTAGACAAAATCATATTTTATTATATAAATCATCTTCTTTATGAATAGATATGTTTTTTGCATGTAAAAAATACATTTTTAACGGATTGCCATATGAAGAAAGATTCATTAAATGGTTTTAAATAAGTTATACTATAACTAAATATATTTCTAGAGGTGATTATATGGAAGTTCTTGATGCCATCATTACAAGTATTGCTTCAATCATTATTTTATTTATCCTAACAAGGCTTATGGGCCATCGTTCTATGTCAGAAATTAGCTTATTTGACTATATAATAGTATTACTATAGGTTCTATTGCCGCAGAAACAATTATTGCGCCTTCTCAAGATACTATAAAGCCATTTATTGCTATGATTACTTATGCTTTAATTAGTATTTTACTCGCACTTTTAACTAATAAATCTATCAAAGCACGCCGCTTTATTACAGGTAAACCTTCTATTTTATACGATCATGGTACTCTCTATTTTAAAAATCTATCCAAGGCTAAAATTGACATTAATGAATTTTTAGTACAATGCCGTATGAGCGGTTACTTTGATCTTGCCAATATTGAAACAGCTATTCTAGAACCCAATGGACAAATTAGCTTTTTACCAGTAGCTGCTATGCGTCCTGTAATAGGTAAAGACCTTAACCTTACCCCTAGTCAAGATTATCTCGTAGCTAATGTCATCATTGATGGCAACATTATGCAAAAGAATTTAGAACATACAGGTCATAATGAAACCTGGCTTTATAAACAATTAAAAGCGCAAGATATTACAAATCTCAAAGATGTGCTCTTAGCCACCTGTGATTCTAATAATATCTTGCGCGTCTATAAAAAAGTTACCAATGATATGAAAAAGGACATTTTAGCCTAAGCCTTATTGGCCTTATTTCGTATATTTATTTAATGCTGCAATAAATGCTTCAACGCCCTCTTCTTTGGTTGCCCATGAAGTAACTAGGCGAATAGCCGTACGTTCTTCATCTATCTTTTCCCATGTAGAAAAGTTAAACTCAGTACTTAACTTTTCCATCACTTCATTTGGAAAAATTACAAATAATTGATTTGAAGGTGAGTCAACGAAGAACGCATAACCTGCTGCTTGAATTCCTTCTCTTAAGCGATTTGCCATCTTATTAGCATGTGCACCTAACTCAAAAAATAAATCATCTTTGAAAAGTTCTACAAACTGGATACCTAAAAGTCTTCCTTTAGCAAGTAAACCGCCTTTTTGTTTAATATGATATCTAAAATCTGACTTTAAATAGTCATTACAAATGACAAGTGCCTCACCCATTAAAGCCCCATTTTTAGTCCCTCCGATATAAAAGGCATCTGTTAATTTTCCAAAGTCCTCTAATGTTAAATCATTTTCTTCACACATTAATGCAGACCCCATACGGGCACCATCCACGAAGAGATATAAGCCATTTGCCTTACAGAAACTACTAATTGCTTCTAATTCCGCTTTATTATAAATTGTCCCAACTTCAGTAGAATCTGAAATATAAACCATTTTAGGTTTGACCATATGTTCATCTGTATGTGCTTCTAACACTTTAGCTATTTGTGAAACCTGAATTTTGCCATCTTCGCTTGCAACAGGAATTACTTTGTGGCCTGTTGCCTCTATAGCACCTGTTTCATGTACAAAGATATGTCCGCTGATTGCAGCAATAACCGCTTCATGTGGTCTTAAGAAGGCTGAAATAGCAGTCAAGTTAGTTTGCGTTCCGCCTACTAAAAGATGTACCTCTACATCTTCTCTTTTAATCTTTTCTTTAATTAACCTGCTCGCTTCTTTTGTATAAAAGTCTTCACCATACCCATCTGTCTGTTCTAAATTTGTTCTTACAAGGGCTTCTATAATATTAGGATGTGCCCCTTCACTATAGTCATTCTTAAAGCTATACATTCTGTTTTCTCCTTTGTCTATTCACTTAATAATATTTTTAATTATATGTAGTGTAGCATATTTCCTTATTATAAGCATAAAAAGTATAAAAAAACTTAATTTGCCAAAACTATAAACTAGCTAAAATGAAAATAAGGAGATTTATAATGAAAGAAAAATATAAAGTATTATATGGGCAGCTTATAGATGCTTATTATAACAAAGAATTCGAAAAAACCTTTGAAAAGCTTCTAACTGAAGAATTCGAAGACAAACAAGAAGCTAAAAGTATTCTTTCAACACTCTGCGGTGTAGATATTGATTTAAACTTAGATGACCATGCCTTTACCCAAAAACTTATTGATGCAATTACCCAAAACAAAGTCAAAGAAAAAGTCATTGCCAAGGTTCGTGCTTGTAGTTCTGATTGTGAAACAGTAGATGGCAAGAGTAAATGTCAGAGTGTCTGCCCTTTTGACGCTATTATTAAACCTACCTTAAGTGAAGATAAGGTTATTGATGAAACCCTTTGTATGAACTGCGGGCGTTGTGTTACTGTTTGTAATCAGGGTAACTATATGGAAGTTCCTCAATTTTTACCTTTAGCCGAGCTTCTTAAAAATCATGAAAAAGTCGTTGCTATGGTTGCACCTGCCATCGCCGGGCAATATGGCAAAGATGTGACTCTCGACCAGCTTCGCGAGGCATTTATCAAATTAGGTTTCGTAGATATGGTTGAAGTGGCTATGGCTGCTGATGTACTTAGTTTAAAAGAAGCACTTGAGTTCAATGAACATGTTCATAAAAAAGGTGACTTCATGATTAGCTCTTGTTGCTGTCCTATGTGGGTGGCTGCACTTCGCAAAGTTTATCATCAGCTTATCCCAGATGTTTCGCCTTCTGTTTCTCCAATGATTGCTATGGCTAGAATCATTAAAGCACTTACTCCAGATGCCAAAGTCGTCTTCATAGGGCCTTGTATTGCAAAAAAAGCGGAAGCTAAGGAACCTGACCTTGCTGGCGATGTAGACTTTGTTCTTACATTTGAAGAAGTCAAACTCATCTTTGATGTATTTGGCATCGTTCCAAAGGAACTTAAAGGCGTGCCTTCTGTAGATTATGCCTCTACTGGTGGCAGACTTTATGCACGTACTGGCGGCGTTTCAGAAGCTGTTTGGGATATTATCGACCAACTCTTCCCTGAAAAACGTAAACTCTTCACCTCTATCCAAGCAGATGGCATGATAGACTGTAAAAAGCTATTAACAGAACTTGGCGAAGGGAAGCTACATGCTAGCTTTATAGAAGGTATGGGCTGCAAGGGCGGCTGTGTAGGCGGACCTAAAGCCATTATTCCTGCTTCCGAAGGTAAAGAATGTGTAAATGATGTTGCTTATGATTCTGCTGTCAAAATTCCTGTTCATGGGCAAGTTTTACTAGCACTGCTTGAAAGATTGGGCATTACTGATTTTGATGAGCTTAAACATGGGCATTCGATGTTTGAGCGAACCTTTAAGTAAAGGTATAAAATAGAGGTCTGCTATTAAAGAGGTCCGTTTTGAGAGGGTGGTACTGTCCCCTTTCAAAACGGACCTCTTTATTCCTATCCATTTTATATTACCTCTTCTTATTGCGGTATTTTAGAGGGGAGATGCCTCTTAGTTTTTTGAAAACGTCTCCAAAGTAGTTGCTATCGTTGAAACCGCATAGGTAGGCGATTTCTGTGATGGGTTTTTGGGTTTCTTCTAAAAGATTGACAGCTTTTTGGATACGAATGCTTGTGAGATATTCTTTAAATCCAAATCCTGTTGCATGCTTAAACTGCTTTGAAAAATAGGTAGGACTTAAATTAATAGAGGTTGCTACTTGTTCTAGCGTAAGTTCTTCTTGATAATGTAACAACATATATTTAGCTGCCTTTTGTATACGTTCATCTTCTTCGCTAATATGGGCTAATGTATTATTTGCCCTAGTCTTATAAATACGCATGCTAAAAATAATTAACTCCAATAAATAATTCTTAATAAGTATCTTTGAATATGTATCAGGGGTCGTATATTCTTCCTCCAATTTTTGAAGTAGCTCTTCTATATACCCTCTTTTATGTGATGGGATTGTTAAAACAGGTTGCATCAATATCTTTTGTATTTCTTCTTTATCATAAAGGGTATAAATTTCTTCTATATAAATATTAGGTATGTGAATAAACATTCTCTTGGAAGTTGCCTACCGCTAGGCATTAATGGCGCCGTTATGGCACTACTCTTTGGCTTCGGCTATACTAAGCTCACACTAGCTATTAATTTTAGTCGTGTCTTTCTTTTTAGAATTCCTGTATTGTGGGCACTTCAAAACTTCACTAATTTAGGCAGTGAAAGTGTCGGCATCGTTATGGGCGTAAGTAATATCTGTGTGGCAATCATGTCTAGTACTATTGCCTTCTTTGTCATCCAGCATGTAAAAGCTAAATATGCTGCTGAACTAGCTAGAACCTACTAAAAAAGGTTACGCATTATGCGTAACCTTTTTTAGTAATAGCCGTACTCACAAAGAAGTTCATAGCAACTATTTACTTCATCATCTGTAAAGAGCTCAGCGTATTTTTTATCAATCATAAGGGCTTCCATTGTAAGCTTAAGTAATCCTGCTTCTTGAAGCTTCTCGAAATCATCTGATGTTCTGCCTTTTCTTAGTATTTCTTTTGCTGTTTTTACTCCACCGAACTTTTCAATTGTTTGGAGAAAACGAGTAGGTCTATAACCTTTACATTCTTTTGCTGCTTTTTCACAATTATTTATAAGTTCTGCTTCAAATTGTTTCTCTAATGTCATTTCTTCTCACTCCTGCTTATTATAGTCTAGTAATACAATTTATCCTTGAAGCGGTGTACCACAATACTCGCATTTTCGAATAGTACCTTCTGCTACAATCATTTCTGCACCACAGCCTTTACATTTTATCACCTTTGTTCTAGCTTGGGCCCTTTGTCCCATATTATTTTGTCTATATACTGGTGCTTGCTGACCTGGTAACATAATTCTTCTAAGAGATAGATTTAAATATGCCCCTGGCAAGTAACCTTTTTCAATCATCATATTTAAATCATCACATACCACATTATATGTACATCCTGTAGCACGTGAAAGTTCATCTAAAGAAGTAATATGTTGATTAATAATTAAGGCAATATATTGTCTCACGCGCATGGCTTGTTTTTTATTTTTAGTTGCCATCCTCTTTAAAACTATACCTAGTATTAAGAAAAATACTGCACCAACTACTGTTTCACTATCAACATCTGCTATGCCTCCTAAAAATGCACAACCACCTATTACAATTAAAATAATTCCCCAAATATTTAAGGCTTTCCCAGATCTCATGGCTGCCTTACGATCTACCTTTAATCTCTTGTATAGCAAATACACCCCTATAGGCCAAAAAACACACATCATGATAATAATAGCAATCCATGAAGGCCCACTAGTCTCTGGCATATAACTATATTCCTGTCTATTTCGTCCCATTTATTCACTCCCTTATTATTCTATTTAGACTTCACATTTATAACTCATATTTATTTCTATGATAAGCTTTTTAACTTATGAATTCAAGTATTTACACTTCTTCCTTCTATTAAATCACAAAGCAATCTTCTGCCTTATCTCTAAGTGCAGTTAAATCTTGAATTTTATATTTTGTTCTAGAACATCTTTCTAAAATCCCCTCTTCACAAAGTTCTTGCATTGTTCTAAGAAGGTGGCGATAGCTTGTTCCTAGCAGCTCCGCTAATTCTGTTAGATTTTCTTGAAACTCACCATTTTCATGTGTTGAAACAATATAGGCACACAAACGATTTTCTAAAGTATAAAGTATATTCATTGCACTATATCTAGAGCTGCGGTCTAACTTCTTGGCTAGTGTCGCTGCGATAAAATTCATAAATTCAATATTAGTGCTTAAAACGTCTTTGCAATATGCTGCGGGTACCCCTATACATTCAACTTCTGTAACAGCTATGACATTGGCTGTTCCTAAACTTTCAACGAGCATAATTTCTACATCACCTAAAACTTGGCCTTTTCTATAAAAGTTAAGAAGTAGTGTTTTACCATTAGCTGCCGTAATGCTTATTTTGGCTTTTCCTGAAAGAATAAATAATAAATATTCTATTTTCTCTTCCTCT
Source organism: Clostridiales bacterium (assembly GCA_019418225.1). Taxonomy (GTDB): domain Bacteria; phylum Bacillota; class Clostridia; order Lachnospirales; family Cellulosilyticaceae; genus Cellulosilyticum. The sequence continues at coordinate 41,388 of DYCF01000027.1, read as the reverse complement.
CTACATAGATATTCTCCTTTTTTAAATTGTATATATTTAGCATTTTCTAATGCAAATCTAGGAAGCCCTTCTATTTGTTTCCCCTTCATTTCTACTAGGGCTTTATCTTCTATTTGTATCATCTTTTATATACTCATCCTTTTTTATTTTACCTTCTTTGATAGCGTGACCATTTTTAAATATTAATTATACACTTTATCTATGTAATTTTTGTTACTTTATTATTTTATATCTCATATTTTTTCTAGAACATGACATTTGTCATATTTATTTCCATCCATTTTGTAATATCCTATTACTCGAGCAAAAGATATTGCGACATCTCTACAGCTTTCAAGCTGATATTATAGATATTCATAATATTTAAAACATAATGATTATAGTCATTCAACCACCAACCAAATGACTTAGTCATTTCATAACAACCAACCACCAAATAAAAGAAGGATCTAAGATAACTATTTCTTAGGTCCTTCTTTTAAATTTCTATCATATTTTTCATTTAAGAGACTTTATGAAAAACCTAAAGCAGTAAGATTCATCTGTTTCAAATTAACATTGCCTCTCTTAGCACTCCTGTTTATAATGAAAAAGTAAAAACATAAACAGGAGGATAACCTATGCAGCATACATTAGAAGCACGCAAAAAGGATGGCTCTTTAGTAACACTTACATTGCAGGTATTAACAGCTGAAAATATTGATGAGATTTTAAACTTACAAAATGAAGTTATAAATCTTATAGAAGATAAACAGATTTATCTAGCTTCAACGAGAGACGATCTTCTACATCACTTTAAAAATGGTAGTGTTATCTTAGGCTATGTTACACCTTCTCAGGAACTTATTTCTTTAGTCATTTATTTAAAAGAAGGCTATAACGACTCTAACTATGGTTATGACATAGGTATTGAAGGTGAATCACTTCTAAATATAGGACAAATTGATACAGTCCTTGTGAAACCGGATTATAGAGGTAATAACCTGCAATATATCATGTGTCATTTGATTGAAGATATTGCACGAGAAACAAATACTTCTATGTTATGTGCTACAGCTTCTCCTTTTAACCCCTTTAGCGTTAATAACTTTTTAAAGTTAGGCTATGAAATAAAGGCGGATAAGCTTAAATATGGTGGACTAAGGCGCTATGTCCTTGCTAAGTCTCTAAAATAAAAGAAGCTGCTATGAAACTATTTGATTAGTTCCATAGCAGCTTTTGTGTTTTCAAAGTAACTTTTTTATTTATTGATACTGTTCTACTAAATCTACAGAGCTTTGTAGATTTAGCGTTGTAATATTCTCTTCCGCATCTTGCCCGCGATTTAGAATTTTATCTGCCGTATCTGCATCTTGTAAAAGCTCTTCTAAAATAGCATCCTCACCTAATTTAGCACGCTGTTTATCGCTTAAAGCATCACTATGATATTTAATAAGCTTCCCTATGCGTGTCAACCTATCTTCAGCTATCGTAATATACGAAGGAACATTAGCTACTACATATTTTTCACCTTGTTTAGCATGATTGCCTTCTGCATATTTGCGAATATCATGTAAGTATCCTGCAAGTACTAAGTCCTCAGCTTGCTCCAAGGTAAAGCTTGTCCCTGATGACTGTTCATAAGCCACCATCAACTGAAATGCCAGAGTGCTAACGCGTTGCATATGTGCCATACGCGTCTTTACGAGTGCCAAACTTGCTTCATTATTAGCGACTGCTTCATCAAAGCTTTGCTGAATTAATAAATCTAATTGGCTTAATATATTTTCTAATTCCCTTGTCTTTGCTTCGTCTAATTCATAACGACTTGCCATAAGTGAAACAACGCTATGTCCATCCATAGATATTTCCTGCGTTGTTACAGAAGATGTAAGCTTATTATGAAAAATCAATACTGCCACTATAATGACTAAAAGTCCTCCTGCAATTATACCCTTTTTCATTACGCCCTCCTCTTTAAGCTAACTTCCTGTAGATTACCTAAGAATCGTCAGTTTTTTTTTATCTACCTAGCCTACTACACTTACCTTAAATTAATCTTAAAGCTATCAATGGTCATGCTTATGATGTGCTGCTGCTTCTATAAGCCACTCATAATATTCATTATAAATCTCTTGACCTACTTCATCTAAACTGCTTAAGCGTTCATATTTCTTTTCTTTCACTATATTATTGGTTTGATCAAATAATTCGCGTGCTTCTTTAATGATTCCTAAAATTTCTCCATCCTGAATAGGATTAAGTCCCGTTGTCATTTCTTCTACCTGAATCATCACCTGTTCATTCATAGGGGTAATCTCTTCTACTGGGGTGCCCAGTTCACTATAATTGACGCGGCTATAAATCGTCTCCATAAGCTCCTGAAAATACATAGCAAATCCATCATGAATAAGTTCTGTATAGCCCGCATCATGAACATATTCCTTATCCGTCGCCTCTGTAGTTATGTCCGCTACCTGTTTGTCTGCATTATCTGCTACTGCCTCATCTATACTCTCTTCTGTGCTTACTTCTTCTTGTATCACAGTATCTTGTGCGATTTCTTCTTTTTTACTTGTTTCATTATTACTTGTTTCATTATTACCGCACCCAGTAATTGCTAAGCATAATACACTCATTAATAATAATTTTTTATATATGCGCATCGAATTATATCTCCATTTTGTCTCATCATTCTAGTAGGGCATGCCCATTTAGGGCTATTATAGTTTAAATGAGAATAATTTGCAATGTTAATTAACTATTTTATTTATCCATAAGCATACTTTACATCTATAAATGATTTATCTGTTATCTCAATTAATAAAGAGGTATCATGAAATTTTCATCTCATAATACCTCCTAAAATTATATTCAATAACCTCACCTAACAAGTTACCTCCTTCAAAGTAACTCATTAACTTTGCCAAAATCAATTCATTAACTTTTTCTTTTCTACCCGCTGACTTGTCCAAAATCTAGCTGGAGTACCCAGAGTCTATTAAGCTACCTTCGGAATAATCTGTTGAGACTCTTAGGGAAGTACTTCAAAGCGTTTTTAGATAGAACGTCCAAACGAAGTGTGTTTTCCACCGTTGCTTTAAAGTACAAACTTAGCGCATCACAGATTATGGAGAGTGTAGCTAGTAGGCTCTGGGTACTCCAGCGACTTATTTTGCGACCAATTCTTTTTCTTTTTCTTTTTTAGAAGAACCCCTCGTGATTATGAAGCTGATTCATTACTTGTTCAACTCTAGCCCTTGCATCTGGACCTGACTCAGCTCCCCTTATAAAACTTACAAGGTATTCTTTCTGCTCATCGGATAGTGTGGCAAAATAGTTCATAGCATCCATATCTTGCCCAAGTTGCATCATTAAGCCTAATGGTAAATCTTCTGCTTCATCGAATTGTGACATAGTTTCCTCCAAAAAATAAATAGTCCTCTACTTATTATTATGAGGATTTTAGTGATTTTTATGTGTGTTTTCTTGTTTTTAGCTTGCCAGTATTGTATAAAAACATAAGCACTGCCATGCCACAAATTAAAATATATCCTAAAATGCTAAATCCGTCTGGAATCTGTGCAAATAAAAAGAATCCAAGAACAGCTGAAAATACGACTTGTGAATAATCATAAACAGAAATTTCCTTAGCCGGTGCATAACAATATGCTGCTGTAATAGCAAATTGACCGCCTGCTGCTGAAAGTCCTGCCAACATTAAAAATCCAAACTGTAGCATCGTCATTGGATGGAAATTAAAGATTAAATAAGGCAGTGTAACTAGACACGAAAAGGCTGAAAAGAAGAATACAATAAACGGTCCTTTTTCACCTTTTTGCCCTAATCTTCTAACAGCTGTATATGCAGCCCCTGCACCTATTCCACCAATCAATCCTATAATAGAAGGTACGAGTGCCATATTACTAAAACTTGGTTTAATGATAAATAAGCTGCCAACAAAGGCAACGATAACACCTAATCCTTGTACTAAGTTGATTTTTTCCTTTAAAAATAAATAACTAAAAATAATTGCAAAGAATGGTGACATCTTATTTAACATAGATGCATCTGAAAGAACTAAATGATCTACTGCATAAAAATTACATAATATACCAATAGTTCCACAGGTTGAACGTAAAATAAGTAGCCCTAAATTTCCCTTAGTCGGTCTAAATCCTTGATGATTCTTTCTTAAAATAATATAAGCAAAAATCATTGCAACTACATTACGGAAAAAGCTCTTTTGTATAGATGGCAAGTCACCTGAAAGTCTTACAAAAGCATTCATAAGTGCAAAACAAAATGCTGCACCTAAAATACAAAGTATTCCTTTATATTTCTGATTCATTTTTCTCCTCACCTTAACTCTTATATTTGTATGCTCAAATGTAAGCATCCTCTTCTATCATAAACAACTATAGCCTTTAATTCTATACTTTATTTTGTATAAATTATATTTGCCATTCAATCTTTATTTCTACATTATCTTTCCACTTAATAAAAAATAACTTTAAAAATAGGTATTTAGACTTTTTATCTCTTAGTCTAAATACCTATTTTCACTCACAATATTTTAAGTCCTTTATTCGCTTGCTTCTTATAAATTAAGAATTTCCACTACATCAAATCCAATATCATCAATAGCTTCTCTTAAAGTTTCATCTGTAGCCTCAGTCTCTACAACCGCATACTTCCCTTCTAAACTTACTTCCACTTCACCTGTTGCAAATGCAGTTAACGTTTCTTTTACATTCCCTGTGCAGTGTCCACAACTCATACCTTCAATCATAATTTTCTTTTTCATTATCAATTCCTCCTTTTATTCATCTAAAATACTTATTAACATATAGTACGTCACATTAGTACCTACTAAATTTCACTATAAACTAGGCATACCCTATACATCATTCTTTGATTTAACCACGAAAGTTTCTAAGGCGCAATGCATTTGCAAGTACAGATACTGAACTTAAACTCATAGCCGCTGCTGCAATCATTGGATTTAAGAGTGGCCCGCCAAAGAGATGAAGCACGCCCATAGCTACTGGAATACCTAATACATTATAACCAAATGCCCAGAATAAATTTTGCTTAATATTTCTAATCGTTGCTTTACTAAGCTTGATGGCTGTAGGCACATCTTTTAAATCACTACGCATTAAAACGATATCTGCTGATTCAATAGCTACATCTGTCCCAGAGCCAATGGCAATACCAATATCTGCTCTTGATAGTGCGGGTGCATCATTGATTCCATCCCCGACCATAGCTACCTTCTTGCCTTCATCCTGAAGACGTTTTACTTCATTTGCTTTATCTTCTGGAAGCACTTCTGCTAGTACAATATCGATACCTACCTGTTTAGCAATCGCATCTGCTGTTCTTTTATTATCACCTGTAATCATGGCTACTTTGATACCCATCTCATGAAGTGTCTCAATCGCTTCTTTGCTGCTTGCCTTTAAAGTATCTGCTACTGCTACAATCCCTAGAAGCTCTGTGCCCATTGCAATATACATTGATGTCTTACCCTCTGCTGCTAATTTGTCACTAACTTCTTCAAGTTCTGTAAGATTTATATGTTTTTCAACCATTAATTTTTTATTTCCAAGTAAAACTATTTTACCCTCAATTTGCACTTCAATTCCATGTCCTGGGATGGCATTAAAGTGTTCTAGTTTTTTAAGTACTAATCCTTTATCTTCTGCTGCTTTTATAATAGCTTCTCCAAGTGGATGCTCAGAGCCTTTTTCACTACTTGCAGCCAGTAATAAAATATCATCTTCTGTATGCGTATTCACTCCATTTTTTGCTAGGACAATATCCGTCACTTTAGGTTTACCTTCTGTTAAAGTTCCTGTTTTATCAAATACTATTGTATCAATTTTATGAGCTGTCTCTAAAGCTTCACCGCCTTTTATCAGCACGCCATTTTCAGCGCCTTTACCTGTTCCAACCATAATAGCCGTTGGTGTAGCAAGCCCTAAAGCACATGGGCAGGCAATGACTAATACTGCAATAAAAATGGTTAGTGCGAAGACTGGTGTTTCCCCCATAATAAGCCAAAATACTGCTGCAAGTATGGCAAGACCTATAACCGTTGGTACAAAGTATGCTGCAATGACATCTGCCATCTTTGCAATAGGCGCCTTTGTACCTTGTGCTTCTTCTACAAGCTTTACAATCTGTGCTAAAGCTGTATCTTTACCGACCTTAGTGGCTTTGTATTTAATAAATCCGGTTTTATTAATACTTGCACCTACTACCTGGCTTCCTACTGTTTTTTCTACTGGAATACTTTCACCTGTAATCATGGCTTCATCAATAGCTGTACTTCCTTCTATAATTTCACCATCTACAGGAAGTTTTTCGCCTGGTTTTACAAGGATAATATCGCCTACTAAAACCTCTTCAATTGGAATAACTTGTTCCTTGCCTTCTCTTACAACAGTTGCTACCTTAGGTGCAAGGCCCATAAGCTTTTTAATAGCATCAGATGTCTTGCCTTTTGATCTTGCTTCTAAATATTTACCTAATGTAATAAGTGCTAGAATCGTTGCTGCTGATTCAAAATAAAGATGCATTGCATAACTGCCATCACCTCTAGCAATTTGTACCATACCATAAATGCTATATAAGAAAGCAGCTGATGTACCAATAGCAATTAATGAATCCATATTGGGACTAAGCTGGAAAAGATTTTTAAACCCAACTTTGTAAAATTTATAACCTACTACCATAACTGGCACAGTTAAAATAAGTTGTACTAATGCAAAGTTAAATGGATTCATCATTGGTTCTATGATATGAGGTAATGGCATTCCCATCATATGCCCCATGCTGATAATCAAAAGTGGTACTGTAAAACCAATTGAAGCTATAAAGCGATAAAATAATAATTGGTCTTCACTATACTTTTTGACCTCTTCCTTCTTTTCCTCCGTACTAACCAGTTTAAATCCAGCCTTACCAACTGCTGCTTTAATCTGACCAATATTTGTTGTACTTTCATCTATTGTTACATTTAGTTTCTCACTGGCAAAGTTAACATTTCCTTGCTCTACCCCTTGAATCTTTCCTACAACACGTTCAATACGATTAGCACAAGCTGAACAGGTCATCCCTTCAATATTAAATGTATAGGATTTACTTTGTGTTTTTACCTTATAACCAGCTTTCTCAATAGCTGCAGTTATTTTCTCTTTATCAACCTTCTCTTCATCATAAGTCACATTTAATGTCTCTGATGCAAAGTTAACATTAGCACTTTCCACCCCCTCTAGCTTTTTCACCACTCTTTCAATACGGCTAGCACAAGCAGAGCAGGTCATACCTTCTATTTTGCTTGTATTTTGTTTCATATAGATTCTCCTTCTAACTCCTCTTTTATTTTGTCATTACCTTTTCTAATATACGAATAATCTCATCAATTTTTTCTTCAGCATGATCCTTATTTTCACAAGCCTCTTTCACACAATGATTCATATGTTGTTCTAAAATAAGTAAGTTTGCACGCTTTAATAAAGATTGTGCTGCTAAAATCTGATTTGAAATATCTACGCAGTAACGCTCTTCTTCTATCATTCTAATAATCCCTTCAATTTGCCCTTTAGCTGTTTTTAGGGATTGCATTGCTTTTTTCTTTTCTTCGTTCACGCTTGTACCTCCTCTCCCCTCCTGGGGGGTGCTATATTTCACATCTTAATCAACTAACTCTAGTTTGTCAACACCTATTTTTTTATATGCACTTTTTTAAGCATACAAAAAAAGCCAGAGAAACACTTTTATTCTAAGTACTTCCCTGGTCTTATTAATCTATTAATCTTAACTTAAAGTTTTTATATTCTCATTCATTAATTTATAGGGTGACTTGCAGCTAAATTACATCGCTCTGCTTCTACCTGATTAAATAACACACTGCCTCCATTACAAAGCCTTTTAGGCATGCCCATATACGATAAACAGTTTTTAAAGTCACAACCTATTATCTTTTGAGGGATACTCATACTATACCCTAGACTATAATCACTATAATAATGTCCCTCTTTATTCCATACACTGCAATCTATAAATTTACTATCTTCTACCCTAATTTCACGTTCCCCACTAGCAAGCGTTGTTCCCTTATCTGCAATGAAATAAATACATCCATTACTATTTTGATAGACATCATATAGATAAACACATTCTTTAAAAAGGCTTTCCTTAATATTTAAACTTAGACAATCATTAATTAGAAACACACGATTATTAAAATATGTAAAAGTGCAGTCTTCTATTATAATCTCGCTTACCCCGTCAAAACATATCGGCGTATCATCTCCTATAATTTCACAGCCTCTAAAAATTACCTTCTGGTTATTTCTAAACTGCCACTTCTTATGCGTTAAATCAATTGCCCAATTCTCAAAAACTAAAACATCTTGCTTAAATACCCAGCGTTCTAATGACATTTCTTCACTTTTAAAAATCTCATTAAAGCTAGGCTTTTCATATAGATTTTTTCTTTCATTCCCATAATACATCACCAATTCATCATTATCTATTAGTCTACCTATTAAAAAAGGTTTTACATAACCGACAAAGTTCTGCATCTTTATCCCTTTAGGAACGCGCTCTATAATTTGCATATAACTCATACTATCTTCTTCTAAAATACAAGTTGCAAGATTCATTAAGAATCTAACTTCCCCCTCTTGAAGTCCTAAAGTTTCACAGATTAAACGTATAAATGCCTTTTGTTCCTTACTTGCCTGCATCAATATTAAGATTGTATCTAATATAAAATTGTATTTTAAAATACTGCCCTTAAAATACTTAAAAAAGCATTCGCCTAAAACTTCTATAAATTTCTTATCTGCTTCCTCTAAAGTAATTTCTAACTTTATCTCATCATCTAAATCAATGCCTTTTATTAGTCGCTCTAGAAAATCAAGTTGTTTTTCATTTACTGCCTTACTATCACTTAAAACTAATTTTAAAAGTTGAATATAGATTTTTTTTATATTTACTTCGCATCTCCCCAGTGGATGTTCTTCTATAGCATAAGCAAAAGTTTTTTGTTTTTCTAAGTAGGCATTAAGTATTGTTAATATTTCCACCCCTAGCTCCTCCTTTGTTTCTTTATTGTATACTAACCTATCTCTAGGTTAAAAGTCTATATTATTTTTGTATAGTATAAAAGCAGACAATATGCTTCATCTTTGCCTCCTATAAGTCTACTAAAATAGTATTATATATACTGCCCGTTGGTGTGTATTCACTATATTCAACTTCTATACGCTCTGCAATATCTGGTACCCCTACTACATAATGAATTGTTTTTGTGCGTCCTGCTGGTAAATAAATTTCATCAGTTAATGTTTCTGCCTCTCTATTATCAACTTCTTGCTCCCCTTTACCATAATATGTACACTCAGCACCATCTATAGTATTAAATCTAAAGAAATAACCACCTTCATCCATATATTCTGCCAATGCCTGATTATTAGTCAACTCAATCTCTATATCCATAAGTTTTTGATCTCTTTTTACTTTATAAATTGAGGCATCTCCTGTAAAAGGCTCAGCTTTTTTTACAACTACAGTATACTTAGTACCTGTCACAGTTTCACGCATCTCATATGTTCTATCAATAGACTGATATCGATTGTTATCAATGATATCTTCCATAATAACATCACTCATTGCAATGACTATAATAAAAAGTGTAATTTTCCCTAACAGTTTTAAAACCATTCCTATCCCATTATCGTTCATCTATGTATCTCCTTTCTGATTAGTCCCCAATAGGTACTGTCACTTCATATGTCTTACCTATTGTATTTCCTCTTGTTGAACTTATATTTAGCTCTGAATATGCGAGTGTTATTTCCGCTACATCTTCATTTACTACATACATTAAGTACCCTGAAGTGTTCCCATCATATTTAAGATCTCTTAAATAAAACATTTTATAGCCAATCTTCTCTAGTATATCTGTTACCTCATAATCAGAAAGTGGTTCTACATAATGATCCCCATCGTATATCCCATAAATATCAGGACTTTCCTCAAAGATTTTACTATCCTTTAAATTATCTGCACTGGCCTTAACCACTACAATTTTCTTACCTTCTGGTAATATATTATTTATACTTTCATTCTGAATGTCTACAGCCTCTTTTATTATAAAATCAAAATCTTCAGTTTCTATGATTTTTCCTACCTCACCTGTTACTAGATTAATTTGTGCTGGTGGGACATTCGCCCTCTTAATTTCTATCTTTCTTTCATTTATGCGATAAAAAGCCATTATAGCAATAACACCCAATGTTAAAATTATCCACGCCTTATTATGTGACTTCTTTTCCTTAATTGCTTGATGAACCATTCCTGCCTTAAAGGGATCATACTGTGCTTCTTGATATGGCCCCCCATTATATTGATTTGTAGCTTTCATTTCCTGGAGTGGATTAAATGTCCCGCATAAAGGACAATACTTATCCTCATCTGCTAGCGCCTCTCCACAATTTATACATGCTCTACTCACTCAATCTTCCTCCTGCTTATAAAATTTATAATATATCCTATTTTATTTGTCTTTATTTTAGCACATTTCCGACTTTATTAGCATTTGATTTGAACAAAAAAAGCTAAAGAACTAAAAGTGATACCACCTTTAGCCTTTAGCCTTTAGCCTTTTTACGATTACCTTATGATTTTGCTTCTACCTCTACCATAAAATGTCCTGTTACATTTTTAGGACTTGCAATATATAGATTTCTCATTGCTTCATAGGGCATCATAAAACCATCATGTATATCCTCAAATATTATAGGATGATCGCCATTACTGCCCTCTTGCTTTACCTTAAAATGAATGTTTTTATCTTCCTCAATTTGACTTATAACGTGCCAAACTAAATATTTTTCCTTGGGAAGCTGTACGGTAGAAAAGTTAAAACTAACACGTTCACCATCCGTTTGTGAGGCCGGAAGACATGCAATTGTTACTGTATTCATGTGAAACACCTCTTTCTTTTTGTTAATATTTTCTCATTCTCTATTTGATATAGTTTTAGTATACGTTATAGTTACCAATTTAATGCATTTTTTAGACTTCTATTAAAAAAAAGACTATCTAAACAGTTTGTCCTCTCATTAAACTGCTTAAATAGTCCTTTTCTCCCTTAACATTATATAAATTTATCCTTTTACCCCTTAAGTTAAAAATAATGCATAGATTACTGTCATGACTCCAGTAATCCCTATAGAAATCCCACTCATTGCCCCTTGTATTTGTCCTAACTCTAATGCCTTAGTTGTTCCCATGGCATGGCTACATGCACCAATCGCTACGCCAGCTGCAATAGGTTCTTTAATACGAAATACTTTTATCATAACAGGTGCCAATATAGCGCCTGCAATTCCTGTAATAATAACAGCTGCTACTGTAACAGGTATAAGCCCTCCTAATTGAGAAGAAACTTCTATAGCAATTGGCGTTGTAACTGACTTAGGTAATAATGAAGCTGTCAAAGTTTCATCTAACTTAAATAACTTACAAAGTATAAATACACTCAACATAGATACTGCTGCTCCTACTGCTGTTCCTATAACAATAGGAAGCCAATTTTTCTTAAGTATTTCCAATTGACTATAAATAGAAATACCCAGTGCCGCTGTAGCAGGTGCTAAAAACATGGTAATAATCTCGCCTCCCATATTATAGTTTTCTATAGGAATTCGGCATACTTGAAGCACTGCAATAATTAATAAAATAGCTATAAGCAGTGGATTTGCAATAGGTGTCTTTAATTTCTTGTTAATCACAATTCCTAATTCAAAAGCAAATATAGATATAATAATTCCAAAATATGGACTAGCTGTGATTTCACTCATTTGTCTTCCTCCTACTATTTTGCCATCTTATCACAAAAGTTACTGTATACGCTGTGGCTGCAAAAGTTAAAATCATTGTAATAATACATACTAAAAAAATTTTAAGGACACTTCCCTTTAGTAAATCATAATTCTCCATAATAGCTACGCCAGAAGGTATAAAGAAAAATGCCATATTCTGAAGCAAGAAGTTAGTCTTAGCCTGAATATGTTCCGTCTTCAACACCTTAAATAACAAGAGTAAAAATAATATAATCATCCCCATTACGCTAGCTGGAAAAGGAAATGGCAATACACTAACAACTACTTGTCCGAGTAGACATATAGCAAATACAATGGCAATTTGTACTATGATTTTCATTTTCTTCACTCCTTATTAATCATCCATTTCTTCTTACTAAAAAATTCTACATCTCCTCCCCAAAATCGTCAATCGCATAAATCCCCTATAAATGGCTTTTTTACAATTTACATTATGTAGAATATGCACTATAGCCGTACACACTAAATAACTAAAATTTATAGAGATAAAATCTATCGTTAGATATAAAAGAAGGAGAGTATAGGAAGTCTTATGATTCCTTCCTATACTCTCCTTCTTTTATATTTCATAAATTTGCCTAACTATGGTTATTTGCAACCATGTTCTCCGCAAGTATGACCTTCGCCATGTTCATGGTCATGATGGCTACACTTTGTATTTGGGTCATAATTTAATTCACCTTTAATAAAAGCTGTAACCTGTGCATCGGCATTTCCTTGTGCCCCTGGATATACTTTAATATTTGCTTCAGCTAAAGCATTTTTAGCACCGCCACCAATGCCGCCACAAATTAAAGTATCTACATTTAAATCTTTAAGAAATCCTGCTAAAGCGCCATGTCCACTACCATTAGTATCCACTACCTTTTGTGAAACAACATTTCCGCCTTCAATCTCATATACCTTAAACTGCTCTGTATGTCCAAAATGACCAAAAACATTTCCATTTTCATAAGTTACTGCAAGAATCATACTTTACGCCTCCTAAAGCTTTTATATTAGTTATTTTATTTCCTAAACTGACACTGACAACGCTCTTTCTGGCATCCACTTTCATGAGCTGCCACACAAGATAAAGTTTCTTCACCTGCAAGTGCTTCCAACTGCCTTGCTGCCTCTAAGAGCACTTCCTTATTGACTTCATAATGTACAAAGTACCCTCTTTTTTCACCTACTAAAATGCCGGCCTCCTTAAGTACCTTCACATGCTGTGATACAGCACTCTCACTCAGCCCTAGCCTTCTAGCAAGTCCCCTCACACAATAATCATGACCCAGAAGAAATTTAATAATCTTCATTCGTGTCTCATCCGATATTGCCTTTAACACTAACGTTAGTTCCATACTATCCCTCATCCAATTAAGTAATTACTTAATTAGATTATACTCCCATTTTTAATTAAGTCAATACTTAATCAAATTTCTTTTTCATCTCTCATTTACACATTCACATAACTTTTTTCACTTCATCATCCACTGCTACTCCCAAAATCTCCACTCTTCACCTAGCTTCACTACTCCCTCCACTCCTTTAAAAATAAAAGTAGAAAAAGAAAAGCGAGACAATCGCCTGTATTCTATCCTGCCTTCGGAGTATTTTAATGTCTCTCTTAGCGAAGACCTTTCAAGGGGTTTTAGGCAGAGTGTTTGAGCATAGCGAGTTTTCTGCCGTTCCTTGAAAGGTTAAGCTTAGAGAGACATAAAATACGGAGAGTGCAGGTAGAATGCAGACGATTGCCTCGCGGCCCTTCTACTTCTTCTACTTCACTTTTACTTTTATAAATTATTCTCTAATGTATTTAATTCTTCTTTAAGTTCTACTGGTAATCTATCTCCGAATTTATCATAGAACTCATGAATACCAACAACTTCTTCTTTCCATAATTCCTTATCTACTTGAAGTAAATTAGCTACTGTATCTTTATCGATATCTAACCCTTCGATATTGATATCTTCTACTTTAGGACCAAATCCAATAGGTGTTTCTACTGCTTCAACTTTGTTTTCACAACGGTCTAAAATCCAGCTAAGTACTCTTAAGTTATCGCCAAATCCTGGCCAAATGAAATTGCCTTCATCATCTGTTCTAAACCAGTTAACGTTGAAAATTTTAGGTGCTTTATCACCAAGTTTGCTACCCATTTCAATCCAATGTTTGAAATAGTCACCCATATGATAACCACAGAATGGAAGCATTGCCATAGGATCACGTCTTACTACACCTACTGCACCTGTTGCTGCAGCTGTTGTTTCAGATGCCATAATTGAACCTACGAATACACCATGATTCCAGTTTCTTGATTCATATACAAGTGGTGCAGTTTTTGCACGGCGTCCACCAAATACGATTGCAGAAATTGGTACACCTTGTGGATTATTGAACTCACTACTGATACATGGGCAGTTTTTAGCTGGTGCTGTGAAACGGCTATTTGGATGTGCGGCTTTTGTATCTTTTGTAGGATCCCATGGCTGACCCATCCAATCAAGTGCATGTGTTGGAGGATTTTTATCAAGTCCTTCCCACCAAACTGTATTTGTATCTAAATTTAAAGCAACGTTTGTAAAGATGGTACCTTCTTCTGTTGTATGAAGTGCATTTGGATTAGATTTTAGGTTTGTTCCAGGTGCTACACCAAAGAAACCATTCTCTGGATTAATTGCCCAAAGTCTACCGTCTGGTCCTTGTCTAAGCCAAGAGATATCATCACCTACACACCATACTTTGTAACCAGCTTTTTGATATACTTCTGGTGGAATAAGCATTGCAAGATTTGTCTTACCACATGCTGATGGGAATGCTGCACAGATATATTTTACTTCACCTTGTGGATTTTCCACACCTAAGATAAGCATATGTTCTGCCATCCATCCTTCATTTTTACCTTGGAAAGATGCAATTCTAAGTGCAAAACATTTTTTACCTAAAAGTACATTACCACCATAAGCTGAGTTAATTGACCAGATTGTATTATCTTCTGGGAAGTGGCAGATATATCTATTTTCTTCATCGATATCAGCTTTTGAATGGAGCCCTCTTACGAAGTCATTAGATGTCTCTCCTAGTTGAGTGAAAGCATCTTTTCCCATTCTTGTCATAATATCCATGTTAAGAACTACATAAGTAGAGTCTGTAAGTTCTACACCTACTTTAGAAAACTCTGAGCCAATAGGTCCCATCGAATAAGGAATAACATACATTGTGCGGCCTTTCATAACGCCATCAAACATTTTGCCAAGTTTGGCATACATAACTTGTGGATCTTCCCAGTTATTTGTTGGACCAGCATCTTCTTTGTTTCTAGAACAAATAAATGTTCTATGTTCAACTCTGGCTACATCATTTGGCTCTGTACGATGTAAATAACAGTTAGGTAACTTTTCTTCATTAAGTTTAATCATTTCTCCTGATTCTACACTTTGCTTTCTAATTTCATCTAACTGCTCTTTTGAGCCATCAATCCATACTACTTTGTCTGGTTTTGTTAGGGCTACCATTTCCTCTACCCAATTAAGAACGTTTTTATTGCTTGTTAACATTTTTTGACTCCTTTCCTATCTATCGTCCTATTTTTTTAATAATTCGCCTTACTACGCATCATTATAGCGTAACCCTAACCATTTTAAAATACGAAATTTTTGTTGTATTTTTACTATTATAAATATTTTTTATTTTTAATAATAATTTCTGAATTTTATTTATAATCAACTTCAAATTCTCTTGATGTAATGCCCTTCTTAATGCTACATTCTCATCATTCTATCTCTTTTTTAACCATTATTTTTTTATTATTTAATCTACATTTCTAATTAATATTTTTTTAGTATTTTAGGTCACTTAAATCATTGCGCTAATATACTATATAAGCTTTTCAATTCTTCCTTCTTGACCTTTCCACTATTTGTTTTAGGAAAACGTCCTATACGAATAATATACTTAGGAATTTTATACTTAGCTAAACCTTTCCTTAATGCGCGTTTAATCTGCTCTATATGTAAGGGCTCTTCATCTTCAGGTACTACAAATGCACATATTTCCTCTGTCTTATAAACATCTGGTACACCTACAACTACTGCCTCTTTTATTTCTTCCATTTGCACTAATGCATCTTCTATTTCAGCAGGGCATATATTTTCGCCCCCCTTAATGATGATATCTTTCAATCTTGATTTAATATATAAATACCCCTCCTCATCTAAATATCCCAAATCACCTGTATGTACCCAGCCTTCTTTATTAATAGTTTTCTTGGTTGCCGTTTCATTCTTTAAATATTCCATCATACAGTAAGGACTACGAATTAAAATTTCTCCTCGTTCATTAGGCCCTAATATAATTTCTTTTCCGTCTTTGTTTTCAGGACTGATTATCTTAATCTCTACATTTTCTAATGCTTTTCCTGTCGTACACATACGCTTCTCCCAAGGGTCCTTCATACTAATGCCTGTTGCTGCTAACGTTTCTGTTTGACCAAAAGCTTGTAAAAGTTCCCCCATGCCTAACTCTTCAGTAATACGCTTATAAAGTTTAGTCGCTACATAAGAGCCTGCAATTAATCCTGTCCGAAGCGAACTTATATCATAGTCCCTATATTCATCTAGCAAAAATAAAAACATCGTGGGGACCCCATTAAAAATAGTGCAACGCTCTTTTTCTATAATCTCTAATACTGTATTCGTTTTAAACTTCTCTACTAAAGTAATTTTTCCACCAAATGCCAGAACCGGCATAATCCCATATAAACACCCCATCATATGTGCTAAAGGTGTACAAACGAGTGCATTATCTTGTTGGTTCGCATCTGCCTGTTTATAAGATAAAGTCTTATTATAGGCCGCAATGGCACTTAAAATAGCACTATGCTTCATTAATACTGCCTTAGGTTCACTAGTTGTTCCTGAGGTAAATAAAATTAAAGCTGGATCCATAGCCGTTACAGTCATATTACGTTCTTCAATTGTAGCCGTTTCAATTGTCTTTCCTAAATCAATGATAAATTGGTTTGCATATTCCCATATGATTACACGATAATCTTTTTCTTTACCTATTATATAATTCATATCATCTGTAAATAATATTCTTGCTCCTGTATGCTTCATGGCATGTGCTACTTCTACTGGTGTTAATCCAGCATTTAAACCCACTACAATAATTCCTAACTTAAATCCTGCCCATTGCATAGCAAGCCACTCTGGAGTATTACTCGACTTAATGGCGATTAAATCACCTTTGTTGAGGCCTAATGCAACTAGTCCCTTTTCAACATCACATACATACTGACGGAACATTTCATATGTATAAGTTGCTCCTGTTGTTGGAAAATATATACATTCATTTTGACTATATTTATCACACACCTCATCTAAAAAATCCCCTAATACTTGCTTCATTTTCTCCCTCCAGGAATATAGTAAAATATTTTATTTTTTAAAATTTTAAATACATTTTAAACTTTAACATACCATATATTCATAGTCAAATATAGAAAAATAAAAAGGACGTTGACATCCCTACTAGGGTGTCAACGTCCTTTTTATACGCCTGAATTATTTCTTTCATCACTTGCTGAATCTACATTATCCATAATATATACGCCATCTGTCATACATGAAGCTGGTATAGGTGTAACTTCCATCAATACATCCTCTAAATAAGATGGGCAATCTATTTCATTATTTAATCTACGATCATTAAATATATTATTTACTCTATCAATAAGTTCTGCCTCTACTTGCAATTCATTCATCTTATCTAGCACTTGCCTTGTTTCATAAATCTTGCATCCACCTTGTTCCGCTACAGAAGCAACATAGGTATAGCCTATTTCTACAGGTGTCATTGTTTCATAAGTAAATTCCTGATCATCACAATATCCATTCAGTGCCTGATTATCTTTTTCTAAGCAATATTCTTCAACTTGTGAACTATGATCAAAACATATTAGCTTATTATGAGGTGATAATACAACATATTTCATAGCCTTCATATCCCTTTCTCTAACTTATATATGCTAGTATGTGACCGCCACAGCTGAATTATACTGACATTAAATCAAATTACATTACTTCTTTCTTCTCAGAACGCTTTTATCTATTTGACCACTCGTATTTGCAACTGTTGTTGCACTAATAAGTGTTCCGCTTACGTTGAGCATTGTTCTTCCCATATCAATAATTGGGTCAATAGCAATTACACCACCAATAAGTGGGAAGTATGCACCCATTCCCATCCCTGCAACAACTACTGATACAGCAATCGTTGCAGAACCAGGAAGGCCTGCAATCCCTAATGAACTAATGGTAATTACAATGACTAACATGATGTAGAAACTTAAGTCCATCGGTGTTCCTGTTATTTGCGCTAACATAATTGTCACGATAGCTGGATAAATACCCGCACAACCATTCATACCCATATTCGCACCCAAGCTTCCTACAAAGCTAGCTACACCTTCTTCTACACCAACTTTTTGATGAAGTGTTTCAATAGTAACTGGTAATGTTCCTAAACTTGAACGTGAAGTAAATGCTAATACTAAAGGTTCCGTTACAGCTTTTAGATAAGCAATTGGATTAATACCATTTAATGCTGCAATAATTAAATGCACTACAAACATAATAGCTATGGCTATATATATAGCGATTATAAATTTAAATACAGAAGCTAATGCACCAATACCTCTAGCTGTAATTGTATTTGCGAGTAAGGCAATTACTGCATATGGCATAAATTTAATAATTGTCATAGCTACACTTAAAATAATTTTATAAAAAGCTTCTATCCACTTTACAAATGGTTCAATAGTTTCACCATGCTTTTTGCTCATACGTCTAATCGCTACACCTATGAAGCTTGCAAATATTACCACTGCTACGATATTGGCATCTGCCATAGCCTTTACTGGATTAGAAGGCAGAAGTCCTCTAAATGTTTCTACAATAGAACTCATTTCTCGGATTTGTGCTTCTTCACCTACAATTTGCATTCCTGCTTGAAAATCAAAGAGATTTCCAATAAAGATTCCAATAAACGCTGCAATAAGTGTTGTTCCTAAAAGCATACCAATTGATTTTGCTGTTAGTTTTCCTAAATTATCTCCCTGCATATTCATAATCACACGAGTGATTGATAAAAATACAAGCGGTACTACTAACATTTTAAGTAAATCCATAAAGCCATTTCCTACAAGGCCATACCAGCTGCTGACTTCTTTCAGCCATTGTACATCTCCTGGTACTTCAGGAAATCCCGCTACAAGCTGAATAAGTACACCTAATACTAAACCAATGACTGTTCCTGTAATCATACGAATAGAAAATTTCACTTTACGCTTTTCCATCATATGAATTACAACAAACAACCCTATAAGTACAGCTATAAACATTACTGTTTTTAAGTTACTCAGTAATAAGAACTCTGTTAAAAAAGTACTTTGTCCCATTTCTAGTCCTCCATGTCGCCAAAATGATTAAGTCTATTTGCTTCTTGTGAAAGCTATTTCATAATAATAATACATCTCACTTAGGAAGTCTAGATACAAATTCCGTTTTTTCCTACTTTTTTACTGGGAATTAACTTTTTTTAAGATTGTATGACAACAAAAGGCTCATTCAAGCTAATAAGTTCCTGCTCTACTTGTGTTAAACTTTCATTTACATTATTTACATCATTTACATTTTGTTCCTGATTTAAAATAAAACTTGGGTCTATCGGTATTTGATTTACACGATATTCAAAATGTAAATGCGGTGTTGTACTCTCACCACTATTACCCGAAAATCCTATAATTTGCCCTTTAGTTACTTTGTCGCCAAGATTTACTGCATAGGCATCTAAATGCATATACCATGTCTGAATGCCACCGCCATGGTCTAACATAATTATATGCCCGCCACCTGCATCCACACCTTTTGAATCTGGGGCTGCTTTAATTACTGTGGCATCGGCTACAGCGTAGATAGGTGTTCCGATTGGCAATCTTAGGTCAGTGCCCTGGTGTGTATAGCCATTTCTTAAGTCTCCAAAAGGAGAGATTACTTCTGCCGCTACATTAATCGGTCTTATGTACGTATTGTTACTTTGAAATTCTAAGCTTGTTGTTATTTGGATTTGTGTATCTGCTATTGTCGGTGTCGTTTGTGCCATAATTGGTGCTGCTAAAACGAGCACTGCACTACTTAAGCAGTTCATCCATCTTCGCCTCGTCATATAGGTAAATCCTCCTTTTTACGTCATATTTTCTTATAGTATTTCTTTAATGTATCGGCATTTTTGTCTCTTAGTATAAGTTTTTTGACACATAAAGTTTGTATTTTTAGACATACTAGGACTAATGATACTGACACTTCAAGCAATCTATAGAAAGGATTTACCTATGAGACAGCTTTTAAAATATCTTGTACTTTTCTGTACTGGTGGCCTTAGTTATCTGCTCATTGAAATACTTTATAGAGGCCATACACATTGGACAATGGGCATTTTAGGTGGTATTTGTTTTGTTTTAATGGGACTTATTAATAATATTTTAGGTTTCGAAACCTCCCTTATTCTTCAAATGTTTATTTCTGCATTAATCATCACAGTATTAGAATTTTTAAGTGGCCTGCTCCTCAATGTTTACTTAGGTCTTAATATTTGGGATTATAGCCATCTTCCTTTTAACCTTATGGGACAAGTCTGTCTGCCTTTCTCTATCATTTGGTTCTTTTTATCTCCTCTTGGCATATTCGCAGATGACTTTATTAGGTGGAAATTATTTCATGAACCAAAACCTCACTATCATCTTTAAACTATCCATTTTTTGTGAAATGACTTATACTAGAAACATGTTACTAGTCTTTTGTATGGGAGGTTCGAGATGTTATCGCAGAAAATTGGAATAAGTGGTAGTACACTCAAGATTATTGCTATTATTACTATGTTGATTGACCATATCGGGGGAATTTTGTTTCCACAATATGTTTTTCTAAGAATTATTGGGAGACTTGCTTTCCCTATTTTTTGTTTTTTATTAGTAGAAGGCTTTCTACATACTCATAATGTGTACAGCTATGCCTTACGCTTAGGTCTCTTTGCACTTATCTCAGAGGTTCCTTTTGATTTAGCAATCTATCACGTTCCCTTTTATCCCTATCATCAAAATGTCTTCTTTACACTACTTATAGGACTCTTAGTACTTATTGGATTTAAAAATTTTCAAGAACGTCCATTTATTCAGCTTATGATATTTGCCGTAGGTGCTTTTCTAGCTTTAAAATGCCAGGTGGATTATGGGGTATTCGGTGTTGCCATGATTGTTCTTATTTATCTCTATAGCATACATCATAACTTCCTTATTCTTGCCTTAGGATTTGTTTTCCTAAACTTCCTTGCTAAAGGCATACAATGTTTCGGTGCTTTAGCAATTCTTCCTATTGCACTCTACAATGGTAAACGCGGCATTTCACTTAAATATATATTTTATATTTTTTATCCAGCGCATTTACTTACTTTATATTTTATCTATCTTTTCAAATATGTTTATAAATAAAGAGAGTGCCTCAGGCACTCTCTTTATTTATGGAATATATCTTCTATTGAATGTGTTACAAGGGTTAAATAATTTTGCGCTGCTTCTTCTGCACCAATTAACATCCCTGTTCCTAACCATACTTTTACAACAAAGGTTAATCCTTTCGCATAATACATGGCAACAGTACTGGGTTTTAAAATGCTGTTATGATGCTTATCCTCATCGCCAAACACTTTAAAGTTTTTTATAAATAATCTCAAAAAATTAGTATAAAAAATTTCTTCAAAATCATTTTGTCCTTCTATTTTTACAATTTTCATAAAGAACGCCTTATTAGCTTCTATCTGAATAAACATCAGCCTAATGGCTTCAATAGGTTTTCCTTGGCTAATAAGCTTTTCAGCCAAGTTAAACACTTCTTCTTTACAAATATATTCTACTACTTCATATTTATCTATAAAGTGATGATAAAAGGTGGAACGAATGACACCTGCACGGTCTGTAATCATCTTTACTGTAATTTTATCAAAAGCATGTTCCTGTAAAAGCGCTTTAAAGCTTTGGACTAATATGTCTTTTGCATCTCTTTTACTCATTTGTTCCTCCTTACACTAATCATCTTATTTATCTTGTAACATTGCAAAGCCATTTTTTACTCTTATAACGCCAATATGTTAGAGGTAGTTTTATAATTTCATCACACATTAACAATATGTATACAATCGTTACTGGCCATTTTAAAACAAAGGCAGCAAGTGCACCTAATAAAATAGAACCACCCCACATTGTCGTTACATCTATAATAAGCCCGAACTTAGTATCCCCACCTGCTCTAAAGACACCTACTACAAGGGTTGTATTAATAGACTGTGCAAAAGTAAAGTAAGACATAATCATCATCATCATAGATAAATAGCCTTTTGCCTCCTCTGATAATGTTAATACATTCATCACAATAGGTCTTACACCTAAAACAACTACTGCACCTAACATCCCTGCATAAATACTAAGGCGTAAAAATCGCTTGCCATATTCTTCTGCCAGTTTCTCATTATTTTCACCAATCGTCTTACCGATTACAATAGCTGCTGCATTGGCTATTCCGAAGGCTACAACCATCGCTAACTGCCTTGTTACTTGTGCTACTGAATTTGCTGCTACAACTGAGCTACCAATATGCCCAATGACAATGGCATTTGTTGAACAAGCTGCCCCCCATAAAAGTTCATTTGCAATAACTGGGGAAGCATATTTGAGAAAGTCTTTTATAAGCAATTTATCTCTTACAAATAAATCTCTAAATCTAAAGGTAATAACTTTATTAATTTTCTTCGCATAAATCATTACAATAATAAGTTCCACAATACGTGTTATAAGTGTCGCTATAGCTGCCCCTTGAATGCCTAATTTAGGGAAAGGCCCTACGCCAAATATCAAAAGAGCATTAAGCGTAACATTTAGAAGTAACGAATTAGAATATACAATAGTAGAAATCACAACCTTCTCTACACTACGCATAATATTAAGATATACCATTGTTATAGCAATTGGTACATACGAAAAAGCAATGATTCTTAAGTATTTAACACCCTCATCTATAACATTTACTTCCTTCGTAAAAATATGCATGATAGGTCTTGTAAATAATAGTACAGCGGCGGTAAATACAATACTTACAATCATAGCAAACCGCATAGCTATCCCCATGATTTTCTCAATGGTCAGCATATCTCTTTTTCCCCAGTACTGGGCTGTTAGAACAGCGGCACCTGAAGTAATGCCAAAGAAAAAGAGTGTGAGTATAAATTGTACCTGTCCAGCCAGAGAAGAGGCTGATAATACAGTCTCTCCTACCTTCCCTAACATCATAACGTCTGCTGAAGTAATGGCTGTATTAATTAAATTCTGTATTGCCATAGGCATAACTAAGGCAAATACCATCTTATAAAATGACTTATTAGCTTCCTTCATATGTCTCTCCATTTCAATATCTTATTTCTTATTTCGTTTTAAGTCTTCGATAACGATTAATCATGCTGCACACCTCATAAGTCCTTGGAAGCGCTAAACTACCAGAATAGCCGCTACAGCCTGAAAGTACTGTAAGCCCTTCTTTTTCAATCTTTTTATAAAGTATTTGGGTACATTCTTTTAAACTATGTTTATCATCAATAATATTTTTTGCCATATATTCTAAAATAGCACCTAATGCATGCGTCTGATTATATTCCACCAGCTGTTCCACATAGCTTAAATCAATGCTACTCTCGCCATAGGTAATAGTCTCTAAACTTCTCGTTTTAATCTTAGAATCCCTCTCACCTTTTGGAAAACTATTTTTAAGCGGAATACGACTTGTAATTTCTCCAAAGCTTTCACCTAACTGACGCGTTCTTGTTTCGCCCATTTCTCTTGCAATCGTTTTTGCTTTATCTGTCACATCTTCTAAATAATATTCATCTAACATAATAACATGATCGGCTACATCAAAATAATCACCACTACCACCTACAACCATAATCGTTGAAACATCTTTTTGTGTCTTGAGCTGCTCTACCTTATCAATAAATGGTGTAATAGGTTCTTTTTCTTTAGCCACCAATTTTTGCATGCGGCCATCACGAATCATAAAGTTTGTTGCAGATGTATCTTCATCTATAAGTAACACTTTACTTCCCGCTTCTAAAGCTTCCATGACATTAGTTGCCTGAGATGTACTCCCACTAGCATTTTCAGTTGTAAACCTTACTGTATCCTTATGATTTGGCAAGTTATTAATAAATGGACTAATATTTACATTCACTACACTGCGTCCATCTTCAGCACGAATTTTCATAGCATCTTCGCGGGTAATAACAAGCTCTCTCCCATCTCCTGGGATATGATTATATACCCCTTTTTCAATTGCCTGTAATAAAGTTGACTTACCGTGATAGCCTCCTCCTACAATAAGCGTAATACCTTTTGGAATACCGAGTCCCTTTACCTTGCCTCTAAAAGGAAGTACCATTTCTATCTCTAAACTAGCTGGGCTTTTAAATGGCACCCCATTTTTAAGCGGTGCTTCAGAAATACCACTCTTTCTAGGTAATATTGCCCCATTTGCCACAAAGGCTACTAAATCTCTTCTTACAAGCTCTTCACGAATAAAGGCTTGGTCTTCCATTAATTCTACCTGTTGTTGTAACTTACTACTTTCTATTCTTTTATAATAAAGAGATGCTTCTACAATCTTAGGTAATGCCTCACATAAAACATAAGTCGCCGACTTACCAAGTACCCTTCTACCAGCCGCTGGCAGTCCTACTTCGCATCTTACTTCTATCTGCTTCTCATTAATAATAACTGCTGTTCTCTCTAAAATTTGTGCACTGCAACGTGCAATTGTAATCACACCACTTTTTCCTGAACCCCTTACGCCATCATAATACTTCTCAATATTATCCGAGAAATTTCTTGTTAGGAAATCTGCTACTGCAATGCGTCTATTTTTAGTTGCTACAAGCTCCTTTGGCATGCCTGCTACATTTAAATCCATAAACACACGTATTTTAGATGGACTTGCAAAAGGGTCTCCCTGTACATGCTGTACTTCAATAATATAATCTTCAAATTTATAACTTCCCTTAATTTCTTTATAAGCACCATAACTTTTACCATCTAAGCTCATCAGCAATTTTTGTAATTCTCTATTATCCTTCATTTTCCTCACCTTTTATCATGTTATATCCATATTGTTTTTTACACTTCACTCAGTTTTAATACGCATTGTCCATTCCTTTAAGGATAATATATATTAATGAAAATTTCAAACCTCCCTACGCTACAAAAAAGCAAGATGCTTTCCCCCTTTCTTCTTAGGTTTCAAGCATCTTGCTTTATCTTTAATTTTCCCCTGTTTATTTTTCATTTCTAATTCTCATTTTTATTTCTTAATTTTTCATGCCTTATCTTTTATTTCCAGCAAGTAAGCCCCTCATATAAGTCTTCATACTTCTTAGCAGATGTATACCAAGAGAAGTTAGCTTCCATGCCACGGCGCATCATCGCACGCCAAGCTTCTGGTCTATCATAGTAAACGCTCTTCGCATAGTTAATAATATTTAACATTTCATGGGCATTGTAATTTCTAAAGGAGAATCCTGTACCTGTATTTTCAATTTCATTATAAGGCTGAACAGTATCCTTAAGCCCACCTGTTTCTCTAACAATAGGTACCGTACCATAACGTAAAGCCATTAATTGTGATAACCCACATGGCTCAAATCTTGAAGGCATCAAGAAAGCATCTGCTGCTGCATAAAGTTTATGTGCTAGATCATCTGAATAATAAATATTGGCAGATACATTACGCGGTTTAATCCACTGATAATGTTTAAACATATTCTCATATTGTGCTTCTCCTGTACCAAGTACAACAAGCTGGGTATTGCCATCACAAATCTGGTTCATTACCCAATCAATAAGGTCGAGTCCTTTTTGATCTGTAAGTCTTGAAATAATCGCTAACATAAATTTATTTCTATCTACTGGCAAACCTAATTGTTTTTGAAGTTCTAACTTATTATGTACTTTAAATGCTCCAAAATTAGTGATGTCATAATTCTTATATAGATGTGGATCTTTATTTGGATCATATTCTTTATAATCAATACCATTTAATATGCCACATAGTGATTGATTTCTTGCTCTAAGTAATCCATCTAACCCTTCTCCATAGTATTGCTGTTGAATTTCCCTCGCATATGTATTACTTACCGTTGTAATATAATCGGCATAAACAAGCCCGCCTTTAAGCATATTGGCATCTTTATGAAATTCTAGCTTATCAGGTGTAAAAAGTTCTGCTGGCAATCCACTAATTCCCCTTATCGTTTTCAAATCCCATATACCTTGGAATTTTAAATTGTGAATTGTCATGATTGTTTTGATACCCCAGAAAAATGGATTACTTGCAAATATCGTTTTTAAATACACTGGCACTAATGATGATTGCCAGTCATGACAATGAATGATATCAGGTTTAAAATCAATAACTGGTAGAATTGCAAGTACTGCTTTACAGAAGAATGTAAACTTCTCAATATCAAAGCGGGTTGTACTATAAGGCGCCCAACCACTAAAATAATACTCATTATCCACAAAGTAGAAAGTAACACCTTCATATACTGTTGTCATAATCCCTACATGTAATTTTTCCCTTTGCCAACCAATATCCATATAGAAATGATGCACATAGTTAAATTTATTGCGGTATTCAGGAGGAATACACGTATAATAAGGAATAATTACACGTACATCATACTTTGTTTTATCAAACATCTTAGGCAGTGTTCCTACTACATCTGCTAAACCTCCCGTTTTAATAAAGGGCACACATTCTGAAGCTACAAACAATACTTTTTTCATTTTCTTCCCCCATTTCCTTTTACACATTAGTTTATCCTATTAACCATTATACTAATTTATTTTATAATTTTCAATTTTTACCACAATATAAATTAACACTATTTTCTAACTATTTCTTGGTACTTTTGTACGAGTATAATTTTAAGCAAAAAAAAGATTGCTATATCTGGGGCTTAAGACCCCTATAGCAATCTTCTTATATTATCTATTATAAAGTTTCTGAAACAGTAACTTCACCATTTTTAATTTTGTTATAAACATCATTTACTACTTTTATTGTCTCTTCACTTAAGTTTGGATTTTCAGCTGGAAGGCCTACACCATCTGTTGCTACTGAGAATACAATAGCCTCGCCACCTGGGAATTTTCCATCTACTTGAGCTGCAATCATATCATGTGCTGCTTGGTCTACATATTTAACAGCTGATGTTAAAATAACTGATGCTTTTGTATCATTGTTGTAGATACCATCTAAATATTGGTCTGAGTCTACACCGATAACCCATGCTTCATCGCCACGTTCAGCTCTTTGTTTAGCTTCTGTAATTGTACCAATACCTGTCCCACCTGCTGCTGTAAAGATTACTTTTACACCACGATCATACATTTGTGCTGCAATTTGTTGACCAGCTGCTTTATCATCGAAAGTACCTTGGTATACTACGTTTTCTTCAGTAAGTGTTACGTTTGTCCCTAAGTTTGTGTTTGCATAGTTAATTCCTTGAGAGAAACCTGCTTCAAAACGTTGTACTGCTGGAAGTGCCATACCACCTAAGAAACCAAAGTCACCTTCTTTAATTTGTTGTGCTGCTGCAACACCTGCTAAGAAACCAGCTTCATGCTCTGCAAATGTAATCGATGCTGTGTTATCACCAATTAATGTATTACCTTGTCCATCATTTGGTGCACCATCTAAGATTACAAAGTTAGCATCTTGATATTTGTCTTGTGCTTTGAATAAAGCTGTTTCAAAATAGTATCCTGGTAATATAATAAATTTAAATCCACCATCATAAAGATTTGCGATTTGTACACTGTAATCTGCTTCTGTTTCACCAGCAGGTTTTAAATATTTATTATTTTTAACAGTTCCTGTAATACCTTCCCAAGTTCCTTGGTTGAAAGAACGATCATCAATAGATCCTTTACCTATTACCATCCCTACTTTAAGGTCTGTGTCTAACATTTGAAATTTAGATGTGCTCTCTGCTGTTTGATTATTCTCTGTAGCACCACCACATCCTGCTAATACGCTCATTGCTAAAATACTACTAAGTCCTAATGCTAAAAGTTTTTTCTTCATATTCTACTCCCTGCTTCTAATTTCTTTAGCCTGCTGTCAATTCTACCGTCTTCTGGCTAAACCTTCTATATGATAATTGCCTTTTCAAAAAAACACAAGGGCAATATTAAATGTTTATATAGCAAGAGTTTTCCTTATTAGGACTAAAATTATTCAATCTTTTTAACAAATACATCAACTTTTACCTATCCATATAGCTTTATTATTGACCCTATTTCTAGCAGATGAACGCATTAAAAGAATTTTTTTACGTATGTGCATTTTAAAATTTCATTCATCAATATTTCTATCATCTCTTAGTTTACTCATTACTTCTCTTCACAGTATTATCAATGCCTATAAGTTTATTAATAATCTGCCTAGCTGTTGTAATTGGCATAGGGAGTAGTGGGGGTAAATGCGTCTTATTATACCATCCGGCATCTACTAGTTCTTCTCCATCTACTTGTATTTCTCCACTTTCATATTCAGCTGTAAACCCTAGCATTAATGAATCTGACAAAGACCATGGTTTACTACTCACATAAGTAATATTTTTCACCTTAATGCCGACCTCTTCATAAACTTCTCTTCTCACAGCCTCTTCAAGTGTTTCTCCCTGCTCTACAAAACCAGCAATAATACTATATAATCCTTCTTTGAAGTTGGCATTATGTGCAAGAAGTATATCCTCTCCTTTTTTTACACCTACAATAACAGCTGGTGAAATTCTAGGATATTCTACCTTCCCACAATTTGGGCATATCTTTGCCCTTTCATCTGTCTTGCGTGCAAATATGTTGCCACATCTACCACAATACTTGGTGTTTTCATCCCATGCCATAAGCTGCATTGCCTTAATGGCAATAAAATATAGCTGCTCATCCATTTCCCATAATTCATCATTAAGGGCAACAAAGCTAAATTCTTCTGGCACCTCATGTTCAGCTTTCATCTGCCCACAAATACATGTCCTTCCCTCTAGCTCACCTAAGTAATAGCTATTTTCTAAGGAGTTAACAAGTTGCTCTCCCACCTCTTTAGTAGGCATTTGAAACTTATTTTCTCTAGTTTGTACTAAAATCTTTTTATCATGATAAATAAAATATAATGCTTCTTCTAATTCCTCTTTTGATAATTTTTGCTTAAATTCAGGCCAAAATTTTATATAATTTTTATAATCGCGTATCATTTTTTCCCCCTATAACCATTTTCATCTTATATTCTTGTTCTTGATTCTTTATATGAATCTTGTCTATCGTAAATAATAGGACTATCAAATCCAAAAGTTTTCTTGCCATTTCTTTCAAATATCTCACTTACTTCCAAAGTCCTCGGTGTTGTTTTTTCTTTTAAAGTAAAGATAAGCCCATTCCCAAAATCACTTATACTCGCGCCTTCAAATGCCTCTTCTTTTGCTTCATATACCATAGGATTGAACTTTTCTGATTTTTTCAGGTGATTATAATCCATCTTAAGGGCTTCATTATCATTTCTGAATTCTTCTTTTTTAACTCCTTCTGGTAACTCATAAGAAGTGAGCACTACCTTACCTTCTTCATTTAAATCAAATAAAAATAAATGTGGCAAAATATTTTTTCTACCGCCCACTTCATAATAGCTTTCTTCAATCACAAAATATCCCTTAAAACCATCTGGTAAGTTTTCAATTTTATCATTACACACCTGATTAATGTGCTTTGCTTTAGGCGAAGAAACTTGTCCCGCTTTCATTTCTTCCTCTATTTGCCTATCATTATTAAACTCTCCACATAAATTGCTGATAAATCTCTCTAATGTTCCCACGTTTGTACGCACCTTAATCACTCCTTGCTGTTTAATAAACCTGCTAAAATTTTGAGTTATATTGTTTATTATACTCCTTCTTTCATATGAAAAAAGGATGTAGCCAGAAATTTTTCCTAGCTGCACCCTCTTTTATACGCCTTTTTAACGCCTCATCTCATACACCTTAATTCTTTATTTTCAATTCTTCATTGATACATCTCAAAAATCCAAATCAAATCTTCCTCACTCTTAATCCTATCCCCTAACTGATAACTCCCTATATCTATTTCCACCATAAATTCACCTCTTTATCTAAAATCCCTTAGCTAAGTATTTCACCTATAAATACACCCATCCCCATTTTGTATCACACATTTTTATATTTTTTATAATATTTTTATACTTTAAACTTTCCCTATTCTAGTTGTACATACTTTCTCACAACAAAAAAGGCCTCATGCTTCCCCTCGCATATCAGCCCTTACTTTTCATCACACCCTACATTCACCACTACTCCCTCTCGTCAGTATCTCTTCAAAGTGCCTGAAGCCCTCAAAAACCTTATCGGGCCCCCCATATCTTCATCAAACAGCTTCTAGCACTTTGCCTAGCCCTATACTACAAGAATTTTTTTCTTTTAAACCACCACATGCACACAACAACTACAATAACACTCACCAAAATCATTGCGGGATAACCATATTTCCACTTAAGTTCTGGCATATATTCAAAGTTCATACCATACCATCCTGTAATCAATGTTAAGGGTAAGAACAAGGTGGTTACAATCGTTAAAATTTCCATAATCTTATTTTGCTTAATATCAATTTGTGCTTGATAAACTTCTCTTATTTGAATGGCATATTCCCTTAGAAACTGTGTACTATTTTGAAGGCTTATCACATGATCACTAAAGAGTTCAAATAGTCTTAAACCATCTTCCTTAAAAAAATCACTTTCATTTTCTCGCATCTTACGGCTCATCTCTAAAAGCTGCAAGTAATAATTGTGCCATATAGATAATTCCTTCCGAAAAGCCATCATTTTATGATTAAAGTTATCTAGGCCACCATTCAGCACACTATCTTCTATCTTTGCTAATCTATTTTCCATCTCCTGTAAGTAAATAAAATCGTGACTAATTAAACTTTCTAAGAATGTATATAAAAAACTTTCAATGCAAGATTTCTTCCAAACCTTATTTTCAGCAATTTTATTTAGTAAGCTTTGTACCATTCCCGTATTATCAATAAAAATAATCCCTTTTTTTTCAATAACATAAAAGAAACGTCTTTTCTCTTTCATATTATTCTTTACAGGTATGATAAAGGTTCCCCAAAGGTATTCACTTTCTTCCTCCACTTTACAATACGTAATCTGTTCAAAGCTTCTAATTTTCCCTTGAAACGCTTGATTCTTTTGGCCTTCCCATTCCTCTAAAGACATCACCGCTACATAAGGCTGTTGTCCTTCTGTCTCATTTTCATAAACCGCCCTAAGTCTCTCCTTGATTTCATAAATCATTATTAATCACCCTACTTTATTTTGTCGCACTCTCATCTTAAATATAAGTCCAAACCCCAAACTTAATACAAAATCTTTCCACAAAAAAGGAACTAAAAAGGAGCGTAGCGACGGAGATGGAAAATGATTATTTAAACTTATCCATGCCACCCCACACCTCATTAGAAGGCTTGTCGCCTTGCGCAAAGCTTATCCTCTAAGCTCTCCTATCATATAAAGTGAGCCAAAACCAATAATTTGACTGTTTTCATGAAGCGCTGCAATTTCTAATGCTTTTTCTTTTGCCTCATGAATATTTCCTGTTTCATAAACTTCTTTACCATAGCTTTTTATTTTATTAGCTAAAGTTTCTGCATTCATTGCCCTTGGATTATGAGGTGTGGTTACTATTAAGGTCTCAAAACAAGGGGCAATAATTTCTAACATTTCATCTACTTCTTTATCCTTTAAAATCCCTACTATACCAATAGTGTAGCGTTTTTCTAATGCCGTAATTGTATCTCTTAATGCCATAATGCCATCTACATTATGCGCCCCATCAATAAAGAATAATGGCTTCTCACCTATTTTCTCAAAACGCCCCTCCCATTTCGTTTCATTCAGCGCCCTTCTTATTTGTGTTTTTCCTAACTGGACACCCTTTTCTTTTAGGACATTTAGTACCTCTAATGCAATCATGCAGTTATACACTTGATGGGCCCCAATAAGACCTAAATGATAACTTTCTCCTGCGATTTCAAAACATG
This sequence comes from Clostridiales bacterium, assembly GCA_019418225.1. Lineage (GTDB taxonomy): Bacteria > Bacillota > Clostridia > Lachnospirales > Cellulosilyticaceae > Cellulosilyticum. The sequence continues at coordinate 9,222 of DYCF01000027.1, read as the reverse complement.
TTCCGTCTTGTGTAATGCTGACTACCTTTGCAGCCTTGCAGTTTGCCTCAATGAGTTTTGCATTCTGCTGCTCACACACCTTTTGTAAGACTGTCATTACTTCTATATCTTGTGTACCTGTTACTACTAATCCGTTTTCTTTAATAATACCTGCTTTTTGAGTTGCAATACTTGTTAATGTATCGCCTAAGAAATCTTTATGATCAATCGAAATCTTAGTTATTACAGAAATTAAAGACTTCTTAATCACATTAGTACCATCTAACGCCCCTCCTAAGCCAACTTCTAGTACAACAAAGTCTACTTGCTTTTCATAGAAATACGTAAAGGCGACACCTACCATAATTTCAAAGTAAGACGGTTCATGTCCTTCAGCCTTTAAAACTTTTGCTGATTCTGTAACTTTTATGACACAAGCTAAAAAGTCCTCTTCATTAATATTTTCATTATTGATACGAATATTTTCTCTAGGTGTTACAAGATAAGGCGAATTAAAACACCCTACTTTATACCCATTTTCCTTAAGGGCATTGCTGATAAAAGCACTTGTTGAACCTTTTCCATTTGTGCCACCTATATGAATGATTTGCAATTTATCTTCAGGATTTCCTAGCCTTTCCATAAGTAAAGTAATATTCTCAAGGCCAAGACGAATACCTCCACCATTAAATACTTCTAAATATTCTAGTGCTAACTTTTCTTTCATTTTTCCTTTACCTTTCATTATTCTTTTCATTTAAAGAGGGTGTCACAATGTGGCACCCTGTTTTATATTTTCAAAGTAATTTATTAACTTTTCTTTTTCTTTACGTAGTCTCTATTTCTTAGCACAGCCTAACTTATGCAATATATCTGCTTTTTATACTTACTGGGAGTGCCTTTAAAATAATATATAAAAACATCACTTGAAGTGGAATATCTATAAGGGATTTAAATATACGTACCATTATAGATGCCATAACTGGAATATTGTACATTTGATTAAGCCATACTGGTGTACAAATAAGTTGTACCACAATGAAGTTGATAATTGTAATAAAGATAATCTTATCAATTGCATATAAGTGGTCACTCTCACTAAAGCGTTTTTGTACAAAAGCTGTTACCACGGCTAATGCTACAAGTATTATAACCATTAAAATACTTAATACAATATGAGTTGGCATCCCCATAACAGTTCCTAAGTTCTCGATTTCGTGAATACCAATAAAGTTAATATAAATAATTGCCCCTATTGCAGCCGCTATCCCTAAGCCTAGGTTAATTTTATTGAAAGATGCTGTAATCTGTCTTTTCTTAATCTGTGCAAAAATAACACCTGGAATTAAACCTACTAAAATGGAGTTAATCGTAAACCCTGGATGATAAGGTGCCCCATTACTTGTAAATAAGAATCCGATGATATCACTTAAAAAACCTGCAATAGCACCATATACACCACCAAATAAACTACCTGCTAAAAATACGGGAATACCTGATACAGAAAATCGTACAGACGGGAATCCAAATAGCGGAATATAAATCACCATACTACTTAGGACAATACTAATTGCAACAAGAAGGGCTGTTGCTGCCATAGGAAATAAGTTTGTTTTGTTACTTTTTTGCATAAAAATGCCTCCTTAAAAATTTTATAAGGAGCTGGTTTTCACAAGGAACAACGTTATTATAATAATATCGACCTACTGATATAGGCCTTTATAATAATATTGCAGTGAATGCAAGTATTGAACCGCAACCTTTAGGTTTTCGTCTATGTTCAACATTCCGTAACAATAGCACTTAACGCTCAATACTCTACCCTGCTCTGTACCTTTATTGTAGCACACTTAAGCTGCATAATCACCTATCTATATTATATAAATTTTCTTTAATTTTATACAAATTTACTGACATATATGTAAAAACCGCTAACAATCGACTGTTAGCGGTTTTTATTTACCTCATATCTAATTAATTGATTTATGTAAATGTGTTCTTAGTTAAATATATTTTTTCATTTCTGCTGCTAATTCTAGAAGTTCCTTCACATATGTACTTGCTGCTTCAGTTAACTCTACATTTGCAACTGCCATAGTTGCAACCTCCTGAGAACCTGCAGTAGTTTCTTCACTAATCGAAGAAATATCATTGATGTTTTCTACAATTTCTGTGTTTCTCTTTACAATAGTTTCCATATTTTCATCAATGATTTCTGTCTTTACATACATTGCTTTAATTGCTTCTATCATTTTATCAAACATAACTCTTGTTCTTTCAATAAGTTGTGCTTGTTCTTCAGCCACTTCACTGAGTTGCCCTACATTTTTTTCTACATCTTCAGTGCGTCTTTGTAAGTCTTTGATGATATTTGCAATATTAGCAGTAAACTCACTACTTTGAGATGCTAATTTCCCTACTTCTCCTGCTACTACAGCAAAGCCTTTACCTGCTTCTCCTGCTCTAGCACTCTCAATAGCTGCATTAAGTGATAATAAGTTCGTTTGTTCCGAAATGGCTGTAATAACTTCAACTATATCAGTAATCTGCATTGATTTTTCTTTAAAGTCTGCCATAACGACCTTCGTTTCGTTACTTATTGTATTGGTAACCTTCGCCTTTTGGCCTAATGTGCCTACAATCTTCATTCCCTCTCTAAAGTATTGTTCTGACTCTCCAAAGACCTCTTTTATCTCTCCGAATGACTGAGCTGTTACATTAATCTGATCATGTATGTTTCGTGTAATCTCTAATTGATTTTCTATGCTTTGTGCCGTTTCATTCGCACCCTCTGAAATCTGCCCGATTGCTATTGAAACATTTTCAGATGAGGCTGCTACTTGATCTACAATATCATGTACTTTTTCGCAATTAACATCTACTAATCTAGCAACTTGCAGTACGTCTGATATGAGTACCTCTTGCATTTCCTTCTCTTTTTCAATAGTTGCGAGCTTTATATCATTGTCTTCTTTAGCTAATTTAGCAACTGTCCATAACATTGCTGCAAAGCTTACACAAAGTATCCCATTAATTACTTCATTACCAATTAGTAAAGTAACATCAGCACCTGGCTGTACGAGCTTAATAAATAATATTATTAAGTCAATGCTACAAATCCCTATTAAAAGATATAATTCAACCTTTACATCATAATATAAAAAGAATATAAGCATAATGCCAAAAGCAAGTGGAAAAAGCTGCTGCCCTAATGAGCCTTTTGCAACACTTACATATAATATTAAATACGCTATCATCCCATAATATTTAAAACTTTCAAGTGCTGCATTACGCTTGAATATTAAAAGACAAATAATCATAGGTCCCATGTATAATAATATGCTTATAATAGCAGTCCCTGTATTTCGTAATGCTAAAAACTGTAGACCCACCAATAAACTTAAAAAGCTTCCTAATGCAATTCCTACTGAAACAATTAATTTATTTAATTTCATTAAGGTCTGTTCTCCCATATTCTACCCCCCTAGCTATAATTTTCTTAATTAATGACACTTTTACATAAATCCACTTTGAAATTTTACTTTTTTTACCATTTAGTGTCAAGTCAGACCTAATTAATCAACTAAAAAAAGTTATTACAGCTTTAATATTAGTGTAATAACTTCTTATCTTTATTTATTCAATTCTTTAAAAAATCCACCTACAATTTCAGCATCCTCTTTAAATTGCTTTAGCAACTGTTCGTAATCCTCTGCTTGAGGTAACAATGAAATTTCTATGCTTAATGCCGTTTTGTACATTCCCTTAAATACCTGTTCAGCACTTCGTATAGCTTCTAGAAATTTGTCACCAGGTAGTACCGTATATAAATGTTCTAGTTTTTCTAGGGTTGTTATGATACTATAGCTAAATGTTTGAATAAGTCCAGGGTCAATTTGTCTTGAAAGCTCTATATAAGAAAAAACACAGTTATATAACTCTACTAGCAATGGCTCCGGAATATGCTTAAACTCCACACGCATATATTCTTTTTTAGGCTTTCTAAATCGTCTCTTTACCTCAGGCTTTTCTACAATGTAGTAATTGTTGAAATTCATGAAATACTGTTCAAATTCCTTTTGTGTCATATTTAAATAAATCTTAAATCCTCTAAAGTAATAGATATTATCATTGAATCCATACCATGCATTTATGCGTTCACCTTTTCGTATCCCCTTATAGCTTTTAATACAAATTGCCTTAAACATAGTTCCTCCTAGAAATAATTATCATCTATTTAATGCTATCATATGTTTTAAATATACGACCTATCCACTATTGTCTTAAAATTTACTAAGCTTTTATCAAACTATTTAAAAGCATGCCTATAATAATAACAAGAAGCCCAATGATTCCTATCATAGAAGGGATGGCCCCACCTAAAATAAATATTTCTCCTAATACCGTAAAAAGGACTTCTCCTGCCTGAGTTGCCTCAACTATAGCTAAGTTATGCGCATTACTCTTTGTTAAGTCCGTTGCCTTAAAGAATAAAATAGTGGCAATAACTCCTGAGAATAAAGCGACTATGCTTGATTGCATCACCTGATTGCCACTTGGCATCCCACTTGTCATAAGTGCAACAAGTGATAAGGTAATCCAAACAGGCATACTACATAATGTCATTCCAAATACACGCTGCGTTGTAGTAAGTTCTCCATTACATACGCGCATCATTTTGCGATTTCCAAGAGGATATGCTGTGGCTGCAATTAAAATGAGTCCAATGCACACAATGGAACTTATCACATTCACTGAAGTTGCCTGTTCATACTGAATCATAGCTACACCAATTAAAATGACACAGCTATAAAGCAGACTTTTCACAGGCAATTTTTCTTTAAATAATGGTGTAAGTAATATACCCATAACAATCGTAATCTGCCAGCATCCGGCTACAAGCCATGATGGCCCAAATTTTGAAGACCATGTTAGCGGAATATAAAATAGTCCGAAACCTATACTGCTCCAAACAAACCACGCTAGAGGTGCTTGTTTAATCTTTTGAAGTACTTCTTTTACACCCTTTTGCTTTAAAACTACAATGTAAAGTAGTGGTAACATAAATATGTATCTTAAAGAAGCACTCCATAGCCAGCTTCCTCCTGATATGTTCATACTGCTATTAAGTATGAATGTAAATGCAAAAAATAAAGATGCTATGATGCCATAACCGATTGGTTTTTTCATGTTTTTCTGTCCTCACTTAATTGTCTTAATAAAATCGCAATCTGTCTGTTATCATAGCATATATAAATTTGTTGCTCAATATCTTATTATAAATCTTACTTCTAGTCTATTTTTCCTGGTTGTGATATATTTCTAATCTTCTATTCATCTCATCAGCTAATCTTTTAGACTTATAGATTGAAATCCCCCATACACTTATAAATACTAGTGCAATTAATATGAGCATTACGATAACCATTCCTAAATTATTCATATTAAACCATTCAAATATCAAGCCACATCCTAGCACAACTAGATTGATATACAGATAATAAATGATTGTTAAAATAGCTGTTAGTTTTTTAGAAAGTTCCTTATTAGGATAAACTAAACTTCCCAAAGTACATATCAATGAGCAGATTAAAATCTGCCATAATATATTGCTTGTAACTACTTCAAAGCTATAGAAAATTCCTATAAAAATGGTGGAAGCTATTACTATACCTGTTGTCACCCATGCAAATATTGCTGCTAATTCTTTAAGTCGTCTCACCTTTTCTGCTCCTTCCTAAAATCCTAATTTCTTCTTCAATACGCTTACATATTGCCTTGAAATAATGATGCGTTCCCCATTATAAAGAAGTGCTTCAAATCGGCCACTAAAAGCTGGCGTTAAACTCTTTATCTGCGCCAGATTAACAATAGAAGACTTAGACGCTCTAAAAAAATCAGTCCCCTCAAAGTCCTCTTCTATTTCATAAAGCTTTGCTTTGACTTCATACACTTCCTTTTCGGCATAAGCAAAGACCTTATGATCCACTGCTTCAAAATAATATATCTCTTTAGGGTCCAGCACTATAATTGCATCATTTTTAAAAGCCATTACTTTCTGGCTTCCCATTTTGATACCATAAATAAGTTTTAATACGGCCTCATCAATTGTCTTGCACCTTATGATAATCTCATCTTCTTCATCAGCTTTTGGATCTTCTATAATAATTTTCACGAATAGTTCTACTCCTCATACATCTTATACTTTCTAAATATTAAGACACTTATTATTATCGTTATTATACCACATCCTAATAAAAATGCTACTTGCCACCAAGCACCCACTTGATGATTCCCCATCTCTATTGTAATGCCCATAGCCTTCTTAACGCCTGCCACGACTTCCACAGGAAATCCTTCAAATGTTTTCTCTATAGCCTTTGCCGTACAAATTTCTCGCATCATTGTAGTGCCATGTAAAACTGGAAAACACTTAAGTACATTCTGTACCCCTTCAGGTAGCATACCCATAGGTAAATAAATAGCCCCCACAAAACCTATTAACGTCCCAATAATTGTATTAATCCCATTCCAGGCACTCATACTATGCACAAAAAGTGCTACAAGAAACATGCTACATGCTGCTACAAATACATTAAGTATAATAAGACTTATAACCTTGCAAACTTCTAGGGCACTTAAAAACTCACCACTTGTTAACCCAATATAAAGACCGCCAACACCCAAAGTTAAAATACACATTATCATGCCAACTAGCATAGCCGCTATGATATATCCGAGCATTACTTTGAACCTACTAACTGGTGCCACATAAAAGCTAGCTAATTTTCGCTCTTCTTCATCTTTTACCATAAAACCTAACATCATCAATGTCACCGTAACCGCATTGACAACTAATATGCCAGCAAGTGTCCACATTTCCACCAAATAAACGGCATTTGCCCGATCTGCTACGGTATCTCTTATCCCACCATATTCATTTAAAACATCTATTATATTATCACTATTCATATTTCCTAAAAACACTACCATCAGCCCAATTACTATAATCATAGATAGCAGTGAAAAGAATACAGCCGAACGGTCTCTTATATAAAGCAGTACATTTCTTTTTACTAAACTTCCAATTGTCTTCATCTCATTCCCTCCCCTAAATTTAACTTGCTCATCTTAAAATTAATGCGCTAATGCTTTTCCTGTAACGTTTAAAAACACATCATCCATAGAACCTTGAATGACTTCGAATCCACTGATGGCATCCTCGATGCTAGGTAATATTGTAAGCGCCGCAAGTGTGTTATTCAGTTCTATACTTAGCATCCTATTATCCTCCTTAAATACCAACTTCTTATTTCTTAAAATCTCAATCACCTTTTCTTTATCCTTTGCCATCACATTCAGCCGATCACTGGCAAAGCTTTCTTTTAATGAAAACGGCGTGCCATATTGCTTTAACTTGCCGTTGTCCATAATGCCTATATGTGAAGCCGCAGCTGCCTCCTCCATATAATGTGTTGTCAAAAATACTGTCATCTGCATTTCTTCTCTTAGTCTGGCAACACATTCCCACACATCTTTTCTTGTGGCGGGGTCAAGTCCAGTAGTCGGTTCATCTAAGAACAAAACCTCCGGCTGATGCATTAATGCCCTTGCAATCTCACATCTTCTTTTTTGTCCGCCTGAAAGTCTTTTGAATCTTCTATTTAATATCTCCTCTAAGCCTAAGCGCTCAGAGACCTCACTTAACTGTTTTTTTAATTTCTTACTATCAGGCTCATATAAACGGCCTCGAATCATAAGGTTTTCTTTTACTGTTAATGCATCGTCTAAGCTATTTTCCTGATAGACTATCCCAATTAACCTTCTAATTGCTTCATCTTCTTTCCCCAGCTTGTAGCCACCTATATATGCCTCGCCGTCTGTTGGCCTTAACAATGTACAAAGCATATTAATTGTTGTAGACTTTCCAGCTCCATTTACCCCTAAGAAACCAAAAAGTTCACCCTTTTCTACTTTAAAACTAATATCATCTACTGCCTTAACATTTTTATAATATTTTTTCAAATGATTAACCTCTATAATCTCACTCATATAAATTCCCCTTTTCTAGATTCCCTACTGTTTCTTTACACTTATCACTATACTATCCTTCATTTTTTTAGCAACGGCTATGCTATCAAGTTGTAAAAAGGCCTCTCTAAGATGCAAAAAAAGCAGGTAAGTTACCTGCTAGATTAAAATGAATAATTGTTAAAGCCAGTATATTAGTATAAAATAAATTTAAGTTAAAAAGCTTATCACCCCATTACAAAGGAGATTACTATGTCAAATTTAGATTTCATTTACAAAAGAAAAAGTATAAGAGATTTTAAAGATGCCCCTGTTCCAAGAGAAGACCTTTTAAAGATGTTAGAAGCTGCTACCTTTGCTCCTTCTCCTAAACATCAACAAAATTGGCACTTCGTCGTTATTGAAGATAAAGAAAAAATTCATCAGATTGCCGAAGCTGTTACCACAAGTCATAAGCATATTGCATCTCTTATGGAAACAGAAGAAGAACAAACAAAATATATGAAATTCTTACCATACTATACAGCCTTCGAACGTAGCGCTGTTACAGTTGTTGTTTATTCTAAGCCATATAATATGATTGAAGAAAAAGTATTATGTGCTAACAATGTAGATGAAGAAGTCTTAGAGATTCTAAGATCACCACAGTCGGCTGCCCAAGGGATTGGAGCTGCTGTAGAAAATCTTTTATTAGCTGCTGCTAATATGGGATATGGTGGTTGTTATATGACAGGGCCAGCACATGCAAAGGCTGAAATTGAAAAAATCATTGGTTTTGATAAACCAAATTACTCTTTAATGGCCATGGTTGCTCTAGGTGTCCCAGCAGATGAAACACCAAGCCAACCTAAACGTAAACCGCTTGAAGAAGTCGTTACCTTTATATAAAAAGGGACGAGGGGTCGCAACATAAGGCCGCTAGACACTGAGGTGTCACCAGGCTACACGCTCCACAATCTGTGATGCTCCAAGCAAAAATAGTTAAAGAAACGGTATGAACTCGCTTCGCTCAAACAGCACACCTAAAACCTCTTTAACTTTTTTCACCAAGAGCATCATCAGATTGTTCCGAAGGTAGCCTGGCGGCACCCCAGTATCTAGCTATATTGTTGGACATATAAGTCCTGAAGAGAAAAAGTTAATGAGTCTGCTTGTAAAAAATCGAGTAGGAGGATAACCATTAATTGATTATCCGACCTCTCACACCACCGT
>DYCF01000026.1:20838-64791 GCA_019418225.1 Clostridiales bacterium | reverse complement strand
GTACTTGATTATTTTTTGGACGATACCTAATTAATGTCTTAACTTAATGACATTGGGATTTCCTATCTCTTTTTTTTGTAGACTAGGAAAGTTTGATTTTTAAATGTGAATGTGAAGTGATATAAAAGGTACATACTAGAAAGGAGCAAATTAGGATGAGGTGAAAGAATGATTACATCACATAAATCTGTACTAAAAAAAATATTGTTTATATGCTTATTGAGTAGCTTAATCATAACTAGTTGCTTAGGCCAGCAGCAAAATGATTTTATAGGTTATCAGCTTATTGAAAGACCGCCTCAAGATGTCTTAAAGGGAAAACTTATTTTAAGTGATTCACCGGAAGAGGTGAAAACACATGGCATTTTATATGAAGAGCAAGTGATAGGAAGGGGACGATTGTTATTTCATCATTTAAATGCATCATGTGGTAATAAGCGTCTTGTAGTGATTATAAGGAATAAAGAAGATATGAGTACGACTGTGCAAGTATTAAAAAAAGAAGTAGTGGGTCCTACTAAGTATATTGTTCAAGCAGGACAAACATTACTAGAAAAGTATTTTAATGGAGAGGAGAAAGAAGAGATCGTAGTACCTCCTTATGGAGAAAGGATTATATTTGAAAGTGAAGAAAATTCATGGGTCCCACATTCGTTACTAACGGGTATTATTGATTTTGAAACGAATGGGAAGATAGAAATGATTATAGCTGCCATTTTACCTACAGAAAATAGCGGATTTATTTCAAAACTTCCTTACTTAGAACGAGATCGTCATCCGCGAGGTACATTTTCTGTTTTAGAAGAATATTACACACTTCACTTACCTAGTTTTGGAAAATATTATATGTGTATGGAACAAGATGAAGATTGGGCAATAGGAAAAGATGGAATTACGCAGGAAATTACCATGAACCGAGGAAACTATGGTATAATGTATCATATTACAATTCAAACAGAAGCTGATACAAAAGTACAATTTGTACCAAGAGCAGGTGTGTTCAAAGGTGTAATCAAATGGGAAGAAGGCAACTTATGCCCTATAGAACGTATGCATTATTTCAAACGCTGTAAGGAAGCAGTTGATTTAGGGAATCTTAAGGCATACGAAACAAAGACCTTAAGTTATATGATTCCCAATGGTTCAGCGGCACCGATTTGGTTACAATTTGAAGTGCTTGAGGAATCGGAATAGTAGGAATATAAATTCGAGAGATATAATAGAAGGGATTTAGGATGGATTTAGAATGTGTACAGCAATATAAGGGATTTAAACTCCTTCAACAAGAATACATTGAAGAAGTAGAAGGAATAGGGCGTGTTTTAAAACACGAAAGAAGTGGGATCACAATTATTAATCTTAGCAACAAAGATCCCCATAAGGTTTTTTGTGTAGCTTTTCATACACCGCCAGAAAGTAATAATGGTGCACCTCATATTGTAGAACATACAGTATGTTGTGCATCGAAGAAGTATCCACTGAAGGAAACTTTTATGGCCCTTGAAAAGGGGTCTATTTGTACAACATTGAACGCTTGTACTTATCCAGATATGACGATGTATTATGGTGCAAGCTTAAGTGAAAAAGATTTAAGTGGTATCATGAAAGTTTATATGGATATGGTTTTTCATCCGTTGATGAAGGAAGATGAGAGACTTTTTGCCCAAGAAGGATGGCATTATACGCTAGACGAAGGCGAGCTAGGAATTAGTGGCGTTGTTTATCATGAAATGCAGGGTGAATATGGTGAGGCAACAACAAGGCTTGAGCATGCTTTAAGTAAGGCGCTCTTCCCAGATACACATTATCGATTTGATGCGGGTGGCATACCACAAGAGATTGTAGGACTTAGTTACAATGAATTTTTAGCATTCCATGAGAAATACTATGTTCCACAAAATAGCGTGATTTATTTGTATGGGAATATGGACTTAAAAGAACAATTACAGCTTTTAGAGGAATCATGTTTAAAGGAGCTACCGTCTCTATCAGAACAAACAATAAGAAGGAATTTTGAAGGAAAATGTCAAAAAACTCCTAATGAGCCACTTTATGTAACAGAAGCTTATCCAGCAGATTTAGAAGAGAATCAAACACTAATGAGTTTAAGTTTTGTAATAGGAACAGCATTAGATGCAGAGCTTAGACTTGCCTTTGAACTTTTAGAACACATGTTACTTAGAAGTAGTGCATCTCCGTTGGCAAAAGCTATAGTGGTAGATCGTCATCTGGGTGTAAGTTTAGGTGAGGGAGGGTATGATACAAGTCGTTATCAACCTGTTTTTTCGATTTCATTAAAAGGTGCAGCAAAAAATCAAGGAAGACTTTTTGAAGAAACAGTTCTTGAAACGCTTCAAAAGTTAGTAAAAGAAGGTATTGATGAAGATCTTATAGAGGCAGCACTACATACACTTGCTTTTGAATTAAAAGAGGTTGATGCATCTTATGAACCTGTAGGACTTCAATATGGTGAAATGATTTTAAATAGTTATTTATATGGTGGTAAGCCTTTTATACACCTTAAATATAAGGAACCTGTAGAAAAGATTAAGCTCTATAAAGCAAAAGGTTACTTTGAAGCCTTAATTCAGAAGTACCTTTTAAATAATAAACATCGTGTACTCGTGGTTTTAAATCCAAGCCATCAACTTGCAAAAGAAGAACATGACGCTTTAGAAAAAAGCTTAGCAACCTATGAAAGTAGTTTGACAGACAATGATAAGACAGAAATTGTAAATAGGATGTGGGATTTAGAACAGATGCAAATGATGCAAAATACAGAAGCAGATTTAAGATGTTTGCCCTATTTAAAAAAGGAAGATTTAAATTTAGAAATTATACCAATTCATCATAAGGAAATAAATGATGCACCTTTTAAATATTACTTCCAAGAAGAAGAGACAAAGGGGATTGCTTATATTCATATATTGTTTGATACGCGTATTGTACCAGAAGAAGACTTGCCCTATTTGGGATTATTAGGTCATTTACTTACTTATGTTGGAACAGCCAATATGGATTATCAAGCCCTTGAAAATGCCATTAATCGTATAACTGGTGGCATGAATTGTTCATTGCAAGCGTATAATCATCTTGAGACGAATAGTTATAAGCCTTATTTTAAAATTACAAGTAAAGTACTTATAGAAGAGGTAGAGAAGTGGCGAATATTAATGCAATCAATCTTAACTGAAAGTATTTTTATAGAAAAGGGAAAAATCAAAGAGATTATTGGAAATATACAATATGAACTAGGAAGAAGTTTTGAAGGTGCACCTGAATATCGTGCAACAAGACGTGTATTTGCATTCTTTTCACCAGCTGGTCAATATGAAGATATTGTTTCGGGCATTAGATTTTATCAGTTTATTAAAGCATTCTATGAACAGTTTGAAATAAAATATGATGAAGTAATGGGAAAGGTAGTGCAGCTCTATAAAAAGATTATGTGTAAGCAGGGCTTAATGGCTTATGTTACAGCACCTAAATCAGAAGAGGTATTTTTACAGGAACAAATATTCATGCTAGGAAATAGCTTAGAAGATTGCATGTTATCACATTATCAGTATCAGTTGGCATTAGATACAAAGCGAGAAGCATATTGTACAATGCAAAAAGTAGAAGCGATTGCAAAAGGATTTAATTTTATAGAAGCAGGTTTCTCATATCATGGTGTATTAGAAGTAGCAGCTCATATTATTGAAAGTACGTATTTATGGGATCGTATTCGTTTGCAAGGTGGGGCATATGGCTGCGATCTTTTAGTCAGCCGAGATGGGAATTTAGTTATTTGTTCTTATTGTGATCCTAAGCTTGCAGGGACCCTTGAAGTATTTGATGGAATAGGTGACCTTTTAAGAAACTTACAATTAGAAGATAGAGAACTAGAACGTTATATTATTCATACCATTGGGACGATGCAAGCACCTATGAGTATGGAGCAAAAAAGTGAAAGAGGGCTCATGTATACATTATGTGGAATGTCTACGGCTCAGCTTGAACAAGCTATGCAAGAGATTTTAAATACAAATTTAGAACAAATAAGAGGTCTTGCAAGTCTCTTTGATGCTTTTAAAGAAGCACCTTATTTATGCGTTGTAGGTAGTAAAAAGCAAATTAAGAAGCATAAAAAATATTTTGATTGTATCATAGATTAATGAAAATAGGGAAATGCTAATAAGAGGAGGAGGTATAATGATTAAACCGAAAATTCTTATTAGCATTTTTTTATGTTGTCTTTTTCTGGTCTCATCTTGTACTTATGGTATGACATATAATCCTAAGATTTATGTAGGTGTACTTGAAGAAGATTATAATATATTTATTATGGGAGGAAATGTTTATCCTCTTTATTGTTTACATGAAAATAAATATATTCCTTTAACCTATTTAGAAAAAATGGGGCTTGAAAAACAAGAAGTAAATGGCATAATTTATTTAAATTATGGTAAATCATTAGATACATCAGCTGTTGCAGCATTACCATTAAAAGATCAGCCAGTCAGTATAAGTAATCAGATTGTTTATATAGGGCCACTTCGTACGTATACTATTGAAGCAGATGGAGAAATTTTAGTACCTTTAGATGCCTTAAAAGTATTGTGGCAAATTGATACGCATCAGGGTGCTTTTATCACGAATCATAGCTGGCTTAAGATGAATCATTTTGTAAAAGTAGATGAAGAAAAAATTACTAATATTTCACAAATTCCTATTTCCTTAGATTTACTTCATATTTGTTGGGATGGAAAGACATTTATTGATCATTATGAAATGGGATATGCCTTAGATCCTGGTCAAGCAAAAGAAAAATATCCTAAAAGCTTAACACAAAGTGGTGAGTATATGACAACATTAATTTTGCAAATTAATGGATTACCTACGCAGTGTCAAAGTAGTTTATTATATGGTCAAAAAAATGAGATACTCCTTAAGCGTTATGAAAATGAAAAGCGCAGACAGTATCTTTCTAAACTTTTCCCACCATTTCGTGTCATGGGGACAATGCGCTACAATGTAGGTCCTTTTAAAGAAAAAGAGAAGGTAGAAATTTGGCGTTCTGAGAAAACGTACTATTATATTGTTAAAGATAAAGATGGAAAAAAAGTGCGTATTCCTTGGAATAGTATTATTTTAGAAGGTGACCCAGGAAGTTTGAATCCGACAGTAGATTCAAAAGATGTTGAGGATTTTGTAAGTTTAAATGAAATGCATAGTGAGACAGATTATTTAATCTGGACAGATTTATATAGACAGCGTACGCATGTTCTGAAAAAGACGCCTAGCGGTTGGCATTTAGAGAAAACTTTTGTTTGCTCCACAGGAAAGGTAAACAATGCAACACCTACAGGCGTATTTAAAATAGAATATAGCATGCCTTATTTTGGTGTAGATAAAAACTTTCGCTGTAAAAATGCCCTTGTTTTTTTCTCAAGTTACATGTATCACTCTGTTTTATTTGACAAAAGTGGTACCTATATTAAATCTGGTCAATATGATTTGGGACGTAAAGTTTCTCATGGATGTATTCGTCTTTCAGAAAAAGATAGTGCTTGGCTGTATAAAAATATTCCTATTGGTACAACAGTATGGATTCGTTGATAAAACGTTTAAAAACATCAAAAAACAAATAATAATTGAAAAAAATTTAAAATATATTATAATTACTCCTATATAGAGACAACAGGAGGAAAACATATGTCATTTGTATTTTATCGTAATTTCAATGAAAATAAGATTTTAAATGGGGTATATGCTTTAAACGAAGGATTGGGGTATAGCACAAATAGTTGCAAACATCAGTTAGGTCAAGCAGATGAAATAAGAGAAAAAATTTATGAGGAAACACTAAGTGAACTTTTAGAGGTGGGAGTAGCAGCTGGACTTAAACAACATTTGTTTAAAATGTATTTAACATATTTAGTAGCTCGTTCAGAAAATGCATTTTCAGTAAGTTGTGAGCGAGACGGGGAAAAAATTGATGAGGCGCTCCGTACATTAGCTGTAAAAGACATTGCACAAGTTTTAGACTTATGGCATCATTCGCCATTTGATATCGAACTTGCAAAAGGAGCGCCAACTTTTTTAGATCCTTTATATGAAGTATTTGAAAATGCACACTCAGCAGAAGAGATAGTAGATTACTTAGTAGGTTATTATAAACGCTTTGGTGCAGGTATAATGAATGGATATAAAGCTTTTAAGTGGGATGAAAAAATAGGGCTTGTAGGGATTGGTGAATGTGACCCTATTACATTTGATCAGCTTATTGGATGTGATTATCAGAAAAAGGCACTTATAAAAAATACAGAAGCCTTTTTACAAGGTAAGGAAGCTAACAATGTCTTACTTTTTGGTGATAGAGGAACAGGAAAGTCTTCTTCTATAAAGGCGCTTTTAAATGCTTATTGTAAAGAGGGGTTACGTGTCGTTGAGCTTTCTAAGGCAGATTTTAAATATTTTAATCGCATTTTACATACTTTAAGGGAAAGGGGTCTGAAGTTCATATTATTCTTAGATGACTTATCTTTTGAAGAATTTGAAGTAGAATATAAATATATGAAAGCCCTTATTGAAGGTGGCATTGAGGTGAGACCGCAAAATGTACTTATTTGTGCTACATCAAACAGACGTCATTTAGTAAAGGAAACTTGGGATGATCGTCAGGGACAAGAAATTAATATTACAGATACAAGACAAGAAAAATTATCTTTAGCAGATCGTTTTGGGCTTTCATTAACTTTTACTTCGCCAAATCAAAATTTATATTTAGAAATGGTATATGCCATCGCTAAACATTATAAAGTAACATTAGATGAAAACACGCTACGTGAAAAAGCTATTCAATGGGAACTTTTACATGGTGGCCGTTCAGGACGTACAGCAAAACAATTTATATTATCTATACTATAAAATTTTAAGTTTATTTTGAGTTTAAGGAAGTAAGTGGTAAAATTAAAAATAAAAGTCTCATTCTTTTTCACATAAAAAGATGGGACTTTTATTTTTAATTGTATATTTTTACGAAAATAAAAAATATATTACAATATATGTAGAAAGTATGAATTTAAAGGCGTATAATAAAAAACGTTTTAAAGGAAAAATTAAATAAGGTGGGAGAATCATGATTAAGCAGTATATTTTAGACATGAAAAATGAGTTTGCAGGTTATAATGGAAAAAGATTTTCTAAAGATCTCTTGGCCGGGCTTACAGTAACAGCTGTTGCACTACCTTTAGCCCTTGCATTTGGAGTAAGTAGTGGTGCAGATGCAGCAGCAGGGCTAATTACAGCTATTTTATCAGGATTTATAATGAGTACCTTATCAGGAGCATCTTATCAGATTTCAGGACCAACAGGTGCCATGACAGCTATTTTAATAGGGTTAGTTCATCAATATGAAATGAAGGGCGTATTTATTGCCACACTTCTTGCGGGAGTTATTTTATTTATAGCAGGTATTTTAAAAGTAGGTAAATTAGTAACCCTAATTCCAGCACCAGTTATTACAGGATTTACATCAGGTATTGCAATTATTATTGCATTAGGACAAGTTGATAATTTCTTTGGCGTTACTTCAGAAGGAAGTAGTGCAGTTCAGAAGCTAATTTCTTATGGGCACTTAGGATTCTCTCCTAATGCATCAGCCGTATTGTTAGGTGGGATTGTTGTTTTAACTATGATAATTTGGCCCAAAAAGTGGAATGCTAAGGTCCCTTCTTCTCTTGTGGGAATTATTATTGCATTAGCTATTAGTATGGGATTTAAGTTGGATGTAGCGGTAGTGGGAAATATTCCTAAAACATTACTTCCAGAAACAAGGCTTGGACTTAGAACACTTGGAGAGCAAAGCCTAACGCCATTCATTGTCCCAGCAATTAGTATTGCTGCATTAGGAATGATTGAAAGTTTATTATGTGGGGCATCTGCTGGACGTATGAAAAATGAAAAGCTTAATGCGGACCGTGAACTTGTAGCACAGGGAATAGGAAATATGTTAATACCATTCTTTGGAGGCGTTCCTTCTACCGCTGCTATTGCACGTACAAGTGTTGCAATTAAATCAGGTGCAGAAACAAGACTTACAGGTATTTTTCATGCTGTGGGACTTTTAGCTTCTATGTTTTTATTAGGTGGCGTAATGTCACAGATTCCACTTGCAGCTTTAGCTGGTGTTTTAATGGTAACAGCATGGCGTATGAATGAATGGGAAAGTATACAGTATATATTTACCAAAAAGCTCAAGACAGCTATTGCACAATTTTTAATTACAATGATTTGTACTGTATTATTTGATCTGACAACAGCAATTTTAGTAGGTGTACTTGTCTCAGTTGTTTTATTTGTTGTACGTATTGCAGATATTGAAATTAATTTAAGTGATATTGATGTAGATAAACTTACAGCAAATGGAATCAGTGTACAATATCATCATCGTCGTACGAAAGTTATTTATTTATCAGGTCCAATTTTCTTTGCAACAACTGAAAAGATTTCACAGGAAATAGAAAATCTAGACAATTTACATTATATGATTTTATCTATGCGTGGGGTCCCACTTATTGACACAACAGGAGTACAAATGCTTTTAGAAATGAGCATGGCCTTAAGAGTACAAGGCACAAAAGTATTATTTGTAGGGGTACAACCTAAAGTTAAAGAAATGATGTCACGTGGTGGTCTTGTAGAGCAGATAGGAGAAAAATATTTCTTCTGGGGCGTTGAACAAAGTATCGTAGCTATTGAAGAACATATGTTAGAAGTAGCAAATCAAAAAGAAGTACAAGCTGTTTAATAAGTATAACGATTAACAATAAAATCGGTAAAAGTCTAAAAGGGCTTGAGCCGATTTTTTATTTTGTGTTATATTAGTAATAAGTTAAAAATTCTGATAATTGTACTGCTGTAAAAGTGAAAAGGGGACGAGGTCTATGTTAAGAAAAGCTATAAAATGTATCCTATTTAGCTTTATCATGTGTTGTAGTTTAGGCAATGTGTATGCTAAAGGGAGCGTACACATTACGCAGCTAGGAGATCAAGGCATAAGCTATATAGTTAACTTTACAGGTGCCAAGGCAACGATAAGTAGAGATGGGAGCTTTGCAATGCCGGTAAAAAATGGTGCAAAGGTTACATTACCTGGCAAGTATTATATTTGTATTGAGGCAAGTCAGGGTGTCCAGATTCAGACTTTTACAATTAGTAAAGCAGCTAAGCAAGATAAATGGGAAGTTAAAAATGAAGGAGCATTAGATGAAATTTTAAAATATGCTTTAGAAAACCATGAGGAACAAGTGGTATTAAATTTCGAGTACGGAAATTTTACGATTAATACCATGCAAAAGCTTATTCAAGATCATATCCAAGATTTAATGTTAACTTATCCGGCGTTAACTTATACAGGAGGAACTATTGAACAGATTGGTAATAATAACCCTACAGTAACAGTTAAGTTAAAATATCCTATTAAATCAGCTGAAAATATGCTGATTTATGATGAAAAGGCTTTTATAGCTATTGAAAATCTTATTCAGAACGAGATTAAAAATGATATGAATACATTTGAACGAGAGGAGGCACTATTTAATGGGCTTATGGAAGGAATTACATATTCAAGGAAACTAGTGAATGGAACTTATATTACTCATGCGACACCTTTATCGCATACACTATGGGGCGGTATAGTAGATGGCAAAGCTGTATGTGATGGCTATGCAAAAAGTTTAATGTATAGTTTAAATATAGTAGGTATTCCTAATAAAATTATAATGGGAACTGCAGCTGGAGAGGACCATGCGTGGAATCTTGTAAAGCTTGAGGATGACTATTATCATGTAGATTTAACATGGGCAGATCAAGATGAAAATACAATTGGTGTGCTTCCAAGTTATTTTAATGAATTAGATAGTTTTATGGAAAAGTCTCATCAATGGGATCATACTCTATATCCATCAACTTCTCAAAATACATATTGTGGACCATTTGCACCATTTCAAACGAAAGGGCTTTACAAGGTACAAAGTATGAATGAATTAAGTAGTACACTAAGTAAAATTAAAAGTGAGAAAATGACAAATGGCACACTAGTATTATTAAATTTAAATTCAAATAAGTGGCAAACAGATAAGGTAGTTGCAAATCTTAGTAGTACATTGGGAAAAGGAATTCGTTATACAACAGAAAATAAGTATGATACGTTGATTGTGGGATATCAGGTGAAGTGAGATGGGAAAAGCAAATAATGAAGTTTGAAGCATGAAAAGTTATGGCTTGAGGGTGAATAAAGGAAAGAAAAATAAGCAGTGTAACTCAGCAAATGAGTGGCACTGCTTGTTTTTTAGGTTGTCCAATTACCTACACTCTTACAGTAAGGACAAACAATCTGGTTATAGGGCTTTGTATTGAGTTCGAGTAAGGTGTTATTGCTGTACATAGGTCCATCTATAGCTAAAGAAGACTCTACAGTATTTGCAATATATTCGGCACCTACCATATCATACCCGCAGTTTGTACAAAGTAAATGTTTTACCATACTTATACCTCCAAACACACCTAAAATATAAAAGAGATAGGCTAAAATTAATATGTCCATTTATGGGTAAAATATACATTAAAAAAATTTAAGTACCTAATTTTGACAGTATATTATCAAAGAATTTCCACAATCTATATATATAGAAAGATTTTAAGGAGGAACATCATGAAACGCAGATTGACTCAAAGTATAGCAGGTTTATTACTTGTATGTATGGCGGGAAGTACAATATTTGGAGCAGCAAATGTCACACGAAAGGGTACACCTAAGCCAGAACCAACAACCTCATCAACACCTTCAACAGGTGCGCCAGGGAAAGCACCGGCTAAGCCAAGTACTCCAGTAGCACCAAGCAAAGCACCAGCTGCACCAAGTACACCGTTGGCACCAAGTAAAGCACCAGCTGCACCAAGTACACCGGTGGCACCAAGTAAAGCACCAGCTACGCCAAGTACACCAATAGCACCAAAACCACCGGTTGCAAAACCAGTAGTACCAAGTCAAACACCAGGTACACCAAAACCACCAGTTACGAAACCAGTAGTGCCAAGCCAAACACCAAGTACAAAACCAAGTACACCAGTAGCACCAAAACCAGTAGTGCCAAGTCAAACACCAAGTACAAAGCCAGGCACACCAGTAGCACCAAAGCCAAGTACTTGCCCAAATAAACCAAGTACCTGCCCAAATAAAAAACCTGAATGTCCAAATAAGCCAAAACCATTTGCACTTGATAATTTCAAAGTTATTCAGGCAACACTTGCAAGTTGTGGTGTAGATGAACAAGAACTTGCTGCATATATTAAACAAGGTAAAAAACTTGAAGATGTTTTAAAGGCAGAAAATATTTCTGTTCGTAAATTTAAAAAACGTGTACTTAAGGAATACTGCAGAGTCATTAATGAGGCTGTTAAATCAGGAGAACTTACTAATGAACAAGGTGCACAACTTAAAGAAGCTATTAAAGATACAGTTAAAAATTGGCTTCCTAAAAAATAATTAAATGAGTTATGCAACAAAAAGAATTTGATTGCATACAATAAAATTATAAAAAGAGGACTCGAAAAAATCTTGCAAAATTAAAGGTTTTAAGAAAGGAGTTCTCTTTTTTAACCATTTAAAGAAAATTAAAAAAACAATAAAAAATACCGACTTAAAAATTTGCACTAGCATTCAGAAAAAAATATGCTATAATAAGCAAATGGGAAATAGAAACAAGCAAGCGCCAGAACTTGATGAGAATATTTCAAGTTGACGAGGACTAGAGTTATCGAAAATTCGGCGGATACTCTAGAGGCATCACAACCTTAATAAGCTCACAAAACTAAAAAGTGATTTTTAGGACAACAGGCTTATCGTGAATTTCCCTGATTTAAAAATTTTTAAAGTATAAGCTTTAAGATTTTTAGCACCTTAAAAATTGAAAATATCAGGAGGTATATAACTATGTGCGGAATCGTAGGTTATATCGGCAACAAACAAGCATCAGAAATCATCATAGATGGGTTATCAAAACTTGAGTACAGAGGATATGACTCAGCAGGTATTGCTATTGTAAATGGCGGTGAAAAGATTAGTTGGGCTAAAAAACAAGGACGTTTAGCAGGTCTTGAAGAAATTTTAGCGGCAAATCCAATAGCAGGTTCAGTAGGAATTGGGCATACAAGATGGGCAACACATGGTGCGCCATCAGATGTCAATTCACATCCACATTTAAATGAAGCAGAAACACTTGCAGTTGTTCACAATGGTATTATTGAGAACTATATGCAACTTCGTGAAATGCTTACAGCAGAAGGCTATCATTTTAAATCTGAAACAGATACAGAAGTGGCTGTACATCTTATTGATAAATACTATGAAGGTGATTTACTTGAAGCAGTACGTAAAGCAGTTAGTGTATTTAGAGGTGCATATGCACTTGGTGTCGTTTCAGCAAAGCATCCAAATGAGCTTATTGCAGTACGCAAAGAAAGTCCACTTATTGTAGGTGTAGGTGAAGGAGAATATTTCATTGCATCTGATGTACCAGCTATCTTAAAGTATACACGTAATGTTTATTACTTGGAAAATGATGAAATGATTCATGTTAAAGATGGTGTGCTCACAATTTATGATGGTAATAATAATGTAGTTGAAAAAGAGCTTAAAACAGTAGAATGGGATATTGAAGCTGCATCAAAAGGTGGATTTGATCATTTCATGATGAAAGAAATTTATGACCAGCCTCAAGCTATTCGTGATACACTTTTAAGAAGACTTGATGATGAAGGTATGATTCACCTAGATGATATCAAGCTTACAAGAGAAGACTTAGATGGTATTACAAAAATGTATATTGTAGCATGTGGTACAGCTTATCATGCAGGGCTTGTAGGTAAATTTGCAATTGAACAGATTGCAAAAGTACCAGTAGAAGTAGATATTGCATCAGAATTTAGATATAGTAATCCATTTATTGACGAGCACACAATGCTTATCGTTGTTTCTCAATCAGGTGAAACAGCAGACACATTGGCAGCTATGAAGCTTGCTAAATCAAAAGGTGCAAGAGTTCTTGCGATTACTAATGTGGTAGGTTCATCAGTAGCCAGAGAAGCACATGATGTATTCTATACATGGGCAGGGCCGGAAATTGCTGTAGCTTCTACAAAAGCTTATACAGCACAAATGATTGCATTCTATATGATCGCTTTAGATTTTGCTTATAAAAAAGGAACAGTAACATTAGAAAGATATCATGAGCTCATTAAAAATATTGAAGCATTAGCACCAAAAGTAGAAGCAATCTTAGCAAATAAAGAAATAATTGAACAGTGCTCACATGATATGAAGGATACAAATAATGCATTCTACTTAGGGCGTGGTGTTGACTTTACAACAGCTAGAGAAGCAGCACTTAAATTAAAAGAAATTTCTTATATCTATACAGAAGCATTTGCAGCTGGAGAGCTTAAACATGGTCCAATCGCACTTATTGAAGAAGGCACACCAGTTCTTTGCATTGTGACACAAAAAACATTAGAGGAAAAAATGATTTCTAACATTAAAGAAGTAAAAGCAAGAGGTGCTTTCGTAATTGCTATTACACAAGAAGGTGATACAGAAGTTGCAAAAGTAGCAGATGATGTCATCTATATTCCAGGTGCAGAAGACTTATTAATGCCAGTACTTTCTGTAATTCCAACACAACTTATCTCTTATTATGTATCAATTGCAAGAGGTAATGATGTTGATAAACCAAGAAACTTAGCGAAATCAGTTACTGTAGAGTAATTAATAAAAACGGTAATATTCAAATGTAGAATTAGAATAAAGTTTGTATAAAATAGCACTCTTTGTGAAATACTGTTTATTGGACATTAGTTCAAAAAACAATATTTTACAAGGAGTATTTTTTATGGGTAAAAGAAGAAGTAAAGCTGATTATGAACAAAAAATAGAACAAGGGAGATGTCAAGGAAGAGGGGATGACTATGTGCCTTACTATACAGTGCAAGATATTCCGTCTAAAGGAAGAGTATTGCGTAAAAATGGTATAGAGGCAAATCGTATACATACAACACTGTCGGATAAGGAATCGATTTGCAGTATGATTTTTGAGTTATCAAATAGTATAATATCAGATCCGTTAGAGCAATTTGTGTTACCGTTAGATGAGACACTTGTTATTGCAGAAGAACTAGGTATTAAACACCCAAGTCATCCAACAACTAAAAAATATGAGCCATTAGTTCCAGATTTTTATCTTTTAGTAAAGAATCATCAAGGATCTTCTGATAGAGTAATACGAGAATTTAAACTGAAAAACGATTTAGTAAATCGAAGAGTACTTGAAAAATTTGAGATAGAGAGGGTATGGTGCGAACGTAATGGTTATGATTGGGGAATTATTACAGAAGAAGAATTAGAACCTATTATATGTAAGAATATAGACAACATATATGACTATTATTTCATAGATAGAATAGGACTACCAGATTGGTTACCAAATCAGACTAAAGAACTTGTAGCAGAATTTATAAAAAGGGCAAAAGTATGCGAGATATATGTCATCAATTAGATCAGGATGCAGGATTAGAAGCGTATACATGCTTAAATTTATTTAAATATTTAGTTGCAAATAATATTATTAAGATTAATTTAAGAGAAGAGATAGATGTAAGTAAAGTTATTCCTGTAACACTTAATAGGGTAAAGTATGAAGAGGAGTATTGCTGATGGATAACGTATTAATGCCTAATTGTGTGTATGAATATATAGAAGGTCAATATAAGGGACTAAAAATCAGAGTGTTAAAGTGGAGCCAAGAGATAGATGCTATATATTTTATAGAACTAGAAAAGGATCAAGCAATGCCTGTAAGATATAAACTTAGTAGTTTTATAGATGAAGTATTTAGAGAAGTTATAAAATTAATAGTTGACCCTTATTTAGACTGTATACCGATGAGAGAAGAAAGTGAAAAGGTACAGGCTAAGATAGATGAAAAATGGCAGGTAGTGAATCGGTACTGGAAAACGTATGAAATCGATTTATTAGAACCTACCAATCAGAATGAAGCCTTGAAAAAAATTGTTGCAGCTTCCGGGATAAAAAGACATAAAATAAAACGTATATTTTCAACATATATGCAAAAAGGAATGCGGGATGATGCTTTTGCAACAAGATATGAGAAATGTGGAGGAAGAGGGAAAAGTAGAGATTTAGGTAATAACAAAGTAGGGCGTCCACGTAATCCAGATAAAGATGGTAATCCAGTAATAGGAAGAAATGTAACACCAGAAATTGATGTACTTATAGACATTGCATTACAGAAATACTATTTTAAGAAAAATAACTTAAATATGAGTGATATTTATGAGAAGTTTATAGAAGATGATTTTATCTCATATTATAAATATTTGCATTGTACTGATGATGTTCTTAGTAAAATACCAAACTGGCGAGTTGCTTTTTTTGATGAACTAGACAGTAAAAATACTTGTTATATTGGAATAAATAGTGCTAATTCCCTTATGTTTAGTGATATTTCAAGCAA
The DNA here is from genome assembly GCA_019418225.1 of Clostridiales bacterium. Classification (GTDB taxonomy): domain Bacteria; phylum Bacillota; class Clostridia; order Lachnospirales; family Cellulosilyticaceae; genus Cellulosilyticum. The sequence goes on along the minus strand of DYCF01000026.1, from coordinate 49,216 downwards.
TAAATTAAATCTTTCTAAGAAAGCTAATAATAAGTTTTTATTTAATCATCGAGATCTTATTAATAAATTCATGCTGCAATGGGTTATGATTGATTTACCATCTGAAACCTGGGCTACTAAAATGTTTCCTGATTTATCAACTTCGGAGGCTTATAAAAATCTATGTGATATTTTTATAAATATTAATCGTTTGGATAAAGATAATTCTCTTGAAATCTGGAATGCACATAGGGACGCTCTTACTAAAATGACTGATTATTTGAATTTCCTAAAGATAAGGTATTTAGAATTTAGTAATTCGCTTGGTACAAATTTTACTCTTGAATTACCTAAAAATCATGTTTGGATAGGTGCAACAGTAAAGTCAAGATTAGGAACGATTTTTACACCCAATATTCCTACTGAAGAAGTCTTTACTGCACCTATCAAATATAGTGTAAACGAAAAAATCCACGTGGTGAAACCTGTATATTTTAGAGGTAAGCTAATTAGAGATATTGAATTTACATTTAAAAATGAAGAGGTTGTAGATTTTTTGCAAAAGAAAATATGGATGCATTAAAAAATATTTTAGAAATAGATAATGGATCCAAATACATGGGAGAAATAGCCCTTATTGAGGATGTGAAGAAAAGTCTGTAAATTAAAATCCTAACACAGCTTTCTATGATAAAATAAATTCATAGGAGGCTGTTTTTTATGGGAAGAAGAAAAAGAGAAAGATTAAGTGAGGGTAAGAAAAATATTATAACAGGACTAATTAATGAGTATAACATTAAGAGTGATCAAGACATTCAAGATGCACTTAAAGATTTACTTGGTGAGACCATTAAAGAAATGATGGAAACGGAAATGGATCATCACCTTAGTTATGAGAATTATCAACGTTCTGAGAATACTAATTCACGTAATGGATATAAATCTAAGACAGTGCGAAGTCATTATGGTGAAGTTAAACTTGATGTACCTCAAGATCGTGAAAGCTCATTTGAACCTCAAATTGTTCGTAAAAGACAAAAGGATATCTCACAAATAGATGAAAAGATTATTGCTATGTATGCAAAAGGTCTTACAACCAGGCAGATTTCAGATCAAATTGAAGAGATATATGGATTTGAAGTAAGTGAAGGTTTTGTATCGGATGTAACAGATAAACTTTTACCTGAAATTGAAGATTGGCAACATCGCCCTCTTGCATCTGTGTATCCTATTGTATTTATTGATGCTGTACATTTTTCAGTGAAGGATAATCATGTAATTCGTAAGTTAGCAGCTTACGTAATCCTTGGGATTACAATGGATGGGCATAAAGAAGTGCTGAGCATTCAAGTAGGTCAAAATGAAAGTAGTAAATATTGGCTTGGTGTACTCAATGAGTTAAAAAATAGAGGTGTTAATGATATCTTAGTTTTATGTGCAGATGGTCTTTCAGGGATCAAGGAATCCATTAACGTAGCTTTTCCAAATACAGAATATCAACGTTGTATTGTGCATCAAGTTAGAAATACCTTAAAGTACGTTTCTGAGAAAGATAAAAAGGCATTTGCAACAGACTTAAAGAAAATCTATCATGCCGTTAGTGAAGAACAAGGCTATCAAATGATGCAAGAAGTAACGGAAAAATGGTCTGAGCAATATCCACATGCAATGAAAAGCTGGGAAATCAACTGGGATGTAATTAGTCCGATTTTTAAGTTTTCTGCTGATGTGAGAAAAGTTATTTATACGACTAATGCTATAGAAAGCCTTAACAGCACTTACCGTAAACTAAATCATCAAAGAAGTGTATTTCCAAGTGATACAGCTTTACTTAAAGCATTATACTTGGCTACCTTTGAGGCGACTAAAAAGTGGTCCATGCCTCTTAGAAATTGGGGCAAAGTATACGGTGAACTGAGTATTATGTTTGAAGGGAGACTCCCTCTGTAGCCTTCCCAAAATAGGATATCAAGGGTAAAATAAACACCCTCTTACGAGGGTGCCCTTGACATGCCTATTTTCTACAGGCTATATTATAGCCACGGCAGAAATGGTCAAGTATGCCATTCTGCCCTCATATAATTATCATAGAAAGCAATTTACAGAGATTTTTTCATACACCCCAATAAACTTTGTGGCAAAGTTTTTGAATTGACCTCATCTACCCAAGTATAAAACTCATCTAACTTCTTTTTTGACTTCTTTTGTCGAAGTTCAAGTCTTTTTTCAGCTATATAATTTAACTTATCAGCTTCACTTTCTATTGTAAAAAGCTCCTGGATATAAGCTTCACCTTTCCTAGCGTCTTCATTATTCTGACATGCCTGCCATGCCTTGTGGAAATTTCGTTTAGCATGAACTAAGCAGCCACATAATGTAACGTTTTCAAGCTTTTTATAGCCACTATATCCATCACAGTGAAGATAGGTTCCTTTCCAGTCCTTTAAGAATGTCTTCACATATTCACCACTTCGACCTACTTGATAATCATAAATGATCACTGGTCTTTCAGCATTCTTAGTGGTCCTATAAAGCCATTCGTAAGATTTAGAAGTCGCTTTTCTTCCTGGATCATTAAGTACTTCAACAGTGGTTTCATCTGCATGAAGTAACTCATTCGTAAGAAGTTCTTGTTTGAGTTCTTCAAAAAGTGGCTTTAATAGTGCGGCACCTTTTAAAGTCCAGTTTGAAAGGTCTTGTTTGGTTAGGTGAATATCATAACGCTTAAATTCCTGTTCCTTCTTTATCACAATTTCTACAACTATATACATAAGTAATATGTTCAATGACTTTTACCTCTGCTGGTATAATGACCAATTCTTTTCTTATCTCTTTTTTCATTTCCGTCAAAGGTGAACCACAAGTGGCACATACTTTTTCTTCTTCTGAAAGCTTGTATTCAATCGTTTCCACAGAAAGTGTATCGAATTTAGAACCTCTTTTTGATTTTTTTCTTTTATGTTCTGGTACATGAACTTTACAAGGACCGAATTCGATCAAAACATTATTTATAGTTTCTTCTTTATGTACTGGATGAACACGTTTAGATGATTTAGATTCAAGTGGTACAAAACAAACATCTTGCTGCATAGTTTTGTATTCCATTCTCCAGCGATAGAGAGTATTTGGTTTGATGCCATTTTCTTGGCCATGTGAGATTGCCCACTTTTAAGAAAGCAGGAAACGAGATCAAAACATTCTTGTTTTGTTGTAATCTTTCGTGAGCTCAAAAGCATACTATCTCCTTAAAAATACTTTAAGGACAGTATACTCAAAGATTAGTAAATAAAGTAGGCGTGCTTGATATGATGCTTACAAATAAAAATAAAGTCTCTAACGTATTTTCAAGCGTTAGAGCCTCTAAATTTACAAACTTAATTTTAGTGCTACACAAATGGATATTACCGTTTTTATTGCAAAAATAATCTTTTGCCTATAATCAGTATAAAAATAATATTTAGTCTATAAGAATTAGCCGTACTGTGGATACAAATCGCAGAAAGATTTAAAGATTATGGAGGCTATTAATTTTTTGAAGGAAGGAATGGCCAAGAATCGTAGGTGCAGTAATGAGTGGAGTGACGGAGATGCAGAAGGCAGAGCTGTTATGGTGATCGGAATGGTTTTTCTGGCTTTGAAGTTCTAAGTGATCCTAATATTATGGTGGTTATTCATACTTATATATCATATGGTCTTACATATAAATCAGAAGATATATGTAATTAAAAATCGGCACACCTAATATACTTAGGAGTGCCGATTTTTGAGTATGTGATTTAAGGTACTATTTTTATCTTTTTTAGTGTTTTAATAGTGTGTATTAAAATAGTTAGGAGATAGGATAGCCGAAAGGAAGAAGAAGATGTAATTATATTGAACAAGGTGTTTTATATATGTTATAATAATTTAGAATATTTTGTTATTATATTTATAAAGGAGCGAGATAAATGAGGGGAAAAACAGGTGTCGTCCAAGTACTACTTTGTGCATTACTATGTAGTATGCCAATTCAAGCAGCAACATATAATAAAAATGTACAATATTATACACCAATATTCTATTATAACGGCGTACAGAAATCTTTAGATAATGCTGTTATTATGATTGATGGTAGAACTTATGTACAAGCAAGAAGTTTTGCGAATGCATTAGGCATGGATTTAAGCTGGAATACAGGGAGTAATACACTTACAGTTAATGGGACAAGTACAACTAATTTAAGTGAACAAATGGAGTTGCAAGCCAAAGATTATGAAATTGCATCTTTAAAAAAAGAAATTGAAGCACTGAAAGGGTCAACGAGTACTACGACAAGCTCAAGTAGTACAATACGTGACACATATGAACAAACGGAAGGCACGGATATCTTAGGAACAGAATTAACAGCAACGGCTAAGGCTCTGGTGAAGGAATATGAGGATTACTTTGACGATATCGAATTTGATTTTACAGTAAGGCTTTCATCTAGCCGATTAAGGGTTAATATTACATATGACTCAAGTTCAGAAAATCGTGAGTTTGGTAGACTTTCTAATAAAGAAATTAAAGAGTTTGTAGAAGAAGTTTGTGAAACAGTAAGAGATCGTCATGATAACATTGCCATTGAAGGGACTATTAAATACACAGGCAATAATTCAACGAAATATTACTTTGACTATTCTAAGAAAGATAAATTAACATGCAGTTCAGATGATGATTATGATAGTGAAGATGTGACAGAATCAGATGTGTTAAGGACTTTAAGCGGCCTTACAAGTATTACAATCGATGATTATAGTGGTAGTGTCACTATTAGCAACAAAACAGCTGATGTGAATGAAAGTAAAGAGCGTATTAAGTTGAATGTGTATTTGGATTTAACAGATGATATGAAAACAGCATTGAATTCAAATACAGGTTATAATAAAGATAGTGATTTGAAAAGTTATTTAAAGGACTTTGCAAAACGTATTTATCGTGAAACAGATTATGAGGATATACAGGTTTATGTTTATAGTGGTACAAGTCAGATTGGCTATTATTACTATGATGAAGATGAACTTTATATTTCTGGTGTATAAGTTTTTAGAGTAATTATGACACTATTTGTCCAGACTTGTCATATCTTATAAATGAAGAGAGGAGTGCTTAAAATTTAAAGGAGGAATGTATATGGCATGTTCTTGTAGAAAAGGATATTCAGAATATGTAGCACAACATTGTACTTGTAGAAAGCCATCATATTATTCACCAGAAGAAAGCGAATGTACAGGAACAACACCAGGTAGTTGGAGTTCATTTAGAAGACCTAATAGACAAGATAGTGCTATATTTGAACAGGCTATTAGAGGACTTATAGGCGTTTTATATGAACCTTTATATGTTTCTACACAAGTGGTAGCAGGAAGAAACTATTTATTTATTGCTAAAACAACAGTCCCTGGACCAACTTGCTTTGTAGATATTGTAACAGTAAGTATCTTCGTAGCACTTGATGGAACAATTACACTTGGAGAAATAAAGACTGTTAGACCTCAATAGATGAAATAAATATATTTCATTTTAATATCCTCTCTGCTATTTGTGCTGAACTAGATATTTTTTAGTTCAGCACTTTTTTATGGGCTAAATTTATATAAAATCGAAAAGACTTTTATGTAATTTATAAAAAATAAATAAAATTATTGAAAAGTATAAAATATTAATGTATTATATAAACAAATATTAGGAGGAAAAAGGTGTTAATAAAAACACTTAGTTTTTCTCCTTATATAAAAAACGTTACTGGTAACGTTTCTAATACTAAAGGGGGGATTTTAAGAATGGATTTAAGAAGGAAAAAGTGGGTGACGTGCTTTGTAGCATTCTGTATGGCTTTAAGCGTATTAACTGGTTTAGGTCCTACTGGTTTTTTACTGCAAGCCGCAACAGGTGCTGGAAAACCAATCATTTCACAAGAGGGTGTAACATTTAGCTTTACCACACCAAATGCTTATAAGGTGTATTTGGCAGGAACTTTTAATGGTTGGAATCCAGGACCTGATGATAAGGATGGTAATAAAGCAGTTGCTTTAGATAAGCAGGAAAATGATTTATGGCAGATTACTTTAAGTACAGATGAATTTCCAATGCTTAAGAATAACAAAAATGCGTATAAGTTTGTGACTTATAGCGAAGCAAATGGCCAGGCTCATTGGGAAGATGATCCTAATCATGCGGTTTATCGTGAGGCACTAGTAATCAACGTTAGTGACTTAAGTGTTGTAAAAGGTGAAAGCTTAGAACTTCCGGGTGCTACTTATTATGATGAAGCAAATCAAAAAGAAGAGACAGTAGAAGCTTCTAAGATTGCTTATACTTTAGCGGCCCAAATGAATGGTGTATCATTAGAAAATGGCACACTAAGTATTACAGATGACTTTATAGGAAATCAGGTAATTGTTAAGGGAACTTATAATAATGTAAGTACAGACTTGAAAATAAACGTTTTATCGGAATCGTTTTCAAAATATGTGATAAATGCTGATGGAACGATTACCTTCAATGTAATTTATAGTGGGGATACATTATATTACGTAGGTAGTTTAACTGGGTGGGATGCACAGCAGAAGGTTATGATAAAAAATGGTAACCTTTTCACCTATACGACTGAGGCAGCTATTCCACCAGGGAGTTATGATTATAAATTTAAACCTAATGCAAGTAATTGGGATAATAGCTTTAATGCAGAGGGGACAAGTGATGGGAATTCTAAATGTTTTGTACCAGGGATTCTACATCAAACCCTAACAGCAGAAGTAGGCAAGAGTTATACTTTACCAGATGAAGTGGCTATCTTAAAAGAAGATGGTACAACGGAGTCTGTATCCGCAAGTTATAGCTTACCAGCAAGTATACAAAATGTAACGCTAGTTGGAAAGACGTTAAATGTTTCTAGTGAATGTCAGGAAACAAGTATTTCAATAGATATTTCAGCGGGGGGACACATAGGTACGCTACTTGTAACAGTTTCTAAAGAACTGTATACATATAAAATTAATTATGTAAGACCTAATGAAGATTATACGGATTGGGGTTTATGGATTTGGGAAAAGGAAAAAGATGGCGCTACCTATACGTTTAATGAAGGGCTTATTGCAGGATATAATCAGTGTAGTTACCAAACAGAATCAAAAGAGATTCTTTTTATTGTTAAAAAAGGAGATTGGGCAGAAAAGGATATTGCAACAGACCGTACTATTCAAATGCCAACAGGTCAGAAAGAAGTAGAAGTATGGTTGGTACAAGGTGATTCGAATATTTATTATACAAAACCAGATCTTACAGCACATGTAAAAAATGCTTTTATGGATAGTCAAAAAGATGTCTTAGTGAATTTATCTGCACCCCTTTCTAACTTAGATGAGTTAACATTAAAGGATAAAGCAGGCAAAACCATTCCAATAAAGACAACTCATATAACAGACACACGGATTAAACTAACTATTACAGACGGAACAGCAATTGATGTACAAAGTGTCTATACGGTAGAAAGTCCAACATTTAAAGCAGCTGATGTAACGATGCGTGGTATTTTAGATGATACGCAGTATTATTATGCAGGTGATGATTTAGGACTTACTTATAGTAAAGAACAAAGTACCTTTAAATTATGGGCACCTACAGCAACTGATGTAAAGCTATTGATTTATGACATGCCAGATCAAGAACAATGTATAGAAACAGCTATGACACGTTTAAGTAGTGGGGTATGGTGCCTAACTGTAAATGATGACTTAAAAGGTAAGTATTATGCGTATGCGATTTCTTTTGCAGATGGTACGACAAATTATGTTGTAGATCCTTATGTAAAAGCAGTTTCTGTTAATGGTGGTAAAACAGCTATTATAGATTTAGAGGCAACGAATCCTGAAGGATTTGAGCCAGATGATGGTCCTAAACTTACAAATGCAACGGATGCTATTGTGTATGAACTTCATGTAAGGGATATGTCTAGTGAAACTGGCAACGATTTTGATGGATATGAAGGTAAGTATTTAGCTTTTACAAAAGCTGGTCTAAAGACAAAGGATGGCAAGCCTATAGGGATAGATCACTTAAAGGAACTTGGTATCACACATGTGCAATTACAACCAATTTATGATTATGCTACAGTAGATGAAGAAAAAATAGACAGTTATAACTGGGGTTATGATCCACAAAATTATAATGTACCAGAAGGATCTTATGCAACGGATCCACAGAATCCAACTTGTCGTATTATAGAAGCAAAAGCTATGATTAAGGCACTTCATGATGCTGGCATTGGAGTGATTATGGATGTGGTATATAATCACACATACGATATCACTACAGGACCTTTTGAAAAGGTTGTACCAGGCTACTATTACCGTAGTAATGATAATGGAGAGTATACAAATGGTTCAGGTTGTGGCAATGAAGTGGCATCTGAAAGACCGATGGTACGTAAATTTATTAAGGACTCTGTAAAATATTGGGCTAAAGAATATGGCATGGATGGTTTCCGCTTTGATTTAATGGGACTTATTGATACAGAGACTATGAAACAAATTACAAAAGAGCTTAAAGAAGAAGTAAATCCTAATATTATTATTTATGGTGAACCTTGGACAGGTGGCAGTAGTGGTTTAGCTTCTGAGTCTCAAACATTAAAAGGTTCTCAAAAAGGAACAGATTTTGGTGTGTTTAATGATAATATCAGAAGTGCTATAAAAGGTGATAGTGATAATGATGGTGCAGGGTTTGCAACAGGTAGTACAGGACAAGAAAAAGATATTGTAGAAGGCGTACAAGGTGCTATTCATACGATTGCGACTAATCCTACAGAGATGGTAACTTATGTAACAGCTCATGATAACTTAAACTTATGGGATAAAATTTTAACAACAATGCATTTAGATACAAAGGATCCATATGGACATCTTGATAAGGAAAATCTTTTGGCAAATGAATCGGTGAAACGTGATTTACTTGCAAATGGTATTGTCTTTACCTCACAAGGTATTTCATTTATGCATGCAGGCGAAGAAATGCTCCGTACAAAATATGGTGATTCAAATAGCTATAAGAGTAGTGATGAAATTAATCAAATTAGATGGGAAAATAGGGATGCTTTTAGCCCAGTCTTTGATTATTATCAAGGTCTAATTGCCCTTAGAAAAGCACATCCAGCCTTTAGAATGGCAACAAATAGTGAGGTTAGTAAAAACTTTGAAGCTTATATACAGGAAAATAATATTGTGGCATTTACTTTGAAAAATTATGCAAATGGTGATAGTTGGAAGAACATTGTGGTGATTTATAATGCCAATAATAGTGAACAAGTAGTATCATTACCAAATACAGCTAATTGGAATGTTGTTGTAAATGATACAAAAGCAGGAACAAGCGTTTTGCAAACGTTAGAGAACGCAAGTGCTGTAGAAGTAGCGCCGCTTTCTATGATGGTACTTTATGATGAAGCTACAAGTTATAGTCCAGAGCCTACAATTATTAGTTTAGAAGAAGAAAATATTGGTATGGCAGTAAATACAAGTAAGCTTTTAAAAGTTACTGTAAAAGACCAAAATGGTGCAACACTTTCAAATCAAAAAGTAAGTTTTACTTCAAAAAATGAAGATGTTGTAAGTGTTTCTGCAAGTGGCAGGCTGACTGCAAAAGCTGAAGGGACAGCGGAAGTAATATTGACATGTGGTAAGGCTGTGGCAACACTTAAAGTACAAGTGGTTGATAAACTCATTCCAAGTGATATTCAAATTACAGGCAGCAAAACATATGTTTATGAATCTAAGACATTACAGCTCAGTGCCCTTGTATATGACCAATTTAAAAAAGAAATGCTAGATGCAAAAGTAAAGTGGGAATCTAGTGATTTATCTGTTGCGACAGTAGATGCATATGGTAAAATAACAGGTATTCGTGAGGGGCAAGCAACAATTACAGCGACAGCTGGTGAAGTAACTGCGCAGTATGCTGTTTATGTAAAGCCTTATGAAACGCGATATGTTGTAGTTGAATATATCAGAGCAGATCAAGATTACACAGATTGGAACTTATGGACGTGGAGTACAGGGGCTAATGATGGTCAAGTTGACTTTACAACGATTAAAGATGGCAAGGCATTTGCTTATATTGAGATTGGTCCTGATACACAAGGCGTAGGATTCATTGTACGAAAAGGCACAGATTGGAGCAATTGTAAGCAAGATATAACAACAGATCGTTATATTTATACAGAGGTGGATCAAACCATTACAAAGGTAAGAATTTATGAAATGGTTCAAGATATAGAAACATTAAAAGCTGCTACAGCACCTGTAATTAATCCAGAAGAGGATAATATTACGTTCTATTATCGTAATAATGCATTATTTAAAGCAGGTACAATGGACACTATTGAAAAAGTGCAGATTGAAATCAATAATGTGTTATATGATATGATTTATGACAGTGATAATGAAAGATTTAGCTATAGTTATAAAGGCTTAGAAGTGGGAAACTATTATTATTGCTATCATATAACATATAAGGATGGCAGCACAAGTTTTAGTCTAGATACAAATAATCCAAGAGTAGAAAATAACAAATCTGTTATAACTTATCAAAAGTATGATTTAACAGTAACAGCTAAGACAAATCCAAGTCTATTTAACTACAGAGAAAGCAGTGTCTTAGAAGTAACAGCAGCAGCTAAAGAAGATGTTGAAATAAAGAAAATTATTGCAGATTTATCTGCACTTGGTTGTAGTAATAGTGTAAGTATTGATCCAACACTGAAATCTATCGCACTGTCAGTAAATGATGACATTACAGCAGGTATAAAAAATATCCCTGTTAAGGTATATGATATATATGGGAATGTGTATAAGACAGAGGCAGAAGTAGAGGTTACAACAGCTACTAAAACAGAAGACTTTGATTGGGATGAAGCTGTGATTTACTTTATGCTTACAGACCGTTTTAATAATGGTGATAGCAGTAATGATGATCCGTTAGGTATCGGTTATGATAAAACAGCATCAGGTAGTTATCATGGTGGTGACTTTAAAGGAATTACGCAAAAACTTGATTATTTAAAGGACTTAGGCATTAATACAATTTGGATTTCACCAATTGTTGATCAGATTGGTCAAAATATAGGCGATAGTGCCAATTGTTATTATGCTTATCATGGCTATTGGGCAAAAGATTTCGAAAAGCTTAATCCACACTTTGGTTCTTTAGAAGATTTAAAAGAACTTATTGATGCAGCCCATGATAAGGGTATAAAAATTATGGTAGACGTGGTTATTAATCACGCTGGCTATGGCTTAAAAGAAGGAGAAACAGGTACTGATCCTAATTTTCCAAGTCTTGCAGATCAATTAAGATTTGCTGGTATGTTTAGAACAGATGGTAGTACAGATACAGTTACTGGTGAAGTGTCAGGGCTTCCAGATTTTATTACAGAAGACCCAGCTATTCGTAATACAGTTTTAAGCTGGCAAACAGCTTGGATTGAAAAATGTAAAACCGATAAAGGCAATACCATTGATTTCTTTAGAATCGATACAGCAAAGCATGTAGATAAAGCAACATTACAGGCACTTAAAATAGCAGCAACTAAAGTAAAACCAGATTTTAAATATATTTTAGAGGCATGGTATTCAAGTAGTGAATTAGATGCGTATTTAAATAATAGCCTTGCTGATGGTGTATTAAACTTTGACTTTAAAGAGATTGCAAAGAGTTTTGTAAAGGGAAATTTGGAGAGTGCAGAAACAGCTTTAGAGTCTTTAAATGAAAAGGGCAGTAGTAGTGCAACTTATGGTAACTTCTTAGGTAGCCATGATGAAGATGGTTTCTTATATATAATTGGCAAAGATAATGTAGGTGGTCTTAAAAATGCCATTACACTTCAAGCAACATCAAAAGGACAGCCTGTTATTTATTATGGTGAAGAACTAGGTTTAAGTGGTGCTAACAATTATCCTCAGTATGATAATCGATACGATATGAATTGGCAGCTTGCAACAGCTGAAAATGATATTTTGGCCCACTATCAAAAAGTATTGAATATCCGAAAAGAGTATTCTAAGATTTTTGCAAAAGGTAACCGAGAAAAAATTGCAGGTAGTGATGCAGAAGGCTTTATTGCCTTTACAAGAGCTTATCAAAACGAAGCAGTTGTAATTGCAGTTAATCAAACTAGCGAGAGCAAGGAGATTACACTGAAAGTACCATTTAAAGTTGGAAGTATAGTAAAAGATGCCTATAGTGCACAAACGTATACAGTTACAAAAGATGGCATGGTTACAGCCAAATTACCAGCTGCTAAAGAGGGGGGAACTGTTGTCTTAACAGGGGAAATTCAAAGTAACTCAGGTAGTTCAGATGATACTACTTCAAGCGGAAGTAGTTCGGGTGGTACAACACCAACGACAAAACCCTCAGAGGATACAAATAAAGCACCACAAAATATCATAAGCCCAGAAGGATATATACAAGTTGGAAAAGTACAAACTGCAGAGGTTACAAAAGAACCTATTACAGTAACAGTTACACTTACAAAAGAAGAACTGGCACAAATCAGTGATAGTAGAAAGTTAGGGGCTTATTATGTAGATGCATCTGGCAACTTAGAGTATGTAGGTGGTAAATTAAAAGGAGATAAGATAAGCTTTACAGTCACACAAACAGGAAATTATGTTCTAATGGTTTATGAAAAGAGCTTTACAGATATCGGCAGCACGCACTGGGCGAAAACATATATTGAAGTACTTGCTGCAAGGCATATTTTACAAGGTAAAACAGATAAACAGTTTGATGGCAGTGCCGCTGTTACAAGAGCTGAAATGGCAGCTATGTTGGGCAGGGCCTTAAATCTTAAAGGTACAAATATCCAAAATAGCTTCAAAGATGTTCAGGGAGATAGCTGGTATGCAGGTTATGTCAGTGAGCTTAAGGAATTAGGTTTAATGACAGGGTATAATGACAATAGCTTTAAACCAAATCAAAAGATTACAAGAGAAGAAATGGCTGTACTTATTGCAAGAACGTATAATTATTTGATGAAAGAAAACTCAAGTAGTGAAATAGAATTGGAATTTAAAGATGCTAGTAGTATAGCCCTATGGGCACAAGATAGCGTTAAGGAAACTTGCGGTTTAGGGATTATCAATGGGACACCAAATAATAGTTTCTTACCAAAGCAAACGGCTACAAGAGCAGAAACAGCTAAGATGCTCTTTAAATTACTTGAAATCACAGAGCAGTTTTAGAGCAAACGAAAATAGGCACCGATTGGTGCCTATTTTACTGTAAAGAAAACTTAATACTAAAGATTGAAAGTAGTACTATAGTTAAATGCAGTTAAAAATGCAGTCAAAAAATCGATTAGTAGACAACAAAGTATAATAAGACGTATAATAAGACTATATTCTACACAGTGAGGTTTTAACATGAGTCGAAAGTTATTATTAATAGATGGTAGTAGTTTGCTAAGCACCCATTACCATGGCAACTTGCCAAGACAACTTCAAGGTGTGTCAGATATGGCTAAACGTGAAGCATTATTTCCGAAAATTTTACATACTTCAGATGGAGTATACACAAATGCCATGTTTGGGATGCTAAAGGCAGTTTTAAAGATTATAAGAGAGCAACAGCCGTCTCATATTGCAGTAGCATGGGATGTGAGTCGTAATACATTTAGACGCCAGATTGCTAGTGATTATAAGGGGACACGTAAAGAAACTGATCCACCACTTAAAGAGCAATTTAAAAATATGCAAGATTTGTTAAGTGCTATTGGGATTAAACAACTTATGAGTGATCCCAATGCATCTATTTCAGAAGTTTTTGAAGCAGATGATTATTTAGGCTCTATGGCTGCTAAGTTTGAAGAAGAAATACCAGTATATCTTTTAACAAAGGATAACGATTACTTACAGCTTGTTTCCAATCATACAAGACTTTGGCTTGTAACATCTAAAAGCAAAGAGCTTGTACAGCGCTTTTATCCTGATTGCGCGGGAGTGTTACCAGAGGGGGTGGTAGAGCTTACACCACCTTTAGTGGAACTTTATCAGGGTGTTACACCGGAGCAATGCTTAGATCTTAAAGCACTTTGTGGTGACGCAAGTGACAATATTAGTGGGGTAAAAGGAGTAGGTGAAAAGTCGGCGGTACCACTTATACGTGAGTATAAAACAATTGAAAATCTTTATGCGCATATTGAGGGGCTAACAGCAGAAGAAGAAAAGTTTTTAAAAGAGTTTTGGAAGGTAGACTTAGGCATTGCGCGTTCTCCACTTAAGTTCTTGCTTCAACAGGAAAGTGAAGATAAAAAGTCTGGTAAGGCATCAGCCTTTGAAAGTAAAGCATTAGGGCGCATCAAGAGAGATATTCCATTAGATTATACATTAGATGATTTTAAAACGCATATTGATGAGGAAGCTCTAAGAGTTCAATGTAAGCGTTATGAATTTAACAGTTTATTAGTGCAAGATGAAGAAGAAAAAAGTGTAAAGAAAACAGTTAAAGAAATGAAGTTTTCTGAACCAGAATTAGAGTTTATTGCAGCTGTTAAAAAAACTCAGGAAGTGAAGCAAAATACCGAAGAAAGCATTAATAAAAATGAACAGATGAGTTTGTTTTAAAAATAATTTGAGAGGGTTAGATTAGTTCCATAAATATGTAGGATTAGACAGAATGTATAAAAAAATACATAATTCAATATAATTCTACATATGTATACATAAAAATGAAATATTATAGTAGACAAAACGACATTTTTATATTAAGATAAGTAACATAATTTAAAAGCAGACATCGTATAGCGTTGAAGATATGGTTCGACAGTTTCTACCAAATCACCTTAAAGGATTTGACTACGATATGATTTTTTTAAGAAGGCTTGGCCTTCTCATATCTACAGGGACACTTTATACTGTCATGCTATCAGAGAGGTATAAGAAAGAGGTAGCGTAAAATGCAGGCAGAAGTTACAAATGTTTATGAATTAAATGGAAGAGTACCATTAGGACAAGCAATTCCTTTTGGACTTCAACATGTCTTGGCCATGTTTGTGGCAAATATTACACCTATTATTATAGTAGCGGGGGCATCTGGACTTTCAAGTGCTCAGAGTGCTATGCTGATTCAATGTGCTATGTTAGTTGCAGGAATTGGTACAATTATACAACTATATCCTGTTTGGAAAATTGGATCAAAAATGCCAATAGTTATGGGGATTAGTTTTACATTCGTTTCTATATTATGTTTTATTGGAAGTACATATGGTTATAATGCTGTGATAGGAGCAGTATTAATTGGTGGTCTTATTGAGGGCGTTCTTGGTTTATTCGCTAAGTATTGGCGTAAGCTCATTTCACCAATTGTAGCAGCTAGTGTTGTAACAGCTATTGGATTTTCACTTTTAAATGTAGGTGCTTATTCATTTGGCGGCGGAAATGGTAGTGCAGACTTTGGTTCAGCTTCAAATCTGATTTTAGGAAGTATTACCTTATTAAGTTGTTTATTATTTACTATTTTTGCAAAGAAACATTATAAGCAGTTAGCTGTTTTATTTGGACTTATTGTAGGTTATATAGTCGCAATACTGATGGGTAAAGTAGATTTTAGCAATGTAGCAAGTAGTAATTTTATTGCATTACCACAGTTTTTACCATTTAAACCAGAGTTTAATTTAAATGCAATTGTTTCAGTTGTGCTGATTTTTTTAGTATCTGCAACAGAAACGATTGGTGATACATCAGCTCTTGCAGCAACAGGATTAGACCGAGAAGCAACTGAAGAAGAGATTAGTGGTTCAATCGCATGTGATGGTTTCATTAGTTCAATTTCAGCGTTATTTGGTTGTATGCCGATTACATCATTTAGCCAAAATGTAGGCCTCGTAGCAATGACAAAAGTTGTGAATCGCTTTGCGATTCTAATGGGTGCCTTAATTATGATTATGGCAGGATTGTTTCCTATATTTGGTAATATTCTTTCAACACTTCCAGAACCAGTACTTGGTGGTTGTACACTGATTATGTTTGGTTCAATTGTTGTAAGTGGTATTCATATGATGGCGGAATGCGGTTACAATCAAAGAAATATGCTCATAGCAGCATTATCATTAAGTGTAGGAATTGGATTTACACAAGTGCCAGATATCTTCCTAATCTTCCCTGAGGTGATAAAGAATGTATTTGCTGAAAACTGTGTAGCGGTAGTATTTCTTACAGCAGTTATTTTAAATTTAGTTTTACCAAAAAGTATGGAAACTGAATAGTTGATGAAATAAATAATAGATTATATAAAAAGCATAGGGGGCTCTTATGAAAGTTTTAAAAGAACGTATTGTAAAAGATGGAAAAATTAGAGAAGGGAATGTGCTTAAGGTAGATTCTTTCTTAAATCATCAATTAGATATTAACTTATTTGAGCAAATTGGTGAAGAGTTTAAAAGAAGATTTGCAGGTGAAAAGGTTACAAAAATCTTAACAATCGAAGCTTCTGGTATTGCTATTGCTTGTATTGCAGCAAGACACTTTAATGTACCTGTTGTATTTGCTAAAAAGACACAAACTAAAAATATTGCTGGCGATGTTTACACAAGCAAAGTAGAATCTTTTACACATGGAAAAGTATATGATATTATTGTATCAAAAGAGTTTCTAAAACCAGAAGACCACATTTTGATTATTGATGATTTTTTAGCAAATGGTAAAGCACTTCTTGGACTTAGTCAGCTTGTAAAAGATGCTGGTGCCACATTAGTAGGTGCTGGAATTGTCATTGAAAAAGGCTTCCAAGTAGGTGGGGAAATGATTCGTGAAAGTGGTGTACGATTAGAATCCTTAGCAATCATTGATGAAATGAGCGTAGAGGGCGGCGTTGTATTTCGTGATTAATAGATTATAGTCAAAGAACACAAAAGTAAAAGGAATTTACTTTGTGTTCTTTTTGTTTTTCCATGTTCTAAATAGTTGTATTTAACGATAGACTTTGGTAAAGAATATAATTGAAAAAAGATAAAAAAGATACTACAATAAAGAGGTAATGTTTAATAAAAATTTAACAATCATTCATTGAGAAAAGGGGTATATGAAATGAAAAGCTTAATCTTAGTCACATCCCCACCAGCTTGTGGGAAAACATTTATTTCAAAGGAACTTGCTAAAGCATTAAAGCATGTAGTGTACTTAGATAAAGATACACTCATTGTGCTTTCTAAACAGATTTTTAAAGTGGCAGGGGAACCCTATAATCGTAGTTCGCAGTTTTTTGAAGAGAATATCAGAGATTATGAATATATGGCTACAGTAGATTTAGCATTAGAAGCCCTTGAATATGAAGATAAAGTACTCATCAATGCACCTTTTACTAGGGAGATTAGAAATCCGGAATATATGCAAAACTTAAAAGAAAAAGTAAGAGAAAAAGGTGCAAAGTTAGTTATCATATGGGTAGAGACTTCACCTGAGATTTGCAAGCAACGTATGATTGAAAGAGCGAGTGACAGAGATAGCTGGAAAATTGAACATTGGGACGAATACATTAGTGGGGTGAATTTTGAAATCCCAGAATTATTAGGGGACTCACAAAATAGTGATGGCTTACTTACTTTTAAGAATTCTTCTGATGAAGAGTTTACAACTTCTATGGAAATTATGTTAAAAGTATTAGGGGAATAAATACATAGAGATAAAGGGGAAAATAATGATATATGAATTAAAAAATGAATTTTTAAAAGTAAAAATTAATAAATTGGGTGCGGAATTAAGTTCAATTATTAATCTTGAGAATAACCTGGAATACTTATGGCAAGCGGACCCTACCTATTGGAAGCGACATGCACCTGTTTTATTCCCGTTTGTAGGAAGCCTTAAAAATAAAGAATATATTTACGAAGGAAAAACGTATGCTATGGGGCAACATGGATTTGCAAGAGACTTAAACTTTGAAAAAAAGTTACAAACTTATAATAGTCTTTGGCAAGTTTTAACTGCCAATGAGGTAACTAATAAGTGCTATCCTTTTGCGTTTAAGTTAGAGATTGGTTATATATTAGAGGGAAAGACAATAGAGGTGGTTTGGGAAATAACGAATTTAGATAACAAGATAATGCATTATAGTATTGGTGCACATCCAGCGTTTAACTGTCCGCTTCGCCGTGATGAGCTGCAAACAGATTATTATATTGGTTTTGAAACAGATAAGGGTTTTATTGACTACAGACTTCTTAATGAAGCAGGCTTATTAACAAATGAAAGCCATATATTATCTTTAGAAAATGGCTATTATAAGATGACACCTACGCTATTTGATAAAGATGCATTAGTTATTGAAAATTATCAGGCACAAAAGGTTTGGTTAGCTGATAAAGATAAAAAGCCTTATGTAACAGTAAGTTTTGATGCACCACTTTTTGGTATATGGTCCCCAGCACAAAAATCAGCACCATTTATTTGTATTGAACCTTGGTATGGACGTTGTGATCGTACAGATTTTAATGGCACATTAGAAGAACGTGAGTGGGGAAATAAACTGTTACCAGGTGAATGTCAACGAATATGTTATCAAATAATTATTCATTAAATTAGGTTTAACAAAGTAAAGGGCACCTTTGTTATAAAGAAAGGAAACATAATATGCATCATAAACAACTTGGTCAACTACGTAAAAATAAAGAGGGTATTAAAGCGTATCAAAATCCTAGCGTACAAAGTCGTATTATCGAAAAAGGAATGGCGTTATTTAAACATCATAAAAGCCATGCAGCAGAAGTTGCTGCATTGAAGAATATGGAAGAAAATGAAGATACGTATGAAATTCCTAACTTTTTGCAAGAAAAATATAATATTACGAAAACCGTCTATGCGGATATGCCTGTTTATTTTTTAAAAACAGAAGATAAAATGCCCCTTAAGCATATATTATATTTGCATGGAGGGGCATATATTCATCCGCCGAATTTGTTTCACTGGCGCTTTGTACATCAACTAACAGAAGAAATGCCTCTTTCTGTTACAGTACCTATTTATCCTAAAGCACCTCGCTATACTTATGCACAGTCTTATGCGAAGGTACTTTTAGTATATCGTAAGCTTATTAGTGATGTAGGAGCTGAAAATGTTATTCTTATGGGAGATTCCGCAGGTGGTGGATTTGCTTTGGGGCTAGCACAATGTTTATTAGAAAAAGGTTTGCCACAGCCGGAGCAGATTATCCTTATGTCACCTTGGTTAGATTTAACCTTATCTAATCCGGAAATCAAACAGTATGTAAGTTTAGATCCAATGTTAAGTGTAGCTGCTTTAAGAGCAGATGGAGAAAGTTATGCTGGTGGAATGGATTTAGGATACTATATGTTAAGTCCTATTAATGGAGAACTTAAGGGGCTTGCCCCGCTTACATTATTTGTGGGAACACATGAAATATTTTTACCAGATGTGAGAAAACTTAAAGTGCTTCTAGAGGAGATTGGTGTAAAAATTAACTATTTTGAATATCCTTATATGAATCATATTTTTACAACCTATCCTATTCCAGAAGCTAAGCAAGCTATTATGCAAATCATAGAAATTATTCAGCACCAATACTAGAATAAGAAGGGTAAAAAAAGCTAATATATGGTATACTTAAATAGGTTAGTATACTTAAAGAAACGAGGAATAAAGGTGACAACAAGCAATGAACAACTTGGATGGAAAAGATTAGATAATACAGCAAAGTTATTCCCAGTCATTGCAAATGAAAACTTAAGTAATGTATTTCGGGTATCCGTAACGCTCAAAGAAAAAGTCCTACCTGAAATTTTAAGGCAAGCTTTAGAAGAAGTATTACCATGGTTTGAGGGATTTCGTGTAAGACTTAGAAGGGGTGTGTTTTGGTATTATTTTGAAATGAATACACGCCAGCCTATGATTGAAGAAGAAAGTACGTATCCTTGTCAATATATAGATCCGCGAAGTCATCAAATGTTTTTATTTCGTGTAAGTTATTATGAAAAACGTATTAATTTAGAGGTTTTTCATGCCATTACAGATGGTATGGGGGCAATGAATTTCTTAAAAGAATTAACATATCATTATTTAAAATTAAAAAAGGCACAGCAAGATGAAGGCGTGAAATCTGAGAAAATTAATTTTAAAAAACCAAGCCGTGCATGCTATTTAGATACAGAAGATAGTTATATTAAAAATTATAAGTCACTAGAAGTAAAAGGATATAGTAAGCAAAAAGCTTATCAGCTTCAAGGCGAACTATTAGAGTTTGAAAGAATAAGTGTTATTCATGGTTACATTAACATTGAAGATTTAAAAAAACTTTGTAAGGCACAAGGTGTAAGCGTTACTAAATATTTAACGGCATTAATTATTTGGGGAATTTATAAAGAATATTTAAATGGACAAGCATCCCAAAATCCTATTGCGATTAATATACCTATTAATCTGAGAAAATTTTTTGAATCTACAACGACAAGGAATTTTTTTGCAGTATCAATGATTGAATTTTTGCCAGTTAAGGCATCTTATACATTTGAAGAGGTCCTGCAAATTGTAAGTTCACAAATGGATGAAAAAATTACAAAGGAAAAACTTGAAAAAACAATTTCCTATAATGTATCAAATGAGAAGAAATTCTACTTGCGCTTTGCACCGCTTCCCTTTAAATATTTAGCACTTAAATATGTTTTTAGTCAAAGCAACAAGGCTACGACTACGACACTTTCAAATTTAGGTGCTATTGATGTATTACCTGAGTTTAAAGAAGAGATTGAACGTTTTCATTTCATTATAGGTGTTTCTAAGAAGCAGAAGATGAAATGTAGCGTGTGTAGTTATGGTAGTGAGCTTGTTTTAAGTTTTGCAACTGTTTTAAAAGAACCTTATTTACAACGTAGTGTATTTCGTCAGCTTACACAGGAAGGTGTACGAGTAAAAATAGAAAGTAATGGTGTTTTAAATGAGAAGATGTCCTAAATGTCAAGTTGAAATATTAGATGATACTTATATTTGTCCACTTTGTTTACATGTACTAGAAGAAAATAAAGATGAAGTAGGCACAAAAATGTATCCTACAGTGCAATTTAATGTAGAACGTTATCATATGTTAAAACGTATTTTTAGCTTTATACTTGTTGTAGTTGTAGCACTTTTTAGTATAGGAAATTACTTGCTGTATAATAATCTAGTAGGATATATCATCGTGATTGCAAGTGCATTTTATTTTGCAATCACTGTAAGATATTCGGTGCTACATAGAGCAAATTTGGCAGCTAAAATATTGGTGCAAACTATAGGGGCAATGGTATTAATTGTACTGATTGATTATGCCATAGGCTATACGGGATGGTCAGTTAATTACGTTTTACCATGTATTTGTCTCATTGCCAATTTAGCTATTATGCTGTTAATGATTGTGAATCGAATGAACTGGCAAGAGTATATTATGTATCAACTTTCTATGTCTGTTTTAAGTCTAGGTCAGATTATACTTATTATATGTAAGGTTGTTGAATGGCCATTATTAGCAACAGTTAGTGTTATTATTTCAGCTCTTATTTTATTGGGAACAATTCTTTTTGGTGATAAACGTGTAGAAAATGAATTTATACGTCGTTTTCATACTAAGTAGTTTATAATGGAGGCAAGAGATTTTGTTAGATATGCAAAAGTTAGAAGAATGTAAATTATGCCCAAGAAATTGCAAAGTAAATCGTAGGGATGGGCAAAGGGGGTATTGCAGGGTAGATGCTCAGCTTATCGTAGCAAGAGCTGGGCTGCATTTTTGGGAAGAACCTTGTTTATCAGGTACCTCGGGGTCAGGGACAGTGTTTTTCTCGGGATGCAGTATGGGGTGCGTTTTTTGTCAGAACCAATGTATTGCATCAGGTAAGGTGGGCAAAGTGATTACAGTGAATAGACTAGCAGAGATTTTTTTAGAGCTTCAAGATAAAGGTGCTTTAAATATTAATTTGGTCACACCGAGTCACTACATACTCCATATCAAAGAAGCATTAGAAATAGCAAAGGCAAAAGGTTTACATCTACCTATTGTATATAACACAAGTGGCTATGAAAAAGTAGAGAGTCTGCAGCTGTTAGATGGACTAATTGATATTTATTTACCAGATTTTAAATACAAGTCTTCATTATTAGCAAAGAAATATTCAAATGCACCAAGTTATTTTGAAGTAACAAGCAAGGCACTTGAAGAAATGGTACGTCAGGTAGGGCTACCTAGCTTTAATGAAGAGGGTATAATGCAAAAAGGTGTTATTGTACGCCATCTTATGTTACCAGGGTATTTACAAGATTCTAAAAATATTATACGCTACTTATATGAGACGTATGGCGATAAAATTTATATTAGTATGATGAATCAGTATACGCCTTTAGCACAGGTTAATGCTTATCCAGAACTTAATCGTAAGGTAGCTAAAATAGCTTATAGAAAGCTTGTAAATTATGCGATTAAATTAGGAATTGAGAATGGCTTTATTCAAGAAGGAGAGACTGCGCTTGAAAGTTTTATTCCTAAATTTAATAATGAGGGTGTTTAAGGTTTAAAAATCTCTTATGGTCTTTAATGGCTATAAGAGATTTTTGCTTTTTCTATAGGAGATTTGTCTAAGATGTACTTGCGGTTACTTAAAAGATTATGATATCATAAAACAAAAAATATTTTTTAAAATTTTGAAATAAATTTTGGAGGAATTATAATGAAACTTATCGCTTTACCCTTTGCGGGTGGAATGGGAAATGAGTTCAAATCTTGGAAAGCATTAATAGGAGATCGTTTAGAACTAATCACTGTTCAATATCCAGGAAGAGGTCAGCGTAGTGAAGAACCATGTGCCACAACTTTTAATGTGCTTCTAGAAGATATTTATAAGCAGGTGATTTTAAATATAAAGGATGGACAAGAATATATGTTATTTGGGCATAGTATGGGGTGTATTTTTACATATGAATTGTATTTTAAGCTCAAGGAAAATGGCTATAAACTACCATGCCATGTATTTTTTTCAGGTAATCGTACCCCTAAGGAGTGCCTTAAAGATAGTAAGATGTCAGAACTAGAAGAAGCAAAGTTTAGGGATTATTTTGTGCAACTTGGTGGCATTAGTACCAGTGTTTTAGAAGATGAAAAAATGAGTTATCATTTATTTAAGAGATTGCGTAAGGATGTACGTGCTTTGGAAAGTTATATTTATACCTCTAAAGATATGATGATTGACTGTGAAGTTTCCATTTTAAATGGAACACAAGATCATTTTGTAAGTGATGTATCCAGCTGGGAAGCATTACTTGGAAAGAAGTGTCATTATAAGCATTATGAAGGTGGACACTTCTTTGTGTTTAATCAAAAGGTATCTGTTACAGCATATATTATGGCTGTGGCTGAACAACTTGAGATATGCAGTGTTGTTTAAAAGTATAAATAAGGGTATAATAAGCCCAAAAGTATAATTTAGGAGGCAAAGTGTGGAAGTATTATTAACGTTACAAAATGACATCATCGCACTTAAAAATAAAAAGATAGGTGATTTAGAAGTCGAAAAGGAGTTTTGTAACATACTTATTCAAACGGCTGAAGAAGTTATTGCTACAATGAACAAGATAATAGCAGTACGAAAGACTATGACCTTCCATAAGCCATTAGATGGACTTTTAGAAGAAGCAATAGAATACATTGAAGAAATGCATGAAAATTATGTGTATGTTATAGAGGCAGCTTATAAAAGTATTCGGTTAAAACGACTTTTTGAAGCATTAGATGAAGCTTTGGGTGGCATTGATGATTTTATAGAGAGTGTTAATGAATTATTTGAAGACCAAGGTTTTAACTTCAGTTATATTGAAAGTTGGGATGTTGGATTTTTTGTTGAGAATATGTAATTCATATGAAGTAAAGGGTGTAACTTATGTGTGAGATAAGTTACACTCTTTTGTTTTATTCAGGAAGAAGTTCAAAAGTATAGCCCATACTTTTGGCAGTATTAATAAAGTCAGGAAGGACGGTAGTATTTGTTTTTGAAACAGCATGTAATAAATAAATAGCACCGTTATGAAGATTATCAATCATGAGTTGTTTGGCCTTTATTGGATCGGGTTGTGCTTCGGGCTTCCAATCGCCATAAGCAAAACTCCAAAAGACAGTTTTATAGCCTAGTGCTTTTGTCATAGCAAGGGAGCGTTCAGAATAATGCCCCATAGGCGGTCTGAAAAAATGAGGCATAGCTGCACCTGTTATAGCAGTATATGCATCACTTACGGTTGTGAATTCTGCATTAAATTGTTCAGGGTTTCCGGTTAAAGTAGGCATGGACTTATGATGGTTGGAATGATTACAAACAAGATGTCCTTCTTCTTGCATGCGTTTTATTAAATCCGGATTTTGATTTAAATAAGGTAGTGTTACAAAAAACATAGCTTTCGTATCAGTGGCTTTTAAAGCATCTAATATTTTAGGTGTATAGCCATTTTCATAGCCTTCATCAAATGTAAGATAGATAACAGGCCTTGAAGTATCACCTAAGCAAATTGCATCATAATCTGAGAGTTTAAAACTTAGTTTATCATTAAATCCGGGTGTTTGATGATTTTTTCCCCTTACAAGCCACCAATCGATTTTGGTATTACTTAAATTTGAATTTGCAAGAAGCGTTGGTGCATAGTAAGAAGTTAAACATATAAATGTACCTAATAGTATCAAGTAAAAAAACTTTTTAAACATTATACTCATCCTTTGTATTGATTTTATTTTTAGTGTTACCTTTTTTTTAGAAAATATGAGAATCAGAAAATCCTTAGTAACTTTAAGTATGAATAAAATAACTAGCAAGAGAAATAATAAAATGTAAGTATGATATAATAATTTGTAAAAAAGATTATATAACAACGTTGACAAATTATTAAAATAGGAATACAATAATTTTAGAAAAGAGGTGAAGAGATGAAGAAAAGTGTTTACAGTTTAGTTCTGATGGATGAAGTGGTAGATGCCATTGATAAACTGGCGTATTCGATGGGAACAAGTCGTTCGCAACTTATTAATGAAATACTTGCTGAGAAGGTAGCAATGCGTACACCACAGCAACGTTTGCAGCAGCTTTTTGAAGAAATTTCAACATATTTAATGCCACATGAACAATTTCAGATTCAAAATCAAGCAGCAGAGCATATGTATAGCATAAAAAGTGCATTACGTTACAAATATAATCCAACGATTCGTTATAGCTTCTATATTAATCAGCAGCAAGGGAAACTTATAGGACAACTTCGAATTGTGTCACGTACACAAAGTCCAGTTCTTTCGGGGTATCTTAAGACATTCTTTAATTTTTGGGCAGCATTAGAAAATGGCACACATCCAGTTTCTTGGTCTCAAGAAGAAGGTGTAAAGTGGTTACGCACTTTAAATCTTGAAAGCTTTATGACACCTCAAAATTATCCATATTTAGCAGGTTACTTATCTGATTATATAAAGCTTTTAGATCAAGGCTTGCGTATTTTCTTTACACAAATTGAAAAAGGTATTGAATCACCAGAAGAAATCGTTAATTTATATGAAAGTTATTGTAAATCCCTTAAAATACTCATTTAGATTTTAAGTTAAAAAATAATAAGCGAAAAATAGAGTAATAAATAAAAGGAGGCATACATTATGAATACACAAAAATTTACAAAACGTTCTATTGAAGCAATTAGCCGTGCACAACAAATCGGCGTAGAACATCAAAATAATCAAATTGAACAAGCGCATCTTTTATATGCCCTTCTAACACAAGAACAGGGACTTATCCCTCAACTTATGACTAAGATGAATGTTAGCTTAGAGGCAATGTTACAATCTGTAGCAGATGTTGTAAGTAGACTTCCAAGAGTAAGCGGACCTGGGCGTGAGATAGATAAGATATATGTTTCAAATAGCGTAGATGTTGCTTTAAACTATAGTGAAAAGCTTGCAGATAAAATGCAAGATGAATATATATCTGTAGAGCATATCATGCTTGCCCTTATTGAAAAGGCGGATTCGCAGTTAGATAGTATCTTTAAGGCCTATCATATTACAACTAAGGGATTTAAAGAGGTTTTAGGTGCAGTAAGAGGAAGTAGTCGTGTAACAAGTGAAGAGCCAGAAGGTACTTATGATGTGCTTAATAAATATGGATATGATCTTGTAGAACGTGCAAGAGCGCATAAGTTAGATCCTGTTATTGGGCGTGATAGTGAAATACGTAATGTGATTCGTATTCTTTCTCGTAAAACTAAAAATAATCCTGTATTAATTGGTGAGCCAGGGGTTGGTAAAACTGCTATTGCTGAAGGTCTTGCTGAACGTATTGTAAAAGGTGATGTTCCAGAAAGCTTAAAAGATCGCCGTATTTTTTCACTAGACATGGGAGCGCTTATAGCAGGGGCTAAATATCGTGGTGAATTTGAAGAACGTCTTAAAGCAGTCCTTCAGGAAATTAAAAAGAGTGAAGGCAAAATTATACTTTTTATTGATGAGCTTCATACTATTGTAGGTGCAGGTAAAACAGAGGGTTCTATGGATGCAGGTAACCTTTTAAAGCCAATGCTTGCAAGAGGTGAGCTTCACTGTATCGGTGCAACTACACTTAACGAATACCGTCAATATATCGAAAAAGATGCAGCACTTGAAAGACGTTTCCAACCCGTTATGGTAGATGAACCTACTGTGGAAGATACTATTTCTATTTTAAGAGGTATTAAAGAACGTTACGAAATTTATCATGGGGTACAAATACAAGATAATGCCCTTATTGCAGCAGCAACTCTTTCAGACCGTTATATTTCAGACCGATTCCTACCAGATAAAGCGATTGACCTTGTGGATGAAGCCTGTGCAATGCTCCGTACAGAAATTGATTCTATGCCTACAGAATTAGATGAAATTGCACGTAAAGAATTACAACTTGAAATTGCGGAGGCAGCACTAAAAAAAGAAGATGACCCAATTTCTAAACAAAACTTAGCTGAAACACAAAAAGAACTGGCTGAAATTCGTGAGAAATTTAGAAGTATGAAAGCACAGTGGGAAAATGAAAAACAGATGATTACTAATGTGCGTGCATTAAAAGAACAAATTGAAACAGCAACAGCAAATATGCAAAAGGCAGAAAGAGAATATGATTATAATAAAGCTGCTGAACTTAAATATGGTACAATTCCATCACTAAAAAAACAATTAGAAGAAGCAGAGGCAAAAGTACATGCTAATGGCGATGACAAATTACTTCGTGATAAGGTAAATGAAGAAGAAATTGCAAAGATTATTGCAAGATGGACTCAGATTCCTATTACAAAATTAATGGAAAGTGAACGTACAAAATTACTTCATCTTGATGATATTTTGCATAAACGTGTGATTGGTCAAAATGAAGCAGTGGAAAAGGTAACAGATGCAATCCTCCGTTCAAGAGCTGGTATTAAGGATCCTAGAAGGCCAATTGGTTCATTCCTATTCCTAGGGCCTACAGGTGTAGGTAAAACAGAGCTGGCTAAAGCACTTTCAGAAGCATTATTTGATGATGAACACAGTATGATTCGTATTGATATGAGTGAATATATGGAGAAACATTCTGTGGCAAGACTCATTGGCGCACCTCCAGGATATGTAGGCTATGATGAAGGTGGACAATTAACAGAAGCCGTAAGACGTAAACCTTATGCAGTTATTCTATTTGATGAAGTTGAAAAAGCACATCCAGATGTGTTTAATGTATTACTTCAAGTATTAGATGATGGACGTATTACAGATTCTAAAGGACGTACAGTAGACTTTAAAAACACAATTATTATTTTAACTTCTAATATTGGTTCACAAATGATATTAGAGGGAATTGATGAAAAGGGTAACATTAGTGCAGAAGCAGAAGAAAATGTTAATAATTTATTAAAAACACACTTTAGACCAGAATTTTTAAACCGATTAGATGAAATTGTACTTTATAAACCACTTCATCAAACTGAAATTATACAGATTGTAGACTTACTTGCAAAAGATCTTAACAAACGTCTTAAAGATCAAGAGCTTTCTGTAAGGCTTACGGATGCTGCAAAACATTATATTGCAAAGCAAGGGTTTGATCCTGTATTTGGTGCAAGACCACTTAAACGATTCTTACAACGTAAAGTAGAGACATTAATTGCACGTAAGTTGATTGCAGAAGAAGTTCAGCCATTTTCAACATTTGTTGTAGATTACAATGGCGAAGAACTTGTTGTTTCGCTTGAGTCGGCAGCATAAAAGATACGACAGAACAAAAACAACCACCTTATAAATTGAAAATGGCAATAAAATACAAAAATTAAACTTAAAAAAAGAAGAGAAATAAAAATTTCTCTTCTTTTTTTAAAACAAAATAAATATA
>DYCF01000026.1:0-20828 GCA_019418225.1 Clostridiales bacterium | reverse complement strand
TATACAACAAATTTTTCTAAAAATTTTATATTTATTATACCAATGCCATAAAAATATGTTAAAATATTATAAAGATTTATTAAAGTATTTCAAGTAGTAGGTTGAGAGGGGGACGCGAGCCAATAGGTACAGCAAAACAACATGCAAAAGAAATATATTATAATATTTAACTTAATACTTTTATGCATTATCTCAGGTGCAGTGATTTATTTGTCCTATGATAAAAAGGAGGTGTCAATTATCCCTATAGAATCTATTCATGAAAAAACAACGATAGATTTTATGAGTAGCTGGGGAGCGTATGATAGTAAAGCGGATCGCTTAAAGCTTATTTTAAAAAACTTAAATGAAAAGTACCCAAACCTTACAATTAAGGACTCATCTATGGCAGGAGAAGACTTTTTGTTTATTTTAAAAACAGACTTTGCAAGTGGTAATCCACCAGATTTATTTGGCCTTTGGCCTGGTTTAGATTTTGAGACTTTAGTTGCAAATCATCGTATAGCTGATTTAACAGATGTATTGAAGGAAGATCAAGAGTGGTATGAAAGATTTAAAGCCTCTAGTTGGGATTACGTTACCATTAATGATCGTATTTATGGTTTACCTATTGAAGCTATCTATGAAGGATTATTTATTAATCAAGATTTATTTGATGCCTATGATGTAAAGATACCAACTACTTTTGAAGAACTTTTAGAGGCCGTGAAAATCTTTAAGGCTAATGGCATTATTCCTATTGCATATAATAGTACACCAGAGGGGAGTTATCTTTATCAAAATATTATTATGAAGTTAGGTGGAAAAGAGGATGTTGAACATCCTTTTGATAATGAAGGAAATATGAAACCCTGCTTCTTAGAAGGCATGAAATATATGAAGATACTTTATGAAAATGGAGCTTTTCCAGAAGATATATTCACCTTAGATGATAAAGCAAGAAACGATTTGTTTTTACAAAAGAAAGCGGCAATGATTGTACAAGGCTCATGGTTTATAGGAGATAATGTGCTAGATGAAAATGATACAAGTGTTAAGATTATTGCCTTTCCGGATATAAAAGGAGGAAAAGCAGATTCTAGTGCGATTATTTATGGATTGGGAAATGGTATCTTACATATTAGTCAAAATGCGTGGGAAGATCCTAATAAACGGGAGGCATGTTTAAACTTACTTAAGGATTTTACCTCAGAAGAAACGATTAGGGTTTTAAAACAAGGTTCAGGTTTTATTAGCGGCACTTATATAGAAGAAACAGTATTAGATGGTGCTGTTATAAGGCAAGGAAATGATTTGGTAGATCAGGCTAAAGAACTTGTGGGACCTGTAGATAGTTTTATTGATAGAAATCTATGGGAAGACATTATTGTAAAACAAATTCCAAATGTGTTTAAAGGAACAGTTTCTGAAGAACAGGTTTTTGAATGGGTGAAACTCATTAGGAATGAGCGATCAATACCACAAGGAGGTAAACATGATTAACTACATCGAGCAACTATATAAAAATATACCGATACAAAAAAAGCTATTATTATTATTTTCAGTTCAAATTATTATTCCTATGGTATTTATGGGGGTGATATTATATCAAAATACACATAATATCATTCAAAATAAATCTATTAGTTATACAGCAGATGTTCTGAAAATGATAGAACTGCGTATGGCAGATTTTTCAGATGATATAATCGACAGTACTAGAGATATTATATTCGATAGGCAGCTTTATGAAATATTAGATAAAGAAGCTTATCATTCAAAACAGCTAAATGAAGAAGAAATAGCTTATATTTATGATACTTTAAGTAAGATATGCCTAGCAGAAAAGTACATACAGTCTATTGCAATTATTCCAAGAGAGGGAAAAACTTATAGTTATGATATTTATGCAGGCAAAGTTGGTATTAAAGAGACAGTGCCATATGAAGCATTAAGGGACTTGGCAAGTGAAAATGAAGGTGAATCTGCTTGGTACTATGATTTAGATGAGGAAGGTGCCATTAAAAACCTCTATCTTGTAAGAATGATTAATGATAATGATACATTGGAGGAAAAGACACTACTAGTTGTCCTTATTAATCGGGAAGCGTTAAAGGGGATTTATAGTGAGCTTTCAAATGAATTTGTGCAACATATTAACATTCTAAGTCCAGAAAACAAATGGATTATCGGAACTGAAAGCAACTGGGTAAATGATGAGATAAGTCTGGCATTAGAAGAGGCAAATAAGCAATGGAACTATAAGATTGATAATAAGTCAGATCGACTCGTAGCGGCTATTCGGATGAAAGATACTGGATGGAAGATTATAGCAGAAGGCAGCCTTCAAAAGCTTTTAAGTGATGAATTGAATCATTTTCGTCTTTTACTTGTTTTAATAATGGTTTGTACACTTATTATTTTATCTATATTTAGTATTTTAACTGCAGTAGATATTATAGCCCCTATTAATCGCTTAGTAGAGGGAATTAAAAAGGTAGATCAAGAAAAAGTTTACGAGCCGGTTATTGTAGATAGGCAAGATGAGTTAGGGTATCTCACAACCTGTTTTAATAAAATGTCAGAAGAGATAGATAGGCTTTTAAATCAGGTTTATAAGGAACAGCTTACAAGGAAAGAAGCAGAATTAAAGGCCTTGCAAGCACAGATTAATCCACACTTTCTATTTAACACTTTGGAATCAATTAACTGGATGGCACAGCTTAATAATGTGCCTGAGATTAGAGATATGGTAACTTCTTTAGGTGCACTTATGGAGGCGAGCATAGGTAAGGGAAATCCTATGGTGCCATTAAGTAAGGAATTGCATTATATCGATAGCTATATTTTAATTATGAAAAATCGTTATGGTGAACGGCTTGTGTATGAAAGCGATATAGATAAAAGCTTGTTAAGCAGTAGAGTCCCAAAATTATTACTGCAACCACTTATTGAAAATGCTATTTATCATGGAATTGATCGTACACGCAAAAAAGGCATTATCCATCTCGCTGTGAAAAGGGGAGACAATGAAGACATTATGATTGAGATTACGGATAATGGCAAGGGATTAGTACCAGAAGAAGTGGCTTTGATGAATCAAAAGTTTCAGGATGATAAAGATGATTATTTGCTAGGGGAGGATCGACATGGAATTGGTCTAAAAAATGTAAATGGACGTATCAAACTATTTTTTGGTGCAGATTATGGCCTAAGTGTTGAAAGTAAGTATGAAGAATATACAAAGATAAAAGTAAGAATCCCAGTAAATAACTAAAGAGGAGGATTTTTATGTTTAAAGTGTTAATAATTGATGATGAGCCTACCATTCGTAGAGGATTAATTAATATTATCAATTGGAAAAAATTTCAGTGTGAAATTTGTGGTGAGGCCTGTGACGGGGTAGAAGGGTTGGAAAAAATAGAAGAATATAAGCCTGATTTGATTTTCGCAGATATTAATATGCCTGAAATTAATGGGCTTGAAATGATTCGTAGTGCAAAGCGTATTATTCCACATAGCAAATTTATTATCTTATCAGGATATAGAGAGTTTTCATATATGCAAGAGGCTATTAAAGTAGGAGCCTTTGACTACATTTTAAAACCTTCTAGTATTGAAGATATCTGTGAAGTTGTAAAGAGGGCTGTTATGGAACTTAAATATCAAAGAGATGATCAATTAGAGACGAAGAAACTTAAGAAGTGCTTTGAAGAAAGCATTCCCTTGCTTAAGGAAAAATTGCTATATGATATTATTTTCCAAATTAATATTAATGAAGAAGAAATTAATGAAGGCTTTGAACTTTACGGGATATCTATTGATGAATTTGTAATGATAATTATTGAAATGGATGGTGAATCAAATCATTTAGAACCCTATCAGAAACAACTTTATCAATTTGGCATTGTAAATACTGTTGAAGAAATGTTTGCGGATGATTTTAAAGTGGAAAAAATTGTACTAAGCAACAAACAAATAGCCTTTATTATTTGTCCTTTAACAGAAAGTGAACTTTTGGTAGATAATGTATACAAAAAAGCACACAGCATTCAGCAACTTATAGAAAGTTGCTTTAACTTCACAGTGACGATCTCCATTAGTACAAAGGGGAGTAAGGTTGAACAACTTCATGAAAAGATGCTAGAGTGTAAAAATGGCCTTGCATATCGTTTTTATATGGGAAGTAGTTCGATTATCTTATACCGTGATTTAAATGGATTTTATAAGAGTCAAGAAAGTATTGCCTTTGATGGGTATGATAAGAAACTTTGTGAGGCCATTAAAACTGGTAATGAAGGTGATGTGACGCAAATATTAGCACAGATTGAACAGAGAGTACAAGCTGCTAGCCTTGATCCAGAGCAAATAAAGACCTTTTACTGGAATCTTATTTATGAAATTAATATGATTCGTATTTCTATTAAAAACTTAGAAGTACAAGATAAAGAAGTAAACAAGGATATCTCTAATATTTATAAAATGATTGAAAATGCAAATCAGCTTTCAGAACTCCAAAGCCTTTTAAAAGAAGCTGCTAATAGTGTTGTACATCGTATTAATCGCTATAATAAGAAAAATATTAATCAAATTCTGCAAAATGCTATGAATTATATTTGTGAAAATTACACCATGCCCATTACCCTTAATGAATTAGCAGAACATACCTATGTAAGTACTTATTATTTAAGCAGAATGTTTAAAAAGGAACTGGGCAAAAATTTTGTGGAATATCTTAATGAAGTTCGTATTGAAAAAGCAAAAGAACTTCTAAAAGACAATAGATATAAAACATATGAAGTGGCAGAACTCGTTGGTATTCAAGATCCTCATTACTTTTCTAAAATATTTAAAAAGTATGTCAATATGACGCCTACAGAATATAAAGAACAAATTGTAGGTTAAAAGCAGGTAAAAAAATAACTTATAGTTGCAGTGCTATAAGTTATTTTTTTATGCAAAAAGCTAGTCTATGATAAAAAAGAAGTGTAAATTTTTGACCATTTTATCCTGATAAAATATTCACAAAAAGACAACATATTCTATTAATAAAAATAGGCAAAAGTTATAAGATAATACCGAGGAGAGGTGAAGCGAATGAGTAGCAAATCAAATACGAAAATTGAAGTTGCTAAAACACAGACAGTAAAAAATAGTATAGCTAGTAAGAAAAACTTAACACTAATTTCTATGTTAGTGCCTGGGCTAATCGTTATGCTCTTAAATAACTACTTGCCCATGTTTGGACTGGTGTTCGCCTTCAGAAAGATGGACACTGTTCAGAAGTTATTTGGATCGGGGTGGAATGGTCTAAAGAACTTCGAATACTTGTTTAAATCCAATGCCGCTTGGAAGATTACACGTAATACTATTGGATACAATGTTGTTTTCATTATTATTGGTCTTATTCTACCAGTATTCATGGCAATCTGTTTAAATGAACTTCGTAATAAGAAAGCAGCAAAGGTTTATCAAAGTTTATTCTTTATTCCTTACTTCCTTTCTTGGGTAGTTATTAGTTATGTTGTATTTGGTTTATTAAGTAATGACTATGGTGCACTTAATAGAATTATCCAAATGTTCGGAGGAGAAAAGGTCTCATGGTATTCCAAACCTGATGCATGGCCACTGATTTTAGTCATTGTAAATACGTGGAAATGGACAGGATATGATACTATTGTTTATTTATCAGCAGTATGTGGTGTTAATCAAGAACTTTTCGAAGCTGCATCTGTTGATGGCGCATCTAGGCTTCAACAAATATGGTATATTACCATACCAAGTCTAGTACCACTTGCAATTGTATTGGTACTTCTTCGCTTAGGAAGAATGTTCTACACGGATATGGGGCTTTTCTACACAGTTCCAAGAAATACTGGTGTTCTTCAAGATGTAACGAATACAATTGATACATACGTTTACCGTGCATTTACTGCTACAGGTAATATTGGTTTATCTGCAGCTGCAGGCTTCTATCAAGCAATTTTAGGTTTAGTCGTTATTTTAACCTTTAATGCTATTGTAAGAAAATTTGATCCAGATAGTGCAATTATCTAGGGAGGAGGAGTATACATTGAAAAAACAAGCAGAAGCAGTTGGTGCTGCATCAAGCGGCACACAAATTTCAAAAGGAACAAATATTTTATTAAACATTTTATTTGTGATTATTGCCATCATATGTATTTACCCTCTGATCTTAGTATTAATGGTTTCATTTACAGATGAAATGACAATTATTGAAAAGGGTTATAGTATTTTCCCAGCAAAGTTTAGCCTCACAGCCTATACATATATATTTGAAAATATTATGACTGTTGTAAAAGCATATGGGGTATCTATTTTTACGACACTTGTGGGTGGCCTTGTAGGACTTATCATTATGGCGTTATATGCTTATCCACTTTCAAGAGATGATTTTAAGTACAGAAGTGCATTTAATGTCATTTGTGTTATTACCATGTTATTCTCAGGTGGACTTGTTCCTACATATATGGTTTTTGTTAAAGTACTTGGTCTTAAAGATCGTATTCTAGCACTTATATTAGCGCAGTTATTCAGTGCCTTCTATGTAATGATTATTCGTACATTCTTTAAAACAAATGTACCTAAGAGCTTAATTGAGGCTGCACAGATTGATGGTGCTGGTGAGTATTATACTTTCTTTAGAATTGTAATGCCACTTGCTAAACCGGCACTTGCAACAGTCTTGATGTTTAGTATGTTGCTATACTGGAATGACTGGTATTTCCCATTATTGTATATTACAAGCCCTGATAAATACAATTTACAGTATTTAATGTATCAAATGCAATCTAAGATTGCCAGTTTAATTACTGCATCTTCAGCAGGTGCAACGATTGATATTAAGAATATCCCATCAGAAACAGCACGTATGGCGATGGCTATTATCGCTATTGGACCAATTGTTCTTGCTTATCCATTTTTCCAAAAATACTTTGAAAAAGGTATTACACTGGGTGCAACAAAAGAATAATTGGTTTGATATACATAAGTTATTTTTAAGAGTTTTATTTTAAAATTTAATTTAAATTTTTAGGAGGAGATTATAATGAAATTATTCAAAAAAGGTCTTACAATTGTCGCAGGTACACTTTGTCTTGCAAGTATGGCATTAACAGGATGCGGCGGCGGTAGCGCAGCAACTGGATCAGAAACAAGTGCTTCTCCAAGCGAAAGTACAACAGCAGATGCTTCAGAAGCACCTGCATCTACACAAAAAGTTGATATTCTTTGGTATGCAGCTGGTGCATCTACACCAGAAGATATGCCTAAAGTACTTGAAGCTGCTAATAAATACCTTGAAGAAAAAGGTATTCCAGCTAATCTTAAAATTGAAATGTATGATTTTGGTACATACCCAGATAAATTACAAACAGCTATTTCTTCAGGTGAAGAATTTGATATCTGTTTCACATGTAACTGGTGTAATGATTACTTCACACAAGCTCGTAAAGGTGCTTATGTACCATTAAATGATGATCAAAAAATGCTTGAAACTTATGCACCAAAAACAAAAGAATTACTTGGTGAGGATTTCTTAGCTGGTTCTCAAATTGATGGTATTAACTACGCAATTCCAGCAAATAAAGAAAAAGCTCACCAATGGGGATTCTTAGTACTTAAACAATATGCAGATAAATATAAGATGGACTTCTCAAATGTTAAATCTTTAGCTGATATGGAACCATTCTTCCAAACAATTAAAGACAATGAACCAAGTATTTATGCTTTTGAATCACTTCAAGGTGAATCAGCATATAGACTACTTGACTTCGATAGAATCGGTGGTGAAAATTACCCAGGTGTTGTAACAAATGATACAACAGACTATAAGGTATTCAATGAATTAGAAGCACCAGAATCAAAAGAGTTCTTTACATTAATGCATAAATTCTATCAAGCAGGCTATATTAAAGAGGATGCTGATACAATTACAGATTACACACAAGATCAAAAAGCAGGCAAAATGTTCTGTGCAACACGTTCTTTAAAACCAGGAAAAGATGTTGAAGAGGGCGCTTCAATGGGTCAAGAATATATTCAAATTAATATTACAGATCCAGTTATGTCAAATCGTGAAACAACAGGTTCAATGCAAGCTATTTCTTCTACATCTAAACATCCAGATGTAGCACTTCAAGTACTTGAACTCTTCAATACAGATCCATACTTCAATAACTTAATCAACTTTGGTATTGAGGGAGAACACTATGATAAAGTATCTGACAATGTTATTAAAGCAGGTGCAAATCAAAATAAATACAACTTATCTTTAGGTTGGGCATTTGGTAATCAATTCCTTAACTACTTATGGGAATCTGAAGATCCAGAAAAATGGGATAAATTCGAAGCGTTCAATGAAGAAGCAAAACCAACACAAACACTTGGTTTCGTATTTAACACAGATAATGTACAAACAGAAATTGCACAATGTGCTAACGTTTGGAAACAATATGTACCAGGACTTGAAACAGGTAAACTTGACCCAGAAGAAATGCTACCAGTTGCTATCGAAGCTATGAAAGCAGCAGGTTCTGATACAATTATCCAAGAAAAACAAGCTCAATTAGATGCATGGGTTGCAGCTACAAAAAATAAATAATCTTTAGTGAAAGTAGAACCTACCACAAAGTTAGAACCGTGGTAGGTTCTTTTAATTTATACGTTGATGCACCATAATCGGGTAATATAAAATACAACCTTTTATAGTCTACATGTCCTAGCTTTTGCATAAGATAGTATATAAGGGGTGAGTATGAATATGAAATCAAAAAAGAAGCTTAAAGAAGGTGCTAAGAAATCTTTAAGAGAACAAATCAGCTTAGCACTAGAATTGCCACAGGAAGTTGTAATGGATGTACCTAATATTACCTTGGTGGGCAATACAGAAATTAGTGTAGAAAATTTTGCAGGGCTACTTGAATATACACAATCTCGTATTCGTTTAAATACTAAAGTAGGTCCGCTTACTATAGAGGGGCAAGATTTAGAAGCCAGAAGTATGACAGCTGAGGTCATTACAATTAGAGGGCAAATTAAACAAATTTTATTTATTTAAGGAGGTGGCGACTTTGTTTTTAACATTATGGCATTATTTACATGGATATGTTATAGTGGAGGTAAGTGGATTTGCACTTGAACGATTTATGAATTTAACCGTAAATAGGGAAATTGAAGTATGGGATGTACGTGCTATAGGTGATAGGATTCAGTTTAAAATAATGGCAAAAGATTTTAAAGCCTTAAAGCCTATTGTTAAAAAAGCACGCTGCAGAGTGAAGATTATAAAAAAATATGGTATGCCCTTTACAATGCATCGTTATAAAAGACGTAAACTCATGCCCATAGGACTTGGCTTATTTGTCATCATGCTATGGTGTCTCTCTTCTTTTGTATGGCTTGTAGATGTGGAGGGTGCTAGTCGTTTAAACAGTATGGATATTATAAATTCTCTAGAGGAACAAGGTTATGGTGTAGGAAAATGGAAAAATAGCTTAGACCTTAGAGAGGCAGAGGCTTATTTAGTAAAAACTTATCCAGATATTGTTTGGACAGCGATGAAATTTGAAGGTACTAGACTTGTTGTACAAGTTGCAGAGACTGTTCCACCGCCAGACATGGTGATTCCAACAGGAAAGGTAACAGATATTGTAGCAAAAAGAGATGCACTTGTAACTTCTATTGCTGTTTATAAAGGTATGCCAAAAGTAAAAAAGGGGGATATTGTAAAGAAAGGGGAAGTTTTAGTCTCAGGGCAAATGCCACTAGGTGCAGAATCAGAATCTATTTATGCAACAGATTCAAAGGCAAAAGTTATAGGAAAGACGGTTTACAGTGCAAAAGGTGAAGTCAATTTCACTCAGGTAAAGAAGAATTATACCGATGAAGTGAGTAAGAAGTATAGTTTGAAGTTATTTAATCATTCTTTTACGCTTTGGAATCAAAAAATTAGATCTCAAGACTATGATACGCAAGTGACACTTCATCAATTACATATTACTAAGCTTTTTCCACTACCATTTGCTTATGAGGTACAAACCCGAGTAGGGTATACCCCAGACTATAAAACTTTAACTGTGGAAGAAGCAAAAGATATGCTTTTAAGTCAGCTTTGGGAAGACTTACGTGGTAGCTTGTCAGATAATGCCAACGTTTTAAAAAGAGAAGTCTTCTTTAAAGAAACCCAGGAGGGTGTAACTGGAGTGCTCCATGTTATGGCAGAAGAAGAAATAGGTTATAAAGTAAAAGCAACACCTCTGGTGCAACCAGAAGGATCTAGCGAAGGAGAAAATGCCAATGAGTAAATTTGAAAAAGAATTAGAAGTACAAAACTGTGATATGTCTGCTGTATTTGGTCAGTTTGATGCACATCTTTTATTAATTGAAAAAGAGTTACAAGTAAGTGTTGTCCTCCGTAATGATAAACTGAAGGTAAGTGGGGGTGAGGGACAAGTTAAGCTAGCGGTACGTGTTTTTGAAAAACTTATAAGTCTTGCAAAGAGAAATGAGGAAATTGATACACAAAAGGTGGAATATCTTATGGGAACACTTAAAAATAATGAAGAAAAAAAATTAGGAAGCATGGAAAAAGAAGTTGTTACACTCACACAACTCGGTAAACCTATTAAGTGTAAGACAATAGGACAGGCAGATTATGTTAAAAGTATGCGTGAAAATAGCATTGTTTTTGGGATAGGTCCTGCAGGAACAGGTAAAACATACCTAGCTATGGCTATGGCAGTTAATGCATTTCGCAAAAATGAAGTTAGTAAAATTATTTTAACTAGACCAGCCATTGAAGCAGGGGAAAAATTAGGTTTCTTACCAGGTGATCTTCAAAGCAAAGTCGATCCTTATTTAAGACCATTATACGATGCACTTTTTGAAATTATGGGACCTGAAAACTTTGAAAAGAATATGGAAAAGGGACTTATTGAAGTAGCACCTCTTGCTTATATGCGTGGACGTACGCTAAATAATGCGTATATTGTTTTAGATGAGGCACAAAACACCACGCCTCAGCAGATGAAAATGTTTTTAACACGTATTGGCTTTGGTTCAAAGGCCGTTATTACGGGAGACCTTACACAGGTGGACTTACCTAATGAAAAGCAAAGTGGTTTAAAGGAAGCTCTTAAAGTTTTAGAAAAAGTAGAAGGTATTGGTTTTAGTTTCCTTGACCGTCGTGATGTGGTACGTCATCCTCTTGTACAACGCATTGTTGATGCTTATGAAGCTTTTGAAGAAAAAAAATAGCACAGCAGTGTAGTATCTAGAGGGGGTACAAAAGATGATTCAAAAAAGATACAGTGTATTTATTTTTGGTGCACTTGCTTTACTTGTGACTTTCTTTGCAGTACTTACAGGTAACTTTTTTACAAAGAAGATTCAAATTCAAATTGGAGAGGTGGCAAAAGAAACTATTTTAGCACCTTTCCAAGTTGAAAATGAAATTGCTACGAATAGGAAGAGAGACCTTGCAGAGGCATCAGTTAAAACGCAGTATAAGAAAGATAGCAAAGTACAAGAACAAGCTATTAGTGATATTGAAGAATTATTTAATTATATTAAAGCCCTCAAAGTAAATACTCTAGAGGAACGCAGTGAAGATGAACTTGTGAGGATTTTAAGTGACCATGCAACAATAGCCCTTTATAATGAACAATATGCAACTTTACTTAGACTTTCAGATCAGGGTCTTGAAAATATGCAAAAAACATGTATTGAGGTGGGAAGTCAGTTATTTGATGAAGGGATTTCGCAGGATGATCAAAGCAATAGCCTCAGTTTACGTACAGCACTAGAAGAAAGTACACTTACCTTAACACAACAGAAAATTGCACAGGACATTATTAGTAGTGTGTTAAAACCTAATGTAGTTGTAGATGAACTTGCTACGAATGAAGCAATTCGTGCAGCACGTGAAAAGGTAGAACCTGTATATGTTTTAGCTGGTGAGAAAATCATAGAACAAGGGACTAAAGTAACAGAAGAAACCTATACATTACTTGAAAAGGTAGGTTATTTGGATACAAAGAAATCAGGGCGATATAAACAATATTTAGGTTTTATAATTTTAATAGGCTTAGGTAGTATTTTTGCCTTTAATTATGTACATACTCATCATAAGAAGTGGACTTATAAACAATATAATTTTCTTTTTATGATTTATACAGTGACTATTTTAATGGTAAGGACAATGAAGACATTGCCATTTGTATATTTACCTATTTGTATGGTGGCTATGCTAGTAGCTTTTGCCATGGAGATGGAACTTGCACTACTTGTACATAGTTTAATTGTACTCATTACAGCTATCATTTTAAAATCTGATTTTGTAAGTATTAGTTACTTTATGATTACAGGCATTGGAGCTATCTTTGTAGTGCGTAATATGTTAGAACGTGCCAAGACCGTTATGAATGCTGTACTTATTGGTGGTATCCAATGTATAACTTATTTAAGTCTTAAACTTTTTAGTGGCGCGACACTTAATATTACAATAGGTGCAGAATGTGTAGCAGCCTTTGTAATGGGTGTCATAGCAGTTGTATTAGTGGTGGGTATTTTGCCTTTTTTAGAGTCAGCCTTTGATTTTATGACACCTATGCAACTTTTAGAACTCACTAATCCAAATCAACCTGTATTAAAACGTCTCTTATTAGAGGCTACAGGAACGTATTATCATAGTTTATTAGTCGCTAACTTAGCTGAAACAGCTGCAGATGCTATTGGTGCAAATCCGCTTATGGCAAGAGTTGGTGGCTATTATCATGACATTGGAAAACTCAGTGGAAGTTCTTATTTCAAAGAAAACCAAGGGAAAGAAAATCCACATGATTATTTAACGCCTTACGAAAGTTATAGTCGTATTGCTGCCCATGTAAGTTATGGTGAGACACTTGCTAAGGAATATGAATTACCACCATATATTATTGACATTATTAAACAACATCA
Organism: Clostridiales bacterium; assembly: GCA_019418225.1. Lineage (GTDB taxonomy): Bacteria > Bacillota > Clostridia > Lachnospirales > Cellulosilyticaceae > Cellulosilyticum. Next base: position 7,871 of record DYCF01000026.1, on the reverse strand, counting down.
TGGGACAAGTTGTATGCAGTACTTTTATATGAAGGCACAGGCAGAAGGCGGGCAGCAAATCTGTGAAGCAGATTTTTGCTATGCAGGTCCACGGCCACGTACAAAGGAGGCTGCCCTTGTAATGTTAGCAGATGTAGTAGAAGCTACAGTTCGCTCTATGCAAGATAAGATAGGTGAAGAACTTACCATCCATGATTTAGTGGCTAAGATGGTAAGGCAAAAACTTAAAGAAGGACAATTAGATGAATGTGAACTTTATATTTCGGATATAGATAAGATTATAGAGTCTTTTACAAAAATGCTAAAAGGTATGTATCACGAAAGAATAAAGTATCCAGAAAGGATAGAAAAGTGACAGTTTATTTAGAAGACGAACAACAATTTTTTGACAAACATCCGGGACTACTGGAAAAGGTAAAGGCTGTAATGAATCAGTGTCTAGACCAAGAAGAAGTACCTTATGAGGTAGAAGTAAGCTTAACTGTAGTTGATAAAGCAGAAATTCATGAAATTAATCGTGAACACCGTCAAATTGACAGACCGACTGATGTACTTTCATTCCCTCAAATAGAACCAGAATGTATAGGGAAAATCAATTGGGATACCCTAGACACAAGCAGTTGTGTAAACTATGATACAGAAGAAGTGATTTTAGGTGATATTATTTTGTGTGATGAAATCGCAGTACTTCAAGCCGAAGAATATGGTCATTCATTAGAACGTGAAGTATGTTTCCTTGTAGCCCATAGTATGTTACATTTATTAGGCTATGATCATATGACAGAAGCAGATGAAAAAAATATGAGACAAAAGCAAGAAAATGTGTTACAATGTCTTGCTATCTTAAGATAGGAAAAACCTTCCTATCACTTACATTATGGTAAACTAACTTATTAGGAGATAAATAAATGAAACAAGGATTTAAATCAGGTTTTGTATCTATTATTGGACGCCCAAATGTGGGTAAATCAACACTCATGAATACGTTAATTGGTGAGAAAGTAGCTATTATGTCTAACAAACCTCAAACAACACGTAACCGTATTCAGACAGTTTTAACAAGAGAAGATTTTCAAGCAATCTTTATTGATACGCCAGGAATTCATACACCTAAAAATAAACTCGGAGAATACATGGTAAAGGCAGCAACAACAACTTTAAATGAAGTAGATGCCATCTTTTATCTTGTAGAAGCAGATCCATTCATTGGAAAATTAGACCAGGAAATTATTGAGCGTCTTAAAACAGTTAATACACCTGTTTTCTTATGCATTAATAAAATTGATAGTGTTTCAAAAGAAATCGTTCTTCAAACAATTGATGTGTATAGTAAGGCTTATGACTTTAAAGAAATTATTCCAATTTCAGCATATGAAAGAACAAATGTAGAAGCTATATTAAAATGTATTCCGAACTACTTACCAGAAGGACCTCAATTTTTCCCAGATGATATGCTTACAGACCAACCAGAGCGTCAAATTGTAGCAGAAATCATTCGTGAAAAGGCACTGCATTTATTAGATAAAGAAATCCCTCATGGTATTGCTGTAGAAATTGATAGTATGAAACGTCGTGAGAAAGGAAATATGGTAGATATAGAAGCAACGATTGTCTGTGAAAGAGATTCACATAAACGTATTATCATTGGTAAACAAGGTCAAATGATTAAGGAAATTGGTTCAAAGGCACGCTATGATATTGAAAGACTATTAGGATCAAAAATTTATCTTACACTTTGGGTGAAAATTAAGAAAAACTGGCGTGATAGTGACTTCTTAATTAAAAACTATGGTTATAACGGTAAAGATTTAATGTAACTTGTCAAGGGCTTTTGAAATGGTATATTTTTTGTAGCATAGGAAAAAGAAAACTACACAACTTAATAAAGAAATATAAATCTTAACTAGGGAGTTGTGCATATGTTACAAGAATTTTGGAGTTATTTCATGACCACAGGTAATATAGATACCTACCTTAACTTTAAAGAATATGAAGCCGCTTATGAAAAAAGAGCTGAGCTAAGTAAACATGAGATAGGATGATGATTGTAACGTGATACTAAAAACGAAAGCACTAGTTATAAGAGAATATACGATAGGAGAGAGTGATAAATATATCACTCTCTTTACAAAGGAAATAGGGAAAATACAAGTTCTAGCACCTCGTGCAAAAAAATCTGATAAGGGCTTTGCCTCAGGAACTCAGGTTTTTGTGTACGGGGATTTTATGCTGACTAGCTTTAAAGATACATATCGTTTAGTAGGTGTTGAAGTCATTGAAATGTTTCATAGTATTCGTGAAGATTTAATGAATCTGAGTTATGCCAGTTATATTATGGAATTTATTCAAAGCGTTACCGAACCGGAACTTCCTCAGCAGGATTTATTAAAACTTACACTCATGACACTAAAGGCTCTTACCAAAGGAGAAATGACACCCCAGCTCATTCGCCGTACCTTTGAACTAAGGGCAATGAGCCTTATAGGCTTCATGCCACAACTGATGGCATGTAGTGGGTGTGGTGAAGTGCTTGAAGAAGATGCAAGGCAGATTTATTATTTTTCACCTGAAGAAGGTGGGCTTGTATGCAAATCTTGTAAGCTAGATGTAAATTTCAGTTTAAGTATACAATATACAACGTTATACTGTATGAAGTATATTGTAAATGTGCCATTGAATCAACTTTTTTATTTTAATTTAACACCTGAAATTCAAGCAGAACTAGATGGTGTATGTGAGGCATATGTGGGGTATTATATAGATAAAGAATTTAAAACTTTAGATTTTATAGGACGTATTGAAAAAATGTAATTTTTTTACACAATATGGTATACTAAAGATAAATAAAAGTAAGAGGTGAACTATGAGTAAAAAATTATTATTATTTGATGGGCATAGCATTGCTAATCGTGCATTTTATGGTGTTCCTCTTTTAACGAATAAAGATGGAGTTTATACCAACGCCATTTATGGCTTTATGAATATTATGCTTTCCTTAATTGAAAAAGAAAAGCCAGATTACTTAGGTGTTGCATTTGATTTAAGCACGCCAACGTTTCGTCATGAATTTTCGAGTGAATATAAAGGAACAAGAAAAGGTATGCCTCAAGAATTACGTAGTCAAATGCCTCTTTTAAAAAAGCTACTTACAGCTATGAATATTCAGATTGTTTCAAAGGAAGGCTATGAAGCAGATGATGTCCTTGGTACATTAGCCAAAGAAGGTGAAAAAGAAGGCTTACGTGTAACAGTTGTATCAGGTGACCGTGATTTATTTCAAATTACTTCAGATCAAATTGAAATTAAAATTCCACGTACCAAAAAGACGGGAACAGAAATTGAAAGCTTCTTTGCAAAAGATGTAGAAACAGTTTATGAAGTAACACCTACTCAGTTTATAGATGTCAAAGGCCTTATGGGGGATACGTCTGATAATATTAAAGGCGTACCTGGTATTGGCGAAAAAACGGCGGTTAAGCTTATTAAGGAATATGGTAGTATTGAAAACTTATTAGCACATGTCGAAGAAATTAAGCAAAAGAAATTAAAAGAAAATCTTATGACTTATGCACAAGATGCAAGAGATAGTAAAATGCTTGCAACTATTGTTTGTGATGTACCACTTGATTATAGGTGGGATGACTTTGAGTATGAACTGAGTTTGGATGATGAGGCATATAATATACTTAAGGAATTAGATCTTAAGACACTTTTAACACGACTTGGTCGTAAAGCATCAGAAGAAGTTCTGCCACCGTTAGAAATTATAACATTAACAAAAGAAAACTTTAAACAATTCTTAGATCTTCATAAAGATGAAAATATTAGCTTAAGTTATTTCATGGAAGAAAACATCATAGGATTAGGACTATATGTTAAGGAAAAAGCTTATTATTTAGAGTGGGATTTAACGGATTTAGATGCCAAGTCAGGTCTTATTGAATTCTTTGAAAGTAGTAGTTATAGTAAAAATATTCATGACAGCAAAAACTTACGTCATGGTTTAATGGAAGCCGGTATTGGTATTGCAAAAGTAGATTTTGACACATTCATTGCAGCCTATTTACTACATCCTACAAGTAAGACTTATGATTTGGCAGAACTAGCAGAACTATTTGATACCGGCATGAATCTTTTAGGCATTGAAGCTCTTTTAGGTAAAGGAAAGAGCATGATTAAGTGGTTACAATTAGAGGAGGATGTACGTATTCAAAATATGATAAAACGTGCACAGGTTGTGGAAAAATCTACCACAGCCATGAAAGTAGCCTTAGAAAAAGAACAAATGGACAAGCTTTTCTATGAAATTGAAATGCCACTTATTGAAGTACTTTTTGATATGGAAATGGCAGGAATTAGTGTGGATATACAAGGGTTGAAACAATATGGTACAGATTTACAGGTGCTCATTAAAACTCTTGAAGAAGAAATTTATGAAATGGCAGGGGAAGCCTTTAATGTTAATTCACCAAAACAATTGGGCGTGATTTTATTTGAGAAATTAGGTATTCCAGCTGCAAAAAAAACAAAGACAGGTTACTCAACTGCTGCAGAAGTATTAGAAGCTTTAAAAAATGATTATCCTATTGTGGCTAAGATTTTAGAATATCGTCAATATACGAAGCTGAAATCAACATATGTAGATGGTCTTTTAAGTGTTATGACACCAGATGCAAAGATTCATTCTACATTTAATCAAACAATTACAGCAACAGGACGTCTAAGTAGCACTGAACCAAATATTCAAAATATTCCGGTTAAATTTGAAATGGGACGTAAGATTCGTAAACTTTTTGTACCCTCTTCATCAGACTATGTTTTCTTAGATGGGGACTACTCACAAATTGAATTACGTGTATTAGCACATATTTCAGGAGATGAGACACTTATTCGTGGTTTCAAAGAAAATCTAGATATCCATACACTTACTGCGTCACAGGTATTCCGTGTGCCTTTTGATGAGGTAACAAGTGAACAAAGAAGTAATGCAAAAGCTGTTAACTTCGGTATTGTCTATGGTATTAGCGCTTTTGCTCTAGCAGAAGATCTTAAGATTCCACAGAAAGAAGCTCAAGCCTATATTGATGGCTACTTTGCAAAATATCCGAGTATTAAAGCGTATATTGAAGGAACAATTGATTTTGCCATGCGCAATGGTTATGTAGGAACAATGTTTAATCGTAAACGTGAAATACCAGAAATTTTAGCTAGTAATTATAATATGCGTGAATTTGGTAAACGTGTGGCGATGAATACGCCAATTCAAGGAACAGCTGCAGATATCATTAAAATTGCCATGGTTAAAGTGCATCAAAAACTTAAAGATTTAAATTTAAAGTCAAAATTAATTTTAACGGTACATGATGAGCTACTTATTGAAACGCATCGTAGCGAAATTAGTATAGTTCAGAAATTATTAAAAGAAGAAATGGAAAATGCGGTTTCGCTCAGTGTACCTTTATTTGTGGAAGTACATGAGGGGGAAAATTGGTTAGACGTAAAATAAAATTTATAACTTGTGAGGTATAAAATGAAGATTATAGGAATTGTAGGAGGAATTGGTGCTGGAAAAACGACTGTAGCCGCTCAGCTTACTGAACTTACACCTATTGAAGTCATTGAAGCAGATACCATTGGTCATGAAATACTTTTAAAAGGCCAGGCCGCATATGAACCTGTTCTGGCGGCCTTTGGTCCTTCTATTTTAGATGAGCAAGGTGAAATTGTACGTAAAAAGTTGGGAAACATTGTATTTAGTGACACTAATAAGCTTCAAATTCTCAATGGGATTACACATCCTCTGATTCGAGAAGAAATTGAAAGACGTATTGCATGGTTTAAGCTTGCAGCACCACAACATCATATTTTATTAGAAGCAGCACTTCTTATTGAAAGTGGTCTTATAGAAATTGTAGATACAGTAATAGCCGTTTATGCAGAGGAAAATATACGTATAGAGCGAGTGATGCAAAGAGAAGGTGTATCATTGGAGGTCGTGACAGCACGTATGAAAGTACAAAAAAGTTGGGAAGACTTTAAGATGGTAGCTGATTATGTGGTGGATAATAGTATTTCGCTTGAACATACTAAAGGACAAATACAAAATATACTTAATGAATTAACATAACAAGATTAGAACATATACTTTATTTAAACAAGGAGGAACAAAAGATGAAAAAGCGTCATAAGATTTTTTTGATGCTCATCATGCTACTTGCTTTACTTGTTGGATGTACAAATACAAATCAGCCAGAAGATCAGAACGTTATGGATGACTCAAACACACCCATTGAAACAGAGACACCTCAAAATACGTCAACAGTTTCAAAGCAAGGTGAAATGATTATTGCCATGAATACGCCAACAACATTACATCCACTTTATAATGTGCCTGAAAATGTACAACAAGTGTTATTTCTTATTTTTAGTCCACTTGTAAATATCGAAGAAAATGGCACAATTAGTAGTAATCTTGCAAAGTCTTGGATGGTAAATGAAACAGAAACTGCCGTAACAATTACATTAAGGAATGATGTAAAATTCCATGATGGCCAGCCACTTACAACGGCAGATGTAATTTATACGTTACAACAAATCCAGCAAATACCAGATAGTCCTTATAAAAGCAGTGTAGAAAACATTGCTTCTATGGAAGCTGTAGATGCGTATACTTTAAAGATTATTTATAAACAGGCTTTTAGTGGCGTATTACAGACACTATTTTTCCCTGTCATTCCAAAACATATTTATGATGTGAAAGATCAAGCAAGTGCGATAATGCGTCCTGTAGGTTCAGGACCCTATACATTTGAAGATTTTACTGCATCTAAGCGTATGTCTCTTAAAGCAAATAGCAGCTATTTTAAAGGAAAGCCTTTAATTGAATCCGTACAGGTTAATATTATTCCGGATGAAGAAAGTAGTTTGTATGCATTTAAGCAAGGTCTCATTGATGTTGTTTATACAGATCTTACAGAATGGGGAAAATATACAAATAACAAAGGGACTTCATCTTATGAAATGGCTTCTAATATTTATGAATTTATGGGATTAAATTTAAGTAAAGCTATTTTCCAAAATGCAAATATTAGGGAAGCTTTACTATGTGCGATTAATCGTCAAGATATGGTACAGCGTTATTATTTAGAACATGCTATTGTTACAGACACACCAATTAGTCCAGTTTCTTATCTTTATGATAAAAGTATAGAGATACGTACCTATGACAAAGAAAAAGCACGCTTCTTGCTTACACAAGAAGGCTATGAGAAGGGAAGTAATGGTCTACTTATGAAAAATAATGTGCCATTTAGATTTACCCTTTTAGTAAATGAGGAAAATACAGACCGTGTTAATGTAGCTAAAGTTATTAAAGAACTTTATGCAGAGATTGGTATAGAGGTTACGATTGAAGCAGTTGACAAAGATACGTATTTTAATCGCATTACTAGCAGACAATTTGATGCTTTTCTAGGTGGATTCAAGCTTTCATATGCTACAGATTTAAGCTTTGCACTTAATTCTAATCGCATCGGAAGTGGTGAAAATTATGTAGGATATAATGATGAAACGATGAATGAACTCCTTCAAAAAGCCTTTTTAGCAAATGAAACAACAAAGGCAGAAGCTTTTAATAAGTTCCAACAATATTTTATTACTCAAAATCCATACTTAAGTTTGTACTTCAAAAAGTCTGTTATGATGACCAGTAGCCAAATCAAAGGCAATGTCCATCCAACGCCTCTAAATATCTTTGCCAATGTAGAAGTGTGGACAAAATCATAAAAGTGAAGACTACTCATAAGCTTATGAGTAGTCTCAGGCTGTAGACAATTACATTGTCTACAGCCATTTTTACTGTTAGACTAGAA
>DYCF01000025.1 GCA_019418225.1 Clostridiales bacterium | reverse complement strand
ACGGTGGTGTGAGAGGTCGGATAATCAATTAATGGTTATCCTCCTACTCGATTATTAGTAAGATTGAATGGAAGTTTTTTCGCCCTTGTTGATTTTGCGATATTGTAGAGGCGAAAGACCGAGATGTTGTTTAAATACACGGCCAAAGTGCGTGGAGTTGGTATAGCCAACAGTTGTAGCAACTTCTAAAATACTTAAGTTTGTGGTGGTAAGAAGTTCTTCACTTGCACGAATACGTACAGTATTGAGATACCCAGTAAAGTTGAAGCCTGTTACCTCTTTAAATGTTCGGCAGAGATAATAGGCATTCATATAGAATTTGCTTGCGATAGAATGAAGCGTAATGTCTTCATTAAAGTGCTCGTTGATATAAGTTGTTACCTCAGAAATTTTCTTATGTAAGCTACTTGGAAATTCCAAGTAGTTATTTTTATGTTTAGGAGAGATTCTACTTAAGACAATGAGTAATTCTACTAAACTAATGCGCGCATAAGTTTCATAACCTGGAAGCTCCTCTTTTTTTTCACGAAGCATTTTAAATAGAAGTGATTCTATAAAATGCTGTTCTTTAGGTGAGAGGCTTAAAACAGGTGAAGATTTGGAAAAGCACTGAAGCAGATTAATATCTTCAATAGAAGAGATGAGAGAGGCAATGTATTCAGGTGAGAAATTAATAAGAATACGTTCATAGACTTTACTTCCTACATGAACAGTCTTGTGTACATCATATGTATTAATTAATACAATATCCCCTTTTTTTACATAATAAGAACGGTCTTTAATAAAGTAGTAGCGTTCGCCAGAGAGTTGATAGTAGATTTCAAAATGATCATGATAATGATGAATAGGCATTAAATCTACTTGTTCACGCTTGGCATATTCAATAAAATATCCATTTGAATTAATATGACACATCTTTGAGTCCATATGAAAGTCACACCTCCAAGTAATTAATATTATACCATATATTTGGCAAAAACGTAGAATAGAAAATAAAAGCAAAAAAAGTTGAAAATGTATGCAAAATTAAAAAAATGTAGAGAAAAAACAATGAGATAAAGTACAATAATGATATAGACTATTTTGAGGGGGGAATGCAATGAAATTTATGGGAAATTGCGTACAAGATATACAGATTACATATATTGGTGGTGGCTCAAGAGGATGGGCCTGGAGTTTAATGAGCGATTTGGCGACGGAAGAAAAAATTTTAGGAACCGTAAAGCTATATGATATAGATTATGAAGCAGCATTGAGCAATGAGAAGATTGGAAATGCATTAGCTAAGAGAGAGGATGTAAAAAGCAAGTGGCGCTACAAAGCAGAAAAAAATTTAGATGAAGCATTAAAAGGCGCAGACTTTGTAATTATATCCATACTACCTGGTACTTTTGATGAAATGGCTTCAGATGTACATACACCGGAGCAATATGGCATTTATCAATCTGTAGGTGATACAGTAGGTCCAGGTGGGCTGATTAGAGGATTACGTACAGTGCCAATGTATGCAGCGTTTGCAAAAGCTATAGAGAAAAATTGCCCAGAGGCTTGGGTTATTAATTATACGAATCCTATGTCTATCTGTGTAAAGACACTTTATACAGTCTTTCCTAAGATTAAGGCATTTGGTTGCTGTCATGAAGTCTTCCATACACAAAATTTATTGGCAAGTGCATTAAAAGAGATGGAAGGCATTGAAGGTGTACAAAGAGAGGAAATTAAAGTCAATGTTTTAGGAATTAATCACTTTACATGGCTTGACCATGCAAGCTATAAAAATGTGGATTTAATGCCTATTTATAAGAAATTTGTGGATAAGTATTATACAAGTGGCTATGAAATGGGGAAAATCGGCAACTGGATGAATGATTCATTTGCTTGTGCAAACCGCGTGAAGTTTGACTTATTTAAGCGTTATGGACTTATTGCAGCAGCAGGAGATAGGCATTTAGCAGAATTTATGCAAGGTAACTGGTATATAGAAAATCCAGAAACAGTGATGGAGTGGAAGTTTGGACTTACAACTGTCACTTGGAGAAAGCAGGATTTACAGGAGCGACTCGCAAAAAGCAGAAGGCTTGTCAGTGGTGAGGAGGCGTTTGACATTAAAGGCTCAGGTGAGGATGGTGTAAAGCAGATTAAGGCATTATTGGGGCTTGAAGATTTAGTGACCAATGTAAATATACCAAATCAAGGACAAATTACAAACTTAGGATTAGGGAATATAGTAGAAACAAATGCCCTCTTTAGAAAAGACCAAGTTATTCCGCTTATGGCAGGGAGGTTGCCTGAGCCAATACAAAGCATTGCCATAAGGCATATTGCAAATCAAAATACCATTGTAGAAGCAGCACTTACAAAAGATAGAAATAAAGCATTTATGGCATTTGCAAATGATCCGCTCGTAACTATTTCATTAGAAGATGCAGAAGAATTATTTAATGAGATGATTAAGAATACCGAAAGTTATTTAGATATATAAATAGAGATAATTTTAAGCAGGAAAAAGGCCCCTCTAGCCCTTCATTTTACGAAAGGCTAGAGGGGTTTTTCCATGTGCTTTCTTGAACATTTTTACGAAGTTGCCGCTGTAGTGATAGCCTACACGTTTGGCGATTTCATCTATGCTGAGCTCCGTCGTTGAAAGGAGGTTTTCAGCTTTTGTCATGCGAAGAGAAGTGGTGTATTGGCTGATGGACATATGATATTTGGCTGAAAAGCCAGCTTTTAATTTTTGCTCATTTAGGAGGACCATTTTGCTGAGGCTTTTAATAGTGGGTGGGTTGCAAGCTTCCTTAGTTAAGATAGTATGAGCCTTTTGGATGGCAGCGGCATCAGCAGCAGTTAAGGTAAGGTAGCGGTCTTTGCCTATTTTAATGTCGCCGTAACTTAACTGGTTTGTAAAGACATTTTGAGGAGTGGCAGAAAGTTCATTGTAGAGTAGGGCGATACATTCTAAAATTTTGCTTTCTAAGTAAAGAGCTGTGAGGTGATCGGACTCCGATAAATTACGCAGTGTTTGAATAATAGAGGCTACTTCCAGGGGAAGATAGCGGTAAGTATAGTTAGTGATGAATTGATCAAAGTCTAGCGTTTGTGGGAAATTAGGTTGAATGACTTCATCAAAATATTTTTTATGGATTGTAATTTCAGCCCCATGAAAATGCGTTCCCTTTGACCAATTTTGTGTACCTTTAATGGCTCTTTCTACAACGAAAAAGGAAGAAGGGCTAAAAGAGGAAACAGGAGAATCCTCTATTTTAAATTTTGTTTCGCCTGTGTAAACTGTGCCGAAGCGCATGAGTTCTTCTTGATGATCGAATGATAATGAAAAGTCATGGGGAATTGTATAATCCCCTACACCAAAGTCGTAGTAGCCTTCTCGTCTATATAAAATAAAGTAGCCAAGTTCTGGACGGGTATCATTTTTGTAGAGGGTATAGTTTTTCATAGAATGAGGGGTAAAAGTCATATGTTTCAAGACTTTTTGCTGAAAGTCTTTAGTTGTTTTAGCAATCATGATGTCTCCTTAGTTTCTGTCAATGTATCATTACCTATAGTATACCAAAAATAATCATATTGGATGATAAAATTATTATATGAGGTGAAAAGATTGAAATGATAATCAGTCTCATATAGAATCTAAAAGGCAGTGAAGCGTAAAAGATGACGATTCGCTGATAGATTGTTTAATTAATGTGAAGAATTAAAATTTAGAAATTAAAAATTGATGTCGAGATGATACATATAAAAATGGAGGATTAGAGAATGAAGAAAAAATTATTAGCAGCTTTACTTGCTTTTGGTGCAATGAGTACAATGCTTGTGGGATGTGGAAATACACAAAATGCTGAGGGGACTACACAAACTGTAGCACAAACAGTGACAGTAACAGATGTAAGAGGAGAAGTGGAGATTCCAGCTGAACCTCAAAGAATCGTAGATTTAAGTGGGAATAGTGATATCTTATCTATTTTAGGTTACAAAGTAGTAGGAACAGCAAATAGTGATGCTTATGACTATACTAAGTTTCCATCTTATTTAGAAGAAACATTACAAGGTGCAGAGATTTTAGGATATAGTATGCAAGATACTATGGACGTAGAAGCAGTTATGAACTTAAATCCAGACTTAATCGTTATTTCAACAGTTCAAGAGAAAATGTATGACCAATTAAGTGAGATTGCACCTACAGTTATGATTAGCTTAGACGCATTAGATTGGAAAGAAGACGTAAAGGCTTTTGCTAAAGTATTTAATAAAGAAGAAGCAGCAGATGCATGGCTTGCAGCTTATGAAGCAAAAGCTGAAAAAGCTGGAGAAGAAATTAAAGCTGAATTCGGCGAAGATACAAGTTATCTTTCATTCTTAGCAAGTGGGGGACAGTTCTTCATTTTTGATGGTGCAGGATTTGGTGAAGTATTATATGAAGATATGGATCTTGCAAAACCAGAAGGGATGCCAGAACAAACAGATATCAGCTTACCAGTTGTAACTTACGAAGGACTTGCAGCAATTGATACAGATTATATCTTCTTAATTGCAACTGATGAAGATTTAGCAGTACTTGAGCAAAATGCGATTTGGAATAACTTACCTGCTGTTAAAGAAGGACATGTGGTTACTTTAGAATCATCTCCATACTTTAACCAAGGTTACAGCCCAATCGGAAGAGACTTACTAGTAGATGAAGTAGGTGAAATGTTAAATGAAACAAAGTAATAAAAATACAAGCCTTTTTGTGATTTGTAGTTTGTTACTTTTAATGACAGGACTGATCCTAGCCGTAAGGCTAGGGTCTGTCCATATTACTTTTAAGGACATTTGGAATAGTATTTTTCATTATAATGAAACGCTAGAAATGATGTTAGTGAGAGATGTACGTATTCCAAGAGCTCTTGCTGTACTATTTACAGGAGGTATATTAGGAGTAACAGGTAGTATGATTCAGGGCGTGACTAGAAATCCTATTGCTGAACCTTCTATATTAGGGGTAAGTCAAGGGGCGACACTTGTCATAGCTATTTTTTATGCTATGGGCATTGGGATTAATACAACCAGTGTAATGATTGCAGCTGTAATAGGTGCCGTAGCAACTGGTCTGATTGTACTTGGATTTATTTCAAAGAAGGCAAATAATGCATCTATTACAAAGATACTTTTAGCAGGAACTGCTATGAGTACATTTTTTATTTCATTAACAACTGTAATTGGCTTGTTATCCAATCAATCACAGATGATAGGATTTTGGGTATCAGGTGGTTTTAGAAATGCTTCTTGGGCGGATTTTAAATTAGTCTTTATTGTAGGGATGATAGGACTTATTATAACGATTTTATTGTCTCCTAAAATTAATATACTGAATCTGGGGGATGATGTAGCTATTGGGCTTGGTCAGAATCCAGAGAAGATTAGATTTATGACACTGATGGTGATGATACCAATGTGTGCAGCAGCAGTAGCTGTTGGGAAGAATATTGCTTTTGTGGGGCTTATTGTGCCTCAGATTGTAAGAAGGTTATTAGGAGAAGATTATAGAAGAAATATTCCATGTTCATTCTTATTAGGTGCAGTACTTCTGACTTATGCAGATATTGCGGCAAGAATGATATTTGCTCCTTATGAGATGCCAATTGGAATCTTTACTGCATTAATTGGGATACCATTCTTTATTTCAGTAGCTAGAAAGGAGAGGGGATAATGAAGAAAAGAAAAGTTAGAGGAGCAATCATTGTTTTACTGGCATTGGTCGTTATCTCCTTTGCGATTACATTATGCTGGGGAAGTTATCAGGTTTCAGTAGGCGAAGTGATTAATACTCTTTTAGGAAAGGGTACAAAGCTTCAAAATGTAGCTGTACTTAATATCAGGCTGCCAAGACTTTTAGTAGGAATGTGTGTGGCAGTTGCATTATCAACAGCTGGGGCACTTCTTCAGACGATTACTAAAAATGATTTAGCGGATACAGGGATTATTGGAATTAATGCGGGTGCAGCTGTAGCGGCTGTGTTATTTATTACGTATCAGACTTCCAATTACTATAGTGAGTTAGGTTCACTTTCAATTTTTGTATTGCCATTCATGGCGATTGTAGGGGCAGCAGTCAGTGCATTTATAGTTTATATGTTATCAAGTCGCAAAGGGATTAGACCTAAACGACTTTTGCTGATAGGGATAGGATTAAATGCAGGGCTTAATGCGTTTATATCCTTTTTTACGTTTAGAGGCGGCGTAGGTGATTATAACCGCGTACTCATTTGGACTTCAGGAAGTTTATGGGGCTCAGGATGGAGTTATGTGAAGGTTATCGCGCCTATTGTCATCATTATGTTTGTACTAGTTTTATTAAACTATAAAAAGTTAGATGTATTAAATCTTTCTGATGAAATAGCCTTATCACTAGGTTTAAATTTAGAAAAGGAGAGAAAGAAATTCTTAAGTTTCGCTGTAATCTTAGCAGGGACAGCAACAGCCTTTGCAGGAAATATTGGTTTCCTAGGTTTAATCGCCCCACATATGGCGAGAAAGTTAGTGGGGCCTTATCACAAGAATTTTGTAGTTGTGTCAGCTATGATTAGTACGGTCATTATTCTCGTAGCAGATGCAGTTTCAAGAAATTTATTTTCACCGATTGAGATTCCGGTAGGAATTACAGTATCAATATTTGGTGTGCCATATTTCATTTATTTAATGATGAAAGAAAATTAGCTAGAACGGAGGGCTATAATGGAAGCAATTCGCGTTGAGAACTTAAAGGTAGCTTATGAAAATAATACAATCATAGAGAACCTCAATTTATCTTTTCCAAAAGGAAAGATAAGTATCATTATTGGTGGAAATGGTTGTGGAAAGTCTACTTTATTAAAAACAATATCAAGAATTAATAAACCTGCCCATGGAGACATTTTTATTAATGATAAAAATATCAAGAAAATCAAAGAAAAAGACATCGCTAAAGAAGTGGCATTTTTACCTCAAGGACCTGTTTGTCCAAATGGACTTACAGTGAGACAGCTTGTAGCTTATGGACGATTCCCACATCAGAAGATGATAGGTGGTCTTAATAGTCATGATAAGGAAGTAATTGATTGGGCAATAGAGCAAACAGGGCTTAGTGAGTTTGCAGATAGAGAAGTTGAAAATTTATCAGGCGGACAAAGACAGCGTGCATGGATTGCTATGACTTTAGCACAAGAAACAGAAATTATTATGTTAGATGAACCAACAACTTATTTGGATTTATCTTATCAACTTGAAGTTTTAGAGATTCTTCAAAGACTTAATAAAGAAAAAAATATTACTGTAGTCATCGTACTTCATGAGATTAATAATGCTTTTAAATTTGCGGATCATATTATTGGGCTCAAAAAAGGAAAGATTGTTTGTGAAGGAAAGCCAATGGAAGTCATTACAAAAGAGACTTTAAAAGAAATCTATGGCATTGCAGCAGACCTTAAACAAAGTGAAACTGGAGATTACCCAGTATGCGTTGAGTATGAGTTGTTTAGGGAGAAGGTATGATAAATAGAAACTTCATTATTATAGTCATAGGACAGATTATTTCTTTGTTTGGCAGTGCGATTCAAAGATTTTGCATGTCCTTATACGTATTAGAATTTACAGGAAGCACAGCAACCTTCGCTCAAATATTAGCCATTTCAACAGTGCCTTATATCTTGTTTGCACCGATTGCAGGAAGACTTTCGGACCATATTAACCGTAAGAAAATCATGGTTTACTTAGATTTCTTATGTGCGGCATTAATTGGCCTTTATGCCCTCATATTATTTAGAGGGCAAGACAATGCATTTATTGTAGGGAGTGTAATGTTCCTGCTTTCAACAAGTGCCACTTTATATGGGCCAGCAGTAACAGCCTCTATACCACAGATTGTAGATGAAGATAAGCTAACATCAGCTAATGGAATTATTAATCAGGTAGGCTCTATTGTTAATTTTGCAGGGCCTATACTTGCTGGTGTTTTATATGGATTTATGGGCATTAAAGTCATTGTAGTCATTAATGCCGTGAGTTTCTTATTATCAGCTGTTATGGAGTTATTCTTAGAGATTCCAGATGTAGTGCGACAAGAAGAAAGATTAGAAGATGTGGTGCGAGAGCAGAAACAAGTAGCATGGCTACAGTTCATCAAGGATTCTTGCAGCGATATGAAAGAAAGTTTTACTTATTTAAGAAAAGAGAAAGGTGTAATCTTAGGAATTATCTTCTCTTATGCCTTATGTAATATTTTCTTAGTACCAATCTTATCGATTGTGGCACCTTTCTTTATTAATGTAGACTTAGGTTTATCATCACAAGTATATGGCATCGTTGAAGCTGTCTGTGTATTAGGCATGATATTAGGCGGCTTTTGGATTAGCGTGAAACCCAATATGTTTTCTATTAAAAAAGTACATTATACATATTTTCCAATGATTATAGGGGTATTTATGATGTCGGCATTAGGATTTATTAACTTAAATCCATATGTACTTGCAGCCCTATTTGCTTTAAGTGGATTAGCTATTATGTTGTCATTGTCCTTATCAAATGTACTGACATTAACCTTTATCCAAAAAGAAATACCAGCACAGATGTTAGGACGTGTCTCAGCCTTTTCAACGGCTGTAGCAACGATTAGTGTGGCACCAGGGCAATTATTATTTGGACAAATTATTGAAATAGGTGTGCCAATGGGAATTATTTTATTTGTGACAGCACTTATCAATATTGGCCTTGTGGTATATGTAAAGTGGAATGTAAGAAACGTATAGAGAAGACAACTAAAAACTTGAAATATACACAGAATAAGTAAAAGGTATACAAATCTAGGCAATGTGAATAGAAATATAGAGATGCTGAAAAAGTAGATAAGAGATTAAACAGTCTTTTATCTACTTTTTTTTAGTATAATAGAAACATGATATAACATAGTAAATAGGAGGCATGCCTATGAATGAGAGGATTTATTATGTATCGGATTATCACTTTTTCCATGAGCTATCATTAAAAAGAAGCAGGTCATCATATTTTAGTAGCATTGAAGAGATGAATAAGGAAATGATATATCGTCATAATCAAAAGGTTAAGGCAGAAGATCATATATTTATTTTAGGGGATATAATTGTTTGTAAGGAAACAGCATTAGAAGAATGTCTGATAGAAACAGTGGATAAATTAAATGGACATTTACATTTAATTTTGGGAAATCATGATTATAAGTTTAGGGAGGAAGATGCCTTTATCAAGCGATTTGAAACTGTGGATGAGGCGAAGCTTATAAAAGACCAGGAGAGGTGGATTCAATTATTTCATTATCCTATTTTAAGATGGTATCGCAAAAATAAGGGGGCTTTTCATATTTATGGGCATCTACATGATGAGCAGAAAGGAAAAGAAACGCAGTGGCTAAGAAGAAAAAATTATGCCTTAAATGCTTGCGTTGAGGTGAATGGGTTTGAACCTTGTACCTTGCAGGAATTAATTATTAATAACCAAAAAATAAAAGATGTTGCCCTAGATGAAAGCATTAAGAAAGTGCTGACATATGGTGAGGCATAAGTATAGAAGTAAAATAACCGTGAAGAGAAATGAGACATTGGAGAATGTCTCATTTTTTATGCAATAAGAATATATAAATAACTAGAAATGCCAATACTATATTAAATAACTAGAAATGAGAAGACGCTAGGCCTGTAGAAATGAATGAAAGGGAGGGTGTAATCTATATGGCAAGGAAGAGACAGTTAAAAATGAAAAAGGTTGGTGTTGAACATCTAGAACAATATAATCAACTTTTAAGATACGTTTTTCAAGTAACAGATCAGGAATTGCAGCAGATTGGCTGGGAAGAAAAAGAAATGATTAGGGCCAAATCACCTACCTTAGAAAAGGCAGATGTACTAGGGTGGTTTGATAGAGAGAAGCTTATTTCACAAGTAGCTGTCTATCCTATGAAGGTACGTATATTTAATAGGACTTATGAAATGGGAGGGCTTACTGGCGTAGGAACTTATCCAGAATATGCCAATCAAGGCCTTATGCATAAGTTATTGGAACAAGCCTTAAAAAATATGAAGAAGCGTCATCAAACCATATCTTATTTATTCCCATATTCTATTCCATATTATCGTAGAAAAGGATGGGAGATTATATCAGATAAGATTACATTTGAAATAAATGATTATCAGTTACCTAAGAATAAGCAGGTTTCAGGTGAAGTAGAAAGGGTGTCTGTAGAGAGTGAAGTGATTAAAACAGCATATCACCGATTTGCCATGCAGACTCATGGCGCGTTGCTACGTGATGAGCTAGCATGGAATGAGTATTTTCTTTGGGATCCGGATGACCTTATGGCAGCAGTTTATTACAATGATAAAAATGAGCCAGATGGTTATGTGCTTTATAGCATTAGAGAAGAAGTTTTTCATATAAAAGATATGATTTTTATAAATGAAGAGGCACGTACGGGTTTGTGGAACTTCATTAGCGCACATTTTTCTATGATTTCTAAAGTAATAGGTAACACTTATACGGATGAGCCTTTAGCCTTTTTATTAGAAGATGCAGATATTAAGGAGAGTATTTCACCTTATTTTATGGCACGTATTGTAGACCTAGAGGCGTTTATTGCCCAGTATCCATTTAAGCCAGATACAATAAAGCGAGAATGGACATTTACAATGGATGACCCTATTTTAGCTTGTAATCAAGGCACCTTTATTTTAACTATTTCTAATGAGGGAAAGGGCCAGGTTGTGCATACATCAGGCAAGACAAATGACCGCATTGATATTCAGACAATGACGACTATGTTATTGGGATATAAGCGGCCAGATTATTTATATAAAATAGGGCGACTTGTATGTAGTATGGAAACATTAGATATGTTAGAAGATGCTATTGAGCAGCAGACACCTTATTTCTCAGATTACTTTTAAAGATTATTTTTAAAGATTATTTTTAGATTTTATGAAGAGTTATTTTTAATAGAGTGGGAGACGTCACGAGAGCTATGTCGCGATGCCTCCTTTATTTTATAGATATCCTTGACAACGTAACATTGTTATGCTAATCTGAGTTTAATCAATAAAACAATGTTACGAAGGGGTGGTTGGAATGGAAAATAAGAAATTATATTCAGTTAATATAAATGGCATGGGTAAATACACAGGTGGAGAATTTGACTGTGTGAATATTGCAGGAACCGGAAAGGTTGAAGGAAACGTAAAGTGTAATGAGCTAAATGTATCAGGCACTATTGCAATAAATGGAGATTTGGCATCTAAGGTAAGTACAGTCTCAGGAACGGCTAAAGTAGGAGGCGATCTCTTCGGAGATGACCTTACTGTATCTGGTATGTTAAAAGCAATAGGGAGTGGCATGGTTAAAAATGTGACTATTAATGGGATGATGATGCTAGAAAAAACTTTTAAGGTAAGAAGGCTAGAGAATAATGGCTCAATTAAGGTAGATGGAGATTTAAGTGGTGAGCAGATTTATTCCAATGGCATGATTGAATGTAGTGGTCTTTTAAATTGTGAGAACTTAGAGCTTAGATTATCGGGTGTATCACATGTTCATGAGATTGGGGCAACTACTATAAAAGTAGAAGAAGGTAATTCAGGAGTTGGCGGGTTATTGAGTTTCCTAATACCTAAGCGATATAAAAATAATCAATTAGTAGTAACAACCATTGAAGGCGATGAGATTTACTTAGAAAATTGTGAGGTGGAAGTAGTAAGAGGTAAGCATATTACAATTGGACCAAATTGCAATATTAAAACCATAGAATACATTGAAACACTAGCAGTTGATGACAAATCAATCGTTAAAAATAGTATGAGACAATAATAGGAGGTGAAAATAAAGATGAGTAGTGTAGATATTAAGATTATGGGTGATGGATTTATTTCAGAAGGTGAATACGGCAGTATTAAGATTATGGGGAATACTTCTTCTGAGGGAAATGTAAAAGCAAGTTTAGTAAGTGATATGGGGAATGCAACGTTTAATGGGGATGTAGATTTTGAGACATTAAAGGTTATGGGAAATATGCAGCAGCAAGGTAATTTAGTGTCTCAGCGTACAAAGGTATTAGGCAGTCTAGAAGTAAAAGGAGATGCACAGATAGAGAACTTAGTTGTTGATGGCGAAACGGTATTGAATGGCGACTTAAAGTGTAACAATGTTACAGTTAGCGGCAAATTAACTGTAAGAGGGAATATATATGCCAAAGAAGTCAAAGTACAAGGGGAAATGAGAGCAGAAGGCAATATTTCATCAGAAGAAGTTAGCGTAGAGGGTGAAATATGCTGTCAGGGGTTACTTAATGCTGAAAATATCATGATTACGCCAAGAACAACTTGTTACTGCAAGGAAATAGGTGCAACTAAAGTAACTATTCGAAAACCTAAACATAATTTATGGGTGAGTTTATTTATAAATGGCCGATATGGCAAGTTAAAAAGCGAACTAATAGAAGCAGATGAGATTGAGTTACAACGTGTAGAAGCAAAAGAAGTTAAGGGGCATAATATCAATCTTATTGACGATTGCAAGATTAATCATGTAGAGTATTCAGGAACATTTACGATGTCAGAGACATGTAGCGTGGAAACACAGACACAAAGAGGGTAAGAGAAGTTAATGAGAAAGGGCGAGATCAATGGATGAACTTATTTCAAAAAAAGACCTATTAGAGACTGCAAAAATATCCTATGGTCAACTTTATAGATGGAAACGCATGGACCTTATACCAGAAGAGTGGTTTATTAAGAAGGCAACCCCTACAGGACAAGAAACATTTTTTGTTAGAGATAAAATTTTAGAACGCATTGAACTTATTTTATCCATGAAGGATACAACCTCTTTAGATGAGATTGCAGAGGTATTGGGCAAAAAAGAAGGAGAAAAAACTTATAAAATAGATGCCTTATTGGAAAAAGGGGCAATTAGTCCTTATACAAAGGAAGTATTTTGTAATATATATGAAGCAGAAAAAGGCATTGCAAAAAAAGAGCTACTAATCTTAGCTATTATTGAAAAATATATTTTAAAGTCTGTGATGACGGTAGAAGAACTTAAACTGATGGTTCAGATTATTGAAAAAGAGTTTGAAGGGCTTTATACAGAAGAAGGGCGCATTTATTTGCTTAGAAAATATGGCGTTTCATTTGTTATGGGATGTAAAGATTTTAAGCAGGTAGTATGGGAGGAACAAGCGGTAAAAGTGGTAGAAGTAGAGTTACTAAAAGAAGTTAGTCAGATGAATAAGGCATTAATTTAGCAAAGCCATAAAATTAATAATGCAAAATTAAAAAAGTAGTATTCTACATAAGGAATACTACTTTTTTTATGATTTTTAGTTGGTTTCTCTTTAAAGTCGATTAAGTAAACCTTGGAGCATGCTTGCGTGTCTTGCTTCATCTCGGGCAGCATGGTCAATAAAGGTATAGAGTTCTTCGAGGCCTGCAGCTTTAGCCTTTTGAGCAAGTTCGGCTTTAAATTTATTCGCACCGATTTCACCATTCATCATATTAGTAATATTGGTTTTTGTGCAGTCAGATATTTTACCTGTAAGTTCGGCGTACTGAGCGGCATGTTCAGCTTCTTCCCAAGCAATAACCTTTAGAACTTCAGCAGCTTCTGGATAGCCAGCACGTTGAGCTACTCTAGCCATAGCAAGATAGAGTCCAACTTCAGCAGTTTCACCTGCGAATTGCCCATTTAAGCTAGCTTTGAGTTCTTCATTATCCTTGGCATGACCAAGTTCATTTTCAAGTACAAAGTTTAATTTTTCCATGATATACACTCCTTTTAATGTAATATATATAGTATGCCAAGAAAGAAAAAATTTAATATTTTTTTAGGTAATGATTAAGGAAAAGAGGAATAGATTATAAAAGAGATAAGCTAACAAAAAATAGGGGGAAAATGATAAATAATTTTACATTCTAAGCACTATATTATCTGGCAGAGATAGTATAGAATAAATACCGAATGAAATAAAAGGTAACTTATACAAAAGACTATAGACAGGAATAAGGAGGATATGTATGCAGCAAGGAAAGGTTAAAAATATGACAGTAGGCTCACCTATGAAATTGATTTTGGGCTTCTTTATGCCAATGTTACTAGGGATGCTTTTTCAACAATTTTATAATATGATGGATACCATGATTGTAGGTCGTTTCTTAGGTGCAAAGGCATTAGCTGCAGTAGGTGGTACGGGATCGATTAACTTTATGATTATTGGATTTTGTATGGGTGTATGTAGCGGGTTTGCTATCCCGGTAGCAAAGGCGTTCGGTGCAGGGGATGAATCAGCTCTTCGAAAATATGTGGCAAATAGTGTATGGCTATCTGTGGTATTTTCAACAGTTACAACAGTTATTGTTTGTGTACTATGCCGTAAAATTTTAACATGGATGGATACACCAAGTGATATATTAGAAGGTTCATTTGATTACATATTTGTCATTTTCTTAGGAATACCAATTGTGTATTTATATAATTTATTAGCAGGTATTTTAAGATCTTTAGGAGATAGTAAGACACCACTGTATTTCTTAGTGATGTCATCTCTTTTAAACATTGTACTAGATTTAGTAGCTATTTTAGGTTTAAAAATGGGCGTAGGCGGTGCTGCTTGGGCAACCGTTGTTTCACAAGGCATATCAGGCGTTTTATGTTTAATCTATATTGCTAAAAAGTATCCTGTTTTAAAGATTAGTAAAGAGGAGTGGCGCCCAAGAGGACGTTTTATGCGTCATTTATGTGGGATGGGAATTCCAATGGGACTTCAATATTCAATTACGGCTATCGGAAGTATTATATTGCAAGTGGCTGTTAACTCATTAGGCTCTATGGCAGTAGCTGCAATTACAGCAGGTGGAAAGATTAGTATGTTCTTTGCTTGTCCATTTGATGCAATGGGAGCAACGATGGCAACTTATGCAGGACAAAATACGGGGGCAGGAAAATTAGACCGTATTACAGATGGGATTAAGGCATGTAGTATTATTGCAGTGATATATTCCATTGCTGCACTCATTATATTAGTGTTATTTGGTGAGCAAATCTCATTATTGTTTGTAGATGCAGCAGAGACGGAAGTCATTAGAAACTCAGCAATTATGCTAAAATGGACAGCTGTATTCTTTATTCCATTAGCTTACGTAAATATCGTACGTTTTACAATTCAAGGGATGGGCTTTGGAAACCTGGCAATGATAGCTGGGGTATGTGAAATGATTGCACGTGGTATGGTAGGATTTATCCTTGTACCAATGTTTGGTTATATTGCAGCTTGTTTTGCAGGGCCTGTGGCTTGGCTTATGGCTGATGCCTTTTTAATACCAGCATATTTTTATGTATTAGGTAAGTTGAAGAAGGAAATTGCAAGTAGAAAGATAGAAGCAGTAGATGCTATAGAAATGACTTTATAAATATAAAATAAGGCATTCTCTCTTAGGGGAGAATGCCTTATTTTATGTCTAAATATTTGATTGGATAAAAAACAAAATGGTACGAGTTATTTGTTTGTATATAAAAAAACGTCTAATTAGAATAGAAAAAAATGTTTGACAAAACAAAGGATATAATTGTAAAATGATTTAGAAAATAATAATGATTATCAAAGTCAAGGAAAATGATATAGGAGGTGCTTGAGGTGAAAGGTCATTTTAAGAGTCAAATAGATGAGTATATGACGTATTTATCAGACTGCGAGCATATAGAAAGCTGTAAATATTTTGTAGATATTGCTTCAAATTATTTTGAGAAAGCATCTAATGATAAAAATCAAATTGGTATAACGTCTACGACATTCCCGGAGATATTTATAAGGGCATGTGGCGCTAAGCCAGTTTATCTTTTGGGGGGATATGAAGGAAACATAGGAGAAGTAGATGAGATTTTCCCACAGATATCAGATCATACAACTAAAGCAGTAGTTAATTTATTACTGAATAAGGAGATGCCTTTTGAAAAGAGTTTGAAGGGAGTTGTTGTACCTATCACTAACGATAGCAACCGAAAGATTGCCCCTTACTTAGAAGCACATGGATATAAAGTGATACGCGTAGATAATACAGCATTTGTACTTGAACATACACCAAGTAATTATAAAAAACAGCAGAGCACATTTTTAATAGGACTCATGAAAGTGCTAAAAAGACCTATTACTAAGAAACGGCTTCTTGAAAGTGCTAGGCAGATTACAAAATCACATCAATTATTTGAAAGCATTGATAAAGCACAGCTTGCAACTAAGTTAAAGATTTTCCTCAAGGAGACCTATTATTTAACA
This sequence comes from Clostridiales bacterium, assembly GCA_019418225.1. GTDB lineage: Bacteria > Bacillota > Clostridia > Lachnospirales > Cellulosilyticaceae > Cellulosilyticum. The sequence goes on along the minus strand of DYCF01000025.1, from coordinate 50,147 downwards.
AGCGATATGGAGACATGGCAAAAAGAAGTGGAAAAATTACTTAGCATTGTACCAAGGGCGGCGGAAGGAGAAAAACAACTCCACCTAGTAGGCGGCGATATTCAATTTCCTAACCATAAGGTGGGGCTCATATTAGAAGAGACTGGGATACAAAACTATACCAGTGCATGCTCGGTGCTATACCCATATGATTATAGCGCATTAAATGAAAAGGCATCGTTATACCAGCTATGTAAGCAGATTTATGATATTCATTATAAAAACGAGTACAGTAGTGAGGCTTTAGGAAGTCATAAAGTATCGTTTGATGAAAAGACGCAGGCTGTGATATTTCATTTACTAAAGGGGCAGTTATTATCTGCTTATTATGCGGATAAGGTGGAGAAGAACTGCATTGCACAAAATATACCGTTTTTATGTATTGAGACAGATTGTACCAAAGCGGATAAAGAGCAGATTAAGATTAGAATAGAAGCCTTTACAGAGTTATTGCAGGTAAATAGAAGGAGTGGGAATCGTGAAAAGAAGATGGCATAAATCAGGATATATATTACTGGGTATGATGTGCTTGAATTTATTAGCAGGACCTAGGGTGATATATGGTACAGAAGCTAATGAGCAAGCGGTAAGTAAAACAGTCATTACAGAAGGTAGAAATGGGCAGCCAAATCAAGTGGCACAGAATGGTCAGGGAAAGCAAGATACTAAGTCAGAGCAAGTAACAGAGTTACAATCAAAAGACCAAGGAAATGAAAGTAGCCAGAGCAATCAAAATATACAAAAAGAGCAAGGCAGCCAAAATGTCCAGGAGGCACAAAATAATCAAGGGGGTAAAAGTGGGAAGCAGCAGGAAGCTTCGGACCCTACACAAGTATGTTTAACCTTAGTTGCATTGTTTGGCATAGGAAGTTTTGCAGCTGTATTATCATCTGTTTTATATAAACTATACGTTTCAAAGAAGGTAGTGGCACTTCCGGTATTATACTATGGCAATAGAGAGGAAGGACTACATGAATAGTAATGTGCAGCAAGAGATACAAAAGAGGCCTGGGTATACCCCTAAAGTGAAGAAACGTAAGATACAATTCACAAGAACGGCAATTCAAGCTATAGCCACCTTTATATTATCTTATGGGGCATATATTACAGGAGAAAGTACAGGATTATTGGTACCAGTTTTTCAATGTGTGTATGTGCCAGAAAAGGTTGCTAGTGGAATTTGTAAGAGTTTGACTAAGTCAGGCAAGATATTTACAAATATGACTATGACTACGGCAATTGCGTGGGCCGTAATGCTTATAAGTATATTGATTCTAGGGAAAATCTGGTGTGGTTATTTATGTCCTTTTGGATTTTTCCAAGATATTTTAACAATCATCAGGAAAAAGCTAAAGATAGCCCCAGTTAGAATACCTGATAAAGGAAAGCCTTTGGTAAAGCTACTTAAATGGGGAATTTTGATATGTTTAATGTTTGGTATTGGCTTTTGTAGATTGTGTCCAATTAAGTATATTATGCAGCCTTTAGCAGGGTCTTTTCCTGGATTTAATGTATGGGGACTTATCATTGCAGGGGTGGTAGCTGGGATATGCTTTATGAAAGAAAGTGCTTTTTGTGAAATCTGTCCTTTAGGCGTGCTGATGGGATTACTACATAAGGTATCAGGGGCTAGAATCAAGAAAAATGGTAGTGCGTGTACACATTGTAGAGCCTGTTTAGAAGTGTGTCCTATGGGCATTGAATCTGTATATCAGTTAAGAAATCAGTCAGATGTCACCCATGCAGACTGTATCTTCTGTATGAAATGCATAGATGCTTGCCCAGAGAAAGATGCACTTTCAATCAGCGTATTAGGAAAAACAATATTAACTTCTAAGAGAGGAATAGTAGAGGATGGAAGCAAGAATTAAAGAGCGATATGAAAGAAATGTAAAGCGTATAGCTAATTCTACATTAGCAAACTTTCAGGATAAGATTGCGCAGTTTCCTAGTCTAGAGTATTTTACAGGTGTACTGAGTCGGGCTTTTGTAGAATTAAAAGAAGATGAGACAGAGTATATCGGAAGTTATTGTGTGATGATACCTGATGAGATTATATATGGATTTGGTTATACCCCCCTTAGGCTATGTGCAAGCCATAGTACAGCAGCATTAGTAGGAGATGATATTGTACCACGAGATGCTTGCCCTGTGGTAAAGGCTTCTGTGGCTTTTAATTATATGAATATTATGCCTATGTATAAGCAGTGTAAATGTGCGATTGTACCCATGACCTGTGATGCAAAACGTAAAAGTGCAGAACTATTAGCACAGTATATGCCTATTATTCCAATGCCTTTTTATGCTGCCAAAAATAATATGACATTTGAGCAAAATGTATATGACTTAAAAGGCCTTATTCAAACCATTGGACAGATGACAGGTAAAAGATTTTCACATAAAAATTTATTAAATGCGTATAGGGAGATTAACTTTGCGCAGCAGCAAGCTTATGTTTTATATAACTATTTGCAGATGGAAAATCCGCCTGTTGAGGGGGCCACAGTTATGATGGTCTTAAATAGTTTTTGCTATGCAAAGCCATTAGAATGGGCAGAAAAGGTCGCAGAACTTAATAGAGAAATTAAAGCACATTTAGCAGTAAGGCAGGAGCGAAAAAATAAAAAACCCCGTGTCTTTATAGCAGGTTCACCTATTAGCTTTCCAAACTACAAAGCCCCATTTTTATTAGAAGAATTGGGCGCTCAGATTGTAGGGGATGAGTCTTGTTTATCAGGAAGATTGCTTTATGATCCCGTGATGCCAAAGGATGAGAGCGAAGAGAGTATGATGAGAGCCTTGGCAGCGAGATATGTGGCGGCGTGTACTTGCCCTGTATTTGATGATGTAGAAGACCGCCAGACCGCTTTAATGGAAAAGGTGAGAAATGCTAAGGCAGAAGGCATTATTTATCATGTCTTAAGGGGATGTACACCCTATGATTTTGAACTGCCAATGATAGAGAAGGTGGCTAGAGAATATGATATACCGTTGTTAAGAATAGAGACGGATTTCTCCTCAGAAGATGTGGAGCAAGTGAAAATTAGATTTGAAGCTTTCGTAGAAATGATTGAAAAAAGGAGAAGAACTGTAAATGGAAAAGTATTATCTAGGATTTGATGCGGGCTCAACCTATGTAAAGAGTGCTTTAATTAGAGGAAATGAAGTAGTCTGTACGAAGGTACTGCCAACTGGTATTGATAATGATAGAACTTCAAAAATACTAAAAGATGAGCTCCTTAAGATGGCAAATATCACAGATGAAGATGTGGCATACATAACAGCAACAGGATATAGCCGTAGAAATATTGCTATTGCCAATGATACAATCTCAGAAATTACAGCTCATGCCTATGGGACTAAGCTTACAGCACCAGAAGGAATTAAGCCTACAATGATTATTGATATTGGTGGGCAAGATAGTAAAATTATTAGCTTAGATGAAAATCATGGCGTTAGAAACTTTACCATGAATGATAAATGCGCTGCAGGTACAGGTAAGTTCATAGAGGTAATTTGTGGCTTATTAGAAACAACCATTGATAAGGTAACAGAATTATCATTAGCGAGTACAGCACCTTGTACAATTAATAGTACTTGTGTTGTTTTTGCTCAGACAGAGGTTATTTCCCTTATTGCACAGAAAAAAGATAGAAATGATATATTAGCAGGTATTCATATTTCCATGGCAAAACGTATTGCAAGATTAGCCAAGAAGTATAAAAGTAGTGGGGATATCTTGATGACTGGGGGCGGGGCTAAAAATGGTGGCCTTAGAACAGCTATTGAAGATGAATTAATGTGTGATGTACATCCTGCAGTACATGCACAGTTTAATGGGGCAATAGGTGCCGCACTTATAGCAAGAGAACGAGAGGAAGAAGAATGTCAGTAACAATGATTTTTGCCACAGTTATGATGACAGGACTTGGCTGCGGCGTAGGTTGTGGTTCTTTATCTACACCACTTCTAGTTGGAAAAATGCTAGGAGAGGCAAGAAGTAAGAGGGGCTGTATGGTAGCAACCGGAGTCTTTTCATTAGGAAAGATTCTCATGTATATGGCATTAGGTGTATTAGCAGCGCTTTTTGGTAGTATCGTTATAGAAGGTATAGAAGAAATACTGCCAAATATTATGCAAAACGTTTTCCGCATTGTGAGTGTCTTTTTTGGATTAGTGATTATAAGAAATGCCTTTAAAAAAGATAAATGTAGCACATGCAAGCAATGCGGAGGCACCAATAAACTTTTGAGTAAGTTTAAGGATTCCTCATACTTTGTAATAGGATTGATTTATGCTGTGATTCCTTGTAGTCCATTGATTATTGCATTAACGTATGCCGCAGGAATGGACCCTGTGCTAGCAAGTATATTGATGCTATGCTTTGGGGTGGTGAATTCTATATTTACTGTAGTGATTTATGCACCTATTGTGGGAACCATTATCGGAAAGATGCAGGAAGAGATTCCACAATATTATAAATGGATTCAAGTATTTGCTGCTTTGATGTTTATGTGGATGGCACTTTTGGGCAATACCTGAAGAGCAAAGAGAGGATAAAGGCAGCGGATAGTATTTGTTTATGTTTTAAGCTGAGCTAAAGGATATATGAAAGAGGCTAGTGCACTTCAATTGAGTGCAGTAGCCTCTTTGCTATTTGGGAGTACAATTTAATGGTTTCGTGTATAATGTATATAGACTTTGAAAGGAGAGGCAGACAGAATTTTGTCTGTAAGTATAAATGGTAAGAGAAATTGTAAAAGATAACGAACGATTAGTATTAAAAGCAGTAGAAGCAACAAAAGAGGATTTACATATCATTGAGGATATGATTGATACAGCTAAGGCCAATGAAGATATTTGTGTAGGACTTGCAGCAAATCAGATAGGTGAACGTGCACGCATTATTATTGCTAAAATGGGAAAACAGTTTATTCCTTTAGTAAATCCTGAGATTGTGAGTCATAGTCAATCAACATTTGAAGATGACGAAGCTTGCTTATCACATGAAGGGACTAAGAAAGCAAAAAGATATGTTTGGATAGAAGTTGCTTATCGTGATAGACAGTTTAAAAAGAAGAAACAGAAGTTTAATGGCTTTGTAGCACAGGTTATTCAACATGAGATGGATCATTGTGAGGGGATACTTATTTAATGAATAATAGAAAAAGACGTATGAGATGGGAGAACATGGAAGGTAATAAAGAAATATAAGAGAGGCATAAGAGATGGACAAAGAAGGCATACAAAAGATTTTAGGAATTTTAGATCAGGAATATGGGACAAGCAAAGAAGGCTTTTTGCATTTTGCAGATTGGCAGCTGCTTTTAGCTATAATGCTTAGTGCACAGAGTACTGATAAGCAAGTATATGCAGCCCTTCCAAGATTATGGGAAAGATTTTCTAAGATAGAGCAAATGGCTGAGGCGCCAGTGGAAGAGATAGAGGAATATATTAAGTCCATTGGCTTATACAAGAGCAAAGCTAAAAATATGAAGAAGTGCTGTCAGCAAATAATAGAAGAATTCGGTGGGAAAGTGCCTATGACGGTTAATGAATTAGTGAAGTTAGCCGGTGTAGGTAGAAAATCAGCCACATTATTTCTAGCAGATGCTTATGGTATTCCAGGCGTAACCGTAGACACACATGTTTTACGCATTGCAAAAAGACTTGGCTGGGCAAAGGGGAATAATCCTGTACAAGTGGAGAAAGAACTAATGGAAGTATTGCCAGAAGAAAATTGGAATAGGATTAACTTCCAGCTTATCTATCATGGCAGAGATATTTGTACAGCTAGAAAATGTCATTGTGAGAAATGTCTACTAAGGGACTGGTGCGAAAGCAAAGGAGCAGAGGATAAGTAGGAGATAAGTAATAAGGTGAAGGGCGGTTTCCTAAACCGTATGTTGAAGGTTTGAATCCTTTCAGATGTACTAGGTTAAACATAATAAAATCAAGGCTTGTAGAGGTTGTTATAAGTCTTGATTTTTTTTGATGTTCATTTTTACGGTAAATTTACGGTAGTTATATATTTTGAGAGTAATAGATGCTTAAGTATAGATTAAAAGTAGACTATCATAAGCGTTAACGAGTACCTATCAATAGACGTCATTGTTGTGCTTGTATACATCGGCTCCACATTTAGCTTTTTCTTAATTTCATTAGTGAACCATTCCCATGTATGATGTGGTGAGGCTTGATGTGTCGTGAAAATACGAGGGCACTCCTTAATAGCCCAATCCTTATGTCTTCTAAGCTTAGCAATTGTCCATTCACGAGCATTTAAAAAATCTGAGGCAACCTGAATGGCGTTCTGTAAGGTTTTTTCTCTATCTCCACTTTCGCAAATTTCAATACCTACCGTAATTTTATTTCCATCTAAATTTCCACAGTGATAGGCCACTTCATCAAGAGGGACGACTTCAATTGCCTCTTTATAGTCAACAACAATGTGAAATGCTGTATCTGATGTATTTTCTGGGTTGAGTAGGTAACTTCTTTCGCCCCAAGCATCAGAATCTAGATTAGCTGTAGAATGAATTGTTAAATACACCGGGTCCATATGCATCAATGTTCTTTTTCCTGTAGAGTCTACTGGAATATGATCTACAGTATATGGCAGTTCAGCTCGTGGATCTCTTAGGGTGTTTCCTCCCCAATTCCCATACATACAAATTTCAGTAGGTCCACTACCTTCATCAAATAGGCCTGTATCTACAAATCCGAATTTATATTCATCATCATCATTATAAACTGGAACCTATGATAAATTGAAATTTTTCTGAAAGAAGTTAATTTTCTTATAATACGAATTACTATTTCCGAATTTTGCATCAGTACACGCAACTAACATATAAGTTCCGACCCTGCCCCAACTTCCGCCGGATGAATCATAAACACGTCGTTGTTTTTTTAATTGGAAAATATAATGTTGAGTGCCATTAATACTTTCCTTTCTAAACGCTCTATCCAAAATTGATGTTTTTTGATCCGATGTAATATTTGTTACGTAGCCTAAATATCGGGTATTATCTTTACAAAAATGAACTAAATTCTTATTTCCATCTTCACCAATAGTTTGCTTAATGATAGATACATGTCCAGATGGAATTGTATCTATTACTGAGTCATACAAATTAGCATCCTTTCTTACTCTGTATACAAAATAAGATGCCCCATTACTTACTTCTCTGGCATAGGGCCTCTCCGTAATGTCTTTCATGGCAGATGAAGCAAGTTCTTTTTTTATCTGACCTGATTGCAGCTTACCATCTTTTGAAAAATAAACATGATATGCAGATGATGTTTCCTTACTCACTACATAAACCTCATTATTTTCAATGTTCCCAACTTTACTAGCTATAGGAAGATCTCCATATACTTCTAATGGAGATCCTGATAAATTTAAATACATATAATTAGCCATAGTATATATTTGTAAAAGGGCATGTAAAAAGAGTGCATAAAAGACAATCTCTTATGCACTCTTTAGGATAGGTGAACGGGGAACAGTTCATTATTTTTTTTGCTCAATTGGCAAGTGGCTCCCTGATTATATAATTCAGAAACTCCATCATCATATAATTCAAATCATATGAATTTGAAAGATTAGAGAAAGATGTTTTATATTTTTCTAAGACTTTATCGTCGAAAGTTGTGTGAGAAGGGATAGCAATGTATCCGTGATTTTTTTGAAGATAATATCTTAACTGAAATAGTTCAGCATCTTTATCCTCTGGTATAGTTACGATATCAAAATATGGTAAACATATATATTGATTCAAATTATATTCGCTTATATTTAAGGTAAACGTGATGTTCTCTTTGAAGAAACCAATAACTTCAAATTTAGTAGGCTTAAATATGTAATTTAGTTCAAGAATATCACCCAAATGATAGAATTCCTTGTAGTCATAGCCCAATATTACAGGAACAGTGGCGCCATCCGTAAAGTCCGCATCAGTGAAGCCTACCCCCTCATAAATATCATCTGCATCAAATAAAAGATTAAAAGTTCTTTGTCCGAAGTGAACAGTTTTAAAGGGGGTAACATATTTTACATTTCCATCAACATTAACAACTTGGTTTGTCAGATCTTCTTCTACATCAAAATCTGAGAATTTTTTATCTCCAGCGTAGTAAGTATCTTGTTCTAAATGTTGGAATCCGAGTTCAAAGTATTCAAATTCAGTATTTAATTTAGCATTGAACTCTTTTAAATTGGACAGAGATGAATTATCACTAAAAAATTCATTATAGTTCATCATCCCTTTAGTATCATACAAATCAGCGACTCCTAGGCAATTTATTACTACTGATTCTTCTTTATCAATAACTTCAGTTGAAGTGATTTTAGTTGCTGATTCTTCTTTAGCAATAGCTTTAGTTGATAATTCATCTTTTAATAAACCAGGTGATAATCTTGTATTATTACCTAATCCATAATTTAAACATAGGAGGAAGGCAATACAAATAGAGAATAGTAGGATTTGATACTTTTTATTTTTTATCATCCATTAAGTGCTCCTTTAAAAACAATAATATAGTAGAGGAAATCCCTTACTGTATTATTATGTATAAGTTTCAAGTGATTAAATAATAATTACCATCCGTAGTAGATGCGTCCCTCATAGTTTTCACCTGGATAAGCTACGTCGCCTGTTTCTGCAGGAACTTTTCCTACTCCCCACTCAGTAGGACTTTTGGCATATACGCTAGAGCTCTTTTCTATTTGAACTCTTGTATAATGCTTATAATCAACGGTTCCATTTTTCACTGTTACGAAACCATCTGCATACACCCAGTTACCAGAGTTGTTACTCCACTCGTAGTTTACTTCACTATCGGTTACCTTTACTGCTCTTGGTGTTATCGTGTTTGTAACAGAACCTTCAAATACAGGAACCGGATTTGTTTTTAACTCAGGTCTTAAAGTACCTGCAAATACAGTGCTGGATAGCAGCAACATAGAACCTAGAGTTGTTAATAATACTTTTGATTTTTTTATTTTAAATTCCCCTGATTTTTTTTGATAAGAGCAATTATAAAATAATATTCCAAAAAAACAAATAAATTTATAATATAGAATATAATAAGATGATTAAGAATGGAGATATTGGCCTTGAAATATAATGTGGGTGTCATGGACAATACACCTGCTTCAAAGCTTATTAGAAACATATTCTTTGCTTTTGCAGAGTTTGAAAGGAATATGATTGTTGAACGTACCCAAGAAGGAAAAGCTATTGCGAGGACAAAGGATGGCTTTAAAGAAGGAAGACCAAAGCGTTATACAGATACACAGATTAATATGGCTTTAGAAATACTAGAAAATCATAGCTATGCGGAAGTAGAGAAGATGACAAAGATAAGCAAAAGTACATTGATTAGAGCGGTCAAAAAGCTGAGATAGAGAAATAAAGAAGGTGAACTTCTAGATAGTGCTTCTATTAAAGGAGAGTCAAATATGGGCTATCTTTTAACTATTATTTACTAGGAAACTATGATTGGATAAAAACGAAATTTAAGTATATATATTATTTCAGATAAGCTGAAATAATATATATACTTAATAAAATTTGGAATATACATATAAATATGTAATACTTAGGTGAAAAGAGCATTTATCAATAAAGAAATGAGGGGAAATATGGCAAGTAAAAAGTACTATGCAATAAGAAGAGGAAAAAAGGTAGGTATATTTGAATCATGGGATGAATGCAAAAAATATGTTCAAAGATTGTTTATGAAACGTCTATTAAAAGTGGCAAGATAGGAATGCCTAATATTAATTTTCCGTATAAGGGTGCAAACATATCCATGATGGATATACATGAAATTTTCAAGAAAAAATGTAAGAAATATAAAATTGTTTTAAAGAATATAAAGCGTTTATATATACAATTAAAACCCACATATGATGAAATAGAGTATTGTGTGGAAACTGATGTAGGTGAAGATTTAGTTATCTGCATAGGATTTGGGGAGGTAATATAAGTGGAATATGTAAATAATGGTCAATATAAAGGATTACCAACTATTCAATCAGAAGTAGAAGAGTGTTTTAATCAATATATTAATGATGTAATGCCAACATTAACATGGAAGATGGTTAAAGAAATTAATTGAGGAAAGCAGTACGAATTTACTTCAGAATTTAAGCTGCTTATAGGCTTTCATTGTACAAAGCAAGGAGAGGTTTGTTTATATGGCAAGAATTTAAATGATTGGCAGATTGAAAAGGCGAGGCGCTTGATGGCTTATGTTGCACAGGATACATATTTATTTGAGGGGACTGTTGCTGAAAATATTGGATATGGCAAGATGGATGCTACGTTTGATGAAATAGTTATGGCAGCTAAAAAGGCTTATGCGCATGACTTTATTATGGAACTGCCAGAAGGCTATCAGACGTTAGTTGCAGAAGGCGGGAGCAATCTTTCTGGTGGGCAAAGACAGCGCATTGGGATAGCAAGGGCATTTTTAAAGGATGCCCCTATCTTTTTGTTAGATGAAATGACATCAGCATTAGATGTAGAGTCAGAACGTTTAATTCAAAGAGCCATAGAGGAATATAGTAAGCGTAAGACTGTTATTTTAATTGCCCATCGTTTATCGACTATTAAGCAAGCCAATAAGATTTATGTGTTAGGAGACGGTAAAATCGTAGAGCAAGGAACGCATGAAGAACTCCTTCTAAAGAAAGGCGTATATAGTAAGCTTTATAGCAGATAAGACGGTGAGAAGGAGAAAGTACATGAATAAGTTATATAAAAATTTTAAGGATACTTTTATCTTTTTAAAAGGGCATTATAGCGTATATTTTATAGGAATTTTAGGCATTGCAGTGTTAAATGCCAGTAGTGCTATGATAGAAGCATATCTTTTAAAAGGTCTTTTAGATATAGGTGCGATGAGCGGCTTAGGGACTAGTTTTAAGATACTTATAGGGCTTGTGATTTATGTAGGATTAATGGTGCTACTACTTCCTATTTTTACGTTTATGTTTAATGGGCAGGCTAAATATGGTTTTGGGAACATTTGTAAGGAAATCTATGGCAAGCTTAATAAGTTACCAGTAGATTATTATGAAAAGCAACATAGTGGGCATGTTTTATCTCTATTTGAAAGTATTCGTTATGGGAATCCAAATGCTACAGATGAGCAAATTGTGGCAGCAGCTCAGGCGGCTTATGCAGATGAATTCATTCTAGAGCAGCCGCAAGGTTATGAAACGATTGTAGGCGAACGTGGTATGAGATTATCTGGCGGTCAATGTCAAAGAATAGGGATTGCAAGAGCAATATTAAAAGATGCACCTATTCTGATATTAGATGAAGCAACATCTGCACTGGACTCAGAGTCTGAAGAATTTATCAAGCAGGCAATAGAGGATTATGGCAAAAAGAGGACGACACTTATTATTGCCCATAGGCTTTCAGCGATTGAAAATGCCAATCGGATATTAGATATGAGTGCCATTAAGCAGCAAGCTTAGATAGAAATTAAAATAAAGCTATTAAGAGAAAAAACAATTTGAATGTGATATACTAAAAATACATTAAATGGTAATAAAGGAGATGAATTATGGATCAAACAGCATTATTTACACTATCTTATGGTGTATTTATTTTAGGCACAGAGAATAATGGTGCAAAAAACGCTTGTATTATCAATACATGCCAACAAGTAGCTTCAGAAACACCTAAAGTAAGTATATCTGTCTTAAAGACAAACTTAACGAATTATATGGTTGGGGCATCTAAGAAATTCAGTATTTCTGTACTTGGCAAACATGCCACATTAGAGCAAATTGCGCATTTTGGATTTAAGAGTGGACGTGATAAGAATAAGTTTGAGGGGATTACTTATGAAACAGATTCTTTAGGTTCACCTGTTATTAAGGAGGGAGCAATTGCTACACTTTCTTGTAAGGTGATTGAAGCTATAGATTTAGGGTCACATACTCTATTTATTGGTGAAGTGATTGAAGCAGATAAGGTGGATAATGAAGAACCAATGACTTATGCTTTTTACAGAGATTTAAAAGCAGGAAAAGTAAGTTATCATTCAGAAAAGGGTGATACTATAATTCAGCCAGAAGAAGAGACTGTACAATATGAATGCTCAGTGTGCCACTATATTTATGATGGGGAAATACCATTTGAAGAGTTGCCACAAGATTACACTTGTCCAATCTGTGGTAAGCCAAAATCAGCTTTTCATAAAGCATAATGTGTATAACAATATATAATGAAGCAGCAAAGTGATAGATGCGGATAGGATAATATTTTTTGGGATAAGCTAAGGTATGAAAGGAGCATTTGCTATGAATACATTTGTTCGCATATTTTGGATTATCACATCTATCTTAATGATTTTAGTAGGGGTATATTGTTTAATTAACCCAGGAGCTGCTTTACTTTCAGTAGCGTGGCTATTGGGAATAAGTGTACTATTAGATGGTATTTCAGCAGTAGTATATTATTTTAATGGTGGCAAGGAGATAAAGGGAGGGGGATGGGTCTTATTTGATGGAATCGTAAGTATCATATTAGGACTCATTGTAACCTTCTCAAATGTGGCTATAGTCATGGCAGACTTTTTACCATTATTCTTTAGTGTATGGATTATTTTAAAAGGAATCTTTACATTTTGTCATGCCTTCCATTTCAAGGGTGAGAGTAATTCATGCTGGTGGGCTTTTCTCATAGTAGGTATTATTATGGTACTTATAGGACTTGCTACATTTATAAATCCAATCCTTAGTATTATTACAATTGCAACCGTAGTAGGATTGTATTTTATTTTGTCAGGGGTGTATTCATTATTTCAGTGCTTTATATTTAAAAACTTATAATGTTATTATAAGTAAATTCGAAGTGGTAGTTTAATGATGAGAAGCAATATTAAAACGAAAATCCCTATACAAGTAGAAAGTTATGAAGAACTATTTAATGAATTTGATGGAAATATTTTAGAAAAAAGATTACTTCGTGACGATATTAATGATTTTATTTATGAATACTTTAAAACAATGGCAGAGGTAGATGCACTTTATTTAGAAATTAGTTTACCTCAGCGGATATATGATGAGGAAAAAGAAGCTGCCGTGTTTAAAGCAATTCCATATTACTATGATTCTAAACTAAAGTTTGAAGGAAAAATTGTAAATACTGGTATAAGACGAATTATTTATTATATGCTTATGTCGGTTATATTATTTATAGCTTGGTTCTATTTGAGGAAGATAGGAGGAGAAACATTACTTACGACAGCACTTAATGCAGGGGCAACTGTATTACTTTGGCAAGTAATGACACTTATATTTATCGAAGGAAAGAATTTTCAGCTAAATTATAAGTTACTAAAAAGGTTGTATCACTTAGAAATTGTATTTACGTACAAAAGAGACTAATCCTAGAACATAATTAAACGAGTTGATTCATTATGTTCTAGGATTTTTTATTTTGGATAATCTTAAAAATACAGGGGGTATATTATGATGAGTAATACAATATGTGAAGTTGATTGTAGCAATGTGTTCAAAGCAAAGGACATGAGAATTGTATTAAATAATTAAAGGGAGAATGAATATGAAATTTACATACTGTCCACATTGTGGAGAAAAGTTAGTTCAGAAAGAAATAGGTGATGAGGGTTTAATGCCTTACTGCAATAAATGTGAAAGGCCTATATTTGACTTGCCTTATACATGTACGATAACACTTGCAATCAATGAAATGGGTGAAGTAGCCTTAATTAGGCAAGGTTATGTTTCAACTACGAATTATGTATGTGTCGCAGGTTATATTAAAACGGGGGAAACAGCAGAAGAGACAGCTATAAGAGAAGTAGGGGAAGAGTTGGGACTTAAGGTGGAAGCTATAAAATATATAAAAAGTTATTATTATGAGAAACGAGATATGCTGATGTTAGGTTATGTAGCACAGGTAAAAAAGGCTGATTTTAATATATCAACTGAAGTTGACCAAGCTGAATGGTTTAAGATTGAAATAGCTAAGGAAAAGGTAAGAAAGGGCAGTATAGCCATGCAGCTTATAGAAGATTATATGAACGTGCAATAAATTTGTAGTTGATTATTTTATAAGACATTAAGTGATATGCTATAGAGGTGAAAATAATTTGGAATTAATAGACTATATTATATTGAAAAATAATTATAAGTATTATAAAATTAAGAAAAAGGGGGCGTAGCTCACCTGGGAGAGCGCTTGAATGGCATTCAAGAGGTAGAGGGTTCGAGTCCCTTCGTCTCCATAGAAAGCACCAATTTTATAAGAATTGGTGCTTTTTTTATAGAGTAAAAAGGATAATATCTTAATTATAAAATAGGAGAATAGTGTATGGTAACACCTCAAGAAGGAAAGGTATGAGGAAGAACTAGAAACTCTAGAAAGAGGGCATACCCAATATATGCAAACAAAGCAAGATATGGAGAAAATGGTTACCTAATATTTAGGTAAATAGATAAATGTGTAAATATACTAGGAATTAGAATGGATAATAATAATTTCATATAAAAAATTAACAAAATTAACATAAAAAATAAAAAATTACTTGCATTCATAAAAACACATATGCTAAGATGACGATAACTTAAAAATAACAAATGCAACGAAAAGAAGAGTAAGTTTATGAGGTCTTTTACCAGAGAGCTTCGGGAGCTGAGAAGAAGCAAAGAATAGTAAACTGAACATGGTCTTGGAGCAGTGTAGCTGAAGTTCTAGAACTAAGGTTACAACGGGTTCGCCTGTTATAGCGATAGAGTATAACCATAGATTAAATCTAAGATGTAGTTTAATTTATGCCGTACTTGAAGAGGTCTGTATTGTGAAATACAGGTGAAATAGAGTGGTACCGCGTGGCGTAATATATATAGCCCCGCCTCTATAGCAATTTAGCTATAGAGGCGGGGCTTTTTTGCTCCCCAATAACAAAAATTAAATATTTGAATAAAGCATACAGTAGAGATGCTAGGTGATAGAAACAGTAAGGAGATAAGTAAATGATTAAATTAACGCATATACAAAAAGTTTTTAATGGCGGAGAAGTGAAGGCTTTAGATAATGTTTCACTGGAGATTACAAAAGGTGATATCTTTGGAATCATTGGTTATAGTGGGGCAGGAAAAAGTACATTGATTCGTTGTATCAATGGCCTAGAGCAACCGACATCAGGACAGGTGAAAGTTATGGGGCAAGAAATAAGTGAACTTGGTGAAGCCGGACTTAGAGAGGTGAGAAAGGAAATTGGTATGATCTTTCAGCATTTTAACTTGATGAAAAGTAAAAATGTCTTTGAGAATATTGCGTTTCCCTTAAAATATACCAAGCTTAGCAGGGGAGAAAAAGAAGCACGTGTACAGGAGCTTTTAAAACTTGTAGGGCTAGAAGATAAAATCAAAGCTTACCCATCTCAGCTGAGTGGTGGACAGAAACAAAGAGTAGCTATAGCTAGAGCATTAGCAACTAATCCTAAAATCCTTTTATGCGATGAGGCAACTTCAGCTTTAGACCCTCAGACGACAAAGTCTATTTTAAAATTATTAAAGGAAATTAATGAACAGCTTGGGATTACTATTGTACTCATTACACATCAAATGGAAGTTATTAAAGAAATTTGTACCAAGGTGGCGGTAATGGAAAAGGGGAAACTCTTAGAAATAGGTTCCTTAGTCGAAGTATTTGGTACGCCTAAGAGTCATATTACAAGGGAATTTGTAAGTAAGGATTTCCATTATGAACGTTTTAGTCAGCCAAAGGTAGGGGAAATTGCAAAACTTCTTCATTTGAGATATATAGGAGAATCATCAGGGAAACCACTGATATCAGATATTTCAAGACGATTTGATATTGAAGCTAATATCACTGTAGGAAATATAGAAAAATTACAAGACACTTGGATTGGCAATTTAGTCATTGATTTACAAGGCAAGGCAGAAGCCGTAAAAGATGCAATTGAATATCTTAGAACACAAAAAGTAGAAATGGAGGTCATTGAGGATGAGAGAATTATTAATGCAAATTATGCCTAATGTGGTGGAGTTTTTCCCGGATATGATGAAAGCTTTAGGGGAAACACTTCAAATGGTATCCGTAGCAACACTTATTTCATCAGTACTAGGAATCCCATTAGGGATACTCATGTTAGTGACCAGTCCTAAGCATATTTTAGAAAATAAAGGAGTTTATAGTGTGCTATCTAAGGTGGTCAATGGTTTTAGGTCAGTGCCATTTGTGATTCTTATTGCAGCTATTGTACCTTTTACAAGATGGATTGTAGGGACAACAATTGGTACTAAGGGTGCTTATGTGCCACTTATTGTAGGCGTAACCCCTTTTATTGCAAGGCAAGTAGAAGTAGCGCTTTATCAAATTGACAAAGGCGTAATTGAAGCAGCTAGAGCTATGGGATTTAGTCCATTTCAGATTATTAAAGAAGTGATTATTCCTGAAGGCTTAGCAGGCATTGTTCATGCCATTACTTTATCCGTTATTAGTTTAATTAGCTTTTCAGCGATGGCTGGAACTGTAGGTGGCGGTGGACTTGGTAGCTTTGCTATTCAATATGGCTATCAATATTTTAAGACAGACATTATGATTGTCACCGTTATTTTATTACTTATTCTTGTAAGTATTGTTCAGGCCATAGGTGATATAGTGGCTAGGAAGTTAACTCATTAATAGAGTCATATAAGTAGAGATAAAACAGATAGCAGTTCCATAAGAAATCTAGATAAGGTAAATATATTATTCATAATTATAAGGAGGATTTAGTATGAAAAATTTAAAGAGATTAATCGTAAGCATTTTATTCATTAGTATTTTAGGTGTTTTTACAGGATGTGGCAGTAACACAAGTGCAGACACAAAAATTAAGGTAGGTGTAAATGGTACAGACTTTACCATTTGGAATTATATTAAAGATGAATTAGCTAAAGAAGATATTGAATTAGAAGTGGTAAGTTTTTCAGATTATATTCAACCTAATATAGCTTTAGCAGAAGGAGAAATTGATATTAATTCATTCCAGACAGAAATTTATTTCAATCAATTTATCAAAGATCGTAATTTAGACTTAGTTTCAATCGGATATAGCGTGATTGCACCAATGGCAGTTTTCTCAGAAACAGTGACAGATATTGGTGATACACCTCAAAATGCTAAGGTGGCTATTCCAACAGATGCTACAAATGGTGGGCGTGCCCTTATTATTTTAGAGCAAGCGGGGCTCATTAAATTAAAAGAAGGTGTAGGAGCAACACCAACAGTCAATGATATTATAGAGAACCCTAAAAACTTAGAAATTACTTCAGTAGACCCTAATATTATTCCACGTTCTCTTCAGGATATTGATTTAGGTGTAATCAATAGTAATGTAGCGGTTACAGCAGGACTTAAACCATTGGAGGATTCTATTTACATTCAAGATATTAATAATGAAGATGCAAAAAACTACTATAATATTTTTGCAGTTAGAAATGGGGATGAGGAACGCCCTGAACTTAAACGTTTAGTTGAGATTTATAGAACAGAGCCAGTAAAAGAATTAATTAATAAGGTATATGGAGGCGCACAAATCCCATTATTTTAAAGTAAGAGGAAAATAATATGAAAGCACGTAAACAAATCATCGAATATATTGATCAATCAACAAAAATTTGGGTACATATGAGTCATAAGATTCATGCCAATCCAGAGGTAGGAAATAAAGAAGTCTATGCGTCTTCCCTTCTAATTGCAGCGTTAGAAGGAGCAGGATTTGAGGTGGAAAAAGATATTGCAGGTTATCATACAGGCTTTATTGCGACTAAGACCTCTAAGAAAGAAGGACCAACTATTGGGTATTTAGCTGAATACGATGCGTTAGAAGGCTTAGGTCATGCTTGTGGCCATAATATGATAGGGGTAAGCAGTACGGCAGCAGCCATTGCCTTAGGTCAGTGTATTGAAGAAGTAGGTGGTACAGTCAAGGTATTTGGAACGCCAGCAGAAGAAGGCGGTGTAAACGGCAGTGCCAAGGCAAGTTATGTAAAGGCTGGAGTCTTTGAAGGGACAGATGTGGCAATGATGGTACATCCTTCTTCTTATACACAAAGAACAAGTACAGCTATTGCTGTAGCGCCTATTGATTTTGAGTTCTTCGGCAAATCAGCTCATGCTTCAGCTATGCCAGAAGAAGGCATCAATGCCTTAGATGCTATGATTTTATTTTATAATGGCATTAATGCTCTAAGACAGCAGGTGACTTCAGATGTACGTATCCATGGGGTAATTTTAGATGGCGGAAAAGCAGCTAATATCATTCCTGATTATACAAAGGCACGTTTTTATTTAAGAGCAGCGACTGCTAAGAAATTAGAAGCTCTTATACAGAAGGTGTATAATATTGCAGATGGTGCGGCAAATATGACAGGCTGCACAGCACAATATGCACCGATTCAAAATATGGTGGAGGACTTAGCACCTAATAAAACATTGGATGAAGTCTTTGCAGAAGAGATGGAAAGCTTAGGGGAGCGTGTCGAAGAGAGAATCTTAAGGGAAGTAGGGTCAACCGATACTGGAAATGTAAGCCATGTCATTCCTACGATTCAACCAACCATTGCTATTTCAGAGTGCCCTATTGCTGCCCATACAGAAGAATTCAGAGTAGCAGCAGCCTCTAAAAAGGCAGATGAAGGCCTCAGTTTATCAGCAAAAGCATTAGCATTAACAGGATTAAAGGTTCTAAGAGAGCATGAATTATTAGAAGCCATTAAAAGAGAATTTGAGCAGCGTGAGGCTTAAAAGACAAAAGAAATAAAAGATAAATAAGAGATAAATAAGAGATAAATAAAAGATAAATAAAAGGAAGTAGCATAAGCTAATAAGTGCTACTTCCTTTTTAGTTGGCTAAAAGGATGTGATGTACCTGTATAAAAGGACAATTATATTTATAAGGAAATGGGAAATACTAGTTTCATAACATTAATGGACTTGGAGGCAGTTATGAGTAAAGAATTAGAGAAGAACTTAGGGATTTCAGCAGCTATTTCTACAGTAGTTGGCTTAGTCATTGGATCAGGCGTATTTTTTAAGCCACAAGCAATCTATACAGCCACAAACGGTGCACCGGGATTCGGTATTCTTGCATGGATTTTAGGTGGTATCGTCACCATAACAGGAGGGCTTACAGCTACAGAAGTTTCAGCAGCCATTCCTAAGACAGGCGGTATGATGATTTATATTGAAGAAATATATGGGAAACGTTATGGCTTTTTAACGGGGTGGATGCAGACCGTATTATTTTTCCCTGGGACAATTGCAGCTTCGGCAGTAATTTTCGCCCAACAAGCTGCTGAACTTTTAGGATTTGAAGCAAGTAATAGAGGAATCATATTACCTATTGCCTTAGGGTTAATTATTCTATTAGCCTTTTTTAATGTGCTTGGGTCTTCATTGGGAGGATATATTCAGACCATAGCAACAGTAGGCAAGTTAGTGCCTTTAGCACTGATTATTATATTTGGATTTATAAAGGGAAATAGTACGCCTATTTTTAGTCCTATGGTAGGAGAAGACGTAAATGTAGCAACAATGGCAGGCAAGGTTTTGATTGCCACATTGTTTGCCTATGATGGTTGGATTAACGTAGGGGCAATAGCAGGTGAAATGAAAGAACCAGGTAAGGATTTACCAATAGCTATTGTAGGCGGATTATCTTTGGTGATGGCAGTTTACTTAACGATTAATATTGCCTACTTATGGGTTGCACCGGCTAGTGAACTTGCAAGTGTTACTTCACCAGCTTCTTTAGTTGCTACGAAGTTATTTGGTAATATAGGTGGGAAGCTTATTTCAGCAGGTATTTTGATTTCTGTATTTGGGACAACCAATGGCTATATCTTGACAGGGTCAAGAATACCTTATGTATTAAGTAAAGCAGGTTTAATACCAGGTGCTAAAACTATTTCTAAAGTTAATAAAGGAAGTTCACCATACAATGCAATTTGGTTGGTGGCAATTCTTGCTTGTTTATATGCTTTAACAGGTCAATTTAATTTATTATCTGACTTAACCATATTTGCAGTATGGGCATTTTATGTTTTAACATTTATTG
Organism: Clostridiales bacterium; assembly: GCA_019418225.1. Taxonomy (GTDB): domain Bacteria; phylum Bacillota; class Clostridia; order Lachnospirales; family Cellulosilyticaceae; genus Cellulosilyticum. The sequence continues at coordinate 29,984 of DYCF01000025.1, read as the reverse complement.
GCGTTATCATATTAAGAAAGACAAGACCAGAACTTGATAGGCCTTATAAGGTGCCTTTATATCCAGTAATTCCTATAATTGCTATAGTAGGCGGCTTATTTGTTGTAATCAATCAACTTATTACAGATACCTATATTTCAATAGGCGGAATCATTATCACGCTCATAGGTCTGCCAATTTATTCTTATATGAGTAAGAAGCAAGTTAAAGAAAAGTAATAGGATTAATTCCCAAGCGGCAAAGGAAGATTTGCCGTGAGGGGAAGTTCCTTATCATCTTTAAATAGGATGACAATAATTGTAAACTTTGAGAAATCATTGAGTTGACAAATAAAGGTGAAATGATTAGAATTTACTTATCATATAAGTGTGGAGGTAAAAATGGATACGATAATGAATGAAGCATCAACGACTAAAAAATTGACAGCTACTGATTTGGCATACATTGCACTTTTTACCGCATTAATTACTATTTGTTCTTGGATTTCGGTACCTATGACGATTCCTTTTACCATGCAGACATTTGCTATTTTTATGGCAGTTGGTTTACTGGGAACAAAGCGAGGAACGTTGTCGCTTATTGTATACATATTACTAGGGATGATTGGCGTACCTGTATTTGCTGGATTTAATAGTGGTATAGGTGTACTTATGGGAAATACAGGAGGCTATATTATAGGGTTTATTTTTTCAGCACTTATTACAGGCACAATTATAGATAAGTTTGGTAAGAAGGCATGGGTTATGGCGCTTGCTATGGTAGGTGGACTTATTGTGTGTTATGTTTTTGGAACTGCATGGTTTATGTATTTCTATGCGAAAACATCAGGTGCTGTTGGGGTGATAACTGCACTTGGATGGTGTGTATTTCCTTATGTAATTCCAGATTTAGTGAAAATTGCTTTGGCTTTAATTATAGTAAAGAGGGTAGGTCCTTATGTTAAAGCTTAGACTGAGACCACATCATATATTATGTTTAACATTCTTTGAAGGGAAGGGCTATTCTTCAGATTTTGTAATCAATATGGGAAATATCCATAAGGCACTTAAGGATGAGAATGAAATAGAAATTATCTTAGGAAAAGATGCTATTTGTGAGAAGTGCCCGAATATGATTGGGGAAGGATGTACTTCTCAAAGTAAGGTAGAACGATATGATCAGCAAGTAGCAAAGCTCTGCGGACTTAAGGAAGGACAAGTATTAAACTACGGTAAATTTAAAAATTTAGCATACACTCAAATTATAGAACAAAAGCAGTTAAATAGTGTTTGTGGGGATTGCCAATGGATTGAAATATGCAAGAAAGGTATCCCAGTATTATAAGTTTTATCATAAAGGAAAGTGTACTCTAAAAGATAGAGACTAAAAAAGGTCTCTGCCCTTTAGGGTACACTTTCCTTTTATATTGTCTTATTCACATGGTAATAAACGATAAACTTTAGCACCATGAGCAGGAACTTTGGCACTTAGTACTTGCGTGCAGCTCCCAATTTCCTCTTTTGCCCAGATGTCATAAACATTATAGGTACCATCAATCGGTAAGGTAGCTGTAAGGGTTGCTTCTTGGTTATCACAGTTAAAGAGGGCGAGGTAGTAGCCCTTTTCTTCATGAGTTGTAAACCAGGCAATTTGTTCTTTACCAGCTTCACCACGCCTAAAGAGTTGATGTGCAGAGTGGGTATGATTAACGATTTCAAGTAGTGCCTCATTGGTTAAAAGACGCATTGTAAAGTCATCAAAGCCAGTCATGTCGCCACCAATAATAAGGGGGGAACGCATCATACACCACAGTGTTAACATTGTAATTTGCTCATCTTTTGTAAATTTGGTCCAGTTTTCTTTTTTGTAATCTTGGAGAATGGGTCCGATAGGTAACATATCGCAATCTGGCCAGCTACCAGGTCCAGAATGGGTACACCATTTTTCACTGCGGGAGAACATATCATAAAGCAGCTCCCACTTGTCCCAGAAATCATCTGTAATACGCCACATGTTAGCAAGTTCTTTAAATTCCTCTGCATGTTCCAGTGGTGCAGGGCCTGGAGAAAGGCTAAGAATCATTTCACGTCCGCTATTTTTAATGGCATTATGAATGAGCTGAATCTCTCCAATACGAAATTCTCTACAAATATCATCAACTTTTACAAAGTCAACACCCCAAGAAGCATAGAGTTCAAATAAACTGTTATAATACTCGGCAGCACCAGGTGCATTTGCATGAATGCCATACATATCTGGGTTCCATTCACAGACATCATTAGGGTTTGCAATCTCATTGGCAGTAATTGATGTACCTTTAATGGCACTGTGTTGATGAGCAGCCTGGCGAGGAATGCCACGCATAATATGAATACCAAATTTTAGGCCAAGAGAATGTATGTAATCGGCAAGTGGTTTAAAACCTTGTCCATCTTTTGCAGAAGGAAAACGATTAACAGCAGGAAGCAGCCTAGAATACTCATCCATTTCAAGTGGTACAAACTTATGATATTCATGGTTTTCAGCAGTTGGTTCATACCACTGAATATCTACTACAATGTATTGCCAACCATATTGTTTTAAATGATTTGCCATAAATTCTGCATTAGAACGAACTGTAGCTTCTGTAACAGAAGCACCATAACAATCCCAACTATTCCAGCCCATAGGTGGTGTTTGTGCTAGTTTCATAAGAGTCACTCCTTTATTTTGTGTAGTAGAGGATTAATAAAAAGTAGTATATATATGGAATCCCTATGCTAATTATAACAGATAGTATTTTTAAAATATAATAATATTTAAAATATTTAATAAAAATCAAAAGTATATATAGATTTCACATTTATAAAATTTAGTTATTCATGATTTTTAGTTATGTGAAATATACTTAGACATATTTAATATGTTGAAAAATATATTTATAGTAAAGGACTTAGTTTTTCTATTAAAAGGGGTGAAACGATATGGCAGGAGAAAGGAAAATTGATAAATTGATAATAGCTATTTTACAAAGTGGGGATTATGAGGCTGTGGTTTCTCTACTTAATAAGCGTAATATCTGTGCTACCAAAATAAGTAGCAACGGTGGTTTTTTAAAGAAGGAAAACGTTACGATTATGATGGGAATAGAAGCGGAGCGTCTTGAGGAGGCAATTGATATTTTAAGAAGAAAGGCAGGCAAACGTAAACAAACACAATATACAACATTAATTGCATCAGCCATATATCGCTGCCCAGAGGCTGCCATGACCTTTCCCGTTGAAATGGAAGCAGGTGGTGTCACTATATTTGTGATGGATGTCAGTCAGTATAAAACATTTTAAGATGAAACTGTGAAAGCATTTAGCAATAAGGACTTTTTTGCTTAGGATCAAATCCGTTAGCTTTGATTTGTTTATCTGTCATATGGCTCATGAAGAATGCAAAGCATTTTGTAAAGATGAGGGACATTTTTCCTTCTAGGTTTTCATATAAGCTATCAGGTGAAACGGACTTGGTTTTAATAGCGTTGGTAAACTGCTCAAAGGCAGGGAGAATCTTCTTTGCCATTTTATGCTTTTCTAGAGGTTGACCGTTGAGTAGAGGTGCCATTGTAATCATGAAACCGCCATTATAGGACATGCCACAAGACTTGCAGAAGTATTCAAGATGTTTAAGTCCTGATTGGTGTGTATGTGTGTAAGGCATACCACCTTCTATGATGCCGTACCATACTTTACCCTGAAGTTCCTTGGTGTGGTCAGCTAAGTATTCAAAAAGCTCTGTGACCTGACCGGGAAAGGTATTCACATAACAAGGACCCACAAGAACGATGGTATCAGCTTGTTTAATCTTTAAAAGTAATGATTCTAAAGAATGAGGCTTTTGATAAAGGCTCATATAATCTCCAGCTAAGCTTTGCTGTAAGCGCATGCAAAGCATATGGGCAGTGCCATTTTCTCGTGGACTTGCATTAAGTATTAAAAACTTAGGCATTAAGAATCACCTCCGCAAATTGATTTAATTTATCTTGGTCTGGATTTTCCTCAACTACAATGCCCTTACCCTTAACATTCATAATCTTTCTATTTTCTTCTACGAGATGTGTGAAAAGCTTTTCTTCTTCAAGATTACAGTGGTCTTTGACGCCAATGGCCCATATGCCACCTTGAGCAGTATTAGTGCCTTTGACTAATTCGCCATTTACCTCGTAGTAATGTGTATCCCCCAAGACAACTAGGCGGTCGAAGGCTTTTTTAATCTTTGAAGAATAGCTTCCAAAACTTAATGGACACACTAAAATAGTATGTGTAGCTTTAGCTACTTCGTAAAGAAGTTGCTGCATATCATCTTTGATGCAACATTTGCCATATTCTTTTGTATGGCAGTAATTACAATTATAACAGGTACTAATATTTAAATTTGAGACAGAGATATATTGTACATCATTAGTTTTCGTATGTAAGGTTTCATAGAGTCTTTTTCCAACACTTTGATGAGCATCATCAGATAAAATCAAAAACATGATGAACCTCCTTAATAATAAACGTAATATATTACCTATTGCTAGTATAGTACATGAAAAGATAAAAGTAAATAAAATTTAGAATTTTTAAGAAGATAGGGGGGAGGACACTGTCGTTATAGTAACCCTTAATAATGAAGATTATAAATGGGATGTTTCAGAGGCAAAAATCAAGGGCATAAAAGGCTTTGAATCTTTAGAAGCAGGGACAGAAGCCTTTGAAGTTGTCGGTAAAAATACATTAAAAATGACCTTGCCCAATGGAACAGATGAAATGTCTAAAGAAACTTTTATGATAAAAGGCCTAAAGTTAATGACGGATAAGAAGGGGGCTAATAATGTTATCGAGGCTACTTTTCAAGGGGATATAATTGAAACAATTACAAGTAAGATAGCTAAGGTACAAGACTATAGTATAAGCTTAGTTGCAAATCCAGATAAAAAGGCGTATGCAGGAGAAAGTACACTTGTTAACTTTAGTCTTGAAGAAGCCGTGGCTGATTCTATGATTAAAGAAAGAGAATTAGATATTACATTTAATGGTGGGGTGAACTTAGCATTAAATAGTAAGGACAAAGTAGAGGTTTCTCTTAATAATGAAACTAAATTTTATGATCCTATTTATAAAGAAGAAAAGGTAATAGGTTTTAGTGTACCATCAATTGATACTGAGCTTCTTAAACAAAATCTTGCAGTAAAAGTAAATACGTCTTTAGTTGAGTCTGAAGGACAGGTAAATGTGACAGTAGCAGGAAGAGCACTTGGTGATAAAGAATTGACACAACCTGTTTTGCAAGTTAAAAAGCCGGTGGATGTGGCTATTGATCCAATTGCCTTAGAGGTTTTTATGAAAATCGGTGATGTGAACCTAGAAGTTAAGACAACAGCAGTTTTTACGATTAATAAAAATATCTATTCTGTAAATAACCAAGCGAAAACGATGGATGTAAAACCTTATAATAAATATGGCCGTACAATGTTACCAGTCAAATATGTAGCATATGCCCTTGGTTTAGATGAAAGCCAAGTAGAATGGGATAATGAAAAGAAAATCGTCACAATCCATGGAGAACAAATTGTGCAGCTTACTTTATGGAGTAAAGAAATGTTTATAAATGGTGTGCCAACTACAATGAGCGCACCAGCCACATTAGATCAAGGTAGAACATTTATTCCAGTAGCAGAAGTAGCTAGAGCCTTAAATGTAGATGTAAGTTGGGATAATGAGACGAAGAGTGCCACATTTAGAGCATATAAGTATATAGTACTAGAGATAGTATCACAATATTATGTTTTAGAAATTAGAGGAGACCCCACCTCAGCCAGAATAGACTATGGCGAGGGTTAAAGTGAGAAGTAACGGGAAGCGTTTCAAACGATTTTTTTCCATTCCAGTAAGTAGTCTTTTGTCTCCTAGTTTTACAAGAAGAAGCACAATAAAGGAGCTATTCTAAATCACAATGAATGATTTAGAATAGCTCCTTTTACTGCATACTTAAATAATGAATTTTTAAAAAGCTTCGGAAACCGCATCCTTATAATTTGGAGATTCTGTAAAGATTTCATTTGTATAAGGATTTTTCTTGAGTTTAATAGCTTTAGCAAAGACTACAACGACAAGAATAATGTTTGCAATAAGCGCTAGAATACTAACGACTGTCATAGGAACGAAGTTATTAGCATATTGTACACTCTTAACTGAGAACACACTTGAATCTTGGAAAAGAGGAAAAACTTGTGCAAACATACACCAGATTGCAAGGGTATGTGCACGGTTTTGAAGCCAAGCCCCTTTTGTCCAGCCAAAGGCAGCAATAGTAGGTGCAAGAAGAAGTGCCACCCCGCAATACCAAGCGTGTGTTGGTAAGCAGTTGTAAGTATAAGCAAAGTTCCAAATATCATAAGCGATTATGTAAAGCCAAATCATATCAGGCCAGAGCATGTTACGTTTATCTTTTGAAACACGGATGCCTAACCAGCCTGTAATACCAATGATATTTAGAATACCTGCTAAAGCATTGAAGATATTATGCCCCCCCCCATAGAGACTTACACCTTCAGAAGAAACCCACCAAGTATTGAAACCACGAATAGCAGATTCAAAGTCGCTACAAACAGCAATAAGAATATTAATTGCTAAAATGGCATAAGGGAAATAAAGAAACCATTTCTTTTTCCCAATCCACCAATCGTAACGAATAAGCATAAAACCAATACAACCAGCTAGTGCGGCATAGAGTTTTGCATAGTGGAACCAGCTATTCATATTTGTGTAAGTCACATTATTAAGCGCCCATGGCATATCTAAAGCCACGCCGATATAAATAGCTATAAAATATACGGTAAGGATAGAAGGAATAACAAATAACATGGTAATGCCACCAGCTTTAGAGCGCCTTGTAAATTCATTAAGTCCAATGAGACAAATTAATACAAGAAAGACGCCTAGCCATTGATATAAACTATTCTCCCCATAAACTTGAAACAACATAACTAAGACCTCCATAATAATATTAGAAACAAATCAGTTTATAAAATTAAGTGGTTAAATATTAGGTCAAGATGATTTGCTTATAAAAAGTATAACATAAAATCAGTTAAAATATTTACCTTATTTAAAAAGTTTAAAATACAATGATTAAAAAATGTTGCTTGATTTAAAAAATAAGTTAGATAATAAACTAAATATATTTGTTATAAAATGGAAACACATGCTAAGATATAATAAATTAGATAACTGGTTCTAAATTCTAACTAGTAAATTAGTGTAGCTGGCTCTAACAATAGGTAGATAAAAACTAGTATATTTTTGAAAACAAAAGTTTAGGAGAAATTACATGAAAGAAACAAGGGGATATAAGCGCGTTAAAACCAAAAGGATGAGTATTGCATCTAAAGTGGCACTAAACGGTATTATAGTTGGAGTAGTAATTTGTTTAGTATTAATAGGGATGACTTATAATATCGTATCACAATATTTAGAGGATGCAATGAAGGGTAATGTAATAGCTATGGCAGAAATGGCAGCCTCTGAAACGGATGGTGACTTATTTGAAACACTGGCACCAGGAGATGAAATAACTGAAGTATATCAGGAAATGCAAGAAGAAATGTTTAAGTTTTTTAAGGATAAAGATGTCACATATGTTTATTCATTAAAGCCGTTAAATGAACAAGAAATGCAATTTATTGTAGCCGCAGATCCTGCGGGTGACCCATGCCAAATTGGTGACCCATATGATATACAAGAAGAGATGAAAGAAGCACTTAGCGGACAGGTAGCGATTACGGATGAACCAGTTCAAGATGAATGGGGTGTGTTTTATACAGCTTATGCACCTATTTATAACTCTGCCAATGAGATTGTAGGGATTATTGGCGTAGACTGTGAAAGTTCTAATATTCGCGAAAAGGCAAATAGCCTTATGATGACATTAGTAATAACAGGGCTTTTATGCCTTGTACTTATGATTTTAGTAAATATTATTTTTGCTAGAAAAGTAGGTACAAATATGAGTAGAGTTAATCAAAAGCTTCTAGATGTAGTATATAGTGATGGTGACTTAACCAAAAAATTAGAAGTAGAGTCAGGGGACGAGCTAGAGATTATTTCTGGGAATATTAATGCACTCTTAGAAAATATTCGAACCAGTATGTTAACTATTAGAAAATCATCAACAGGAATAAAAGATTCCTTTGAAGTATTTGCAGAAGATATGCAAGGGTCAGTAGGCCAAATTATGCAAGTTTCTGCGACAATGCAAGAGATGCATGATGCAATGGAAGAAACTAATAATTCTTTTGTAAAAGCTAAGGAAATGACAGAAGCGGTAGTAAGTTCTATCGGTGATATCAAAGATAAAACAACTTGCGGCTTTGAATTCTCTGGAGAGATTGAAAGTAAATCAGAAGCACTTAGACAAGGTGCAGAAAAAGCACATATCGCAACAAGTGAGAATCTAGAACATGTTCAAGGCTTATTAGCACAAAAAATAGAACAAGCTAAAGCAGTAGAAAAAATTAATGAATTAACAAAGAGTATTATAGATATTGCCGATCAAACAGGTTTACTTGCTTTAAATGCAAATATTGAAGCAGCCAGAGCAGGAGAACATGGCAGAGGTTTTGCCATCGTGGCGCAAGAGGTAGCAAAGCTTGCAGATAATACAGCTTTAACAGCAAGTGAAATTCAAGCTACTAGCCATAATATTATTACAGTTGTAAATGATTTGGTAGAGGTAGGAACTTCTATGGCAACTTATATTCAAAATAATGTTATGACTGATTATGAAAAATTTGTACAAGCTGGTCATCAGTACAATGAGGATGCCAAGTCTATTAGAGAATTGATGGAAGGCTTTAAAAAAGAAGCAGAAAGTTTACAGAAAGCTATGCTACATGTAGATACAGCAGTTAATGAAATTGCAGTGACGGTAGAACAATCTATGGTAAGAACAATAAATGTTGCTAAAATAGCTGAAGAGATGGACCATAATATGCAACAAATGGGTGAAGCAACTAAGAAAAATCATGAGCAAATTGAAGTCATGAATGAAGTGGTAAATCAGTATAAAGTAGATTAAAGGATTTATTACTTTTAAAAACTGGAAAAGAGATGTCGTGAAACGATTTTATGGTTTACGATATCTCTTTTTTGATTGTAAGGTTTTAAAATGAAATCTATGCATCTAATGGATATTTTGTGACTAAATATTGAAAAAATAAAAACTATAAAATATAGTATTTTTGCGAGAGCAATGATTTCACATAACTAAAAATCATGAATAACTAAGACCTTATAAATGTGAAATCTATAAGATAAATAAAAGGGGATTTAATGCAGGAAGACAATTTGTAAGAGATGTTAAAAATAAATTTTTCTAGGATAAATGAGGAGGAAAAGAAATGAATAATGAGTTTTTTAGTATAGTGATGAGAGGTATGGTAAGTGGAATTATTAGAAATAGGACATATAAGAATAGTAAGCATGTTAACAAGCTTATGTTTTATATCTGCAATAATATTAAAGGCATTTAATATCACACATATAAATGGATATTACCTGACATGCTTTACGATAATGTTTTTCTTGTCAATCATACAGGTGAAATTAAATACTCTAGAACAGATGACATTAAAAGCTAACGACATGTATTTATGGGGAAGCATATTTATTTGGGATATGTTTTATGTCGTACTAATAGCCTTTAAATTAGAGCGCTACTTTATAAAAGCTATTTAAATAAAAGCTTGATAGGCTCCTTTCTAGGTAGACAAGTGTGGTAATAAAAACTTGCTTACCTAGAAGGGGGCTTTTTATGTTTTTTAAATATAAGTTTTCTTACGAGGAAATTTTCTTTTGAGGAAAACAAGAAATTAGAAATAGTAGTTAACCATAATTGATAAAGCAGGAGAGTTATATTAAAATGAATACTATATTTAAAATAATTTTTACATAAAACAAGATTGAAATACGAGGTAAAATTATGAAAATAGGTATTTGTGAAGATGAAAACATATTAAGGCAAGAGGTTAGACTACTAGTAGAAAAGTATTGCCAGCAATGTACTATAGAGGCGGAGATTTTTGAGTACAGTAGTGGTGAAGAATTACTTCAGAGTAATAATGAAGAGTCTATACTTTTATTAGATATATCTATGAAAGAGATTGATGGTATACAAACGGCAGAGAAAATTAGAGCATTGGGTAACAATAGTATTATTATATTTTTGACAAGTCATAAGGAAAGAGTTTTTGAGGCCTTTAAAGTACAAGCTTTTAGATATTTGCTTAAGTCCATAGAAGAAATTGAGTTTAATAAAACACTGGATGATGCAGTAAATTATTTGAAAAAGGAAGAGAAGAAATTTCTTACAATAAGTATTAAGAAAAATATTATAAAGCTTAACTACGAAGATATATTATACGTAGAAAGTATCGGGAAGAATATTAATATTCACACATTAGAACAGTGCTATACCATTAGGGAGAAAATTAGTGATTTAGAAAAGAAATTACAATCCAATGGTTTCTTCAGGGTGCATAAATCCTACATAGTAAATCTAGAAAAAGTAACGAAAATAGATAATGATAGAGCAACGCTTCAGAATAATGAGATAGTATACGTAAGTAGGTTACGCTATAAAGCTTTTAAAGAAGCATTTATGAATCATCTAATAAAGGATAAAAAGATATGGAACTAATGTTAGAAAGCATACGAGAAATGATTATATATGCCATAGAATTCCTGATTTTTTTATTTGTATATAATACTTTTTTAGAGGTGAAACCCAGATATAAAGGAATTTATATAGGGATAGGATTAGCGTATTGTTTCATGATTGTAGCTGGAGAATATTATGCATATCCATTAAGGAATATCATTTATTACGTGTATATCTTTACAACCTGCTTTTATCTATTTAATGGGAAGTTTATATTGAAACTTGGTATATTATTTTTAAGCTTATGTTTAGACTTGATATTAGAAGAAACATTGATTATAGGAGTAAGTTTTATACTCCAGAAAGATTATGCAGTAGTAAGTGAAAGTAAATTGTTAGCACAGGTTGTTGTACAGTATATAAAATTTATTATACTTGTTGGATTTAGCAGGGTATACAAGCTATATATTAAGAAGAATCCGCAGAAAAAGCAGTATATGAACCATTTAGGTGGGACAGTGACGACATTACTTATTATATTGCCTATTTCAAGTTATATCATATTAGCAATTTTCTTAGAGACCTTTATTGTGAACTTAACGAAAATGGAAGCACTCATTATGGAAAGTGCAGTGATGTGTTGCTTATTGGCATTTAATATACTGATTATAGTATGTATTAATAAAGTAATCGCTAATAAAGAATATGAGTATACAAATGCTATGATCAAAGAACAATTAATAATACAGTTTAATCATTATAAATATTTAGAACGTATTAATAGAGAAACACGTGGGCTTAAGCATGATATGAAGAACCATATGATTTGTATTCAAAGCCTTTTAAAAAATAATAAAAACGAAGAGGCAATAACCTATGTTGAAAACGTGACAAAGCGTATTGAACAATTAGGAAATAAGATTAATACAGGAGATACGATTATAGATGCTATATTACAAGAAAAGTTAGGGAGAGCAGAAGAACAAAATATAGCACTTAAGGTTAAGGGAAGATTTGTAGCACCATTAGAAATGGATGCCATGGATAAATGTACATTGTTTGCAAATGCATTAGATAATGCCATAGAAGCTTGTGTAAAAATAGAAGAGGTTCGTAAGCGTACAATAAGCGTTGAGTTAGCACATAATAGGGAATATCTTATTATAAGTATTTGTAATCCTATAGCAGAGAATATACAAATTCAAGCTGGTAAGATAAAAACATCTAAAAAAGATACAAAGTATCATGGATTTGGTATTGAAAATATGAGGGCAGTAGCAGAGAAATATGATATGCATTTTAAGACGGAAGTAAAAGAGGAGCAATTCTGCGTTGAAATGATATGTAGCATTACTTCAAAATAATACATTTGATGTCTTTTTTATAACATGTTATGACAAGTTGTTGAAAAGATGTAGAAGAATGAAGTATATTTTTTAGGTAAGGAAAAACAGATATATACTAAAAAAAGGCTGAAGGAATAAATAATTCCTTCAGCCTTTTTTTAATACATTTCATGGCTATAAAACAACATTTTGTGACAAAATATTGTTTTGAGATAAGTAAAATAATACAATATATTATATAAAATCAAAAAATAACAGGAGAAAATAGATATGAAAAAGAATACAAAAACTACAGTATGGAATGTAAAAAAATTTAAAGAGATTACAGATGAAAAGGAATTAAGAAAAATAGAAGGTGGCACACTAAACAGCTTAAATAGCTCGATTATTAAAGTTTTAAAAAAGTTATTTGGATAATTTAAAGATAAAAGACAATACTTAATACACATGAGAGGACTTTATGAAATATAATTGCATTAAACAACATGATATAACAGACTGTGGTGCAGCTTGCCTTGCAACAATTTGCAAGCAATATGGATTTAAAACACCTATTACAAAAATTAGGGAAGTAGCAGGAACAGATAAACAAGGCACAAATGCCTTTGGTGTGATTAAAGCTGCTGAGCAATTAGGATTTAGTGCAAAAGGGGTAAAGGGAAATCAGGAAGCATTTTTTAGTGAATTTCCACTGCCAGCTATTGCTCATGTTGTAGTAGATGGCATGTTGCTGCATTATGTTGTCATCCATAAGATTACTAAAAAAGAAGTGATCATTGCGGACCCCGCAAAAGGAATTGTGAAGTATACACCAGATGAATTTTTCAAGATTTGGACAGGTGTTCTTATTTTATTAGTACCAAATCAAAACTTTAAAAAGGGGAAAGAAACAAAAGGTCTTTTTGAGCGATTCTTTCATTTGTTATTACCGCAAAAGGGACTGCTTATTCAAGTATTTTTAGCATCACTTATTTATACCGCATTGGGGATCTTAGGTGCCTTCTATATGAAGGCTCTTTTAGATGATATATTGCCCTATGGACTTATGAAAACGTTACATGTATTATCACTTGGGGTAATTGGATTATACATATTACAAACTATTTTAAGTGGTTTCAGGTCACATTTATTACTCTACCTGAGTCAAAAGTTAGATATAGCATTATTACTTGGTTATTATGAGCATGTTCTGAAATTACCAATGAGTTTCTTTGGAACGCGAAGAGTGGGGGAAATTATTTCTCGCTTTCAAGATGCAGGCCATGTAAGAGATGCCATATCTGGTGCCACATTAACTATAATGATTGACACATTAATGGTAATTGGTGGAGGTATCATTTTGTATATGCAAGATGGTCTTCTATTTGGTGTGGCATTTATTATTGTACTGTTATATGCAGTAATTGTGTTTGCCTTTAATAAGTCGCTTAAAAAGGGAAATCAAAGGCAGATGGAGGAGAATGCCCAGCTTACATCTTACTTAGTAGAATCACTTAATGGGATTCAGACTGTAAAGGCATTTAATGCAGAACGTAAGGTGAATTTAGAGACAGAAGGTAAGTTTATCAAGCTTTTAAGAAGCATTTTTAAATTGGCTTTAACGACTAATGTACAAGGGATTCTTAAAAATCTTGTAGAACTTATAGGTGGTGTAGTGATTTTGTGGGTAGGGGCATATCAGGTTTTACAAGGGAATATGTCAGTGGGAAGTTTAATCACGTTTAATTCATTACTTGCATATTTCTTAACACCAATGAAGAACCTTATTAATCTGCAACCTGAACTGCAAACTGCCATGGTAGCAGCAGAGCGTTTAGGTGAAATCTTAGATTTAGAACTAGAATGTGATGAAAATGAAGAAAAGAAAATGCAGCCTGAAAAATTTGAAGGTGCAGTAAGCTTAAGGAATGTAGACTTTAGATATGGCACTAGAAATTTAGTGTTAAAGCATATTAATATGGAGATTAAAAAGGGCGAACGCATTGCTCTAGTAGGTGAGAGTGGCTGCGGTAAGACAACACTTGTGAAGCTCTTGCTTAATTTCTATCCAATAGAAAAGGGTGACATTCTAATTGATGGCAATAATATTTTAGATATCAAGAAAGAAGCTTTAAGGGAGCATATTGCCTATGTACCACAAGAAACCTTCTTATTTAGTGGGACCATTTTAGAAAATTTATTATTAGGAACAGAAGATATAGGTATGGAAGAGGTAGTGGAAGCAGCCAAGATGGCAAGGGCTCATGAGTTTATTAATGAATTACCGCTTAGATATAATACCCACCTTGAAGAAAATGGTGCAAATCTATCTGGTGGGCAGAGACAAAGGCTTGCAATCACAAGAGCAATCCTTAAAAAGCCAGATATTTTAATATTAGATGAGGCAACAAGTAATCTAGATTCTATTACAGAAGCAGCTATTGAAAATACTATTAATACATTTAGCAAGGGTATGACCACTATTATTATTGCGCATAGACTCAGTACAATTAAGCGTTGTGACCGTATCTTTGTAATGGATAAAGGTGAGATTATTGAAGAGGGTAGCCATGAGGAACTAATGAAAGCTGAAAAACGCTATTATGAATTATGGCAGCAACAATTACCTAGTCTAGAAATAGAAGATAGGAAGGTGAGAAGTTAATGCAGCCAATTATAAAAAACATACAAGAAATTACAGATAGTAAGGAAATGTATGAAAGTAAACCTCACCGATTTCTAAGCTATTTTATTTATATTTTACTAATCAGTATTATTTTAGCAGGTGTATGGATGTACTTTGGAGAAATAGATGTTGTTTCTAAGGGAACAGGTGTCGTGCGCCCAAATGAAAATATCAGTAGTGTACGCAATAAGGTACAAGGAGAAATAACAGCTAGTTATTTAGAAGAAGGCAAGCAGGTACAAAAAGGAGAGGTTCTTTTTACAGTTGCTTATGATGACCTGGAAATTTCACGTTTGAAACAAGAAGAGCTTATTAAAGATATTGAAGTGCAGCTTGAAAGGCTTAAGAAGTTAAGGGATAGCATCGAACAGGATAAAAATCTTTTTTCAAAAACTGAAGAAAAGGAATACTATGAGCGCTATATAAAATATACTCAAGACTTCGAAAATCTTAAAAATGCCAATCAAATTGCAAGTAAAAATGAAACTATATCTGCAAGTCAAACGGATATTAATAAGCAGATTTATGAAAATAAAATTTTAGAGTATGACAATACGCTTAAAGAGCTTACAGATTATAAAGCCTCTATTACGCAAGGCGAAAACGTTTTTGAAAATAAGACCTGTGCGTATGCCTTAGCATTTGATACCTATATTTTTGAAGTAAGAGAACTAGAACAGGAAGTGATGGATAAGAAGGTAGCTTATGAGCTAAATTGTAGCTTAGATGAAGAGAATCTCGTAGCAAAGAAGGAATTAGAAAGTTCAAAAGCAGAATTTGAAGCAGCACAAAATAAATTAGTAAGCTTGAAGGTAAGTGCATTAGGCGAAGTAGAGCGTAAGATAGAAGAAATTAAGCTGACCAAAACAAATGCAGAACAGGAAAAAAGTAAACTCGTTGTAGATGAGACTTTATTAGCAGCTAATGAAGAACAAAGACAATTGAGTTTAAAAAAATATAAGACAGATATACTCGTAGAGTTAAATAGCCAGATTGAAGAAATGGAACAAACATATCGTACAGGTCAGAGGGAATTAGAGCGCATAGAAGTCGCTATTGCTGACTGCAGCGTAGTTGCACCAATTGATGGCACAATTCATATAGGGACCAATATAAGTACTGGTGACCTCATTAGTGCAGGTGCAGATATTGCAACGATTATCCCAATGAGTGATAGCTTATATAAGATTGAAATCTTCATGCCAAACCGTGAAATAGCGGGCATTGAAGTGGGTGATCAAATTAAGTACAAGTTTGATGCATTACCATATAAAGAATATGGCCAGCTAGAAGGGGAAATTCAAAAAATTTCTACAGATGCTAAAGTTAGTGAAAGTCAAGGCATTAGTGGCTACCTAGTAGAAGGAAGCATTGCAAAGCAAACTGTTTATAGCTACAAAGGAGAAGCTGCTGAAATAAAAGTAGGGATGACCTGTGAAGCACATGTTATAACGGAGCAGAAGAAGATATTATACTACTTACTTGAAAAGATTAATTTAATGGATTAGAGAAAATTATATGATTTGCATTATGAGAGTGGCTGAAGTAAAAGAAGAAATTATAAGATAGAATAAGTGGCATAGACAATTACTATAAAAGTAGTAAGAGTCTATGCCATTTATGCATTCATATAAAATAGGTTATAGATTAGTTTACGCAAATATCTTGAGTAAAAGTGAAATGTGATATAATAAACTTGAAATTAAATTTGAAATTGAAAATAAATTTATAAAATAGATAAGGGAAAGATGTCATATGCAAATAGAAAATAATTTTTTACCTATGTATTATCAGCTTAAGAATATAATTATTGATATGATTGAAAATGAAGAGATTGGTGTAGATGAATGTATTCCTTCAGAACCCAAACTTATGCAGACATATAATTTAAGTCGCACAACGGTTAGAAAGGCTATTGATGAACTTGTAAACGAAGGTTATTTATATAAGAGACAAGGCAAAGGAACCTTTGTAAAAGGACGTGGTTTTGAACAAGGACTTATAAAATTATCTGGATGTAGTGAGGATATTAGGCGTTATGGCTTAGAACCTAAACCCTATGTACTTAAGGCACAAATAGAAAAGCCTTCTAAGAAGACTGCAAAAATGCTGGAGATTAGTCCTGAGGAAGATACATTTTATATGGAACGCGTTATTTATGGTGATGATATACCTATCAATAAAAATAAAAGTCATATTCCCTATTATTTAGTACCTGGCATTGAAAAAATAGATTTTAATAAAGAGTCTCTTTATAAGGTTATTGAAAAAGATTACGGGATAGTCATTAAAAGAGCAATTCGAACAGTAGAGGCCATTTTGGCAAGTGAAGAAATTGCACTTCAGCTAAAAGTAAAAGAAGGTGCACCAGTTATGCTCTTTAAGGGACAAGTATATGGTGAGTTTAAGGGAAAAGAAGTGATTGTAGAATATTTTGAAGCTATTTATCGCTCAGATCAATTTCAATTTTATATTGAACAACATAGATAAATACATATGTGCAATTTGTATCTGAAATAATATCAATAAAAAAATAATATAGATGAGGTTGTATAAAAATAAAATTTTGTTTTATTAATTACATACTATTGAAAAATATTCAGAAAAATAGTATAGTTAACTTGTACGTACAACATGACGACCGAACAATTAGACCCATAGGTAAATTAAAATATAATATACACTCATCTAGGAGGAAAAAAGCAATGAAATTATTCGTAGATACAGCCAACACAGAAGAAATCCGTAAAGCAAATGATTTAGGTGTCATTTGTGGTGTAACAACTAACCCATCACTTATTGCGCGTGAAGGTCTTGAATTTAAATCTGTTATTACTGAAATTACAAGTATTGTAGATGGACCTATCAGTGCAGAGGTTATTTCACTTGAAGCCCCTAAAATGGTAGAAGAAGCAGTGGAACTTGCTAAAATACATAAAAATATTGTAATCAAGCTTCCAATGACTGAAGAAGGCTTAAAAGCTACAAAACAATTAACAGAAAAAGGCATTCATACAAATGTAACTTTAATTTTCTCAGCAGCACAAGCATTACTTGCAGCAAAAGCTGGTGCAACATATGTTAGTCCATTCATTGGACGTCTTGATGATATCGGCATGGATGGTATGGCGCTTGTAAAAGATATCGCAGACATTTTCAAACTTCACGGTATCAAAACAGAAATCATTGCAGCAAGTATTCGTGGACCACTTCATGTAGTAGAAGCGGCTAAAGCGGGTGCACATATTGCAACTGTACCTTATAAAGTAATTGTACAAATGACAAAACATCCTCTTACAGACAATGGAATTGAACGATTCCTTAAAGACTGGGAAGGTTTAGAACAAAAACTTAAATAAAGTGAATAAGGGTAGGGCTTGCGTAAGGGAGTAGGCTGAGTCTTCTTGTGGAGGCATTGAGGGCATGGATAAGTTGGCGTATTTATTTTTCCTTGACCCTCGCTACGCTCGAAGGTCAGATAAAAATAAATACGCCAACTTACCCACACCCACGCAAGATGTTGAAGAAGACTCAGAGCTGGCCCTTACGAAGACACTTATTTTGAAGCAGGAAGCGAACTTATTTGTGGTGAAAATCGGGTGGTGACGGTAGTCTCTTTTATATAGGAAGTAGTTGCAGAAAGTAACTGCTTTGCTAGCGGGGGAAAGATGACTTTGCATAAGTAAGTAAGTAAGTAAGTATGAAGGTTATAGAGTAGGAAATAAAAAGGTTAAACTTTAGGAAATATAGAATACGTAAAAAATACGGATTCTTGGGCAAACTCATTCATTCATAGGTTTTAAAGGGAAGGCATTGGCATGTTAAGGGGCTGATGCCTTTTTGTGTGAATTCATTTAGGGGCAAAAATGTGGCAGAGTGGTATAAGATAAAAGAAGGATATAGATGAGAGAGAGAATACTTGAAGCCGTAAATCAACGGGTATAGGCAAGAAGAAATAATATGAAATAGTATGAGATAAGATAAGATAAGATAAGATAAGATAAGATAGGGATGTGATAAAAAGATGAGATATGTAGTGGTATGCGTTGTGAAAGGCGAAGCTGGGGTGAGTAACAATAACTTAAGAAAGGAGATATGGGAGAAGTTCCAAGCAAGGTCTTCTAAGTTGCCAGCGCATTTTACGATTAAAGCACCTTTTGAACATGAGGGAGAGCTTACAGAACTTACGGATGCATTGGAGAAATTCTGTCATAGTGAAAAGGCAGCGCCTTTTAGGTTAGAGGGGTATGATCATTTTGATAACCGTGTGATTTATATGCATGTCAATATGTCTAAGGCTGGTAAAGCGATGCATGATAGGTTGATTGATACAATGGGTGAGGTACCTTATATTCATTTTGATTCAAAAGATGGAAAGGATAAGACCTTCCACGTTACCATAGCTTCTAAAAGGCTTCAGCCTCTTTATGAAACTGTATGGCAGTATGTACAGCAGTATCCTTGTGACTATGATTGCCAGTTTGATAATGTTTCTATTTATAAATGGGAAGATGAAACATGGAAATTATATAGGGAATTTTTATTAGGGGAGTAATGCCATATGCAAGTTGCGCTTAATTATAATCTTGATATAATGTGATTAGACTAAAAAGAGATATTTCCCAAATTGATAGATCAAAATATATAGATGGGGGAGGAAAGTATGAGAAAAGTTATATTATATATTGCGATGAGTATAGATGGTTATATTGCAGATGAAAAGGGAGGCGTGGACTGGTTAGCAGGGGATGGAAGTGATAAAGACAATCAAGGGAGTTTCCCACGCTTTATAGAAACGGTGGATATAGTAATTTTGGGATATAAAACATACTATCAAATTGTCACAGAGCTATCTCCTGACTCATGGGCGTACCTTGGTAAAAAGAGCTATGTTTTAACGCATAAGAAATTAGATAGTACTGATGAGATTATTTTTACTGATGAAAATTTATCTGATTTAATAAACCGGCTTAAACTAGAAGATGGAAAAGATATATGGATTTGTGGTGGGGCATCTATAGTTAATCAATTGATAAATTTAGATTTAATTGACAAGGTGTGTGTTTCACTCATACCAACATTATTAGGAAAAGGCATTAGCCTATTTACAAAGCACGAAAAAGAAATGCCCCTAAAACTTATTTCAACAGAAATTAATAACGGCATAATCGACCTATTTTATGAACGCAGAGATTTTAAATAAAAGTTATGTTGGAGTTACTTTTTTTCTTTTTAAAAGTAACTCCAACATAACTTTTTTCTGTTTCCCATATACATCTCTTATTTATTCAAAGATATCAACCTTTTCTCCAGCAAGGACTTTGTTCATGCTGCGGACAGCACACATTTTACCACACATTGTACAGGTATCTTCGTGTTCGGGTTTTGATTCTTCACGATAACGTCTTGGTTTCTCTGGTTCTAAGGCGAGGTCAAACATAGCTTCCCAGTTGATATCTGCACGGGCTTTGCTCATTTTGTTATCCCAGTCTCTTGCACCAGGGATATTTTTTGCAATATCACCAGCATGGGCTGCTATTTTAGTAGCTACGATTCCTTCTTTCATATCTTCAAGGTTAGGTAGGCGAAGGTGTTCAGCTGGTGTAACATAGCATAAGAAGTCTACGCCAGCCGCTGCCGCAATAGCACCCCCGATAGCACTTGTAATGTGATCATAGCCAGGCGCAACATCTGTTACAAGTGGTCCGAGTACATAGAATGGTGCACCATGACAAAGTTTTTTCTCTAGCATAACGTTTGCCTCAATTTCATTGAGTGCCATGTGCCCTGGTCCTTCAATCATGACTTGAACATTTCTTTCCCAAGCACGTTTTGTAAGCTCTCCAAGTGTAATGAGTTCTTTGATTTGAACTGCATCTGTTGCATCAGCAATACTACCAGGTCTACAGGCATCTCCAAGACTTAAGGTAACATCATATTTTTCACAGATATCGAGAAGTCTATCATAGTATTCATAAAATGGATTTTCAGCATGATTAGCTTCCATCCAAGCAAATAGGAGAGAGCCGCCACGAGAAACGATATTTGTAAGACGTTTATTGCGTTTAAAGGTTTCAACTGTTTCACGATTAAGACCTACGTGAATTGTCATGAAGTCTACGCCGTCTTCAGCATGTTTTTCAACTACTTTAAAGAACTCATCTATTGTGATATCTGCAATGTCTTTTTGTAAGAAACCAATGGCATCGTACATTGGTACTGTTCCAATCATAGCAGGAGCAGTGGCAATGAGTTTTTTTCTAAACATTTCTGTATGACCATAGTTTGAAAGGTCCATAATAGCTTCAGTTCCCATTTGAATCGCCATATTTACCTTTTCCATTTCTTTTTCAATGTTGCAGCAGTCTCTAGAAATACCAAGGTTAACGTTGATTTTAGTTTTTAAGCCTTCACCTACACCTTCAGCAGAAAGACAAGCATGATTTTTATTAGCAGGAATAGCAATTTTACCCTCAGCTACTTTTTGCATAATAAGTTTTACATCTACATTTTCCTTTTTTGCAACAGTTTCCATTTCCTTTGTGACAATCCCTTTTTTTGCAGCATCCATTTGTGTTGTATAATTCACTTTAAAGCCTCCCATTTTATAGTATTCTCAAACATTCTAAAGCTGAAATTATTTTTATTTATAAGGGGTACAATATAAAAAGCAATAAAAAAACCTCCAAATAGAAAATCTATTTAGAGGCAATAAAATTTATGGTTTGAAGGATTTAAATATCTATATAAAAGATAATTAATCATAATCGACTTGCTTCCCTACGATGGTATTAACCATATCAGGTTCAACGAGTTGGAATAATCCTCTCAGCCAAATGGCACCCCTAGCTAGTGTGTTTGTATAATTTAGTATAATATACAGATTAATAAAAGTAAACTTTAAATTCAATGAAATATAAAAAGATAAATAAAAAACGTGGTAAATAATGGAATTAATTTAACGATAAATAGCTTGTATAAAATAAATGGGAAATAGTGTAAAACGTATGCTTTTAAATACCTATATTATAAATAGGAAGAAATTTTTTTTGGTTTTGGGCATATTTTGAAGGCTATGGAACATTTTACTCCTTGAGGTTTTTCCAAATATGTAGTATTATTCAATGTAGTATGTAAGCGAAGACTCGTTTTTTATGGATTAGGAAAGTATAACTATAATTTCCTATCCTAAAGATAACGCGACGCTAGACTCTTTATTTTAGAGTAGGAAAGTTCGGTTTTTAACTGTGCGGCTCAAATATAGATAATGTGACGCTAGTCACTTTATTTAAGAGCAAGGAAGTTCGAGTAGAAAACGGTGTTTCAAATATTTTCTTACTCCGAAGAGAAGATGGCACTAGCCATTTGATGTTTATATAAATTATAGATAGATTGTAGAGGTAATGATCATAGAAAGTATATTATTTAACCAATTAGAAGTATCAGAAGAAATTATTAGAGCGGCTCAGGACATGGGATTTGAGGAGACAACTCCTATTCAAGCAAAAGCAATCCCAGTTATTTTAGAAGGAAAAGACATTATTGCACAAGCACCTACAGGAACAGGTAAAACATGTGCTTTCGGTATCCCAGCAATCGAACTTGTGGATACAAGTGATGATAATGTACAAGTTTTAATTCTTTGTCCAACACGTGAGCTCGTTATCCAAGTAGCTGAAGAAATAACAGCTTTATCAAAATACAAAAAGGGTGTACGTGTCCTTCCGATTTATGGTGGACAACAAATTGATCGTCAAATTTCTGCCCTTAGAAAAAAACCACAAGTTATCATTGGAACACCAGGTCGTGTAATGGATCACATCAGAAGAAGAACACTTAAACTTGATGATTTAAACATGATTATCTTAGATGAAGCAGATGAAATGCTTAACATGGGATTCCGTGAAGATATTGATATTATTTTAGAAAGTGTACCAGAAGAACGTCAATTCGTACTTTTCTCAGCGACACTTGCAAAAGCAATCTTAGACATTGCAAACAAATATCAAAATGATCCAGTAAAAGTAAACGTAGTTCATAAAGAGCTTACAGTACCTACTATCGAGCAGTACTACTTAGAAGTTAGAGATGCTAACAAAGTAGAGGTATTATCACGTTTAATCGATGCAAATAACTTCAAACTTTCAGTAGTATTCTGTAATACAAAACGCCGCGTTGATGACCTTTGCCGTGATCTTCAAGCAAGAGGATACAGTGCAGAATCTCTTCATGGTGATATGAAACAACTTCAAAGAGATAATGTTATGTCTCGTTTCAGAAATGGTCTTATTGATATTCTTATTGCAACAGACGTAGCAGCTCGCGGTATTGACGTTGATGATGTAGATGCAGTATTCAACTATGATGTACCAAGTGATGAAGAATATTATGTACACCGTATCGGTAGAACTGGTCGTGCAAAACGTCAAGGTGTATCTTATACATTTGCAGCTGGTAAAGAACTTGTTAAATTAAGAGATATCCAACGTTATACAAAATCAAAAATTAAACTTATCAAACCACCTTCAATCGAAGATATCCAAGAAAATAAACTTTCAGGTATCATGGATGAAGTAAAAGAAGTACTTGCTGAAGGCGGACTTTCTAAATATACAAATTATATTGAAACACTTTTAGAAGAAGTGGGCGATATCACAGAAGAAAACTATGCAACTTCTCTTGAAGTAGCAGCAGCTTTCCTTAAAATGACTATGGACAAACTTGTAATGGGTGCATCTGCAGAGCTTTCTGTAGAAGATTTATCAGCGCGTTCAAGCTTTGATGCAAGTAAATTTGATGGCAACATGGTTCGTCTTTTCATCAACCTTGGTAAAAAAGACAACTTACAAGTTTCAGACTTAGTTAAATTCATTGCATCTAACTGTGAAATTAAAGGAAAAGAAATTGGTCGTGTAGATATGCTTGAGAAATTCTCATTCTTCGAAGTACCAAAAAATCATTTAGAAAATGTAATGACAAGTCTTATTGGTGAAAGCTTAAAAGGTAGAAAAGTTAACATCGAAGTTGCTAACAAAAAACAAGGTGGCAATGGTGGCGGTGGCCAGAGACGTGACCGCGGAGACCGCGGTGACAGACGTCAAGAAGGTGGACGCAATAACTACAAACCAAGAAGAAAAGTTAAAGAAGACTAATTATAACTAAAGAGGGCTATAGTACTAGTGAAAAAATCTAGTGCTATAGCCTTTTTATTGTGAATAGATGTATTATCAATAAATGAATAACTCAATTGTATAAATGCAAAATCTATAAAATATGACTAAGATAAAGATACAACTTAGACAATGAGATGGCAGAAATGTATAAATAATTACAGGATAGACACAAAAATTATACATAATGTACTAGAGATGTTGATTTATTTTTTTGAGATAAATAATATATCTGTAACGAGCTCAATATAGATTTCATATCTATAATTTTTTTAAAATAATCGGATACGTTTCTAATAAGAGTTAAGATTGAATAAGGATTTGATATAAAAAAGATATGGAGGGATAATTTTATGAAACGAAGGAATTTTATGAAACGAAGGAATTTTATAAAACGTATAGGGGCTATTATTTTATCTACTATGGTAACGTTACCAGTTGGACCATTGCAGAATATTATGCAAAATACTATTTTTGCAGCTTCACCGGTAACGGTATCAGAAAAGGTACAAGATGGTGTTATGCTACATGCTTTTAACTGGTCTTTTAATACAATTAAGGCGAAGTTACCTGAAATTGCAGCTGCTGGCTATACGGGAGTTCAAGTTTCTCCAGTACAAGGTACGAAGGATAGTACGAAAGATGCAAGTAAGTGGTGGATTTTATATCAACCTACTAATCAATCAATTGGAAATGCTCAATTAGGAACAAAAGACGAATTTGCTGCATTATGTCAAAAAGCAGATAAATATGGTATTAAAATCATTGTTGATGCAGTTATGAATCATATGGCGAATAATGGAGATCAAAATAGTTGGTCAGGCGTGGTAGATCCAGCATTTGATCGTTATGATTTTTATCATAATTTAGGTCAATGTACTGATTGGAATAATAGATGGGCAGTTACACAACAAGGTATAGGTATGCCAGACTTAAATACGCAGAGCTCAGAAGTTCAAGCTAAAGCAAGTGCCTTTTTGAATGAGTGTATTGCCTGTGGTGCCGATGGCTTTAGATTTGATGCTGCAAAACATATTGAGACAAATAGAGGCGCCGATAGTGGCCAAAGTTGGCAAGGTAGTTATTGGGATAATGTATTAGGAAGTTTAAATAATAAGGATAATATATTCTTATATGGTGAGATATTACAAGGTGGGGCAGATAACTTAGGTGCTTATACAAGTTATATGCGTATTACAGATCATAGTTATGGATGGACATTAAGAGAGGCCGTAGCTAATAAAAACCTTTATTCAATAGGTGATTACAATACAGGTATGTCAGCTTCTAATCTTGTAAGCTACTTTGAAAATCATGATACGTATGAAGATGGAAATTCAACTTGGCTTACAGATTATGAAAGAAAGATGTGTTGGGGAATTTTAGCAGCAAGAGCTAATGTAGCACCATTACTTTTATCTAGACCAGCAGGAACAATCGGTGAAGCAGGAGAAGAGTTATGGAAAAATCAAGAAGTTGTGGCAGTTAACTTCTTCCATAATGCAATGGCCGGACAAGGTGAATATATTCGTTATCCAAGACAAGAAACAGTAATGATTGATCGTGGTACAAAAGGCACTGCTATTATTAATACTTCAGATAGTTTCTATTTAAATAGCCCAACAAATTTAGCGGATGGGAACTATACAGATAAGGCAGGTTCAGGGGCGACATTTAATGTTTCTGGTGGATATATTACAGGTCAAGTACCAGGTGGTAGAATCGTTGTAATTGGTGATTATGTAGTAGGTGAAACAGGTTCAGGAGATATAACTAATAATTCAAATAGGGCAACAACATCTCCAGAGAAACCAGTTATTGGTGAAGCAGTTACAGTTAAATATGATGCAACAGGTACAACACTTGATGGTTCAGGTGAGATGTTACTTCACTGGGGATATGATGGCTGGCTTACAAGTGAAGATGTTCAAATGAATCAAACAGGTGCCAATAAGTGGGAAGCTACAATTACAGTGCCATCAGAAGCTACAAGCACATTAGACTTTGTATTTACAAACGGTACAGGATGGGATAATAATAGTAGCAATGATTGGCATGTAGCACTTACTGAATCACAGGGAGAAGAAGATCCATTAGCTGCTTATTTTGTAAAACCATCTGATTGGAGTGACCAGGTTAATATTTATGTATATGATGAAAGTGGTTCTACTGTAAAAGAAGTAGCACAATGGCCAGGCGTAGCAATGACAAATGAGGGCAATAATTTATATAGTTATACATTACCTGAAGGTTGGGATGAAGCACAGGTAATCTTTAATGATGGCAATAATCAGGTGCCAGGGGCTAATCAATCTGGTTATGTATTAAAAGGTACAATGATTTATGATAATGGTAACTGGAGCACATATACAGTTAGTGATGAAGATAATGATAATGATGATGATGTAACTTCATCTAAAATAGCATATTTTGATAACGCATCATACAACTGGAGTCAAGTTTATATTTATGCATATGATGAAAGTGATGATACAGTTAAAGAAAATGCAGCATGGCCAGGTGTACTTATGACAAATGAAGGCAATAATATTTATAGCTATGTAGCACCAGAAGAATGGGAGGATGTACATGTAATATTTACTGATGGTAATGGTGTACGGATTCCAGGTTCAACTCAAACAGGATTTAGCCTAACAGGTTCAATGATTTATAGTAATGGTAACTGGACTGTAAAATAGGGTGAAAAATAAGAATATAAGATAACGGAAGATAATAAAAGAAGGAAGTGTTGCAAAACTAGTTGTTTAGTTTCGCAACACTTCCTTTTGTCTTAGCGTAGGAAAGTCCATTTTTAACTTTACTTTTAACCTATTCATTAAAATACTGCAGAATAAGAGCAGCAGCTAGATGAAAACCTGTGTTAAGGCTTGCTATATTTACCCATTCCTCCCTTGTATGTGCGCCACCGCCTTCATAAAGACCGAAGCATACAGTAGGAATGCCTAGAGAAAAAGGAATGTTACAATCTGTAGAAGCTGATACTAGTTTAGGCTTATGGCCTGTATAGTATGTAAGAAGTGTTTCACATTTCTTAGTTAGAGCAGATTGTAGGGCAATATTAGTGTGCTGCATACATGGCCTAGTCCCTAGGTTTTCGAGTGTGATATCTAGTCCCTTAGCCTTATAAGAGGCTAGAAGACGCATAAGGTTTTCCTCCATAATGCGGAGGCATTCATGCGTATCTGAGCGATATTCATAGAGGATATAGGCATCTTCTGCAATGGTATTCACAGAAGTACCACCTTCAATTACACCTACATTATAAGTGGTATGGCTATCACCAATTTTAGGAACCTGTATAGCATAAAGTTCTGTAATTAATGCAGAGAGATAGTAAATTGCATTACGATTACCGAAATCCTGGAAGCTATGGCCACCTTCTGTACGGATTGTGATTTTGTATCTTGAAGAGCCCACTGCCTTTTGACAGAGTGTATTATAAGTACAATCAAAGGAAATAACTTCACGGATACGTTTGCCATAATCTTTAATAAGCTGTTTACAGCCTTTGAGGTTACCAAGGCCTTCTTCTCCAGAATTAGCAACAAATAAGATACCACAGTTTGGTGAGAGATTATAAGTGGTAACGTATTTCGCCATAAGAAGTAAAATAGCTAAGTTAGCTGTATCATCACCTACACCGGGCGCATAGATGTTGCCATCTTTCACTTCTACAGGCATAGGTGAAGTATCTGGAAAAACTGTATCTGTATGTGCCATAAAGATAACGATTTCCTCATGTTCTTTGCATCCTAGTGGATAAAGTACGTTAAGGGCTTCATCAATGTGGACATTTTTGGCACCGAAGCTTTCTAGATAGTTTTTACAAAATGTGGCACGCCCTTCCTCATGAAGTGAGGGGGCAGGAATTTTACAAAGCGCTATAAGTAAATCTGTAAGTGCCTGAGTGTTTTCTTTAATATAATATTCCAGTTGCTGAGGGAGCTTGTAAGGATTAACCATTATAATGCCTCCAATCATTCAACATATTATTTTCTTTTCCAAACAGTAAAAGCAAAGCTATGCCCATCTTCGGTCATAGTTTCACCTGGTGTAGATTTAATAAGCTCAAATTGGTCTTCATATGAAGGAAAATCTGTATCACCGTTAATAACTTTATCAACTAGTGTAATATATAAGTAATCTGCATAAGGAAGGAAGAGTGAATAGATTTCACCACCCCCTATAATAAAGATTTCATCTTCTAATTTACAGAGTTCTAAAGCGTCTTCTAACGTATGAATCACAGTAACGCCTTCAGCTGAAAAGTTCATATCTCTTGTTAAAACAATATTTTTACGGTTAGGAAGAGGTCTTCCAATGCTTTCAAATGTTTTGCGGCCCATTAAAACTGTTTTGCCACTTGTAGTTTGTCTGAAGTATTTAAGGTCCTCTGAAATATGCCATGGAAGCTGATTATTAATGCCAATTTGATTATTTTTGCTTGTTGCAACAATCATATTAATCATAGTAAGATCTCCCCTTTATTTTAAACTGCCACAGGTGCTTTAATAGCAGGATGTGGATTATAACCAATGAGTTCTAAATCTTCTAGTTCAAAATCAAATACATTTGTTTTGTTAGTATTTAATTTAAGCGTTGGAAGTGGGCGAGGCTCTCTAGTGAGTTGCTCCTTGATTTGGTCAATGTGGTTAGCATAAAGATGAACATCCGCACCAGTATAAACAAGCTCTCCAACTTCAAGTCCGCATTCATGGGCAATAAGGTGTGTGAGTAATGCATAAGAAGCAATATTAAAAGGTAAACCTAGAAATACATCATTAGAACGCATATTAAACATACAGCTTAATTTATTATTTAAAACATAGAATTGGAAGCAGAAGTGACAAGGAGGAAGTTCCATAAGTCCTTCATATACAGAAGCAACATCCCAAGCATTTACGAGAAGTCTTCTAGAAGTTGGATTTGTTTTAATTTCGTTGATAACCCATTTAATTTGGTCATAAACTTTGCCATTGCCACCTTCCCAGTTACGCCATTGCTTACCGTATACATTGCCAAGATCACCATAAGTATTAGAGAATTCATCATCTGTAAGCACTTTTTCTTGGTAAATGGCAAGTTGTTCTTCATAAACTTTATTGAATTCAGGGTCCTGAGTACAGCGAATACCGAAGTTAGTCATATCAGGACCTTGATAATCATCAGAATCTACCCATTTTTTGAAACCCCATTCATCCCAGATATGGTTATTATTTTGAAGTAAATAGCGAAGTTTAGTATCACCTTTTAAAAACCATAAAAGCTCTGAAGCAATGAGACGGAAAGGTACTCTTTTAGTTGTAAGAAGTGGAAAACCTTGAGAAAGGTCAAAGCGAAGCTGCTTACCGAAGGTACTATAAGTACCTACTCCTGTACGGTCTTCTTTGAAAGTACCATTTTCTAATATATCTTTACACATATCTAAATAAACTTTATCGACTTGATTCATGTTGAAAAAACCTCCTTAATAGTTTTAGTATATAGGAATTTTTGAGGGGCGTACAGGCATATTGAATAAATCAAAAACATTAATACAAATATTTTGAGCAAAAAGCATAAAAATAAAGCGTAATAAATAGGAAAGTTGTGCAAGAGGTTAGTCCTAATAAGTGGAATAATTTGATGAAAAATTATAATTGTTTTGAGAAAATACACAATAATGTTTGAATTGCCTTGATTTTTCTATACATTTATGATAATATTACGTTGTAGGTTAAAATATTGAAACAAAAACGATGGTAGGCCTCTTGTAGTAGTAAACATAGCAAGACCGAAGAACGTTTTAAGTAACAGTGTTTTAGCAATAATGTATTATAAGGAGGCCTAGTTAACATGACAGGTAAAGTAAAATGGTTTAACGCAGAAAAAGGATTTGGATTTATTGAAAGAGAAGGTGGAGATGACGTATTCGTACATTTCTCAGCTATTCAATCAGAAGGATACAAAACATTAGAAGAAGGTCAAGAAGTTGAATTCGATATCGTTGAAGGCAACAGAGGACCACAAGCTGCTAACGTTATTAAAAAATAATAAATAAAATGAGGTTGCTGGCACAAAGTGCTGGCAACCTTTTTTTTTGGTGTGCCCAGCATGGGCGTAGTCTAACGGGTGAAAGTCCCGAGTGTGGGTTGA
>DYCF01000024.1 GCA_019418225.1 Clostridiales bacterium | reverse complement strand
TACGGTGGTGTGAGAGGTCGGATAATCAATTAATGGTTATCCTCCTACTCGATTAAATCTAAATTAATGAAAATTATAAAAAAGCTAGGGAAGAGGTCTATTTGATGACATATATGTAGTATATGGATGATGTCAAAAAAATAAATCAAATGGAGTGGATACAATGGAGAAAACGGGTAAATTTAGATGCAAGAAAACCTCTTTTACGGCTGCGAGCAATACAGTTTTATTTGATGAGAGATTGGATATGGATACAAAAACCTTGCATAATATGATTAATTATTTTATTTCTATTCCAGACTTTGTGCTTTATAAGGGGCATTTACAGAGGGTGACTGGACTTGGGCAAAGGGCTTTTAATCGTATGTGGAAGCAGCTTAAGGAGAATGGATATTTAGTACAGCATAAGTTGAAGGGTGAAAAAGGTATGTTTTATTATGAGTATGAGCTTTTTGATGAACCACAAAGTGGAATAGAAGAAAAAGGGAAGGACTTTCTAAATGTACATAATGCATCTCTGGAAGGAGCAGAGGTGGTTAGTGCAGAAGTTGATAAGATGGGGGCTATAAATAATACTTTAAGTAATAATCATTTAAATAATAAGACTATAAATAATAAACAACAACAAGAAGAAGTAGCTGTTGTAAGTTATCATGGGCATTTACCAGAGGTAGATGCGGAAGTGTTGCAGGAATATCATGAAGCTTTTGGGCAGCAGCCTTCACCTAAGGTGAAAGCTGCTTTGAGAAGCTTCTTACAGCGGTTTGAGAAGAAGGTGATTCTCTATGCCTTAGAGTTAGCAGGCGGTAAAGGAAAAGGTTTTGATTATGCACAAGGCATCTTAAAAAAGCTGGGTTCACAGGGAGCATATACTTTTGATGAAGTCTTTGAATATGAAGAAAAGTATACGGCATATCGGGTAGTATGAAGAGCTTGTACTTATTTTAGATGAGTTGAAACAAGAACAAATATGGATGTTTAAAAACTATATATTTTAGGCTATAATAAGAATAAATATTTTTAGATATTTATGTTAATGATGAGAATAATACAATCTATAATATAGAAATGCAAAAAGGTAAAAAGAACAATCTGTCTAAAAGAAGTCGCTATTATCAAGGCAATATTGACTTAGATATGATTACTAAGGGAAGCGATTATAATGAACTTAGGAAGAGCTTTGTAATCTTCATTTGCACATTTGATCCTTTTAAGAAAGGAAGACATATTTATACGTTTGAAAATAGATGCAATGAGGATTATAATTTAGCATTAGGCGATGAAACTGGTAAGATATTTTTAAATACACAAGGGTCAATGAGAGATGTAGATGATGAGATGCTAGAATTTCTAACATATATTGAGAACTCTACAGATGCAGTAGCTAATAGTGCTAAAAGCAAGCTTGTAAAAGAAATTAATGAGAAGGTCAGCTACTTAAAGAAGGATAAATCAATGGAGGTGGAGTATATGACACTTTTAGAGAGAGATAGAGAGAAATATGAAGAAGGAAGAGAAGAAGGAAAGTTAGAAGTGGCTAAAGCCCTTCTTGATTTGTTAGATGATGAAACGATTGCAACACGAATAGGAATTCCGTTAGAAGAGGTTAAGAAATTAAGAAAACAAAAACTATAATATATGAGAAAGAACTACTAGTATAATGGTAAAAATTATGCGAGTAGTTCTTTGTGTATATTATGATTTAAACATTGCGGCATCGTAAATCTGATATTCTACACGATGTAGATATAAGGATTTGCCATCGATTGTGAGTCTTGTCATCTTAGGAAGATTTTCAGGAACTTCTACAGAGACACGATTTCCCTGATAAACGGCTAAAGGTGTACCTAGTTGTGAGTTAATGACTACAATTTTAGATTTGCCAATAGCATTACCTAATTTGTTGATAAGTTTATCCAGAGGAATGAAGCCGCCGTGGCCATTCACTTGAAGATTAACATTGTTAGCCGTATTTGCAATGTCTTGAGTAGTGGTTTCAGTGTTATCGTATTCATAGATTTTTGATAGGCCATTTTCTTCAAAGACAAGTGTGCTGCCTACGTGAAGCATTTGATAGCCATCTACTGTGATTTCTAGAACTTCACTATCAAATTTGGAGGTTTTGTTTCCTTCGGAATCATAGGTTGCCTTACCAGCATATTGCCCAATGCTAATGTTGTTGCCGGAAATTGTGCTGGTAGCTATGCCGTAGTCGTTGTAAACAGAAAATGTAAAGCTTTCACCGATAAGTTGGCCCTTTTTGCCCTTAAACCAGTGTTCAATCTGGGTACAGCCAGTAAATAAGCTGACTACCATTAAGAGTATGAGTAAGAGGCATATAGGTTTTTTGTAAGTTGATTTGATCATGTGCATCTCCTTTTCTTGTAGAATAGGAAAGTTTAACTTTGCTACTCCAAACTCAAAATTTGAGTTGATAATGCGACTGAATCGCTTGATGTTATATGGACTATTATAGCATAGCAAAATAAGGAAGCAACGGGGAGGATAAAAAAGAAGAGTTCAAGATAAAGGGTAAGAAAATAGACCGCCATGCGAGAATGTATGGTGGCCTATTTATATAAAAGTTATTAAGCTAATAATTTATAAACAATAGGTGTTCTGCCCTTTTGGCGAGTGATAAGACTAATATTGGAGCGTGAGACACCGAAAATTTGGGCTAAGTCATTTTGACTAAGACTTGTTTTATCAAATTGATTGCTACCTGCTTTACCTTGATAGAGTCGTCTAATCTCATGAACTTCGTGATCTGTAAGTTTAGCACAGCTTTTATGAAGTTCGCCTTGGATAAGGTCTTTACGTGGTTTGAGTTCTAAGTCTTGTAAAGTAAAGGTTATATAATTACCAGTTTTACATGATACGCACATGTTTTTGTTATCGTAATCAAACTCGGGGTGAAAAGCCCAATAAACAAGTCGACTTAGAGTATAGTGTTTGGGACCTGAGCCATCCAAATTGATTTTAACTTCGGCATGGCCGTTGTGAAGATACGGTTTAAGTGCCTTTCCTTTCTTGCCTAGTATTTCTCCATTTTCATAAATAGTGTAACCATTCATTTCTACAAAATGCATTGTTAAAACCCCCTTATGAAATAGTCTTGTCTCTTTTACCATAACTCTAAAAGCAAAAATAATCTATAGGAGAGATATAAAAACTTAAAGGAAACTGAAGGGTATAAATTAGTGAAAGTTGCATAATTATAAAGTTCAAAGGTTAATATAAGGTGGAAAATGAAATCTACTAGGAGGAAGTAATATGTATAATAAAATTGATTTACCTTATGCTTATAATGCACTAGAACCTTATATTGGGGCTACGACAGTAGAAACACATTACAGTAAACACTTACAAGGATATGTGGACAAATTAAATGGTCTTTTAGAAACATGGGGAGAGCGAGATAAAAATCAGCCATTAGAGGCTTTGCTTGCAAATCCAGAGCAAATTCCAACAGAGATTAGACAAGGTGTTATTAATAATGGAGGGGGTGTGTATAACCATAATTTATACTTTTCTATTCTTTCTCCAACACCTAAAAAAGAGCCAGAAGGTAAGTTGCTCGAAGCTATTAATAAGGCTTTTGAAAGTGTAGAGGGATTAAAAGACCAGCTTACAAATGCAGCAATCAATCAATTTGGTTCAGGATATGGTATGCTTGTAAAGGATAAAGACGGTTGCTTATTTATTAAACAAGTTAAAAATCAAGATACTACGCTTCCAGAAGGTTTAACACCTATTTTAAATATAGATGTATGGGAACACGCTTATTATCTAGATTATAAAAATCTACGTATTGAATATGTAAAGAATATCTGGAATGTAATTGATTGGGCAGCTGTAGAAACACTTTATATGAAAGATTTAGATTGCCTTTGTAAAGGGTGTTAAAAAGTTAATATAATAAAGAAAGAGGCTATAAAACTTGAGCATTATATCAGTTTTATAGCTTTTTTGCTATTTAGCACAATACTTGTTGCTTTTGCAAATTGATGAACCACTGCAAACGGCAATAATCGGTCCTAGTGAAGCCCTTCTTCTGATTAAAGGGTTACCACTTAGAGAAAAACTGGCCCTATGGCATCAGCGAGAAGAAAAGCTAAATTATTATAAGAAGATGGAAATTAGTGATTATCTTTTTATCTTAGAGCGCATTAGAAGCTATAAGTTGTCTGAAGAAGTGGAATGGAGGCTGATGAAATTAACTTTTGATGTCCATAATGAAATGGTGTTTGATTACTTTATGGATTTAGTGCATAGCTATTTCATTAGAAAACTTAAGGTGCTTCCAAGACCATTAGAGAGTGAGCATAGACTAGAAAGTTTAGAGGCTTATTATCAGAAGGTAAATTTATATTGTGGTTTTGCGAGGAGTTTTGGTATAGAAATTGATTTAGAGTGGGTTTATAAAAAACGTGAAGAGGTAAGTGAGTGCATCAATAAGTTACTTTTAGACAGCCGTTTCTAACCCTTTCTTGCATAGCTTATAGAATATGTATATAATAGGCATGAGAAACTAAAGGAGCGGATAAGGCAACATGGATAAGTACATTTTAATTTTTGACATTATAGGAACAATCGCTTTTGCAATTTCAGGTGCAGCAGTAGCAATAGAGAAGGAAATGGATTTGTTGGGTGTCACTATATTAGGCATTGTAACCGCTGTAGGTGGAGGAATTATTAGAGATATTACGCTGGGTATTACGCCTCCACTTACTTTTTGTAATCCGAGAAGCATTGTCATTGCTATGATTACAGCTATCTTAACGTTTATTGCCGTATGGCTTTACTCGAAACATTATGTGAATAATGTAAGACCATTAAATTCCTTGCTATTTATAAGTGATACAGTAGGGCTTGGGGTATTTACAGTAGTAGGCGTACAAACTGCTATAGAGAGAATTAATATGCCAAGCAGTATTTTACTGATATTTGTAGGGCTTATTACAGGTGTCGGTGGCGGCATTGTAAGAGACCTTTTAGCTGGAAATATTCCATATATATTTAAGAAGCATATATATGGCTGTGCTTCAATTGGTGGGGCTATTGTATGCATTATATTATGGTTTTATTTAGGTAAAGAAATGGCGATGTTCTGGGGGGCGATTGTTGTAATACTGATTAGAGTGTTAGCGTCCCATTATAAATGGAATTTACCTAGGATACGCATGGAATAATTAAACTATACATATTAAAAAATATACATATTAAAAAGGAGCATCATAAAATTACGTATAATTTTGTGTTGCTCCTTTTCACATGCTATTTTTGTCAAATTAAGTCTAATAAATACTGGGGAGTATTTGTGAAATCCTCCTAAATTTTAATTAAATGTCAAATAACGACCAATTTAGAGTCAATACTTGGTAAGCTCGCATAATATAAAAGTGCAACGATATAAAAATAGTACGTTGTTAACTTAAAGGGAGAGGATATTATGGGGTCTAAAGAAAGTAAAAATTATGATAAAAAACCTAATCATAATAAGAACTTTTATGATAACAAAAATGAGTGCTATCATGAAACAAGAAAAGCAAAAAAGGTTAAACGTGCAGCGTTTAGGATTCATAAGGAAGAAGAACTATGGGATTTGCCATGGGACAAATTTAATTATGAGATTAATACACTTGTAAAGTTGCAAGGTATTTTCGAGGATGAAGATCCTAAGACGCGAGAAGATAGACGTAATAAAAATAGGAAGGATAAAGAGGGTAAAGACGGAAAAGATGGCAAATGTGATAAAGACCATAAAGACGGAAAAGATGGCAAATGTGATAAAGACCATAAAGACGGAAAAGATGGCAAATGTGATAAAGGCCATAAAGACGGAAAAGATGGCAAGTGTGATAAAGGCCATAAAGACGGAAAAGATGGCAAATGTGATAAAGACCATAAAGATGGAAAAGATGGTAAATGTGATAAAGGCTGCAGGGCTGATGAATACGATAAAGAATGTAGAAAAGATAAATGTTATGATGGGGATCAATATTGCATAGAAGACGGAGAATCTGGAAGAGATAAAGACGAAAAAGGCATGGATGGTAAGAGTCAGGAAGGTTCACAAGATAAGAAAATAGGCGGTCCACAGGATAAGAAGCCAGAAGGCCCAAAAGAAAGGCAAGTTGCATTTAGACTGCATATTTATACAGATGATAGTGGGTATAATGGCAGTATTCGTGCCATGCATCTTAAGAAGCAAAAGTATATAGAGTCTTATCAGCTTATTTATTTTGAATGGTTAAGTAATAGTCGTTTATTGGCTATCTTTAAGTCAGATAATGCATGTTGTCAAAATGATAAAGATAAAAAGAATAATCAATGCAAGCAGAAGAAAGATAAAATGCCAGAGTATCTTACAGTAACAGCTGTTACAAGTATGTATGATGATGTTGAACCACAAGTGCATATTTATAGTCCCGGTGTAGATGAAATAGAGGTTAAATGGGGTGGACATTTAGTAAGTGGTGAAATATCTTCAGCTTGTAAGGATCAAGAAAGTTACATTGGCAAAGAAAATAGCAACAAACGTGAAAAAATGCGCTATAGCTTAAAAAACTAAGATCTTAGAAAGTTAATAAGGGTCTAGGATATAGAAGGATTATAGACTAGGCTTTTATTAATCTTTAGCTGTTAAGATAGCACATTGGGGGGATATGATGTATCTGATATTATTTATAACGTTAGCTATTTATATAGGAATGGTTTTCTTTTCAAAGCATCGCACAGCAATTACCTTCATTGGTGCAGGCTTATTATTAACTTTAGGCGTTATAAACCAGAGTTTTGATCCTATTGTTGCGTTTCAATCCTTTCCTAGTGAAATTATTATTTTGGTCATTGTATTAGCATTATTTACAGATGTATTTGAACGTGCAGGAATTATCAATTATATAGAATATAAGTTTTTACAATTCTCTAAGTCGCGAAGAATTGTTATTATAATGTGTATGCCATTACTGATATACGTAACATCATTGTTTATGAATAATCTAACAGTTGTATTATTGTTTGCTTCAATGGCATTATGCATGGCTAAGGATTATAAATTGCCGATTATTCCGTTACTTGTAAGTATAGTCATTGGTTCTAATATAGGTGGTGCAGCTTTACCTTGGGCTGATACACCAGCGGTTATATTAACACTCTATACAGACTTTAATTTGATAGATTTTTTGCTTAAACTATTTATACCTTGTTTTGTTTATGCTGTAGGGCTTTCTTTATATTCATATTTGTGGTATAGAGGCGATAAGGGAAGTACTGAAAAAAAAGTCCTAACATATAATGATAAGCCTATTATAAATAAGCAGGAAATAAAAGTTCCAGCTATTATTTTTATACTTTATATTGTAAGTGTAAGTATTGCACCATTTTACAAGATATCTATTGCCTATGTTTCATTATTTTTCGGAGGTATTTTATTACTTGTACAAAAAAAGAATCCGATGGATGCTCTAAATGGACTACAAATTATGGATTCAATCACTTTTTTAGCTGCATTATTTTTAATGGGTGGTATTTTGGAGAATTGTGGCTTTTTAAAAATTGTAGCAAACTCTATTATGGGAATTACTGGTAGTAGTGGCTATCTAATAGCCCTAGCTGTACTCCTTATAGGATTTTGTATTGCAACATTACTGTCAGCAGGCCCAGCAGCAGCTACATTATTACCAATTTGTCAAGCATTAGAAGGTGCAGTACCTAATAAATTTATATATGTTGCACTGGCATTAGGAATTCTTGCAGGGAGCAGTATGCTTCCTTGGTCAGCTACTGGAGGTCCTATTTTATTGAGTGAAGTAAATAGATTTCTAAAGCAAGTCAATGATGAGAGTGAGAGGAAAAGAATTGAGCAGATTTTTAGCTTAAAGAAATATGTTATTTTTTCAATACCTTTTTCTATAATAATGCTTGCACTCGATGCAATATATATTTATATATGTATTGCAGTCCTTGTGTAAAAAGAGGTGGTACAAAACTAAGAATATATAGAGAAACCAACTAAAACTTGAAATATACAGTTAGGTAAGTTGTTTTCTTCAAATTTATAAATGTGAAATCTATAGTAGTGTACCACTTCTTTTATATCAAAATTAAGTTTTAATACTAAAAAATATAAAAAAATTAAAATGTTTTACAATATATGCTATAATATATAGCAATATAGAGAAACTAACCCTAACTCTAAATGACACATCATAGGGTTTCTCCTAATGATTTTACATGACTAAAAATTATGAATAACCAAGTCTTATAAATGTGAAATCTATAGAGAAACAAATTAAAAACTTGAAGTATACATGTAGGTAAATAGGTTTCTCCTAATGATTTCACATGACTAAAATTATGAATAACCAAGTCTTATCAATGTGAAATCTATAATAAAAGATAAATGCCATAGAGAAGTGAGATGTTTTAGGATGTATATTACAGATGAAATATTTCATAACATATAAATGGGAAAAGAGGTAAAGTATGCTTGAATTAAAAGATATAAGTTTCACAGTACCTGGACCTAATGGAGAGGTTAAAGTATTAGAACAAGTTAACTTTAATGTAGAAGAAGGTAAGGTATTAGTCATTACAGGTCCTAATGGTGGTGGAAAATCTACATTAGCTAAAATCATTATGGGAATTACAACACCCACTTCAGGTAATATATATTTTGAAGGAAAAGATATTACAAACTTGGGGATTTCTGAACGTGCTAAAAGTGGTATCGGTTATGCCTTTCAGGCACCACCACGTTTTAAAGGAATAACTGTTAAAAAGCTATTAGAATTATCAGCTGGGGATAAGTTAGAAGAAAAGGTAGCTTGTGATTATTTATCTGAGGTAGGTTTATGTGCTAAAGAATATTTAAAACGTGATGTAGATAGCTCCCTTTCAGGTGGTGAACTTAAACGTATTGAAATTGCATCACTTTTAGCAAGAAAACCACATCTGGCTATTTATGATGAACCAGAGGCGGGTATTGACTTGTGGAGTTTTTCATTGTTAGTAGATACATTTAAGAAGTTAGCTATGCACAAAGATCAAACGATTATTATTATTTCTCACCAAGAACGTATTATAGAGTTTGCAGATGATATTATGATTATTGCAGATGGAAAAGTAAAAGCTTATGGGAGCAAGGCAGAGATATTGCCTATTTTAAAAGGTGATGTAGAAACAAAATGTACATGTAATATGAGTAAGGCGGTGGAAAAATCACATGAATAATGTAGAGAAGAACTTATTAAAAGTTGTAGCAGATATGACAGAGAAACCAACGGGCGCTTATAATATACGTGCTGATGGTAAGGGGGTAGAACGTTTTTCGACGCCTAATATCCAAATCATCAGTAAAGAGGATCAACCAGGCATTATCATTAAGGTTGCACCAGGAACAAAAGGCGAGAGTGTACACATTCCAGTGATTATGACTAAATCAGGAGAATATGATAAAGTTTATAATGATTTTGAAATAGGAGAGGGAGCACAGGTTGAGATTGTAGCAGGCTGTGGGATTCATAACTGCGGATGTGATACAAGCCAACATGACGGCATCCATACTTTTTATATAGGCAAGGGTGCGAAA
Organism: Clostridiales bacterium; assembly: GCA_019418225.1. Taxonomy (GTDB): domain Bacteria; phylum Bacillota; class Clostridia; order Lachnospirales; family Cellulosilyticaceae; genus Cellulosilyticum. Next base: position 58,166 of record DYCF01000024.1, on the reverse strand, counting down.
GTAACTTATGTTGAGAAGCATTATGGAGAAGGAGAAGGGACAGGCGCGCGTGTACTTAATCCGACGACTATAGTTAATATGGATGAGGAATCTTATTGTGAGATGGAAATGGTACAAATTAAGGGCGTAGATTCTACTTTAAGAGAGACAAAGGCTTATCTTCAAAAAGGTGCTAAGTTAGTCGTTACAGAAAAGCTTATGACACATGATCAACAAGTGGCAGAATCTAATATGTCTATTTATTTAGAAGGAGAGGATGCTGCAACACAAATTGTATCACGTTCAGTTGCTAAGAATGCCTCTAAGCAAGTATTCCATCCAAGTGCGATTGGAAATAACAAATGTAAAGCGCATATTCAATGTGATGCCATTATTATGGATGAAGCCAAGGTACGCTCTATTCCAGAGATAGAGGCCAATCATCAGGATGCTCAGATTATTCATGAAGCAGCTATTGGTAGAATCAACAATGAACAGCTTATTAAGCTTCAAACATTAGGCCTTACAGAAGAGGAAGCAGAAGCTGTAATTATTGATACATTTTTAAGTTAGTTTAAGTTAGGTTTATAAAAAGAGTGCATGTAAAAGGAGCCATACGAAATCATTTCGAGAAAGGCTCCTCTTTTAGTAGATCAAGTAGTAGATCAAGTTCACTATTTTGCCGCTCAATCTAAAAAGGATTAATGAAAGGCAAAGCTAGTAAGGGGTCCAGGGCCATGAATAATGTGTCTGACGACTTTAACATAGCCGTTTTCATCTGCCTCTAGGCGCCACTGAATGGTCATAATTTGATCATTTATAATCTCAATACCAGATAAACCTTTGCTATGAATACAAGAACCTGTATTAAAATAAGGAAGATGCCCTTTCTTAGGAAATTTTGCACGGTGCGTATGTCCACAGATTAGCATGTCTTTATTTTCCTGAATCCATTTATTATATTTCTTTTCGACTTTGTGGCGCTTTTGATAATTTCTAGCAGGACTTGAAGGATTTTTAAAACCGACTACATGGACGAAACGCCAGAAGTAACGGAGGAAAAACATATTGATAGGCCAGAGCTGGTCATTGAGTAAGTCGCCTTGATGACCATGCATAACTAAAATTTTCTGACCTGTTTTTCTATGTCTTAGAATCACTGCTTCTAGTGGTATGATACCATTTAGTAAATCAGTGACTTTATCTTCGTACTGATCATAGAAATGATAATAATGTTTGGCAACATACTTTTGATCTTTTAAGAATATATTATGATTACCGTAGAGCATGATAAAACGATTTGCCTCATAAAAGGCTTTAAGTAAGGCGAAAATATCAGTATGAGCAGTACGAATATATTGAAAATGTTTATATTCCCAGAGTTCATCGCCATCTCCTACTTCAATATAAGTATACCCTTTATTATAATAGTACTTAAGGGCACAGAGCATAAGCGTTTGATTGCGTGCGAATTCATCAGAGATACTATCATCTCCTCTATGAAGGTCACTAAAGAAAATAAACTTAGAATGCTCATCAAAGTGTTTGATAGGTGCGCGGCAATAAGTTTCAGTTAGCCTTTGATTTGTAAACATAGCGTGGACTCCTAACTTTTAAAGCGTAATATAGAAGTGTAGACTATAAATTAAAATCTATATTCTAGTAAAAATTATAACCAAATTGTTATAAATTACTCTTTGGAAAAAGTAGGTGGAAAACAAAAAGACGTAGCAGATGCTACGTCTTTTTTGTTTAGAAGCCAATGCAATTTGTTAAAGTTGCACCAGTAATATTATTTGAACCATTAATTGAAGTACAGTTATTTAAAATAGCTTTACCAAATGTTACTGTGTAACCTAAAGCAGATGGTTTACCTGTTAGAGGCCAGTTGAAGTTTTTGCCTTTATTGCTATCACCTGTACATCTAATCATTGTAACAACACCATTTTGATTGTTACGGTCAAAACCATTTTTTAAGTTTCCTTTTGCACTACAATCTGTAAGTTTGTGAGGAAGTGGATCAAGATGCGCTGCTGTGCCAGATGTTTTATTATCTACACCACCAAGTTTGAAGCCGTTTCCATCACCTTTAATACCATTACATTCACCGTTATAGTTTGCTTTACAGTTAACAAATGTTACTGCGCCATGTGCTGCATATAAATCCCAACCATCATCAGAGTTATACTCAGCTGTACATCCTTCAAAGTAGTTACCTTCTCCAGAATGTAATTTTACAGCAAAACCATCAGCATTTTCGCCTTTTGCATCTGCATTGTGGTGAGAGTAGCAGTTATAGAATTTATTATAAGCGCCACCATTTGATACTTGGACACCAGCATCTTTATTGTATGCTGTTTCTACATTATAGAAAGTGTTGTTTGAACCAGTAATATAAATACCATTATCAGCTGCATTAATGATTTTAATGTCACGAAGTGTTGAGCCGTTTGTAGCAATTACAATACCACGATTACTTCCAGATGTCTGAGAGAAGTCGATTACGGCATTATTTTGCCCTTTAAGTGTTACACCAGCTGGTAGGTTAACTGTACCAGATTTAACAGTACCATTTACAATAATCGTTGTACCAGATTTAGCTTGTGAAATGGCTGAAGATAAGCTTGTGCCACCATTTGAAACAACGATTGTATTACCTAATGATGAACCAGAATCTGAACCAGAATCTGAACCAGAGCCAGAACCAGAACTTGATGAATTGTCATCTACTTGAATTTTGAAAATATTAATGCCACTACCACTTGAGTAAAGATAAACATAGCCTTTGCTACCTGTGTAGTTATAAGATTGCGTTGCAAGACTTGTACCTGCACTTAAAGTAGTCAGTTTAGAACCACTACTATTAGCCACAACAAGACTTCTTGTAGAAGAACCAGAAGACATAAGCGTTACCTTAATAGTACTTGCACCATTTACAGGAACTTTAACGGCTCTATAAGATGTAGAACCGCCACCGCCTAGTGCTAAAGCATATGTATAGCTTGTGCCATTAAGCGTCTGAGAGTTAGCTATAACAGACATTGTTTTTGAACTTGTTGCAATAAGTCCAAGGTTATCTACTGTTATAGAAGATGAAATTGTACCTAGATTTTTAAAGTTTGTGTCCTTAAAATTCCAGGAAGCACTTGCAGCTAAAAGTGTTGTTGGTGAAATTAATACTGAAAATACTACTGCAAAGCTTAAAAATGTTGAAAAAAGTCTTTTCAAATTCTTTACCATAAATATTGCTCCTTTACATTATATTTTTGATAGCATATTAGCTAATCATAAAGAAAAAAAATTACAAAAAAATATTAATAATTTTTTTTATATTTATATATTACAGTTTAGTGTGTAGTAAATAAATATAAAAAGTGCTATAAAAAAATGCGTTTCCTTTGGTAGAAAATACAATAAAATGTGAATTGTATGTAGAAAGTATAAGTGTTGAGTTGAAAATAAATAAGATGAAAAGAATTTTAATTGAGTTTTTGTGATATTTATACAAAGATGTCTGGTTAGAAAAATCAAAAATATATTTAGAAATATGAAAGAAAATAAAAAGTTTCTTAATAATATTGTTAAAATGTACTGAGAATGAAATATATAGTTTGGGTTTACAATAAATAAACTAAAAAAACAAAATATTAAATAAATATACATGAATGGCAATAAAAAATATATAATATATAAAATTTTATGATATAATATATACAATTTGAGACTAATAGCTCATAACAGAGGAGTAGAAATAAGAATTTTGGAGGATATATGAGAATGGAGAGTAAATCTAAGAAAGTATTGATTATTGGTTCAGGCCCTATTATTATAGGACAAGCATGTGAATTTGATTATTCAGGAACGCAAGCATGTAAAGCATTACGTCAATTAGGATATGAAATTGTACTTGTAAACTCAAATCCTGCAACAATTATGACAGACCCAGAGATTGCGGATGTAACTTATATTGAACCACTTAATGCAAAACGTCTTGAAGAGATTATTGAAAAAGAACGTCCTGACTGTTTATTACCTAATTTAGGCGGACAATCAGGTCTTAACTTATGTTCAGAACTTGATAAGCTAGGCATCTTAAAGAAATATAATGTAGAAGTTATTGGGGTACAAGTAGATGCCATTGAACGTGGTGAAGACCGCATTGAATTTAAACATATGATGAATAAGCTTGGTATTGAAATGGCAAGAAGTGAAGTAGCGTATAGTGTAGATGAAGCCTTAGCCATTGCAGATAAGTTAGGATATCCTGTCGTACTTCGCCCAGCCTATACAATGGGCGGCGCAGGTGGCGGCCTTGTCTATAATAAAGATGAACTACGTACAGTATGTGCAAGAGGGCTTCAAGCCAGTCTTGTAGGGCAGGTTTTAGTAGAAGAATCGATATTAGGTTGGGAAGAACTTGAATTAGAAGTTGTACGTGATAAAGAAGGTAATATGATAACAGTATGTTTCATTGAAAATATTGACCCACTAGGTGTACATACAGGGGATTCTTTCTGTTCAGCACCTATGCTCACTATTTCAGAGGAAGTACAACAAGAACTTCAACGTCAAGCCTATAAGATTGTAGAGGCGATTGAGGTAATCGGTGGAACCAATGTACAGTTTGCGCGTCACACAGAAACTGGGCGTATTATTGTCATTGAAATTAATCCAAGAACTTCTCGTTCATCAGCATTAGCTTCTAAAGCAACTGGCTTTCCTATTGCATTAGTATCGGCTATGCTTGCAACAGGATTGACGCTAAAAGATATTCCATGTGGCAAATATGGGACATTAGACAAATATAAACCAGATGGGGATTATGTGGTAATTAAGTTTGCACGTTGGGCCTTTGAGAAATTCAAAAATGCAGAAGATAAGCTTGGTACACAGATGCGTGCCGTAGGGGAAGTTATGAGTATCGGAAAAACATATAAAGAAGCTTTCCAAAAGGCGATTCGTAGTCTTGAAACAGGCCGCTATGGCTTAGGATTTGCAAAAGATTTTAATCATAAGACAAAAGAGGAACTGCTTCAAATGTTACATATTCCTACGAGTGAAAGACAATTCATTATGTATGAAGCCTTAAGAAAAGGGGCGACAGTGGAAGAACTGTTTGAACTCACTAAAATTAAGCCTTATTTTATAGAACAAATGAAAGAACTTGTAGAAGAAGAAAATCAGCTTATAAGCATGAAGGGACAAGTACCTAATAAGGAAATACTTTTAAAAGCAAAACAAGATGGTTTCTCAGATCGTTACTTGGCCAAAGTATTAGAGGTAACAGAAACACAGTTACGTGAAAAACGTTTAAGTTATGGCATCAAAGAAGCTTGGGAAGGTGTACATGTAAGTGGCACACCAGATGCAGCATATTATTACTCTAGCTATAATATCGAAGATCAGTCAAAAGTCAGCACAGATAAACCTAAAATTATGATTTTAGGCAGTGGACCTAATCGTATTGGTCAAGGAATTGAATTTGACTATTGCTGCGTACATGCAGCCAAGGCATTAAGAGAGTTAGGTTTTGAAACAATCATGATTAACTGTAATCCAGAAACAGTAAGTACAGACTATGATACATCTGATAAGCTTTACTTTGAACCGCTTACATTAGAAGATGTACTAAGTATTCATGAAAAGGAAAAACCACTGGGTGTCATTGCTCAATTTGGCGGTCAAACACCTTTAAATTTAGCAGCTGATTTAAAAGCAGCAGGTGTTAATATATTAGGAACATCTCCTGAAACAATTGACTTTGCAGAGGATAGAGATTTATTTAGAGAAATGATGAATAAACTTAATATTCCTATGCCAGAGTCTGGCATGGCAGTTAATGTAGAAGAAGCATTAGAGATTGCAAGCCGTATCGGCTATCCAGTCATGGTAAGACCATCTTATGTACTTGGTGGACGCGGGATGGAAGTAGTCCATGAGCCTAAGAGTTTAGAAATTTATATGAAGGCCGCTGTAGGTGTGACACCAGATCGCCCAATTTTAATTGATAGATTTTTACACAATGCCACAGAATGTGAAGCAGATGCTATTAGTGATGGTGAAAACGTATTTGTACCAGCTGTTATGGAGCATATTGAACTTGCAGGCATTCACTCAGGAGATTCAGCATGTATCTTACCATCACTGAACATCTCTGATAAAAACGTGCAAATCATTAAAGAGTATACAAAGAAAATTGCAAAGGAAATGAATGTACGTGGTCTTATGAATATGCAATATGCCATTGAGGACGACAAAGTATATGTTTTAGAAGCAAACCCTCGTGCATCACGTACGGTGCCACTTGTTTCAAAAGTATGCAATATCAAGATGGTGAAATATGCTACAGACATTATTACAAGCGAGCTGACAGGACGTCCATCACCAGTACCTAGTTTAAAGGATAAGAAGTTTAAGCATCATGGGGTAAAAGAAGCTGTATTTCCATTTAATATGTTCCAAGAAGTTGACCCAATTTTAGGACCAGAAATGCGTTCGACTGGGGAAGTACTTGGTATTTCAGATAACTTCGGTGAAGCTTATTACAAAGCACAGGAAGCTACACAGACTAAGATTGCACTTGAAGGCACTGTACTTATTAGTGTAAGTGACAGAGATAAAGGTGAAGTAGTAGAAGTTGCAAAAGGATTTGCGGCGTGCGGCTTTAAAATTATTGCCACAGGAGGGACAGCTGACCTTTTAAATGCAAATGGCATTAAAGCAGAGCGAATTTTTAAATTACAACAAGGTCGCCCAAATATTTTAGATGCCATTACGAATAATGAAGTAGATATTGTAATTAATACGCCAAATGATAAAACTGGGGCTGATGATGATAGCTATATTCGTAAAGCCGCTATACGTAAACGTGTCTTCTATGTCACAACAATGGCGGGCGCTAGAGCAACAGTTGAAGGAATTAAGGCTGTAAAAAGCGGAAAAGGTAAAACGATTAAATCATTACAAGAATTCCATAGTGAGATAGAGGCGTGATAGAAGCAAGATAGAAGTGTAAAGAAAAGTTAATAAGGTAGGTCATTATATTACTTTATAAAGAATATAATGACCTATTTTTGTTTTTAGAAAGTAATGTTTATTTGAGAGAGAGATTGCTATAATGGAATAGATAATATAAAAAATTAATTTAATTAAGTGAGGAGGATTTAGGTGGCCAGAGATTTTACTTATGATATGACAAAGGGGAATCCAACGAAGTTACTCATTAAGTTTTCACTGCCTATGTTGGTAGGTAATTTATTTCAACAGTTTTATAATATGGTAGATGCCATGATTGTAGGGCGATTTGTAGGGGCAAATGCATTAGGAGCAGTAGGTGCTACGGGCTCAATTACCTTCTTGTTTTTTTCATTAACATTTGGGTTAAGTGCCGGTATTGGGATTGTAATTTCACAGCTTTTCGGAGCAGCACAAATGAAACGGGTGAAAGAGGCAATTAGTACGGCCATGTATGTCATGGTATTTAGTTCACTTCTGATGGGGATTCTGGGAATTGTTTTAGCAAGACCGATTATGAGTGCGTTGCAGACACCTCCTGAAATGCTAGAAGATGCTATTTTATATATGCGCATTACCTGTGCAGGTATGCTGGCAGTGGGGCTATATAATGGTTTTGCTTCTATTTTGCGTGCTTTGGGAGATTCAGTGACGCCGCTGATTTTTCTAAGTGTGGCATGTGTATTAAATGTGGGGCTAGATTATGTATTTGTCGTAAACTTTGGTTGGGGCGTGCTAGGTGTAGGTGTTGCTACCATTATTGCACAAGCCGTGGCAGCTATTGGATGCGTTGTTTTTGCAAGGCGACACAATGAATTATTCCGTATACCACTAAGAGAAATTGTAGTACATAAGGATTTATTAAAAAGAAGCTTAGGACTGGGCATTCCGGTAGCACTTCAAAATTCCATGATTGCTATATCTTGCGTATTTTTACAATGGGTCATTAATGGATTTGGGCCAGTCACGGTAGCTGCTTTTACTGTGGAAAATCGTTTTGAGCAGTTAGTGCAACAGCCATTTAATTCTTTAGGTGCAGCACTTGCTACTTATACAGGACAAAATATGGGGGCAGGTCAAATTGAGCGAGTGAAGAAAGGCTTTTGGGCAGGAACGCGTATTAGTACATTTTTCAGTTTAATGATGCTGCCTCTTAACTGGGTCTTTGCAGAAGATATTATGAAATGGTTTACGAGCGATGAGGCAGTTATTGCAGCAGGTGCACAAGGTATCCAGATTGTATGCCTTTTCTATGCGGCACTAGGGATGATTTATGTGACGCGTAATGTATTAAATGGCGCAGGGGATGCAAACTTTGCGATGCTTTCAGGATTTGTAGAAGTAGGTGGGCGTGTCGGTTTTGCAAAACCGCTGAGTATGATTCCAGCAGTAGGCTCACTTAGTATATGGTTTACAACAGGACTTACATGGACTATTACCGCCCTTATCAGTTGTATACGTTATGGTCAAGGAAAGTGGAAGATAAAGGGGCTTACTACGAAAATAGAAAGTAAACAAATAGAAGTGTAGCAATAGCTACTGTTTTAAATGATAGAATATGCTAAAATAGTGTGATGTATTCAAAGTTAAAAATGTGAAACTTTTCACAGGTTACTTGAAAACGTGATATATATTACAGAAAAAATAAATGGACTTGAATATACTAAAGATAGTAGAATTTTTAACAATCATAGTAAGAGGAATACTAGATTTAAAGGCAATAATCCTGTAAAGGTACAAATAGATTTAAGATAAATACATATACTATTATTAATTACAAAATAATGGTAGAACGCAAGGAGGTATGACGTAATGAAACAAATTCGCACAGAAGATGCAGTCGGGCACGTACTTTGTCATGATATTACACAGATTGTAAAAGACGTTAAAAAAGGTGTAGCCTTTAAAAAGGGGCATGTGGTGACAAAAGAAGATATTCCAGTACTGCTTTCTATTGGAAAAGAGCATCTTTATATTTGGGAAAAAGATGACAATATGCTTCATGAAAATGAGGCGGCAGAAATTTTATATGGGATTTGTCATAATGAGAATATTGCACCTTCAGAGGTAAAGGAAGGGAAGATTGAAGCAATCGCTCAGTGTGATGGCGTATTCAAGGTAGATGTAGAAAGACTTATGGATATCAATAGCATTGACCGTGTAATGATTGCAACAAGACATAATAATTTTCCAGTTAAAAAGGGAGATACATTGGCTGGGACAAGAGTTATTCCGTTACTTATTGAAAAAGAAACAATGGAAGAAGTAAAAAAAGCAGCTGGCGATAAGCCACTTTTAAGCTTAGTGCCATATATTCATAAAAAAGTAGGGATTGTAACAACTGGCAGTGAAGTTTATAAAGGCCGTATTAAGGATGCATTTGGCCCTGTTATCCGTCAAAAACTTAAGCCATTTGGCGTAGAAATTTTAGGACAAGAAATCGTAGATGATAAGCAGGAAATGATTACAGCAGCTATTGAAGGCTTCTTAGCAAAAGGGGCAGATATGATAGTTTGTACAGGCGGCATGAGCGTAGACCCAGATGATGTCACACCAAGTGCAATTAAAGAAACAGGGGCAGAGATTATTTCTTATGGTGCACCAGTACTTCCAGGGGCAATGTTCTTGCTTTCATATAAAGGAGATATTCCGATTATGGGATTACCAGGTTGTGTAATGTATGCAGGGGCTACGGTATTTGACCTTGTATTACCAAGAGTAATGACTGGTGAGAAGTTAAGTAAAAGGGATTTGGTTAAATTAGGACATGGCGGCCTATGTACAGGATGCAAGCCTTGTCATTATCCACATTGTCATTTTGGAAAAGGAGAATAAACATGGTCAATATAAGCCTAGAAGATGCAAAAGACATACTACTTGAAAAAGTAAAGGGCATAGTTGGCTTTGAAGAAGTTACATTAGAAGAAGCAAATGGACGTATTTTAAATGAAGATATTTATGCACCGATTAATAATCCGCCTTTTGACCGTTCACCTTTAGATGGTTATGCCTTTATGGCAGAGAGTAGCATAGGGGCTAGCAAAGAAACACCAGTTACATTAAAAGTAATAGGCGAGGTATGTGCAGGTGATTACTTTGAGGGTGAAGTAAAGCAAGGAGAAGCTGTTCGCATTATGACAGGTGCACCTATTCCAAAAGGGTGTGATTGTGTCCTGCGTCAAGAGGAGACAGATTATGGTGAAAGCAGTGTAGCTATTTATACGCAGCTTAAGCCTTTTGAGAACTATTGCTTTACAGGTGAAGATATTAAAGAAGGAACATTACTTTTAAAATGTGGTGAGAAATTAAATGCCATTACATTAGGCATTTTAAGTAGTATGGGGATTTGTAAAGTTAAAGTAAAGGCAAAACCTAAAATGCTACTTTTATGTACAGGTGATGAGCTCATGGAAGCAGGCACGCCATTATTGCCTGGGAAAATTTATAATAGCAATGGCATGATGATGAGTACTTTAGGTAAAACATTAGGCATGGATATTATTTGGATTAAAACTTGTGAAGATACAGCGGCGGCAGTAGCTGAGCAAATTGCGCATTATATAAATCGTGTAGCGCTTATCGTAACCACAGGCGGAGTGTCTGTAGGTAAGAAAGATATTATGCATGAAGTCATAGAAAGACTAGGGGCTAAGCGTTTGTTTTGGCGCGTAGCAATTCAGCCGGGGACACCAGTACTTGGAAGCCTTATAAATGATAAATTAATGATTAGCTTGTCAGGAAATCCATTTGCAGCACTTGTAAATTTTGAACTGCTGGTAAGGCCTGTATGTAGTAAGATTTTAGGCGATAGCGAAATTTTAAACATAGCATGTACAGGTATAATGGCGAGTGAGTTTAATAAAAAAAGTAAAAAAAGACGTTTTATTCGAGGCACTTATAAAGATGGTAAGGTGTACTTAAATCATCACAATCATGCGTCAGGTGCATTATATACAATGAGTTTATGCAATTGTCTCATTGATATTCCAGCCGGAACAGAGAAGTTAGCTATGGGTGAAACTGTAAAGGTGATTTTATTACGCGATAGATTGTAAAAGGATGAGGGAAGAATAATTAGGTGTGTTTGAGGAGCAGCTTATGTTAGATAAACAAAATAGAAGAATTGACTATTTAAGAATATCTGTTACAGATCATTGTAACTTTAAATGTACGTATTGTATGCCAGAAGAGGGCATACAATGTATGCCAAATGAAGCACGCTTAAGCTTTGAAGAAATCCTTAAGATATGTCGTAGCGGGGCGAAGCTCGGCATTTCTAAGATTAAAATTACAGGTGGAGAGCCTCTTGTAAGAAAAGATTTACATGTTTTAATTAAGCAAATTAAAGAAATTCCTGGTATTGATGAAGTGACTTTAACGACTAATGGCTTTTTATTAGAGGAAAAAATTGAGGCGCTTGTAGATGCGGGGTTAGACCGCATTAATATTAGTTTAGATACATTAAAACATGAACGTTTTAAGGAGATTACACGCGTTGATGGACTGGATAAGGTATTAGCAGGTATTCATAAAGCCATGACATATCCATTAAAAAGTGTGAAGCTTAATTGTTTGGTAGCAAAGAATTTTAATGAAGATGAAATCTGTGACTTAGCAAGACTGACTATGTCAGGAAGGGTAAGTGTTAGATTTATTGAGCTTATGCCTATTGGCCTTGGCCCACAGCTTAAGCCACTTTCTAAACAAGAAATTAAAAAACAATTAGAAGCGGAATTTGGACCATTAAAACCTTATGATGGCAAGATGGGGAATGGCCCAGCTAAATATTATGAAATTGATGGATTTAAAGGTAAAATCGGCTTTATTAGCGCAGTAAGTGAATGTTTCTGTGAAGAATGTAATCGTATTCGTCTGACAGCGGATGGCTTCTTGAAATTGTGCTTACATTCCAAAGATGGTGTGGATTTAAAGCGTTTGGTAAGAGCAGGCATCACTGAAGAAAAGTTAACACAGGTAATAAGTGATGCAACAGCAGGCAAACCGGTACAACATCATTTTAACGACTTAGAAATTGATAATATAGAAGATAAAATAATGGCGCAAATAGGAGGCTAAGATGGGAAAAGTATTAGCAATATGTATTAGTGAAAAACGTGGGACACAAAAGGTAAAAATAGAAGAAGCAAATTTTATTGAGGATTTTGGAATTGAGAATGATGCACATGCAGGGAAATGGCATCGTCAAGTGAGCTTAATTTCAAATGAGAAAATTGAAGAATTCAAAGCAAGGGGTGGCCAGGTGCATCCGGGAGCCTTTGGGGAAAATCTTATTGTAGAAGGCTATGATTTTAGAAATGTACCAGTTGGCACAATCTTTAAATGTAATGAGGTAGAGCTTGAAATCACACAAATTGGTAAACAGTGTCATCAGCATTGCCAGATTTATTATCAAGTAGGTGATTGCATTATGCCTAGAGAAGGCGTATTTGCGCGTGTCTTAAAAGGTGGCACAATTAAAGTGGGCGATGAAATGGAGATTAAACAAAATGATTAGAGTTGGTATTATCACAGCGAGTGATAAAGGTTCAAAGGGTGAAAGAGAAGACCAAAGTGGTAAAGTCATTCAAGAGATGGTGGAAGAAAAAGGCTTTAAGGTAGTCGAATATGTGATTTTACCTGATGAAAGGGCACAGCTTTCAGAAATGATGAAAACTTGGTGTGATGAAAAACGTGTGGACCTAATTTTAACAACAGGTGGCACAGGGTTTTCAAAGAGAGATTGTACACCAGAAGCTACATTAGATATCGTAGAAAAGCAGGTACCAGGTATTCCAGAAGCTATGCGTTACTATAGCCTTCAGATTACGCCACGTGCGATGTTGAGTCGTAGTGCAGCGGGGATTCGAAAGGATACATTAATTATTAATCTGCCAGGTAGTCCTAAAGCTGTAAGAGAAAACTTAGAAAGCATTATGGGAAGTCTACAACATGGTATTGAAATATTAATAGGAAGCGCATCGGAATGTGCCATGCCAGATCATAAATAAAGATATTATGATATAAATCCTATAGGGCGTGTTCAATGGACAAAGACAATGTGCTATACGAGTTAAAAAATGATTCATACGACCTTAAAAAGGAAGTGTTACGAAATGATTTGACGAATTTCGCAACACTTCCTTTTTGTTTTCTTTACTTTTAAAATAATTTCATATTCATAAGTGATAGAGAAAACAATTGAAAACTTGAAATATACCACAAAACTATGAGTAACTAAATTTTATAAATGTGAAATCTATATAGCTATTTATTATGTTTTATAGAGAAATCAACTATAAATCTAAATGATACATCAGATAAACAGTTTTCTTTATAGATTTTGCAAATATGAATCTATAAATATACGTAGATAAGTATTTATGTTATTATTGTAAGAAAAGATATTATTTTTTTAATATTCATAGTGGGGTGATTACATGAAAAGATATATTTATTATTGTCCAAAATGTGGCTTTTTAGGCAGTGCAGTGCATGAGAATGAAGAAGAACTGCAACTATGTAGTGAATGCAGTACATCTATGTATAATACAAAAATAGAAAAAGAAATGTGGGATGGCTACACAAAGGAAGAGAAACACGCATTAAAAATTAAATTTGATGAGGCCATCAAGAAATCTCATTTTTATAGAACTGGTATCGATTTTGAACGCATGATGAATGAGTTAGAGATTCAGACACATCACTTAGAAGTAATCATGTATGTCGGCTTGGTCGTTATAGCACTACTCATTTTAATACTCTGCAAGATGATTGCATAGTAGGCTATTGAAGTGGGTGAGTATATGAAAAAGAATATGTTTAAAGAACGGATACTATATGGCATTTTGACGCTAAGCATTATGATATTAGGTCTTGCCTCTAGAAAGTTAGGTACATATTTGCCAGAATTTATAAGGCTTTATGCAGGGGACACATTATGGGCAATGATGGTATATTTCGGGCTACGCTTTTTATCACCGCCTATGAAGGTGTATAAAGCGGTGTGTATTGCACTGCTATTTAGCTTTGGAATTGAAATTTCTCAGCTTTATCAGGCGCAGTGGATTAATCATATTCGGGAGACAACATTTGGGGCCTTAGTTCTAGGTAGAGGATTTTTATGGTCAGATTTAATCTGCTATACAGTAGGAATTATTTTAGGAGGCGGGATAAACATTAGTTTAAGTCTCATAAGAAATCAAATAAGGATACATCAAAAGGATACTAAAATTAGATTAGTAGAATAGATGATGTTCACTAAAAATACACTTTAAGTAAAGAGGTATCGTGAAACTATAAATAGTTTCACGATACCTCTATTTTTGAATCTAAGGATTCTCTTGTATTGCAGTATTAAATATATTATCTGTCAAGCAATGATACATATAATATTGAGAAAATAAAGATAAAATGGTAAAATATAGTAAAACATTTATTAAACAAGAGAAGATAGGATGGGGAGAAAATGGTACGAAAGGGAATGAGAAGGTTAATTTGTATACTTACGTTAGGCATAACGAGTTCAATGTTAGCAGTACCAACGATGACAGAGTCTATTATGGCAGAACCTGAAATAGCTGCAGAAGGTGCTATTTTGATTGAGCCAAAGACAAATACAATATTGTATGAGAAAAATGCGCACGAGGCGCTTTATCCGGCTAGTATTACGAAGATTTTAACAGCACTTATTGTATCAGAGGAATTAGATGATGATGCGATTATTACAAAGTCTCAGGCATGTATAGAAAATGTGCCAGGAGATAGCAGCCAAATAGGCTTAGAGGTGGGAGATAGTTATACTAAAAAAGAAGGCTTATATGGCCTACTTTTGGGGTCTGATAACTTCATTGCTTATGATTTGGCATGTAGTACGGCAGGAGATATTTCAAATTTTGCAGCTCAGATGAATGCTAAAGCACAAAGCTTAGGGGCTTATGAATCTCATTTTGTAAATCCTCATGGCTATCATGACCCTGCGCATTATACGACACCTTATGATATGGCACAAATTGCAAGAGGTGCTTTTGATGACCCTTTAGTTGAAGAGATAGCAGGAACTGCGCGGCATACTTTTAATATCTATAATAAAGGAACGAGTTTCCAGATAACTAATTCCTCTAGGTTACTTAAGCGTGAAACACCTTATTATAATTCACATGTAGTTGCTTGTAAGACAGGCTTTCATGATGATGCGAAGCAGACGTTAGTGGCGAAAGCAGTATATGACAATATTGAACTTATTGCAGTAGTAATGAAAGATAGCACACCTACTCAGTATGAAGATATTAATAAACTGTTTGAATATGGTAGAGAAAATTTTAGCTTAAGAGAAGTGGATGGCACGTATATATTAGATAACAAATCTATTTCTATGGCAATGCAGCAGGCGGTTTTACACTTTGAAGAAAGAGGATGGGTAAGTCGAGGTGAAGATTTCCAAAAGCCGATTCGAACAAGACAGTTGGCATGCATTTTAAAAAGAATAGGTAAAAATTATCCAGAGTCATATGTAGATGAAATTATAGGGCTTATGGGGCTAGAAGAAGATGATTATGTCACTAAGGATCAGTTAGCAACAATCATTATGTTTTTAGATGATAAATGGCATCAAGGCACTAAATGTATAGAAACAGAAATTTTAAAGGAAAGAGAGTTATTCTGTAAAAAGGGTGAAATTTGTATTGGGCAAACTATAGATATTTTATATCAGGTGGTTTTATAATCCTATTATGTAAACTCTTATAGCTGTCGATATTATAGAGAAACCAAGTAAAACCTTGAAATATACATGTAGGTAAAGAGGTTTCTCATAATGATTTCACATGACTCAAAACTGTGAATAACTAAAATTTATAAATGTGAAATCTATAGAGAAACCAAGTAAAACCTTGAAATATACATGTAGGTAAAGAGGTTTCTCATAATGATTTCACATGACTCAAAACTGTGAATAACTAAAATTTATAAATGTGAAATCTATAGAGAAACCAAGTAAAACCTTGAAATATACATGTAGGTAAAGAGGTTTCTCACAATGATTTCACATGACTCAAAACTAGGGATAACTAAAATTTATAAATGTGAAATCTATAGAGAAACCAACTAAAACCTTGAAATATACATGTAGGTAAAGAGGTTTCTCACAATGATTTCACATGACTCAAAACTAGGGATAACTAAAATTTATAAATGTGAAATCTATAGATAAATAGTCTATATAATTGAAATATGCATATGGCAAATGATATAAGAGGGTTAGAATGAAGAGGCATGAAATTTATACGATAAAATATATTAATAAGTTTATAGATAAGTACTTTAATGAAGATATGGCGTTTAATATGAAGCTTATTAACACAATTACTATAGGTGGATTTCTGACATCTGCTATAAACTCGGTAATAGCAGTATTTTGTTATACATCCAAGGTGTTAATAAGCCTAAATCTGTTTTTGACAGCCTTTACATGGGGAATCTTTATATATACTAATTGGAAAAAAGATTATAAAGTAAGTGCCATTGTGGCATGTGGTGTACTTAATTTAATTTGTCTGCCTATACTTTTTATGTCTTCATCAGGTCTTACAAGTAGTATTCCAAGTTACTTTATTTTTGGGATTATTTTAAGCTTTACGTTAATAGAAGGTAAGGCGCTGCCGATTATGGTAGTTTTGGAGATTGCAGCATGTATCTTAACATATAAAATGAGGCTTGAGAAAGATAGTGGCATTATAACTTGGATTAATATACAAGAAAGTACACGAGATAATTTGTTAGGGGTTATTATAGTAAGTTTAATGACTGGAACGATGTTTTATATGCAAAAGCAGATTTTTCGCAAGCAGCATGAAGAAATGAAAAGACATAAGCAAATGTTAGAGGAATCTGTAAGGAAGATTGAACTTGCTAAGCAAGAAGCAGAAGAAGCTAACCTTGCAAAAAGTCAGTTTCTAGCAAATATGTCACATGAGATTCGTACACCTATGAATGTGATTTTAGGGATGACGGAGCTTGTTATAAGAGAAGAAATTACAGATACAGTAAGAGATAAGGCTACTAATATTCAAAGGGCAGCCACATCATTACTTTCTATTATTAATGATATATTAGATTTATCTAAGATTGAATCAGGTAAAAT
Organism: Clostridiales bacterium; assembly: GCA_019418225.1. Lineage (GTDB taxonomy): Bacteria > Bacillota > Clostridia > Lachnospirales > Cellulosilyticaceae > Cellulosilyticum. Next base: position 41,035 of record DYCF01000024.1, on the reverse strand, counting down.
GGAGATTGTAAATGGCCAGTATGACCCAAGAATGGTGTTAAACGATATAGTGCAGATGATGAGATTTCGTTTAGGAGGTCGCCCAATTAAGTTGACAGTAGATATTGCAAAGGACTTACCGAGTTGGTTATATGGAGATGAAATTAGAGTGAAGCAGATTCTAGTAAATATATTGGGAAATGCAGTGAAGTATACAAATGAAGGAGAAATTAGGGTAATCCTTGATTGGGAAAGATATAGGGATGAAGCAAGGCTGAGAATAAGCATTAAAGATACAGGAATAGGTATTAAAGAAGAGGACTTAGAGAAGCTTTTTAATAGCTTTGAAAGACTCGATATAAAAAGAAATCATGGATTAGAAGGAACAGGCTTAGGTTTATGCATTTGCAAAGGATTTTTAGATTTAATGAACGGAGGCATTGAGGTAAGAAGTGTTTATGGAGAGGGAAGTGAGTTTATCATAACACTTCCTCAAAAGATTATAAACCTTATGCCTACGCGTAAGAGAATAGATTCTTTAGATGAAGAAAATCAAGTAAGCTTTAGAGCGCCTCAAGCAAGAATACTTATTGTAGATGATAACAAAGTCAATCTAGAGGTAGCCAAGGGTTTAATGGCGTGTTATAAATTTGAAATGGAGACAGTATTAAGTGGCAGGGCATGCTTAGAGGCACTTGAAAATAAGGCATATGATTTAGTCTTTATGGATCATATGATGCCAGAGATGAATGGCATTGAGACGATAAGATATATTCGAAAGCATCCACATATATACAATCAAGATACACCAATAATTGCGCTAACAGCTAATGCAATTATAGGAGCAAGGGAGGAGTTTATTAAAGAAGGATTCACAGAATATATTTCAAAGCCTATTGATGTCACTAAACTGCATAAAATCTTACTAACCTATTTACCACAAAGATTAATTGTATATGATAATAAAGTAGCGGAAGACAATAAAAAGTCGACTGGGAAACACAAGGATGAAATAAGTAGGCTGAATGATATCTTAGGCGGTCAGGTAGAAGAGGTACTTCATAAGTTAAATGGGAATACAGCACTTTATAAAGAGGTGTTAAAAACTTACGTGAAGGAAGTCACTGAAATTAGTAATAACCTTGAAGAACAGTATAAGTGGAATTTAAAGGACTTTAAAATAAATGTACATGGCATTAAGGGGATGAGCCGTAATATAGGCATATCTTATATTGCACAGATTAGTGAACAATTAGAAAGCGCAGCAAATGCGTGCAATATAAAGAAGATTGAAGAATTATTACCTCAGCTTCAAGAAGTAGTACAAAAGGTCTGCAAGGCACTGAAAGAATTTTTAGAGGAGAGCCAGTTAGAAATAACGCAGCAGGAAAAAGAATACTTATTAGAAATACAGTTTAATCAGTTAGCTGTATTAAAAAATGGCTTTGAACAGATGGATTTAGATTTATTAGATCAAGCGATAAAAGAAATTAAAAAATATAGTTATGGTAGTAATGAAGAAAAGTTTTTACAGCAAGTTAAAGAATGTATTGATGAGCTAGAATATGAAAAAGGATATGAATTAGTCAAAGGATACATGGATAGCAATTTAATCTATTGTAATTAAAAAGAAAAAGGGTGATACTGATAAAAATACTGATAAAAGTATATAGGAGGGGAGAAAGATGGCTCATATGGCGATCATGAGTTATATGGGATTTTAAAGCAAGATTATGAACGTAGATGGTAATCAATAAAGGTGCTGCTAGGAAACGAAATCTAGAGTTTCCTGGCAGCACCTTTATTACAGTAGTATGCCGTTATATTCATCTGGAGTGTTGATATTGCGAAGCACGTCGTCATTAAAAGGCGTTTCACTAATCGGCAAGATAAAAGCATCAGATATTTTAAGTAGCTTTCCAAGACGATAGTTTTCGTTCTTAATCATTTCTTCAATATAAGGCAGGAGTTGTTTGGAGTAAATGCCGCCTAGAGGAGAGAATTTACCTTCATGATCACTTAAGACTAAGGCAGAAGGTGCAGGCTTTAGTGCTTTTATTTTTTCATACATAAATTCACCAAGCTTGGCTGTCATAAAAGGCATATCACAAGCAGTTACAAAAACATAAGTATAGTCAAGTTCTTTAAGTGCTGTATAGATACCGCCCATAGGGCCAATCCCTTTAACTTCATCAATAATCATCGGATAATTTGCAAGTACAGGATTATTTAAGCGATTGAACTTCTCAGCTTCATTCACAGATAATACTACAGGAGAAAAAGGAGCCATTTCATGAACAATTTTTTCTAAAAAGCTCTCCCCTTGAAACTCCAAAAAGGCCTTATGATTGCCCCCCATACGTTTATTTTCTCCGCCCATTAAAATTAAAGTAACAATATCTTCTTTCATTGAATTAACTCCTTTCATTTCAATAAAATAACGGTCTACTATAAATATAGGATAGGCCGCCAATCTATAAATATGTATTTAATTAAATTCATTATAATCGACTTTTAAATCATAGGATATAAGATGTGTGTCATAATAGTTACTACAAATATTGCTGCCTCATAAACATAGTACTGTATTATAAGCAGAAATATGATAAAAAGCCGAAAGATGCCTACTACTTAAGTAGAATCATCTCTCGGCCTTTTACTTTTCTAATCTATAAATATTGAGAGAAACCTATTTACCTACACCTATATTTCAAGGTTTTAGTTGATTTCGCTATAGATTATTTATCTTTTTTTAACATCATTGCAAAGTTGAATAATACAAATGCAATAATAGCTGTTGTGATATAAAGTTGAAGTCCAGCTACTTGTTTGATAATATTTCCGAACATTTCATGTCCACCAGCTGTAAGGAAACCAGCAAATTTGTTAGACGCTACAATTCCAATTGCCATTGGGAAAGTAAGTCCCGCAAATCCAGGGTGGAATTTAAATGAGAAGAATTTTGGTAAGTTAATTAAAATGTAAATTAAAGAACAAAATACTGCTGCATATAAGAAATAAACAAGAATAGCATTTGGCTCAGTGATGAAGTTTAAGTAACTTACCACGCAAAGACTTGATGGTGCAAGTACAATTGCTTTTGTGTGGAAGAGTGGATCTGCTATTGGATGTTTAATAAGTCTTACAATCATAAATGGCATAATGATTACGAATGCTGCAATACCATAGTAAACAATGAATTTACAGATTGTAGGTTCATTCATCACTGTACCTGTTACAGTACTTACCATAATTCCGTTGAATGTAACGAACCAGCTTGGTACGAAAGTATTGATATTAACACCTTTTACAATATTACGATAGATGAAAACAACAAGGTGAACTGAATGCACAGCAAGACCAATTGACCATAAAGCCTTACCAATTACAGGGCTAAAGTCAAAGATGTAGCTTCCTAAAATCATTGTTATCATTGTAAGACCAGCATATAAACTAGCTGGAACAGTGTTTGAATATTCATTTTTCACAGTGTTAAAGTGGAAAATGATTTTCATAAGGTAGGCAATGACTACGAGTGCAGCAGCCCACATTGTTAGGTGGCGTACCCATGTATAGCCTAGTGGAAGGTACATATTTGAAAGTGTTGCAGCCCCTACCATTGTCGGCAGAATTGCTACAGGCATATTTTGCAGTTTAGCAATAAAAGATTTTTTTTCCATTGTTAAGCTCCTATATTAAGTTAGTCGTACTAGTATGTGAACTCAAAGTTCTCTGTGATATTGAAGAAATCTGAGTAGTCAATTTTAAAAAGTGGTTTTTTAACTTTTGAAACATCGATATTGTTACGAATAAGTTGTGTTAAAATCCCAGAGTAAGATAAATCTCCTTGTAAGATGGCACCACAGATTTTACCGTCTTTATGAACGATTTTTTTGTAGTTACCTTGAGCATCTCGTTCGATTTCAATTACATAGTTTTCAGGATCTTCAGGTTGCGCGAGACCTAGTGACATAGTAGGAATGTTTAAGAAGTTCATTGTAGACTTACTTGCAAAGAAGTCTGTCATTTCTTTAGACACGCCGCACATATTACTTGCAGCAATAATGCCTTCTTTAACAGCTACTGGCCAAATAGGATTACGCCCCGTAACGTCTCCAGCCCCGTAAATATCTGGGTGAGATGTTTGTCCAAGTGGATCAATGACAAGACCAAAACGGTCAAGTTCAATGCCGCTATCTTGTAAGAATTCTACATTAGAGCGTACCCCAGAAGCGACAACAAGTAAATCACAAGGAATTGTCTCACCAGTGTTTAAGGCGATTTCTGTAATTTCATTGTTGTCATTCATAATAAGTGTTTGTACACCTGTGCTATAAAGCTGTGTTACGCCTTCTTTAGCAAAGGCATCTTCATAAGTTTTTGCAGCAATGTGGTCTAATTGAATAGAAAGCATACGGTCTCTCATTTCAACTAAAGTAATATTTTTACCCTTGTGAAGAAGGCCACTTACAGCATCAATCCCTACAAGACCAGCACCCATGACAACGATGTTTTGAATGTTAGGAAGTCTTTCTAAGATAGCTTCACATTCATCAAGGTCATGGAAACCGATAGCATTTGTAGCTTCTTTAAGTCCTGGAATAGGTGGGAAGAATACATGTGAACCTGTTGCAATAAGGAGTTTATCAAATGGGACAATGTCGCCATTTGAAGTATGAACTTCTTTAGTAGCAGGATCTACTTTAGTGGCAAGTGTGCCAGACATCCAGTTAATATTGTATTTTTCCATAAAGTTTGGTTCTACGAATGAAAGTTGTTCTACGCTGCGGATATTTTCCATCAGATGATGCATAATACATCTAGAGTAAACTTTTTCATCCTTTGAAATTAAAGTAATTTCAGCTGTTTTATCTAATTCACGAAGTCTCTTAACGCCGCTAATCCCAGCAGCAGAAGCACCTAATACAACATATTTCATAGTCTTAAACCTCCCCTAATGTGATAGCACCCATTGGACATTTTTCTACGCACATAGGTCCTTCCTCGCGGTGAGAACACATATCACATTTCATAATTTGTTTGTGAGTAAGGGCATCACTTTTAAGTACCCCATATGGACAGGCCATAATACACATGTAGCAGCTTGCACAGTGATCTTTATTGTAATCTACGTTGCCTGTTTCAGGGTTTTTATGCATAGCACCTGTCATACAAGTATAGACACATTCTGGCTCATCACAGTGACGGCAGAAGATAGGTGCATGTTTGTTTTCACTATCGATAACGATACGGTTTCTTGGATCTATTTCATCATGGCTTACCATACATGCTGTAACGCATGTAAGGCAACCAATACATTTTTTGCGGTCGATTTTAATTCTTTTCATAATTAACGTTCTCCTACAATTTTATAAATGTTAACAGGTGTTGTTTTATATGAAGGTTCTTTTGAGTATGGATCATAAAGAGATGGTGTTAAGTTGTTAGTCTCGATGTGATGCATTGAACCATAAAGTTGATTTTCTGTAACGTTTTCAGTGATTTTTGCAAGGAATCTTGAAGTACGTCCATTAATAGAAGCTACTTCAAAGAGTTCATTTTCAGCAATACCTTTTTCAGCTGCAAGTTTTGGATGAATGTACATATAAGCCTCATCACCATAAGCATCATTTACGATACCGATTTCTCTTGTACGCACTTGTGTATGCCATTGACCTACTGTGTCGCGACCTGTGTTTAAGATATAAGGGAAATCAGCTGTTGTTGGTAATGGATTTTCTCTAATTTCTTCAAACATGAATTTCGCTTTTTTAGATGGTGTATAATAATTCCCATCTTCAAAGAGACGGCGTTCATCTTCTACTAATACATCACCTTCTCTAAATGGCCACTGAATACCTTTTGAATCTGTGAGAGCATCATAGTCAACCCCTGTAATATCACAAGGCATTCCTTTTGAACATTTTTTCATCATTTCAAAAACAGATTTTGGTGATTGCCATTTGTCAAGAAGTGAGCCCATGCCAAGCGCTTTACCTACGCCTAAGAAGACTTCAAAGTCAGTTCTTTCATTTTCACCTTTTGTAAGGACTGGGCGCATTGGAGAAAGACGTCTTTCTGTATTAATGTAAGTACCTTCTTTTTTAAGACCTGATACAACTGGGAAGAATACATCACAGTTTTCTGATGTGTGTGTATCACCGAAGATATCTTGAACGATGAAGAGGTCTAATTTTTTAATCGCTTCTTCAAAAGTACTATTGTTTACCCATGAGTGACGTGGGTTTGTACAAAGTACCCAAAGCGCTTTGATTTCACCCGCATTTATTTTTTCAATAATCACATTGTAAGGAAGAGTTGGTTTGTTAATAAGCTGTTCATCTGTAATTTCTAAAGCTTCACAAACTGCTGCTCTTCTAGCTTCATTGTCGTAGTCACCGCCGCCGTAGAGACCTGCTGTATTACTAAATGCACGAGAACCCATAGCATTACATTGACCTGTAATTGAGTTAGCGCCAGTACCTGGTTTACCCATATTACCTGTCATAAGTGCAATGTTGATGATTGATTGAGCAGTTCTTACAGCTTCGTAGCCTTGGTTGATTCCCATTGTCCACCATAAAGAGACACGCTTACCAGTGTGGATGAGTTCTGCCATTTCATAAAGGTCGCTTGTTTTAAGACCAGTTTTTTCTGCTACGATTTCTGGTGTATATTGCGCCACTAATTCTTTGAAACCATCGAAGTTTTCTGTGTGGTTTGCAATGTAATCATGATCTAAGTAGTCTTTTTCAATTAAGATATTGGCAAGACCGTAGAATAAGTAGATATCTGTTTTACCATTTACGCCGTAGTGGTAGTCAGCATTTTGTGCTGTTTCAGAGCGACGTGGGTCAATAACGATTACTTTTTTGTTTTTATTTTTACGGATACGATCCCAGATAATTGGGTGTGTTACAACTGGGTTAGCACCAATTAAGAAGATTGTATCTGATAATTCAAAGTCATTTAATGTATAAGGTGGTGCATCAAAACCAAAGCTTTGTTTGTGTGCAACGACTGAAGTTGCCATACAAAGCCTTGTATTTCCATCTACATGTCCGCGAAGGAAATTACGAAGGACGTGGCTAAAGAGTGCCATTTCTTCTAAAGGAATTTGTCCTGTACTGATTCCAGCGATAGCATCACCGCCATGTTCTTCTTTGATTGCAAGAAGTTTGTCAGCGACAAGTTTATAAGCTTCCTCCCAAGATGTTTCTTGCATTTGTCCATTTACACGGATACGTGGACGTGAGTTTTCTTTATACATAGTTTGTTGTTTATCAAGGGAAAGCCCTTTGATACATGAGAACCCTTTATTAACAGGGTAATGTGGTGTAGGTACCACTTTTAAAATTTGTTCGTTTTCTACATAGAAGTCAATGTTACATGCGAGTGCACAGAAATTACAGGTAGATTGAACTTTTTTCATATTTAAAAACCCTCTCTTTGACAATTAATTAACGATATAGATAGTATAAACTTTAACAAAAAAAAACTCTGTGATGAATATCACAGAGTTCAGATTGTTGACAAATGAATTTTCCCAAAATAAACTCACAAATTAAGTGAGGATTATTCAAGAAAATCTATTAAAATAGGGGTAAAAAGAGCAGTTTAGGTCCATTTTTACCTCTGTTTTCTATTTCTAGACTAGTAAAATACTATGGAAAAGTTAATTGTCTACAGCCTGAACTCTGTGATGAATATCACAGAGTTTTGAAGAATTTAGAGAGTGCATCTGGATTAGGGATGATAATTTGTTTATTTTCATAGATAATAAGTTCTTTTTGGATGAGTAACTTAAGGGCTCTAGAAACAGTTTCTCTATAAGAACCTAAAAGGTCTGCCAGTGAAGTGACAGTAATTGAAAAATTAATTTTAATTCCTTTTTCACAAGGCACACCGTAATCCTTGCCGAGCTTCCATAATTTAGCAGCTATTTTTTTCTCTATTTTAATGATAGAAGTAGCATTCTTGAGCTGACGGTAGAGGCGTCTAACGCGCTTTGTTAAAGCATTCATAACATTTTGAGTGAGTATGAAATCCTTTTTCATCAGTTCAATGAAGTCGTTCTTATAGAAGATTAACATTTTACATGGGGAAAGTGTCTGACAATTAATAGAAGCAGGTAGGTCTTCAAAAATAACTTCATTTAAAAGGGTACCATTGTCTTCAATAAAAATAATTTTATTTTGGCCATTACTATTTGTTTTATAGAGGCTAGCTGTACCGGAAAGTAAAATGTAAAAACAGTGAACTTTATCTTTATCATAAAAAACATGATGCCCAGCAGGAAACTGATCAATCAGTCCTTTTTCGGCAAGGGCTGTTAATGTTTGAGGTGCGACATTTTTAAAAAGTGGAATTTCACTTAGAATGGGCATTAAGCTATTGTCCATATATAACCTCCTAAAAATGGAATTGTTAAGTATTTAGCATAAAATAAGTGCATGAACATATAATGATTAAATTTTGAACGAAATACTAACAGCTTTTTTTAATATAGCATTAGTATGTGAGTAATATAAAAAAATATGAAAAAATAGGTAGCGTGAGTTTTATCACGGAAGGAATGTAGCCTACATAATATACTAAGTTCAAAAGCAACACGTATTGATTTGATGAAAAAAGTGTTAATTAATTAACTAACGAACGGAGTGTAAACAATGGGCTATAAAATAGATGTGAACAATTTTAATAAAGCTTTAAGTGAGTTATCACAAACTTATAGTATTTATGCACCTAAAGTATTTAAAGGTCAAGGAACATATTCAGATACTGACCGCGTACGTTATGGTGAAATTACAAGTGTAGAGGAAATTGAATTTGAGGCAAAATCAGAATTTTCATATAAAGAAATTTTAACACCAATCTCAGATACACTCTTCTATTTTACAGAAGACGAAGTAAAAGAAGCAGATGGTCCTAAAAAAGGCGCAATTATTTTCCTTCGCAGCTGTGATCTTCATGCTGTAAAGCGTATGGATGATATTTATCTTAATAATGGATTTGAAGATTTCTACTATAAAAGAATTCGTGAAAAAACTAAGTTCATTTTAATGGGCTGCACAAAAAGTTTCGAGAGCTGTTTCTGTGTAGATATGGGTACAAATACAGCATCTAACTACGATGCCTATATTAAAGTAGATGGCGATATGGTTTATCTTGCAGGGGAAATGCCTGAACTTATGATGCGTCTTGAAGAAGCAACTGAAACAAAAGTAGAACCAGAATTCGTAAAAGAAAATAAAACACATGTCAATATTCCAGAAAACCTTTCATTAGACGTAATGGATAGTACAATGTGGAATGAATACAATGAACGTTGTATCGCTTGTGGGAGATGCAACTTCGTCTGTCCAACATGTACATGCTTCACAATGCAAGACGTATTCTATGAAGGTTCTGACCGCAAAAAAACAGGTGAACGTCGCCGTGTATGGGCTTCTTGCCAAGTAAATGGTTACACAGATATGGCAGGTGGTCATAGCTTTAGAGGGGACAAAGGGCAACGTATGCGTTTCAAAGTGATGCACAAAGTACATGACTACAAAAAACGTTTTGGTTACCACATGTGTGTAGGATGTGGACGCTGTGATGATATTTGTCCTGAATACATTTCATTCTCAAACTGTATTAATAAATTAGCGGATGCTATGGAGGAGGTAAACAAATAATGAAAAACGAATATATTCCTTTCTTATCAGAAATTAAAGAGGTTATTAAACACACTGAAATTGAATATACTTTCCGTATGCATTTTGAAGGAGATGTAAAACCTGGTCAATTCTTCGAGGTTTCTCTTCCTAAATATGGTGAAGCACCAATCTCTGTAAGTGGTATCGGTGAAAATACAGTTGACCTTACAATTCGTAAGGTTGGGAAAGTAACAAATGAGATTTTTGAAAAATATGTAGGTGACAAGCTCTTTTTAAGAGGACCTTACGGAAATGGTTTTGACCTTGAAAACTACAAAGGACATGAAGTTGTAGTTGTAGCAGGTGGAACAGGTCTTTCTCCAGTAAGAGGGATTGTACAGCACTTTGGAAATCATCCAGAAGATGCAAAAGGATTTACTTTAATTGCTGGTTTCAAAAGCCCAGAAGATATTTTATTCAAAGATGACCTTAAAGCTTGGGAAAACAATATGAACATGATTGTATCTGTTGATAATGCACCAGAAGGTTATGAGGGACCAACAGGACTTGTTACAAAATATATCCCAGACCTTGAGATTAAAGATTTAAGTGATGTACAAGTTGTAGTAGTAGGCCCACCAATTATGATGAAATTCACAGTACAAGAATTCTTAAAACGTGGTATCAAAGAAGAAAATATTTGGATTTCACAAGAACGTAAAATGTGCTGTGGAATCGGTAAATGTGGTCACTGTAAAATTGATGACACATACATCTGTTTAGATGGTCCAGTATTTAATTATACAAAAGGAAAATTATTAAGAGACTAAGAGGTGGTAAGTGATGGATATTAATACAAAGAAACTTAAAAAGAATGCCTTCAGGGTAACAAAAGTAAGAGGTATCACAGCTTCACGTGTTAGAGTACCAGGTGGACTTATTACAGCTGATCTCTTAGGAAAAGTACAAGAAATTGCTGAGAAATACGGTAATGGGCAAGTGCATATCACAACAAGACAAGGTTTCGAAATTCTTGGAATTAAAATGGAAGATGTTGATAAAGTAAATGAATTGTTACAACCAATTATTGCTGAGCTCGATATCAATCAAGAAGTACCAGGTAAAGGATACACAGCAGCTGGAACACGTAACGTATCGGCTTGTATCGGAAACAAAGTCTGTCCATTTGCAAACTACAATACAACAAACTTTGCAAAACGTATTGAAAAAGCTATTTTCCCAAATGACCTTCACTTTAAAATTGCTTTAACAGGATGTCAAAATGACTGTATTAAAGCAAGAATGCATGACTTCGGAATCATTGGGATGACAAAACCTCAATATGACCCTGCAAGATGCGTTTCTTGTGGAGCTTGTGTAAAAGGATGTAAATCTCGCTCAGTAGACTGCTTATCTGCTAAAAACTACCGTGTAGAAAGAAATGCAGAAAAATGTGTAGGATGTGGTGTATGTATTAACGCATGTCCAACAGGTGCATGGACTAGAAGTGAGAAAAAATACTATCGTCTTGCAATCATGGGACGTACAGGTAAGAAAAATCCTAGACTTGCAGAAGACTGGATTGTATGGGCTGATGAAGATTCTATCGTAAAAATCATTACAAACACATATAAATACGTAACAGAATATATCGCAAAAGATGCGCCAGGTGGAAAAGAGCATATCGGATATATCGTAGACCGTACAGGATTTATGGAATTCAAAAAATGGGCACTTGAAGGCGTAGAGCTAGATGAAGATGCTGTAATTAAAGAAAATGTATATTGGAGCGGACTCCACTATTAAGAAAGCAGCGTGCCTAACGCTATTTCAAACACGTAGCGGTAAAAGAAAAGTTAATCAGTGACTTTGAAAGTATAAGGAAGTGCTGTGAAACTAGTTAAATAGTTTCACAGCACTTCTTTTGTATATTAATAAATAGTTTTAAAGTGAAGGAGTGTGACAAAATGACAGATGTTGTTTTAGAGGTTAGAGGACTTACAAAACGTTTTAAAAAGCATACAGCTGTAAATGATGTAACCTTTAATGTACGACGTGGTGAAATTATGGGTTTCTTAGGGCCTAATGGCGCAGGAAAGACGACTGTAATTCGCATGATTACAGGACTTATGAAGCCAGATGAAGGTGAAGTGAATATCTGCGGCATTAATGTGCAAAAGGACTTTGAGCGTGCCATTAAAAATATAGGGGCGGTAGTAGAGACACCTCATTTATATGAATATATGACAGGTAAAGAGAACATCAAATTATTTGCAGCTTTATATAGAAATAATGATGCACAAAAGGTACAAGAAATTATTAAACTTTCTGGTCTTGAGAATAAATTAGAACAGAAGGTGAAGGATTATTCATTAGGAATGAAGCAGCGACTTGGGCTTGCGGTAGCGTTACTCAGTGAGCCAAGCTTGCTTATTTTGGATGAACCTACAAATGGATTGGACCCAGCCAGCATTCGTGCTTTGCGAGATTTTTTGAAACAGTATGCTCATGAAAAAGGTTGCAGTATTTTAATTTCAAGCCATATTTTATCAGAGATGCAGCTTTTATGTGATAGTGTGACCATTATTTGTGATGGGACTATAAGAGCGGTAGAAGATATGGAAAATATCAAGGACCAAGAGACCTTAGAAGACTTATTTATTGAAAAAACTGGCGGAGGTAATATTTTATGAGAGACTACATGCATTTAGCCAAATGGGAATTTTATAAACTGATGAAGTTACCGCTTGCAAAGATTTTATTAGGGATTTTAGTGGTGATTATGATAGGGATTACAGCTTCAGAATTTATAGCTTATAGAGAAGATATAGCGTATACAGAAAGTAATCCACAGGCACCAGATGAAATGAATAATATGATGATTGAGCGAGAGAAATTCCTACTTACACAAGCCCAATCTTATGAAGAAGACCCTTATTATACACCAATTCAAAAAGAAGCAATCCGCCGACGTATTGCTATTGCAGAATATAAGATTGAACATAATCTTGTACGTGGTATTTACAAGGATATGTGGTATTTCTTTAGTGATAATATGTTTAAATTGGTAAGCCTTATCGTTACATTGTTTGCAGGAATTGTAGGCGCATTTTGCTTAGCAGGTGAATATAGTCAGCGTACATTAACGCCAATGCTTCTTTTACCATATAAGCGTAAGAAGATTTTAACAGCCAAGTATATGGCAACATTTATGTATGCGGCATTAAGCTTAGGTATCATCATTGTATTAGGTATTTTATCAGGGATGATTGTTTATGGATTCAAAGGAGCAGGCAGCAGCGTTGTATTATATGGCGCTAGTGGCCCATATGCTATGGCAACAGGTGTTTATTCATTGCTTGTTGTATGCTTTAAAATTGTAGAAATTATTGTGATGGTGTTCATTGCTTTTATGATTGCAGCACTTTCTAAGTCATCAGCACTTGCAACGATTATTACAGCTTTAACATTAGGTATTTTAATGCCACTTTCGCTCTTTGCAGCAAGTTATGATGATATATGGCAGTATACGCCGTTTTTAAGCTGGGATTTTAGAAAGTTCTTAGAGTTTGGGAGCGTGATGCCAAGTGTTGAGAATTTCTTCCAAAATAATGTGGCAGCTAATGTGGGGCCTATGTTGGCAGGCATTATTGTTGTGGCATATTGTACATTATTTGGTGCAATCACTTTTTATGTTTTTTGCAAGAAAGATATGAAATAAAAAAATGTTATAAAATAGATTAGCTAGGCATTGGGGCACTATGCGTCTACATCTTCTATAATCTGTGATACTTTAAGCTTGATAAGCGTATCAACAGATTGTGCTGAAGGTAGCACGCGTAGTGCCTCAGTGTCTAGCTATATTTTTGTTATTAGAGGAAAAAAGTAAAGGTTAATTGTATTTAGGGTTAATGGCAATTAGGCGTGCATAGTAGTCACGGAAGTAAGGCTCATGTTTGTAGTAATCCTTAAAATACTTCATGGTTTGACTGATATCTATATTCCAACCAGGCTCTTGAAGGCGTTTATACCAATAGAGGACATCGTTGAGAAGTCGTAACTTTTCTTGCTGGATATATTTGGAGTTAAGTCCACGTTGCCCAAAATAATAGAGGATATCTAAGTAATCTTTAATCATAAATTTACCCCAGTTATAAGACTGGCCAGGTGCTTGGGCAGAAACAAGATAGGGCCTATTAATAACGACAAACCAAGGGTTGAGTTCAAGGATGCTATAGACAAGATACATATGATTAATAGCTGTAGTTAAAAATTTTTGGGGTTCCTTAATTTTATTGAAATAAGACTTCTCTAAAATAAGTGCAGACATACCTGTGACACCATGTGTAGCAGTGGCTAAAAATTCGTTCATGCCTTGTTTAAGAACAACACTATCACTGGACTTGATACAATTTATGAAAAAAATGGCGCATTGCAAATGACTCTGAATGATAGATTTAATAGACTGTAAGCTATTATTTGAAAAGTAATCATCATCGCCATGAAGTAAACAATATTTGCCGGAGGATTTTTCTATCACTTTATAGATATTAAAATCTGCACCAATATTAGAGTCATTGCGAAGATATGTGAGGTTGGTATATTTGTTTTTAAAAGCCATAACCACTGACTCAGTTTGGTCAGGAGAATCATTATTGATGATAAGTACTTCGAAATCGGGGTCATTTCCTATTTGCGTGTATATTATTTCTAAGTTTTTAGCCAGAGTAGCCGCTCTGTTGTAAGTAGGGATGCCAATAGTGATTAAAGGGCTGGGGTTCAATGCAATCACTGTCCTTATATGCTTCTACGATATAATATGTCACAGTATAAAATAAAGTGAGGACATATTAGAAAATTCAGAGGCATATTGACAAGTCTAAATAAGGAGTGTATGATGTGTACTAGGTGATGTAGTACACTTATCACACTTTGATAAAATGATAAAAAGCTTAAGGAGGTGAAGCAGATGTTTAGTATTGACCCAAGAGACCCTAGAGCTTTATATGAACAGATTATTGACCACATGAAGGAGCAGGTTTTAAAAGGGGTTTTAAAGCCTGGTGATCAAGTACCTTCTGTAAGACAGCTAGCGGGAATGCTTACAATTAATGCAAATACTGTTATGAAGGCTTATGGTGAATTAGAAAGACAGCATATTATTGAAACAATTCGTGGTAGAGGGACATTTATTGCACAGCTTCCAGAGAAAACAATCAATGAAGGCCAGCTTATGACAATTCGCAAGGAGCTTAAAAGTAGCTGTTTAGCCATGCACTACATGGGATTAAGTAAAGAAGATGTTTTAGGAGAAGTGAGTCGCATTTATGATGAACTCACCAAGGAGGGATAAAATGATACAGATTAATCATGTTAGTAAAAGCTTCGGTAGTCACAAAGTTTTAGACGATGTATCCATACATATTAAACCAGGAACGATTTATGGCATTATTGGTGAAAATGGTGCAGGCAAAAGTACACTGATTCAGTGTCTTGTAGGAATCTATGAGCCTACAGAAGGGGAAATTTTAATAGAAGAAAGACCTATTTATGAAAATAATGAAGTGAAAAAGCAAATGGCATATGTGGCTGACCGCAACCAATTCTTTCCACAATATACAGTGAAAAAGATGGTGGCACTTTTTAAAGAGATTTATCCAAACTTTGAAGAAGCTAAGTTTCACAAGTATAATGAAATCTTCGGCTTAAAATTAAATACAAAGGTAAAGAATCTTTCAAAAGGGATGCAAATGCGTTTATCAATTATGCTCAACTTAGCTACAAATCCTAAGATACTTGTATTGGATGAGCCTACATCGGGACTTGACGCGCTTGCTAAAAAAGATGTACTTGATTTGCTTATTGAAATAGTAGATGAGACAGGAATGACCGTAGTGATTTCATCACATCACTTAGCAGAGCTTGAACGTATCTGTGATGAGATGACGATGATTTATGAGGGGAAAGTTGTTTACCAATCTTCTGTAGAAGAACTTAAGAATAAAGTGCGTAAATTACAAGTTGTATTTAATGGCAAAGTACCAGAAGGGTTAAGTCTTCTTGAAGGGATACTTTCAGTCGATCATATTGGAAGTGTGTATTACATTGTAACTAAAGAATATAGCGAAAACCTTGTGAGTAAGCTGAAAGATATGGGTGCAAGCCTTATTGAACCAATAGGCTTAAATCTTGAAGAAGTCTTTATTTACACAGCTAAAGCAAAGCAACAAGAAGAAAGGAGAAACGCTTAATGAAAAATCTAAAGGCACTTATTAAAATAGAACGTACACCAGCTTTAGTCATGAGCCTCTACTTTTTACTCTTAAATGTTACAGTTATGATTGCCATGGTGGGAAATATAAATACGAGCTGGAAATATTATTTAGCAAGAGGGATTGCTGGTTTTGACGAGTGGCATATAGCCAATAATATTTATCCAATGACGCTTATGTTACTTCTAGGTTATGGCGTAGGCATGTTTGTTCTTGTCTATTTGCAGTTTAGAAAAGATAAAAGTATAGAAATTAGCCGTTTTATAAAAGCACTGCCTTATACAAATGGCCAAAGAGGGGCTGTGAAAATCGGTTTAGGGATTTTAAGTTTTACCATTCCTTTTATCATTTATGTCCTTATGTTTTTAATGGTAAGAAGTTATGCCATGAATATGTTTAGTGAAATATTAAGGGTAACAGCATTTGAAGAAATTTCAACTTATTTAAATCGTCCTGGAGTATATTTAAGCTTTATGGGGATTACATATGTAAGGATGATAGTGATTTATCTCGTCTTTGTGATGTGTGAATATTTAATGAGCCATAATATTGGCAGTTTAATTGTAGCGGTATTATCAGCAGCAGCCCCTATTTATCTCTATATAAGTAATATGTATGATGTAGCTTATACAAGTGCAATGACAAAGATAGGGGATTGGCTTTATAAAGTTTATATTGATTATACAGAGTGGAGTGACATTGAAATTGCAGGTGCTAATGGATGGGATAACATCCGTTATATAGTGACAGAAGATGGCAGTATGGTACTTCTTATTTACTTAGCACTGATTGTAATTTGTAGTTTGGTCATTATGATGCAGATTAAAAAACAGCGCATTGAAAATGCAGATATATTTATGCCAGGAAAGGTGACACGTTATGTTTTCATAGCGGGTGTAGCCGTATGTAGTGCATGCTTAGTACGTGATATTGGACGTATTGTATTAAATCAAATTGTATTTGGTTATTCAAAGATTATTTTATATCCATTCTTAGCAGTTGGTTTAATTTTAGGTGGATTGATTGCGATGAAGATTGCCTGTATTGGGATGCAAAGAAAGAAGGAGGTGTAGCAATGAAAAAGAAAGGATTATTACTAGGCCTTTGTATAAGCTGCTCACTTACAATGTTTACAGGGTGCGTGAATACAGAAAGTCTTTCAAAGGAGATTGTGGTGCAAGGAGCCAACAAGGAGCATATTGCCTATGCCTTAGAAGACTGGAAAAATTTAATGAGTGAAATTGATGTTTTACGTATGTACAGTGGTGGCACAGAGATATGGATTAATGATAGTACTTATGATGATATCAATAAAAGTACGTATGTAGGGGAAGATAGAAGCTATATATGGATACAAGACGTTGAGAGTGAAGCTGGGGAAAAGGCGATTCAATATATTGCACGTCATACAGGTGACGACATTTATGAAGCATTTGAAGCAGCGAAGCAGCTAGAAGAAGATGAAGATGCCCAGGTGAAGATTATAGAAGCATCAAGAAAGATGATGACTAAGACATTAGGTGACTATAGTATAATTTTCATAAAGGATGAAGGAAAACTTGGTTTATATATAATGCATGAGCCTTTTATTTTAAAACAAGAAGTCGACCAAGACTTTATCAATCAATTTAAAACAGATGGCTTTTTATTAAAGGCTTTTTCACAGGGAGCTGAGGAGAATGTTATTGAAATAGGCACACCAAGTTTTATGATTAGAACTTATGGGGCAATGCTATATAATAGTACAAGTTACTATCAGTTCTTTAGAAATGCCAATAATGAACTGACTAAAACACGTATGGTCATCAATACTTATGCAAACAACGGTATTTACAAGGAAGAATTTGCACCTTTAGAAAAAGTCATTACTTATTTAGGTGGAGAAGAAAGTTTAAATGCAGCTATTCAAGATGAAGTAAGTCAAATTCTTCAAGGAGAATCTGAAGGTAAGGTGCTTAAAAGTGGTGATTTAAAATGTACGATTAAGAAACATGATGGTACAATTTACCAAGAAAAGCTTATTGAGATTATCGTTGAGTAAAAGAAGCATGTATTTAGTGAGAGTATTTGGAGAGATATGTGCGTGTTAATAGAGTAAATAGGATATGAAGATTAAGCGCAATTAATCCTTTTACGATAGAAGAAATACAAAAGAGAAGAAATACAAAAGAGAAGAAATACAAAAGCTAAGAAAAGAATATATGTGTTAAAAAAGGAGCAGCTACAATGATATAAGTAGCTACTCCTTTTTGATAGAGGAGAGGAAATTTTATTGCCCAGCAGTTTCTTCGAGCTGATTGAAAATGGCAGTAACGCCTTTGTGCCAGTTAGGGTCTTCCGCATATTTTTGATTGAGCCATTTGATAGGGTCTGCATCAGGTGGACACCCCTTACTTAAGTTGATAATGGTACGGGCAGCAATAAGGGATGTATCTTCAATATCCGTATTAAAGTCTTCCCAGCTACCGTATACATTAAAGGGGTTATTAGCAATTTTGAGCGCATGCTTATTGGTCTGAGGTACAAAACCTTGTTCTTGACCTGTAATAGCGAACATTAAGAGCGGATTAATATTATATTGCATAGCAGCATCTATAATCGTGCTGAAGTAAGGCTCCTGTGCCAAAAGAGAATGACGCCCTAAGAGCCATTCTTTAAGGGCTGTTTGATTAATCTCTTTATATTGCAGATGAGGCATTAAATAGTCTGCTTCAGGAATAAGAAATGTAAGCGGCGCCTCTGTAACGGCAGGTGACACAGGCGGAGTTATTTCTTGAGGTACAGGCTTTAGGCTTGTAATAAGCAGTATGGTAGAAGCTGCAATGCAGAGTGTACTTACGGTGAAAATCATTTTTTTGTAGGACACGCTAGTAGCATTTGAACAGGAGGGTGACTCGGCTTCTTCCTCTAAAGACTCTAAACAAGTTTCAGAAGGTGAGACCTCTAGAGGAGGTGGTGAGGTTAAGGGAAGCGTTTCATCATTAGAACATAGGGCATGGGGGAATAAGATAGAGGTGATTTCTTCTGAAGAAATTAATTTCCCTGTGGTTTCACTGAGCCATAGTGTTAAAGGTGTTAAAGGTGTTAAATCATCTGCACCGCATTTTGTAAGTGCGGTATAAGATGAGATGACATCATGGGCATTAATAGAAAAGTCCTGCTTTTGCAGGGCAGTTCTTAGAAGGTCATGTACCAAGGAAGTTTTAAGGCTCTCCTCAAAGGAGGAAAGATTAGTATATAAGATGCGTTTCATAGCTTTTGCAAGTAAATCCGCTTGCTCCTTAGAGGAAGCCTCAGGATATTTATGGGCAATAGCACTTCTTAAGCTGACAATATTTTCAGCATAAAGTATTTGTTCAGATTTTAAAGCATCAATGGACAAGGCCATATGTATTCCTCCTTTCAGGAAAAGTCATGTATTTATTTAAAGATGTATTTATTTAAAGATGTATTTATTTAAGTAGGGGAAGTTTCAGTCTTTCTTGTCATAAAAAGTGCAAGTAAAATAGCAAGTAAACCGCTACTTAATTTAGCTACAATCATAGCAGGTAATAGATGTGGTGCGACATCTGCTGCATACCCTAAATGGGCAGCAAAAACAGCAATGCTACTGACGAAGAAGGCGGTACTCACCACTTTGCCGCGTGGGTTCATTTCTTCAAAGAGTTTAAATACAGGCAAGACGCTGATACATGAAAAGAGTATGCCACCAATAGAAGCAGCATTTAAGCCTAAGGCTTGGCCAAGTTTTTCAAAAGGCTTTCTTAAAATATTTAAGAGGAGCGTCATCAGCGGTAAGCTACCTAATAAAACAATACAAATACTAGAGACTGTTTCCATACAGCTCATAATAGTTGGCATATTAGGAATGATTTCAATGCCAGTAAGATATGTAAAGGCAGCAAGAGCAAGTCCTAAGGTCGTAATCATTTTAATACCCTTGCCAAAGATGTTAAATCCCTTGACCATCTGCTTTTGCTTAAAAATAAGACCTAGCATGAGTAAACTGGCAATTAAAATAATAGGAATGCAGTTCATTAAAATGACTGTAAGTGGAAGCTTCATTAAGAGTCCACCAATAATAGCACCTACAGGAATAGGAATAAGCCCCATAAGCAAACCTTTTGCAAAATAAGGATGATCCTTCTCAGGAATGAGGTTAAGGCCTACAGGAATAGTAAAAACAATAGTTGCACCTAACATTGTAGAAACAATAAGCCCTGAAAAAAGCCCCACCTCAGGATTTTCAGCTAAAGAGAGCGCCAACGGATAGCCGCCCATATCAATGGCTAAGATGCTAGCAAACATGGCAGGATCAGCACCTAATAAATGAAAAAGTGGCACGATAAGAGGCTTTAAAAGCTCTGCAAGCAAAGGGGCTAAACAGATAATGCCAACCATACTTAGCGCAGTAGGCCCCAGACACATGAAACCTTCTTCAAATTTTTCACCCAGCCCAAACTTATTGCCTAACATACAATCCAGGGCACCAATTAAAACACCAATTGCCATAATAAACATGAGTATATCATTAAGTGACATAGTAAGAATAACCTCCAGTAATAAACTAGTAAATCATAAATCATTAGCCTTAATTTTAACAAAAATAAATAAGTCTGACAATCATTCTGACAATTATAAGGTATATAGGACAAGTATACGAAATATAATGTGGAGAGTAAAAAAAAGGGGGAATAGATTATGTGGACAAGAGAAGAGCTTAAAACAAGGGCAAAAGCTGTTTTAAGCAAGAATTATTGGCAAGCTTTCGCTGTAGCTTTAGTTGTTTGTTTGATTGGGACAGAAGGGGGAGGCGGTGGAAGTAGTGCACGTGGGGCACAACAAAATACCCATTATTATGGAGATGTAGACGCACACTTTTTAGTAGGTACGTTTCTTATAGCAACAATAATTGGCTTAGTTATTTTATGCATCCGTCTATTTGTAGGTTATATGATAGAAGTAGGTGGCAGAAGATTCTTCATTAAAGCAGCACAAGGTGAATCTAATATGAGCTATTTAGGTTCATCCTTTAATCGCAATGATTATTGGGATGTCTTTAAAAGTATGCTTTATCGCGATGTACTTACATTCTTATGGACATTGCTTTTAATTATTCCGGGCATTATCAAAGGATATGCTTATCGTATGGTACCTTACATATTAGCTGATAACCCTAATATTGGTTATAAACGTGCTGTGGAATTAAGTAATGCCATGACGATGAACCAGAAATTTGATATTTTTGTATTAGATTTATCTTTTATAGGATGGTACTTGTTAGGAACGATTGCTTTGGGAGTAGGCGTGCTTTTTGTAAAGCCTTATGATTATTCAACCAATGGCGAACTTTATTTGAAATTAAGAGAGCAGGCACTTGAAAAAGGAATTTGTTCCTATGAAGAATTGAATTTACAAGCAGAATAATAGTAAAAATGGTTAAAAATAGCACTACATGTTTTTAAATGTAGTGCTATTTTTATAAAAAAATAATGAAAACGGTTGCACAAATTGTTTTCTTATGCTAATATAAAATTACAAACAAGCAAGAAAACAAAAGGGAAAAAAATAATTCTAAATTTTTTTGCCCAACTATGCAAGCGGTTTCATAAAATGTTAATTTTGAAATCAAGACAAATTAATTTTAGGAGTGAAGAAAGATGACAAAAGCGACAAAAAAATCAAAACTCTTTTCTTTTGACTTTTGGCAAAAGTTTGGAAAGGCTCTTTTAGTAGTAATTGCTGTTATGCCAGCAGCAGGGATTATGATCTCTATTGCAAAATTATTAGGGATGTATGTTGATGTAAGCTTTGTTCAAGTCATTGCCCGTGTTATGGAAGACATTGGATGGGCGATTATTGGGAACCTACATATCTTATTTGCAGTAGCAATTGGTGGGTCTTGGGCTAAAGATCGTGCCGGTGGTGCATTTGCAGCACTTCTTTCATTTATACTTATTAACCGTATTACTGGTGCTATTTTTGGGGTATCTTCAGATATGCTTGCAGAAGGCACAGCAACAGTAAATAGTTTATTAGGTGCACCGATGGCAGTAGGTGACTACTTCACTTCTATTTTAGGTTCACCAGCATTAAATATGGGTGTATTCGTAGGAATTATTTCAGGTTTCTTAGGCGCAGTACTTTATAACAAATATTACAACTTTGATAAATTACCATCAGCATTAGCATTCTTTAATGGGAAACGTTTTGTACCATTCGTAGTTATTTTAGGCTCAACTGTGACAGCCGTTATCGTATCTATTGTATGGCCATTTATTCAAAGTGGATTAAATAGCTTTGGGATGTGGATTGCAACTTCACAAGACACAGCACCAGTACTTGCACCATTTGTTTTTGGTTGCTTAGAAAGACTTTTATTACCATTTGGACTTCATCATATGTTAACTGTTCCTATGAACTATACAGAATTAGGTGGCGTTTACACCATGCTTACAGGTTCAGCAGCAGGACAAGTTGTAGCAGGACAAGATCCATTATGGCTTGCTTGGATTACAGACCTTAACAACTTAAAAGCAGCTGGAGATATGGCAGCTTATAATGAACTTTTAACAACAGTTACACCAGCACGTTTTAAAGTAGGACAAGTTATACTTTCAACAGCTTCACTTATCGGTATTGCATTTGCAATGTACAAAAATGTAGAACCAGAAAGAAAAGCAAAATACAAAACAATCTTCTTATCAGCAGCACTTGCAGTATTCTTAACAGGTGTATCTGAACCAATTGAATTCATGTTTATGTTTGTTTCACCAGTTTTATATGTAGTTTATGCAGTAATTACTGGAATCGGTTTCGCGCTAGCAGATGTTTTAAGTCTTAGAGTACATGCTTTTGGATTTATTGAATTTGTAACAAGAGTACCAATGATGTTAAGTGCAGGACTTGGTACAGATATTATTAACTTCATTTTAACATGTGTTGCATTCTTTGGTCTTAACTTCGGTGTGTTTAACTTCTTAATCAAAAAATTAGGTATTGCAACACCAGGACGTAAAGGCAACTATATTGATGAAGAAAATGAAGCAGATACAAGTGCAGCTAAAGCATCTGGCAACGAACAAGTAGAAGAAATTATTAAGCTTTTAGGTGGTAGAGAAAATATTGTAGATGTAGATGCTTGTATGACAAGATTACGTGTTACAGTAAAAAATACAGATAAAGTAGGCACACAAGAAGCTTGGAAACAAAATGGTGCACTTGGTCTTATCTTAAAAGATAAAGGTGTACAAGCGATTTATGGACCAAAAGCAGATGTTCTTAAATCACATATTCAAGATGCACTTGGTGCATAAGGTTAGAGGAGCAAGATATGAAATTATTAACTTTAAACTGTCATTCTTGGCAGGAAGCTAATCAACTAGATAAAATCAATGATTTAGCCAAAGCAATTTACGAAAATGAATATGATGTGATTGCCCTTCAGGAAGTAAGTCAGCATATGTTAGGCAAACAGTTTAAAGGGCAACTCAAAAAAGATAATTATGTAGTCGTGCTACAAGAAGCACTTCACAATTTAGGTGCATGTGATTATGAGGCAGTGTGGGACTTTTCACATATAGGATTTCAAGTTTATGAAGAAGGCTTATGCCTTCTTTCTAAACATCCTATTGTAGAGAAGGAAAGCTTCTTTGTGAGTCAGACACATGATACTTTAAACTGGAAAGCTAGACGTATTGTGAGGGCAACTGTTAATTATAAGGGAGAATATATTGATTTTTATAGCTGTCATCTAGGCTGGTGGGAAGATGAAGATGAACCAGCAAAAATGCAGTTAGACTATTTAAATAGTCGTTTATCTACAAATAGACGCAGTTTTTTATTAGGCGACTTTAATAATAATGCCCATTTAGAAGGTAAAGGCTATGACTATATTAAAACATTAGGCTGGCTAGATACTTATGAAATGGCACAGGAAAAAGATGAAGGCAATACAGTTAAAGGGAAAATAGATGGTTGGGCAGAGAATGTAAGCGATTTACGGTTAGATTATATTTTTACAACACAGAGAGTCCCTGTTGTCTCTTCAAAAGTGATTTTTAATGGTAAAAATAAACCTGTTATTTCAGACCATTATGGGATAGAAGTAGCATTAGCATTATAAGGAGATATGAAGATGTATTATATTGGTATAGATTTAGGCGGAACAACGATTAAAGCAGGTCTAGTAAATGAAGCTTATGAGATTACCCATGAATTAAGCATTCCTACGCAAAATCAGCGTCAGGCAGAGGAAATCATTAAAGATATGGCAGGACTTTGTAAAGACTTAATGGCAGCTGCCCATATCAATGAAACAGAGGTACATAGTGTCGGGATTGGATGCCCAGGACTTGTAGAAGTTCAAAGTGGGAAAGTTTTATCTTCTAGTAACTTGAATTTTGAAAATGTACCTGTAAGGGAGATTTTTAAGAAGTACATGGATTTTGAGGTATATATTGAAAATGATGCCAACTGTGCAGCTTTAGGAGAAGTGATGGCAGGTGTGGCAAAAGGTGCTCAGTCAGCACTTATGATTACTTTTGGAACTGGCGTTGGCGGCGGTATTGTTTTAGATGGAAAGATTTATAGAGGTGCCTTCTGCGGTGCAGGGGAAATCGGACATCAAGTGATTAACTTCCATGAAACAGAAAGCTGTGGATGCGGGAGAAAAGGTTGTTATGAACAATATGCTTCAGCAACTGCTTTAGTAAGATATGCCAAAGAGGCGGCTAAGGAAAATCCACAAAGCTTAATGCTAGAATACGCAGAAAATAAGGCAATCGAAAATATTAACGGCAAGGTTATATTTGAAGCAGCTCATAATGGGGATGCAGTAGCCTTAGAAGTATTGGATGGATATTATAAACTTATTGCCCACGGCGCAGCGAATCTTATCAATATATTAGAACCAGAAATGCTTGTGTTAGGCGGAGGAATCAGCGGACAAGGCGAGTATATTGTAGCGCCTATTACGAAATACATTTCACAGCAGATGTATGGAGGACTCAATTTAAAAACACAGATTAAGGCAGCTACATTAGGTAATGACGCAGGAATCATTGGTGCAGCTTTATTAGGAAAGAGTAATGCATAAGGATTAGATTAAAAAGGCTTACATGGTAAAAATTACATGTAAGCCTTTTTGCTTTGAAAAATAAATGTTTTAAATGTATAAAGTATGAAAGATTAGATAGCGTGTTTTGGTGTTTATGGAAAAATACAGTAAAACATGCTAAGGTAAAGGAGAGTAGGTAAAAGGAGGAGGCAATATGAAAAATATAAAACCGATTTTATTTGCAGGAATGATGAGCCTGTTAGCAAGCAGTGTACAGGCGGCAGACAATAGCCCAAATGTGTATTTAAATGGGACAGTAGCTAAAGAAGTAGTACCTATTATGCGAAATGGCAGTACATTAGTACCGCTTAAGGCAGTCAGTAGTCTATTAGGTGCAACAACGCATTGGGATAGTAAGAATAAGCAGGTAACTGTTATAAAGGGAGAGACCATAAACACCTTAACGATTAATGAAAAGGTGGCGCACAAGCAAGAAGGGGCGATTCAAACAATTGTTCAACTTGCGGCGCCAGCAATTGTTGAAAATGGTGCAACTTATGTGCCACTACGTTATATTGCAGAAAGCTTAGATGTGAAGGTAGATTGGGTCAGTCAGTCACAAAGTGTCTACTTAGGAGAAGGGATTAATTACAAAGGTAAAACCATTCATTTAGGAAGTGATTTAGAGGAGATTAAGAAATCGCTAGGTGATCCGGACTTAAGTTTATCTGATGGGGAATATGATTTGCTCTTTTATACAAAAGATGCAGACGAGACAATGATTTTTTATATGTTAGATAATGAACTGACAGGCTTTTGTACCAATGCAAGGAGCTTTGCTTTTAGAAACTATACATACAATGCAGCAGCTACAATAGAGGATAAAAAGATTGTGGCAATCAAAGACCAGATGAACAATCATAACATTGTGGCATTAGGATATAATATAAGAAGTAACACAGGAAATAGTACAAGCAGTGCCTTTCTTAAAGCTAATGAAAGAGTGGTTGTAGCGCTTACAAATGGTTTTCGTGCCCATAATGGGGTAGAAGCATTAAATTATAATGAGCAGATAGCAACTATTGCACGTAGTCATTCTAAGGATATGGCAACTGCTAATTATTTTAACCACACAAATCTTCAAGGTGTATCAGCCAGTGAACGCCTAACAAATGGCGGCATCAACTGGAAAAGCTGTGCTGAAAATATTGCAGCTGGTATGGGGCTTGGGATAGAAGCGTATGGCCAGTGGCTCAATTCAGCAGGGCATAGAGAAAATATGCTCAAACAAACAGGGGATATTGGTGTGGGCGCTGCGTATAGCAGTTCAAGTACATATGGGTATTACTATACTCAAAATTTTGCCAAAGTAAGGTAAGAGGGGCATAAAAATAGGGTCGCTAGACACTTGGGCACTGCTGGGGTACACTATCAACAAATTGTTCCGAGGGTACCTCCATCAGTGCCCAAGTGTCTAGCTATTTTTATGATACATCTGGGAAGAAAGAGGTAAAGCTCACTTTGCTCGGACTGGATGCTTGAAAATGCTTTGTAGGGAGTGCCAGCAGTATCAATTTAGTACGAGAAATGACTTTAACTTTCTTTGAAGTTCGCCCCATGTTTTAGGATCATCTTTTATCTCTAGGTCAGAAAGTCCACTAATACTTTTATCAACCTTCTCAACACAATCTTTCCACTTTTTATTTGTGTCAACTAAATCTATTGGTTCATGGCAGATAAATGAGCAATCATTTCAGCTTTTAAATGCGGAGAAGTATCAACTACTTCTATATCAGTATTTATTAAAAGCTTTTCTAACATAGGAATAATTACTCTATTTTGGAAGTTTAATTGCCTTGAATCCTTTTTTACATACTTATTAACAAGTCTTATATAATGTTCATAAGAAAAATGATTATCATAAGCAGTGGAAACATGTTCATCTAATTTGTTTTTATTCATAATAAGGTTCTCCTTAAATTCTAACTTTTGGTTTTGTTCATCATCGGTAGTAGGTTTGAGATTAAGAGTTGATAAATTGTATTTAGTGGCTAGGCGGGTGTAGATTTGGTAGATGGATTCATCCAGGTCTTTTGGGGCTTGTTTTTGTGTGGGTTCAATGGAGGTCATGAGGTTGGTGAGCATAGCGGTTTTAATGTTTTCCATGGCTTGAGGCTAGTATCATTGTTTTAGGCCTGTACTGGAATGCTTGTGCACTGCGAGTTACATTGGCTGATGAAGTGTGCGTAGAAAGATTATAAAGCTGCATGAAATCACTTCCTTATTAGAAATTAAATTACAGTATAAGTATCGGCAAGAAGAAGATAAGGTTTCAAGACAGTTTGGAAATAAAAGATAATGATGAGAAAATTTTAAAAAGTAGTTGAAATATAAAAAATTAAATGCTAAAATACTACACATAGAGCAATGGAGCTTATATCCATTGCTCTTTTTTGCGTGATGGAAAAGCTCTATTCTTGCCTGTAAATGTTAAGAGATGAAAAGGAGAGATATGATGAGGATAAAGAAATTATTAAAAGCATTACCTGTATATGTTTTATCAGCCATGATTGTTTTTTGCAGCCCGGCTAATTTTGCAAAGGATATTATAAGCTATGAGCGTTTAGAGCAGCCTAAGGTAGCTTATACATTTCAAAAGGATGAATTAGCCGTTGTAAATTTCAAGCCTACCTGGGGAGATAAAGCTGCTAATATTGAGAAGATGAAAGCTTACATAGAAGAAGCAGCTGCAAAAAATGTTAAAATCCTTGTGTTTCCTGAAATGTGTGTGACAGGCTATGCTGCTTCAAGTAATCCGGAAGAAGAAGCTTATAAGATGCCTATTGCATTAGCAGAATCAAAACATGGCCCAACGGGACAGATTTTTGCTAAACTTGCTAAGGAAAAAGGCATGTGGATTATATATGGTGGGACTGAAACCATTGAGGGGGATAGAACACATGCATATAACTCTGCCTTTGTATGTTCGCCAGATGGCGAAGTAGCAACTTATCAAAAGATTACACCTGTAGAAGGCAGCTGGTGTAAGCCTGGCGAAACACCATTATTAGTGGATGCAGGAGCATATGGCCTTTTAGGCATTAGCATTTGTTATGACACTTATGCCACACCGGAACTTGAAAGATATTATGCAGCAAAGGGATGTAATATCTTGATTAACCCTACAGCCACCTCTAGGTCGTATAAAGATATAGATGGAGATAAAGTTGCAGATGATATTGGTTGGGAGTGGTACTACAAAGATAGACTGGAAAGCATTGCGTCTCGTGATGGTCTGACAATTTTAAGCGCCAACCTTGTAGGTCCGGATGGCCCAGTGGAAGAAGATGGCACCAAAGCGTATAACTTCCCAGGTGGTAGTGTCATTATGAATGGTAGCTTTAATGGTACCCAGTATTATGCAGGCACCACAAAGGAAGAAGTTGCAGTAGGCACAAGTCATGATATTGTAACCGGTGTGGAAGGCCTACTTACGAATAACAGTGAAGTGAAAACAGCAACAGGTTCCACCTGTAATAATCAAGATTTTAATGTAGAATACTATGCAAAATGGTATGACACATTAGCGGATAAGATGGAAGACGGGGAAACATTATCTTATAGCTATAAAGAACATGAGGGCCCCATAGCTGCTGTCGTAAATATGGCTGGCGTATGGGGAGATAAAGAAGCCAATGTCCAGAAAATGATTACATATATAGAAGAAGCCGCTAAGCAAAATGTAGAGTTTTTGGTATTTCCTGAAACCGTGCTAACAGGTTATGAATATCAAGATCCACTTACAGATTCACTCTTAGAGACAGACAAGCCGATGCAAGTGGCACTAGCTGAAACCGTGCCGGGCGTTACCACAAAGCGTCTTGCAGAATATGCAAAGAAGTATAATATGTACATTATATTTGGGATGCCAGAAAAAGAAGAAGAGCCAATGTATGAAGATGGCGTAGAAAAAGTTTACAATTCAGCCGCTATTTTATATCCAGATGGCACGATTGATTCTTATCAAAAAATGCACCGTGCAGGCGATGAAAGCCTTTGGTCTGTAAGAGGTGAAACACCTAAAATCATTGAAACGAAATGGGGTAAATTTGGCATTGATATATGTAGAGATGGTCACTTTTATCCAGAACTAGGCAGATATTATGCTGCATTAGGCTGCAATACATTAATCCATCCGACAGCTACTACAGGTAACCCATGGTATAGAGAAACAAGAATAGGTTCTTACACAGATAGAGATAATATGGCAGCGATTACTTGTAATCTTTTAGGCCCAGATGGGAGTTATAATGAAGAAACAGGACAGTGGTCAGGCGGCATTTTTAATAGTACGAGCCTTATTATCACTAAGTATCATGATGCAGAAGGCAATACAAGTTTCGATGAGACAACAGGTTATGCCATTGACTTAAATGGCACAGGCTCAGCTTCAGAAGGGTTTGACGAAAGAGGCACAAGTCCAGAAGGCTTAGAAATTGCCAAGATGGATTTATCAGGCACAGGATTTAGAATCACTAACTTCAACCCAAGATTATTCTCTAAAATGTATGACGAATTAGCTGTATTATATAGGAAAGATTATGAGTCTATTTATGCAGCAGAAGAAAGCGAACAATAAAGATATAGAAGTGCAAAAGGCATAAGTTATGTAATTTACATAACCTATGCCTTATTTACTTGGAGCTTTTAAAGTAAATAAGAATGATAGGCTTTAGTGATATTGGTGAAGATGACGATAAATAAAGAGAGTATTAAAGAATGGAAGAAAATTAATAAATCAATACAGCAGTAAAAATTTTATATTTTTAAAGGAAACGAGTTTAGAGCATTTATATCAGATATTAGAAGATGATGAACTGATTTGTTATCGCAAACCTACTAATGAAAAGATTTATATAGATGCTAGAAGAATTGTAGAGGAATTAGTGAAACAGATTATGGATAAAAAGGGGCTGATTGAGGAGGATATGCTGTCTAGGAACTTAAGCAGCCTACGCCGAAAAATTCCTATGGAAATCTATGAAAAGTTTAATCAGATGCGTATTGTGGGAAATAGTTATGCGCATTTTACAGAAGACATTACATTACAAGAGCCTGTAGAAATATTGGAGAGTTTGCATGAGTGTTTAATCTGGTATGTAAAGACATGGGAAGGTGTCACTTGCGCAGAACTGGCATTTCAAATGCCAGCCCTTATGAGTGAAGCACAGGATAAGGAAAGAGAAGCACGTATTAATCGAATTAAGGAAGTTTATGAAAAAGAAAGTGCCAAACTGAAAAAAGAGCATGAAGAAGCACAAAATAATTTAAGACGTACACGCTCAAATGAAGGAAATATTAAAGGCTTATTCAGACTTAAAAAATAGAGAAGCATAAAAAATTGTTTAAGTGATAGGGAAAATCATTTTTCGTGACATATATAAGGGTATAAGAAGCATATAAAGTGAAGATAAAACCAGAAAGCTTACTTTTTAATCCCAATACCAAGTGCTGGAACCTTGACAGGGGAAGCAGGAGGTAGCCGGCTGCGAGGATGCATGAATGGTAAAAAGTAGCTTATGCAGGCTTATAATAAGAAATAATAAGCTCAGAGATAACCTAAGATAACAGGTACCTAAACATGAAGTAATCAAAGGTTATGGCCTCCCACCATCGAGCTTCCTCAAAATCAAGATTAGATACAAATATAGCTGAAGCAAGGCATCCTGGATTACTGGGAGGCAGTCTAGGTATGACTTATGAAAGCTATATTTTTAAATAAGAAAGATTAGAGAAAGTAAGAAGGCTGAGAGAAAGAAAAGGCGTAAATGATACAGTGAAGATTGTATCATTTACGCCTTTTTGCATGAGTAGAGTTATGAAGTATTGTTGAAAACATTAAATTTGCCAAGTTATATGGCAGGGTGTGCAATAGAAGCATGTATATAAATTATTTGACTCATATATTGTGAATATTTTAAATGTTTGATATTAATGTTGCGGATATGTCAATAATATAGAGAAACCAACTAAAACCTTGAAATATACATGTAGGTAAATTGGTTTCTCCCAATGATTTCACATGACTAAAAATCATGAATAACTAAAATTTATAAATGTGAAATCTATATAGTTGAAAGTATTAGGTTAATAAAAAATAATTAGTAGTGATTTAAGAAGTACTAGTTGTTTTTTCTATATATATAAATATAAAAGTGTGATAGAATATATCGAATAATAAAAATATATCAAATAGTTGAAAACAGGAGAGAAATATGTACTATGGTAGGAAAATAGACAATGAAGATGAAGTAATATATCAATTACTTAAAGAGCATTTGGAGAATGTGGCAAATCTATGCAATAAGTTTATGAAAAATATCACATCAGGACAAGTTGGGCTTTTTATAGGATTATTACATGACATTGGAAAGTATTCTGAGGATTTTCAACGCAGGCTAAAAGGTGAGAATATAAAGGTAGGGCATGCACTTGCAGGAGCAAAGTTTGCAGAAGCAAAGTATGAAGAAAGTAAAGGAACAAATCCTATCTATAGATTATTGGCTCATGTTATTTCAGGTCATCATCGTGGGCTTGAGGATTTTGGAACACCTGCACAGGGATTATGTAAGAAACTAAAAGAAGAAATAGCAGAGTGCGAGGCATGGAAAGAAGAGATAAAAGAAGTTCCAATAATAAAACCAATGGATATGAAAATGAAGCTACGAATGGAGACACTAGGCTTTTCGTTACAATTTTACACACGCTTTTTGTTTTCCTGTTTAGTAGATGCAGATCGAATAGATGCGCAGAATTTTCCTAATCAAGAAGCTACAAGGTTAATGTCAGGACATGCAACCGTAGATGAACTTAAAGAAAGATTTGAGTTGCATATGAGCAAATTAAAAAGTAAAGCAAAAAAATCAGAGATTAATAGTATCAGAAATCAAATTTTAAATAGTTGTATAGACAAAGCAAAGTATGAAAAAGGATTCTTTTCGCTGACTGTTCCCACAGGAGGAGGAAAGACATTATCATCTTTAGCATTTGCTTTAAATCATGCCATATTAAATGGGCATGATAGGATTATCTATACAATTCCTTTCACAAGTATTATCGAGCAAAATGCACAAGTATTCTCACAAATATTAGGTAGGGAGAATGTACTCGAACATCATAGCAATTTTGAAAATCCCTTTACGACGCAAGAAGAAACATTAAAGTTAAAGATAGCACAAGAAAACTGGCATGAACCAGTAATTGTAACAACGAATGTTCAGTTTTTTGAAACCTTATTTTCACATAAGGCTTCTAAAGTAAGAAAATTACACAACATAGCTAATAGCATTATTATCTTGGATGAAGTACAGTCCATTCCCAATAAGTACATTGAACCTTGTATGTGTGCATTAAATGAATTAGTCGTTAATTACGGATGTACAGTAGTCTTATGTAGCGCGACACAACCTGAATTTGATAAAAATAATATTTTTAAGGAAACAGTTAAAATTCAAGAAATCATTGATGATACGAATAAGCTTTTTAAAGCACTTAGGCGTACAACAGAACATTATATTGGAGACAAAGATATCAATGAAATTGCTAGTCAAATTAAAGGGCAAAACCAAGTGTTATGTATTGTAAATACAAAAAGACATGCTAGGGATATCTATGATTTACTTTCTAAAGAAGATAATGTATTTCATTTAAGTACGAATATGTATCCATTACATCGTCAGGAAACACTTAAGAAAATTAGAGAATTACTACTAGCTGGGCTACCTTGTAAAGTTATTTCAACACAGCTTATAGAGGCAGGGGTAGATATAGATTTTCCAGTAGTTTATCGGGCAATGGCTGGAATAGATTCTATTGTACAAGCAGCTGGTAGATGCAATAGGGAAGGAAAGCTAGAGACGGGACATGTATATGTATTTAGACCAGAAGAGAAGTATATTGGTAAAGAATATTTAGCATTAACAGCAGAGTTGGGAAGAATGATTGTAGAAGCTACTCCTAGATTTTTAGATTTAAGTAGTATAAGTCAATACTTTTATAATTTATTTGGTGCAGGTACTAATTTGGATGTAGCTGGGATTTTGGAGGCATGTCAGAAAGCATGTCAGAATCCTACTAATCTTAGTTTTGAATTTGAAACAATGAGTGATCATTTTAAGTTTATAGAGAATCAAGGCTATACATTGGTAATAGAAGCAAATGAAGAAGTAACGAAACTTTTGGAAAGTATTAAGTTTACAAAGACTATTGGGGGCGCGTTAAAAAAACTAGCCACATATAGCATTAATGTTAAGCGCTATGAATTAGAACAACTAGATGAATTAGGGGCAATTAAATGCATTGAAGATAGGATTTTAGTACTGACTAGTAAATCATTGTATGATGAAAAATTAGGACTTGCAATACGAACGCCAGAAGAAGACTTTGAATATGTAATCTAAGGAGGAAAATAGATGTATGGTATAACATTGAAAGTTTGGGGAGAGTACGCTTGTTTTACAAGACCAGAGATGAAGGTTGAACGTGTAAGTTATGATGTTATGACACCTTCGGCTGCTAGAGGAATTGTAGAAGCTATTCATTATAAACCTGCTATAAGATGGATTATAGACGAAATAGCTGTATTAAAACCTATACAGTTTTCTAATATTAGAAGAAATGAAGTGTCTGATATTATAAAGCCCAATCTCAATCAGATTACGAAGAATCCTTATCAAACGATTTACTTAAATACAACAGAGAAAAGACAGCAAAGAGCGACGCTTATGTTAAAAGATGTGGCCTATATCATTAAAGCACATTTTGAAATGACTGATAAAAAAGGTGAAACAGATACGCCAGAGAAGCATTACAACATTTTTTTAAGAAGAGCTAGAGAAGGACAGTACTTTCATCAGCCTTATTTTGGGTGCAGGGAGTTTCCAGTTCATTTTCAGCTGCTAGAAAGAGAAGCAGATTTTATAGCTAATAAACCTATTGACGAAAGTAAAGATTTAGGATATATGCTGTATGATATTGATTTTAAGAACAATATGCAACCAGTATTTTTTAGAGCACAGATGGAAAATGGCATCATAAAAATGCCTAAGGAACTAAAAGGGAGGGTTAACTGTTGATCTTACAAGCATTAGAAGAATGCTATGGCATTATGACAAATGATGAAAAATTTGATGTAGCACCAGTAGGATATACAAAATTGTTGTGTGCATTTGTTTTAGTTATCAATGAGCAAGGTGATTTAAAAGGAATTATGGACTTGCGTGATGGTAAGAGAGGCCAGCCTCAGATTGTGCCCCTGCAACCTGGAAGAAGTAGTGGTGTAAAGCCTTATATATTATGTGACAAGAGTAAATATCTTTTAGGAAAAGAATACAATGCTAAAACAAAACAACTAGAACAGTTTAAAAAACATTTGGAGGCCTGCATAGAAGTTCATAAGGATTTTATTGAAAAGACCAATGATAGATATTTACATGCTGTTCTTAACTTTTTAGAAAAAGTAAAAGAAGGACGAGCTTTAAATATAGATGAAGAACATGACATCTATAAAGGCAGTAACATTGTGTTTAGGATAGAAGGTGAAAAAGAGTGTATTCATCAGAATGCTAATGTTAAATCATTATGGGAAGCTTATCATAAATCTTCAGAAGAGAAAGCAGATAATCAGTTAAGAGGGCAGTGTTTAATAACAGGTGAAGAAAATGTACCATTAGCAAGTAAGCATACACTTACTAAAGGTGTAATGGGAGCACAGCAAGCAGGCGCATCATTAGCAGGAGTTAACTTAGATTCAGTAGAATCTTATGGAAAGAAAAAAAGTTATAATGCACCTGTTTCAGAACAGGCAATGTTTAGATATACAACGGCCTTAAATAGTTTATTAGCAAGTAATGCAAATCATCTTATTATAGGAGACACAACATGTGTATTTTGGACAGAAAAAGAAGTAGTTGGCAATTGTACGCAGATACTTATGAGTTTATTTACTGGAGAAGCTATTGAGAAGGCAGAAAAAGAAGTTCAAATAGCTAGCCAAGAAACGAAACAAACCAAAGATATTTTAGCTAGGGTTAGAAGAGGATTAAATATTACACCAGAGATGTTAGAAATGGATAAAGGGACAAAGGTATATATATTAGGCTTAGCACCTAATATGGCAAGACTATCAGTAAGATTTTGGTATGAAGATACCTTTGGAAAATTTGTTGATAAGATAAGTCAGCATTATTTAGACATGGAGATTGTAAAAGGAGATAAAGATAAACCAATTATTTCAACAAGAGATATTATTAGAGCTATGGCAGTACAAGGAAAAAATGAGAATGTCCCTAAGACAGTAGAAAATGCATTATTTACAGCCATTACATCAGGCACTAATTATCCACAAGGTGTTTACACGAATATACTTATTCGGATAAGAGCAGAAACAGGAGAAGACTTTTGTATCAATCAGACACGAGCAGCTTTTATCAAAGCATACTTAAAAAGAAAGTATCGATTAAATAAATGGGAAACCAAAGAGGAGGAGATTACAGTGGCATTAAATGAATCAAGTACAAGTACCGCGTATCAATTAGGAAGGCTTTTTGCAGTACTTGAAAAAATACAAGCAGATGCTGGAAATAAAGGCTTAAGAGAAAGATATTTTTCATCTGCCTCTACAAATCCGAAAGTAGTATTTCCAGCTATATTGAAATTGTCACAAAGTCATATTGCTAAATTAAGTAAGGAGCAAGGAAATGTTTATTTAGATAAGGTTTGTGAGGATATATTAAGTCATATTGAAGCGTTTCCAGCTAGCTTAAGTTTAGATGATCAAGGGTTATTTATATTGGGTTATTATCATCAGCGTAAGTACATTTTTACTAAAAAAGAAAATAGATAAAAGAAGAGGAGAGTTGTTAAAATGGCTATTGAAAAAAGATATGAATTTGTAATGTTATTTGACGTAGAAAATGGAAATCCAAATGGGGACCCAGATGCAGGGAATATGCCTAGGATTGATCCTGAAACAGGAAATGGTATTGTAACAGATGTGTGCATTAAAAGAAAGATTCGTAACTATGTAGAAGTTACTAGAGAAGGGGAAGAAGGCTTTAATATATATGTTAAAGAAGGTGCAATATTAAATGACCAGCATGCATTAGCGTATCAGCATTATGATTTGAAATCAGCAGATAAGGAACTTCCTAAAGATGTACAACAAGCCAAGTTAATTACAGGTTTTATGTGTAAGAATTTCTTTGATATAAGAGCTTTTGGAGCTGTTATGACAACTAAAGTTAATTGCGGGCAGGTAAGAGGGCCGGTACAAATTAACTTTGCAAAAAGTATAGACCCAATTGTTCCACAGGAACTGACGATAACAAGAGTAGCCGTTACTAATGAGAAAGAAAAAGGCAAGGGCAATCATGAAATGGGAAGAAAACAAATCGTACCTTATGGATTATATCGAGTAGAAGGGTATATTTCAGCTAGCTTAGCACAGAAGACCACAGGATTTGATGAAAAAGATTTAGAAGTTTTATGGGAAGCGCTTATTAATCTTTTTGAACATGACCATTCAGCAGCTAGGGGAAAAATGGCAACACGTAAACTGTATGTATTTGAGCATAGTACAGCTTTAGGTAATGCGCCTTCACATGTTTTATTCGATACAATTAAGGTAGAGAGAAAGTGTGACGATAAGCCAGCAAGATGCTTTGAGGATTATGAAGTTACAGTAGAAACAGAAAAGATTCCAAGTAGTGTTACACTTGTTGAAAAGCTATGATAGAAGAAGATGATTATTTAGCATTATCAGGAATTCAACATTTCTGTTTTTGCCCAAGGCAGTGGGGAATCATACACATAGAACAGCAATGGGAAGATAATACAAGGACTTTTGGCGGAACATTAATGCATGAAAAGGCGGATAATCCATTTTTTACTGAAAGCAGAGGAACAACGATTGTTTCAAGAAGTATGGCGCTTATTTCACATCAATTAAAGTTAAGCGGTATAGCAGATGTTGTTGAATTTAGAAAAGCCAGCAAGGGCGAGGATGGAATTTCATTAAAGGGCAGAAGAGGCAAGTGGTATATTGTGCCTATTGAGTATAAGTATGGACAACAAAAAGAGAATAATAGTGATTTGGTTCAACTATGTGCACAAGCTATATGCTTGGAGGAGATGTTTGAGCTGCCTATACAACAAGGAGAAATCTACTATGGTAAGACTAAACATCGTATTAAGGTGACCTTTGATCAGAAATTGAGAGATGAGGTAAAAAGGCTAGTAGAAGAGATGTATGCCTATTATGAAAAGCAAGAAACTCCTTTAGGAAAGTTGGAGGCGAAGTGTACGAACTGTTCATTAGAAAATATTTGTCTGCCAATTATCAATGAGAAGCATGCTAAGGTACAAAGGTATATCAATCAAGCAATACAAAGTGAGAAGGAATGAGCTTATGCGTAAATTATTAAATGTATTATATGTTACAAATCCAGAAGCTTATCTTTCAAAAGAAGGAGAAAGCATTACAGTTTCTATTAATGGAAAGGAAGTTAAGAGAATTCCCTCACATAATCTAGAAGGAATCATATGTTTTGGATATCAGGGTGCAAGCCCTAAAGTGATGGCTATGTGTACAGAAAAAGGAATAGGTTTATCATTTGTTACAGAGTATGGGCAATTTTTGTGTAGAGTAAATGGTAAAGTAAATGGGAATGTCTTGTTGAGAAAACAGCAATATAGAATATCTGATCATCGTATAAAGAGTGGACATATGGCAAGAAGTTTTGTAATAGGGAAATTGCTAAACTGTAGGAATGTATTATTGCGTTTTAAAAGAGAGCATGGTGACTTGTGCGATGAAAAATATATAGAGAATATAGCATCCATAGAAGAAATTATTAATCAAGTTAATAAATCTGTAGATGTGGATATTGATACTATTAGAGGTTTAGAAGGTATAGGTGCTAAAACATACTTTGATTGCTTTGATCACTTTATACTGAGTAATAAAGAAGACTTTTATTTTAAGGGGAGAAATAAGAGACCTCCATTGGACAGGATGAATGCTTTGTTATCATTTATTTATGTATTGTTAGCACATGATGTTACTTCGGCATTAGAAACAGTAGGACTTGATCCCCAAGTAGGATTTTTGCATAGAGATAGGCCGGGGAGAAATAGTTTAGCATTAGATTTAATGGAAGAACTACGTCCTTATTTAGCAGATCGTCTGGCATTAACGTTAATTAATACTAATATGTTGACTAAAGATGATTTTGTAGAAAAGGAAAATAAAGCAGTACTTTTAAAACCAGATAGTACTAAAATTGTGCTAACGCAGTGGCAAAAAAGAAAAAAAGAAGTTATTACACATCCTTTTTTAAATGAAAAGATTGAGATTGGATTAATACCATATGCGCAAGCTCTATTATTAGCACGAACTATACGAGGGGATATGGAAACTTATCCGCCATTTATTACAAAGTAGGTGAAAAAATGTTTGTATTAATAACGTATGATGTATCTACTATAACCCCAAGCGGTAAAACAAGATTGAGGAAAGTAGCAAAGGTATGTGAAGACTATGGACAACGGGTTCAAAATTCTGTTTTTGAATGTGTAGTAGATAGCTTAACTTTACAAAAGCTGAAAGATAAAATAAATAAGATAATAGATAAGAAAGAAGATAGCGTTAGGTATTATAATTTAGGCAAGCATGGAGCAAATAAAGTAGAACACATAGGCGTTAAAACTAGCTTTGATGTAGAAGATGTCTTGATAATTTGAGAAGTTGAACATTTTCGCGAACCCTAAGCAAACATAAAAATGCTAGGAGGTTCGCGGAGGCTGCTACATAAGGTATAGACAAAAAATAAGGATAAAGATGTTATAAAAGACGAACTAAAAAAATAGCTTCGCGGAAATAATACTATTAGGCTTAGAAAAAGAGAGCCTAAATAGCGAACGGTCACACCTCACGTAGGTGTGTGGATTGAAATTTATGTTGTTTAGTTTTATTCTTGGTCGTATATAGTCACACCTCACGTAGGTGTGTGGATTGAAATCATTAGATACGATTACTTTATGTTTAGGAATTGTTGGTCACACCTCACGTAGGTGTGTGGATTGAAATTAAAAATGATGACTTACTTCTAAAGGAATTAGCAGGTCACACCTCACGTAGGTGTGTGGATTGAAATATTATTAACTTTAACTTGTTTTGTAACATACTATCGTCACACCTCACGTAGGTGTGTGGATTGAAATCTGTTTTAAAGGGTATACAAGAATTAAATATTAGTCACACCTCACGTAGGTGTGTGGATTGAAATATCTTTCAGCTTATATATTAATGGGGATAACGACAGTCACACCTCACGTAGGTGTGTGGATTGAAATCTTACAAAAGAAGAATCTATAGAAATACATGAGAGTCACACCTCACGTAGGTGTGTGGATTGAAATTTTAATGACACAGGAATTATTACCAGGGGCAAGAGTCACACCTCACGTAGGTGTGTGGATTGAAATGACTTTGAGACTTGGAGGGATATAAGTGGAAGAGTCACACCTCACGTAGGTGTGTGGATTGAAATCTTCTTATGCATCAACTTATGACGGTATGTTATAGTCACACCTCACGTAGGTGTGTGGATTGAAATTTTCACTCGCCGTTAGGCAGTTGGGGGAGTTGCAGTCACACCTCACGTAGGTGTGTGGATTGAAATAACCTTGCATAGTAATTATTATAATAGCGTTTTTTGTCACACCTCACGTAGGTGTGTGGATTGAAATAATCAAAGAAAAAATGAGTGATACTGCAAGTAATAGTCACACCTCACGTAGGTGTGTGGATTGAAATTGCAACTGCTCTTTCTATAGCAAGTCCATGTTTGTCACACCTCACGTAGGTGTGTGGATTGAAATTTTACTATTAATATTATTATAATACACAAAGACTGTCACACCTCACGTAGGTGTGTGGATTGAAATACATAAAGCACATTCTAGTAAAATAGGATCATTTAGTCACACCTCACGTAGGTGTGTGGATTGAAATTTCCATTCTTCTACACCAAATCCAACATATTCAATGTCACACCTCACGTAGGTGTGTGGATTGAAATTTTAAAAAGGTTCAAACAGATTATACAATCTCAGTCACACCTCACGTAGGTGTGTGGATTGAAATTTTAAAAAGGTTCAAACAGATTATACAATCTCAGTCACACCTCACGTAGGTGTGTGGATTGAAATTCTTTTGTCCTATCTGCATATCGGAATATCTTGCGTCACACCTCACGTAGGTGTGTGGATTGAAATTAATGAGTAAATATTTACTCTACCATCTTTTAGCGTCACACCTCACGTAGGTGTGTGGATTGAAATTTAATATTGCCCCAAATAACTTCTGTTCGACTCGTCACACCTCACGTAGGTGTGTGGATTGAAATTTTACATAGAATTGAAAGTTTTATTTTCTTATCAGTCACACCTCACGTAGGTGTGTGGATTGAAATTAATACTTTTAAATTATGTAAACTAGCATTAGATAGTCACACCTCACGTAGGTGTGTGGATTGAAATATTAGTATAGATAAAGAAATAACCGTTATTTCTTGTCACACCTCACGTAGGTGTGTGGATTGAAATTTTTTTAACTCTTTGGATATCTCAAATTACTTTTGTCACACCTCACGTAGGTGTGTGGATTGAAATACCAACTCACTTTTTATTGGTTTAGTGAGAACCTTGTCACACCTCACGTAGGTGTGTGGATTGAAATCAGTATTACTTTTGAATAGTCCACGTTCAATTCTTGTCACACCTCACGTAGGTGTGTGGATTGAAATATTTATGCAGATACATATGATAAAGATGATTTATGTCACACCTCACGTAGGTGTGTGGATTGAAATTACAAGTGGCACTGGTGGCACTTCCGGTGGTTATAAGTCACACCTCACGTAGGTGTGTGGATTGAAATAATGAACATAATCAAATTAAAGGCAAGGTTTGGATTGTCAACAGTTATTCGGACAACTTTTTTAAGGGTGTTTTCTTAGCACGAA